>DHPF01000009.1 GCA_002407855.1 Bacteroidales bacterium UBA5371
GAACAAGCTAAGAAATCACAATGGGCTGTCATTAAAGCGGAAGAAGAAGTTTATTGATGGGTTTTTAAAGGCATAGGGGATTCTAAAAATGTCAAAAGGGCTTTGATAAAACAAAACCCTTAGATATTGACGTTTTCGTCATCCATCTGTTTTATCCCTGATAGGTTGCTCCCCAGCAGAGCCTATTTCCGTTTAAACAGATTCTGCAAAAGAACAAAATAAAATCAAATGAATAACAAAAGTGGAAAAATAAAAACCATTAAAAATGTCCATTAGAGACTAACGTCTAAAAAAAACCATTAAAAATGTCCATTACTCCTAATTTGTTCAATTTCTTTTCTTATTCTTTCCCAAGCTGTGCTATCCATCTTAGCTCCATATACTTCAATAACTTCAGAAGCCAAAATACTGCCCATTTGTCCACAATCCTCCAAGCCTTTTCCCATACATAATCCAGCCAAGAAACCAGCAGCATACATATCTCCAGCACCGGTAGTATCAACACAGGTTCTTTCTCTCTTTCCAATAACAACCTTCTTGTCGCCTGACTTAATCAACGAACCTTTTTTACCAATCTTCACAACAGCAATCTCACATATTTTTGAAATAATTTCAAGCGATTCCTCAGCATTCTTATTAGTAAAAGCCTGAGCCTCTTGTTCATTTGCAAAGATAATATCAACATTCCTGCAAATATCATTCAAAAATTCCAAATTCTCCTCAACCACATTATAGCTCGCAAAGTCAATTGAAACCTTTAAACCCTCTTGCTTTGCCAACTCAATTGCCTTTCTAATCAATGCATGATTAACAATCAAATAACCCTCAATATGAAAATAATCATAACCTTTGAAAAGCTCATTGGTCAGCAAATCAGCATTAAGCTCAATCGCTGCACCCAAATAAGTAGCAAATGTTCTCTCTCCGTCTTTTGAGACCAAAGCAACAGCACATCCAGTTGAAGTATTTTTACTTTTGAAAAAACGAGGTTCAATTGAATTTTCTACTATATCATTAATGTAAAATTCTCCCAACTTATCCTCTCCTACCATTCCTATAAAAGCTGAACCAACTCCCAAATTGGCAATACCATTAGCAGTATTTGCAGCCGAACCTCCAGTTTGAAGTGAAGATTTTAATTCTGAAGTAGCATTTTGAACCATTTTCGAAACATCACTATCAACTAATTGCATACTACCCTTAGGTAAATTAAGAGTTTCTAAAATAGAATCCGATTCCAATTGAGTTATAATATCCACTAAGGCATTTCCCAAACAAAGTACTTTCTTTGACATATATAAGTTGTATTTTAATTTAAAGAACAAAATTAATAATAAATTCTAAGAGTAGAGATAAAAGAAAAGTAAAATAATAAGAATTAAAGATAAAAATACAACTTTTTCGGATTCAATTCCCCAAAAGTTGTATTTTCAAGATTATTACCTATATCAATATACTAACCTTAGAATAAAAAAACTCAATCATAATCAAAAATAAGTCCATCAAAAATAAAAATATAAGGGACTTATTTGAAAATATAAGGGACTTATTTGGTAATATGAGGGACTTATTTTCAATTATGATTGACTTATTTTCAATTATGATTGACTTATTTTCGTATTAAAAATGATAAACAAAAAATGTAACTTGTATTTTTTTGATTATAGTTATTGAGGTAGATTAAAACATTATTAAAGCATAATAAATATTTGGTAAGGGGATAAAACAAAACAACCTCAGAAGCTTTTTAGGGCTAATAAGGTCGTCTTGAAACATTGAAAATTATTAAAATTATATTATCGATTATTCAATAATATACAATTTCTACTTTACTCCTACTCTTTGTAATTTCATTTTTGCTGAAGGAGAAAGTGGAGAAGATTTTTTAATCTTTGTTGGTTGAGGAGTTATTCCTGTCATGGTAAATTCCATAACTTTTAATGCTCCTGTTAATTCAGAGCCAATTCCATTACTTGGTTCTCCAATTGGATAAACTCCTATAGCTGGATTATTTCCATAAGTTGGAGTTACTAATTGTCCTGCTTTTAGAGCAGTTATTGCCCAATTTGTAGGTATTGATTCGTCGCAATTTTCATACATATTAACCCAAACTTGATAGGTACCAGCTTGGATATATTCTGTTGGATAAAAAACATTTTCATTATTAATACTATCGATATAACATCCAGGATTAGAGTCTAAATCTAATCCCCAAGCATAAATATATTCACCTGTTATTGTATCATAAATTTCTTCTCCTTGATTTCCATAGTAAATAACTTCTCCATCAGGTTGAACTACATATAAATCTATATCTTTTTCGTTATCAAAAGAAAGACTAATTTGTAAACCACCTGTTCCAGCTGATATTATTGTAACTCTTGTCGTGTAAATTGGTGAAGTTGTTCCATCATCAAACAAAGCAGTAATTTGTAGTTCAAAGTATGGATCTGAAAGATTTTGACTAAAAAGCAGAACAAAGTCAAAAATTGTATTCTTTTGCAATGTAGGAGTAATTGAGTAATATGAATTAGCTCCTTTTACACTTACATAGAGCTTTTGAATGTTATCTTGGGAGTTTAATGAAATAATTGACGTTCCTCCTGCAATTGCATTGGCATTAATAGATACTTGTCCAAGATTTCTTCCATTAGGATTTGAAGGAATTGCTCCTTGAACAAGACTTGCATCTTGAATAATAAAATAATTACTCAACACCTTTGCTGTTGGTGTTGTGGTGGTGGGTTCTTCATCATCACTACAGGCAGAAAAGCCTATAGATAATGCACATATAACAATAATAAAAGTTAGTGCATTCTTAAATCTAAAGGAGATAATACTTTTCATAATATTTATGGCATTATTTATTCTGTAGCCAGCAGGTTTAATCATTACTTGTGCAAATTTAATATAATAGTCCCCCCAATCTCTCTTAAAATGTACAAATTTTCTCTCAAATCGTAAAAAACTATATCTTTGCACCAAGAAATAAGTATAAATAATGACAATTTCGTTTTTTTCAACTCTTCCGATGTTGGTTTGTTTCTTTTGGGTTATACTATTATTGATTAACTCCAAACAAAGTAACCTTTCCAAAAGGTTCTTAGCATTTTTCCTCTCTATTGCATTTATAAACTATTTATCTCACGCTATTTATTTCAATTTCCAATATGAGTTATACGCTTTTATGGAAAACATTTGGGTCTTTACCTCTCTTGCCGTTTATCCTTTGTATGCCTACTACATAAGACTTTTAACAAAAGACACAAAGATTAATTGGAAATATGTTTGGATTATTCTCCCTTCACTAATCCTATCTCTATTCTCTTGGATACTCTATTTTGCTATGTCGCCTTCCGAAAAAACTATATATATTCACAATATAATGTATCATGAACCTTACCCAGCAGGTAGCCCTTATCCATTTATAATAGAATTGCAAAATATAAAACACATACTCTTTAAAATAATATTTGTAATACAAGTATTTCTTTGTATTTACTTTGGATACAGAAACATTCTTTCCTACAATAAAACCATTCAAAACTACTATTCGGATATAGGAGGTAAGGATTTAACCCCTATTAAATGGCTTTTATCGGTTTTTGTCTTTGCTGCAATTGTCTCAATGCTATCTGCAATTGTCGGGAAATCAAGTTTTATTGATAATAAACTCTTAGTTATTTTGCCTGCAATCCTACATTCCTCATTCCTTTTTGGGATAGGTTATGTTGGGTATGAGCAGAATTTTAATATAGAACATTTCCATAAAGATATAATCAATTCAGAGCAAAAGGAGAAAACGCAAACTGCCGAATCAAGACAGAAGAGTTCATCAGATATTAAGAAAGAAATTCTTTCTCTTTTGGAAAAAGATAAGATATTCAAGAACCCCGATTTGCGTATCTCGGATATATCTTTAATTGCTAAAACGAACCGTACTTATATATCTAATATTGTAAACGATGAATTTAAAAAGAATTTTGCTGACCTAATAAACGATTATAGGATAGAATATGCAGAAGAACTTCTAAATAATCCTAAGAATAAAGAATTGAGTATAGCAGAAATATCCGAAATGTCAGGATTTTTAAGTGAGAGTTCTTTTTATAGAGTCTTTAAAAACAAGAAAGGGATATCACCAGGCAAGTACCGAAAAGAAATAAAGAATAATTAGAATTTGATTCTAAGAGAATAGAACTTGATTCTAATAAATTAGTATTTGATTTGAGTTTTTTGTCTTTTGATTTGGATTCTCGTCTTTTTTTAAGCTAATCTTCCGAGTTATTATACTTCTGGGCAGTTTCTTGGATTGAGGATTGGTAATCCCATTTTGTTCCTTCCAACATTTTAGGGTCCATTTTTTGTTCTTGGGAAGTTTTAAAGACTTCTTCTAAGTATTTATTTGCCTTTTCTTTCTTCTTATTTCTATTATAAACTAAGTATCCAATAGATAAAAGAAATGCTAAACTTAATCCAGTTATTAAAGAGGAATAAAAGATATTATCAAGCTGCTCTCTTCTAAATGCTGAACTTCTAAGAACAATCTCTTGTGTCAGAATAATTTTTGCCAATATAAGAATAACTGTAAAGATAATAACAGCAATAAGACTTAATTGAATATTATAACCTTGGTTTTGCGTTTGTTGTTCTTCAATATTTAAAGACCTATACTTTTTATTGATAAAGCGACAAAATAGATATATACCTACTATAATAAGTATGAATATTCCTATTTCATTTATATTAATGAAGGGTAGGAACCATAAGAATATAACTATTAAACCTATGCTTATGGGTATTATGAAATTGTTTTTTAATCCTTGCTTTATGTTATTATTAATGGGGTTAAAGAATGCATGTATTAATGGAGTAAGTATTAATGGGGAAAATAATGCTCCTACTAACGAAAGAGCAATAAAGAAAAGTTTTAGATAAATATTTTGATAGGTTAGCCCCATAAAGTCTGAGACAAGATTTGATGACCAAAGCCCAAATATATGTCCAAATATAAAATCTCCGAAAAACCTCATTATACAATGGAATATTACCCAGAATAGGAATACTCCAAAGGCTTTTTTATTATACTTATGGGTTAGCATTAGGGATAGTAGTCCTAAAATAAAGATTATTAAAGGTGCAAAAGAGAAGATTACAAATATATTTTCTGATGAGTCCCATATTGAATGGTTTGATGATATTGCCCTATCAAAATCAATTTTATCTATTTGCAATGGTATATCTAAATGATTGGTAAATGCAATAAATGCTGTTGAAAATAATGATACATAAAGCACAAATAGGTATGCTAAAATAAATAGTATTGTGCTGCTTATTGTATCATTAAAGTATTTGCCTGAAAAATATTTTTCTTTATTCATTAGCTTGTATAATATTATCTCCATTTATACCAGAAAAGGTTTTCCTTCATCTGCACTTTTAATATTTCTTTTATCTCTGTAATCATATAAATGAATATCTGTAAATTATTTTTTTTAAACCACATATAACCTTCTTTACTTCCTCTGCAAGCTGCTGCAAAGTTAATTAGAAACTCATCCTTTGAGTTTTCAATCCACTGAACAGCTTTTTTCTCCCCATCAATAGCATTACTCAATACGCCCAAAGTTGTGTGTCCACTTGTTAATAACCATTTCAATGCTTCAACATCTCCTCTAATTGCATTTGACCAAGCTGCAAGTTCTTTATATCCGTTTTCTGCTAAGAACTTAAAGAAAATCTTATCCCCTTGCAATGTTTTTGCAAGAGCTAAAAGAATTTTTACATCATATTCCAATAGTGATTTCTCTTTATTCATTACAGTATTAATAAATGTTCTTATCTTAGAGAGGCTCCAAGTTTGTCTTCAAAACTCTTTAATAGCTTCTTCATAATAGCATCAATCTGATTATCTGTTAGAGTTTTTTCTTTGTCTTGCAAAGTAAACCTTAACGCATATTGCTTTTTACCTTGTGGGAGTTTATCCCCTTCATAAACATCAAACAAAGCAATATTGCGTTTAAGGAATTTCTTTTCCGTTTGATAGGCTAATGTTTCTATGTCTGAAAATCTTATATTCTTATCTAAAACCAACGCCAAATCTCTTTTTACCTGTGGGAACTTAGAAACTTCTTCATATTTTATTTCCTTATTGGAAAGAGCTTTTAAAATTAAGCTCCAATTAAAGTCTGCAACATAAACATCTTGTTTTATATCAAATTGTTTTGCAATACTATTATTTAGTTTTCCAAACGATGCAATAGTTCTTTTGTTGTCTCTATTAATTAATGATAAGCCTTCTAAATAATTTAATGATATATCTTCTAATAAGTATCTTGCAATGTCTATTCTTAGTCGGTCAAAGATATTCATCACCATATTCTTTAAATAATAGAAATCTATCTTTTCTTCTTCCTTTTGCCATGAGTCAGAGTGATTGTTGCCTGTGATTAATAGGATTAAATGCTTCTCCTCATTATAACGTTTGATTATATTATCACTATCAAATAAATCTAAGTTCTTATTATAACAATTTCCAAACTCAAACAATTTAATATTATTTGTTTTACGATTAATATTATATGATATAGTTTCCAATCCACCATAAAGAAGAGTTTGTCGCATAAGACCCAAGTCTTTGCTAAGTGCATTTAAGATACTTACAGATTTATCAATAGGGAAGTCAAGATTATTTTCATAGTATTCAACCTTAGTCAAAGAGTTATTCATTATTTCATTAAATCCATTTGCAGCAAGCAAATCAGAGATTATGTTTTGTATTTTCTCTGAATTAGGCTTTTGATTATATGAAAGACTACTCTTAATATTTGCGGGAGTTTCAATATTATTATAGCCATAAATCCTGAGTACCTCTTCAACAATATCACACTCTCTTAAAACATCAACCTTATTTGTAGGAACACTTAGCTTTAAACCTTGCTCCGTTTCTTCTAAGATAGAAATATTCAAAGATTTAAGTATAGTCTTTATTATTTCAGGACTTATTGTTTTACCAATAAGACTATACATATTATTATATGTAACATCTATTTCATAAGGTTTTATTGTCTTAGGATAAACATCAATAATATCAGAACTAATATCTCCACCTGCAAGTTCTTTAATAAGTAGTGCTGCACGTTTAAGAGCATAAATAGTAATATTAGGGTCAGTTCCTCTTTCGTAACGGAAAGAAGCATCTGTTTTTAAAGTATGTAGCTTAGAGGCTTTTCTAATAGTAGCAGGATTAAAATAAGCGCTCTCAAGAAATATATTCTTTGTATCTTTACTAACACCAAAGTCTAATCCTCCATAAATTCCTCCCATACACATTCCCTCTTTGGCATTACAAATCATGACCTCACTACCATCAAGTTCTCTTTCAATGCCATCAAGTGTTGTAAATTTAGTTCCTTTTGCTAAGGTTTTAACTTCAATTTTATTGCCTTCAATTTTATCTAAATCAAAAGCATGAAGAGGTTGTCCTATTTCAAACAACACATAATTAGTTATATCTACAATATTATTAATAGGCCTTATACCTATTAGCTTCAACCTATCTGCAAGCCAAGAAGGAGAGTCCTTTACTTCAATATTTGATATTGTAATTCCAGAATAACGAGGGCAGATTTCCGAATCAGTAATAATCTCAACCTTTCTTTCTTTATTATCAATCTTAAACTTATCAATACTTGGTATATTTAATTGTATGTCCTCTTTTAATCCTGCTTGAATAAGTGCCACTAAGTCTCTTCCTACTCCAATATGTGATGCAGCATCCGAACGATTAGGCGTAAGCCCTATTTCCAGAACATAATCATCCTGAACCTTAAAATACTCTTTTGCCGCAGTGCCTATCTTAATATTATTATCATTAATTACCAAAATACCTTCGTGATTATTGCTTATTTGAAGCTCTTTCTCCGAACAAATCATTCCTTCACTCTCTTTGCCACGAAGTTTAGTCTTCTTAATCTCAAAGAATTCTTCTTCCGAAGTATAGACCCTTGCTCCAATCTTTGCTACAATAACCATTTGATCTTTTGCAACATTAGCAGCTCCACAAACAATATTTAATGCTCTTTCTTCTCCAACATCAACAGTTGTTATATGCAAATGGTCGGAGTCAGGGTGATTTTCGCAGGTTAAGACCTTACCAACAACATAATTATTTAAACCTCCTTTAATTGTTTCAACAACTTCAATAGCTTCAACTTCCAATCCCCCAAAGGTAAGTAAGTCTGCAACCTTCTCAACACTAAGATTAGTTGGCACATAATCTTTAAGCCAGTTATAAGATATCTTCATCAGTTTTCTTTATATTATCTATTATTTTTTTATTTCTACTTAACGATTGTAAGCTCGTCAATAATATTTTTAGCCCCTGCAAATTTATCAATAATAAATAAGCAATAACGAATATCAATAGAAATATTTCTACACTGGTCAGCATCATACATAATATCGCTCATTGTCCCTTCCCAATTCCTATCAAAATTAATTCCAACTAAATTACCATTAGCATCTAAAACAGGAGAACCTGAATTGCCTCCCGTTGTGTGATTGGAAGCAATAAAAGCAATAGGCATTTCGCCCTTCTCATTTGCATAAATGCCATAGTCTTTATTATTATAAAGCTCTTTAAGCCTCTTCTCAACAACATAATCATATATCTCAGGATTTTCTTTTTCCATTATACCATCAATAGTTGTATGAGTTAGATAAGTAACCCCATCTCTTGGTTTATATGTTTTAATATTTCCATAAGCCACCCTTAAAGTAAGATTAGCATCAGGATAAAACTCCTTTGCAGAATTCATATCCATAATACCTCTAACATAAATTCTATACAAACTATCAATCTTATTATCAACATCTATCAAAACAGGAACATTTTTATCAATAACAACTTCCCAAATAGATGAGAGAAGTTCAATAGCAGGGTCTTCTAATGCCTTATTGGGTTTGAATTTCTTCAAACGCTTTTGAGAAGACTTCAAGTTAGAAAGAAATGAATTATCATATACATAAGCGAAATAACTTTCTACATTACCCTTATGATTAAGGTCTATCTTTTCCCTAATCCAAGGATAGTTGAGCTTAGCAAAGTCATTATAAAATATTTTCATAGTCTCAATAAATATAGCCTTATCAACCTTTATATGCCTTTGATAATCATTATTAAAATACTTCTCCAATCTATCAAGAGTTTTGTCTGCTTGCTCTTGCAAAGCCTCCTTACTTAAATTATCTTTCTTATCATTATTAATAACGGAAAGAACCAAACGAGCATTCTTCATCAAATCAGAAGCCAAAACAGCTTCTGTTAAATACAAATAAGACATCTCCAACTTAGAACTCTCCGAATATAATTTCTCAAAAGAGTTAATCAAACCCCCGTAATCCTCTTTTCTTTGAGTAGTAACATTAGCCCAAAGATTAAACTCCCTTTCAAAATCTTTTTTCTTTTCAACTGCATTCAATCTTTTCAAACCCCTAACCTCTCCAATCCATTTCTTCCAACCATTAGCAATACCTGCAACTCCTGCTGCATAACGCAAACGTTGAGCAGAACTTTCATTCATTGCCGCATTATAAACATCAAGCCTTGACTTCCTAACCTTTATGCGTGCAGGGTCTTCATAATTCATAACCCTATCAACAGCAAAAGAAGTCAAGAACTGCTGAGTTGTTCCAGGATAACCAAACACAAAAGTAAAATCACCCTCTTTTAGCCCTTGTAAATTAATTTTTAAAAACTTCTTAGGCTTAAACGGCACATTATCTTTTGAATATTTGGCAGGCTTATTATCCTTGTCGGCATACACCCTAAAAATAGAGAAATCTCCCGTATGACGAGGCCACATCCAATTGTCAGTATCGCCCCCAAATTTTCCAATATTGGAAGGAGGAGCCCCAACCAAACGAATATCAGTAAAGACCTCATTAACATAAAGGAAGTATTGATTTCCATAATAAAAAGGTTTCACTATGGCTTCATAATGAGTATTCTCGGTAGCCTTTTGAGTTATTTCCTTAATGTTTTTTTCTACAACCTCTGCTCTTTCCTTCTCGCTCATTTTATTAGTTATGCCATCAAGTACCCTATCAGTAACATCTTCCATATAAACAAGCTGAGTAATGGAAAGCCCATTGCAAGGGAGCTCCTCTGTTTTTTGCATAGCCCAAAAGCCATTAGTCAAATAGTCTCTTTCAACCGTACTTTGGCGAACAATATAACTATAACCACAGTGATGATTTGTTAGCAAAAGACCCTCGTTAGAAACAAACTCACCTGTACATCCCGAGCCAAAAAGCATAATGGCATCTTTCAAAGAAGCGTTATTCACATCATAAATATCTTTTGCAGTAATTTTCATTCCATTTTTCTGCATATCTGCTTCTTTCTTTTGGATAAGAAGTGGAAGCCACATCCCTTCATCAGCCAATGAAACCATTGGAAGCAAAAGCCCCAGTAAAGTAGTAAATAAAAAAAGTTTTCTTTTCATAGCATATCAATGTTTAATTATAAATCATAATAAATAAAACCTAAAATTCCATTAAGTAATCAAAGATTTTAGAATGCAAATCTACAAATAATCTCTCAAAAACCAATCAAAACTACATTAAGAGATTAAAAGATGTAGTAAAATAGATGATTTATGGAAATCAAATATTGTTTAAAGAAAATGAATCTTGATTTCAGAAAAATGAATCTTAGTTTTAATTTTTTGTCTTTTGATTCTAATTTTTTAGAATCAAGTTTCAGTAAATTCTTTCCTTATTTCATTTTAAAAAGTTTTAGATTTATTGGATAGATATTTCTTCTTTTGTAATTTTGCAGAGTGAAAGAATTATTAGATAGGTACTCTAAGCATCCTAAATACATTGATATACTCCGAAAAATTACCTCTAATGGAGCAAGACTAAATATTCAATCTTTGGCAGGAAGTAGTATGAGCCTTTGTGTTGCTACTTCTGTTTCTTTGTCCAAAGAGTTTACTCATCTTATCATAATGCCCGATAAGGAAAGGGCAGCTTACTTTTGCAACGATATTGAACAAATGTTTTCAGAACAAGACCTTGACTATTCTAAAAAGAATGTGCTCTTTTATCCTGCCTCCTACAAAAAGCCCTATCAAATTGAACAGATTGATAATGCTAATATATTACTTAGGGCTGAGGTTTTAAATAGGCTAAATAATAACTCCCAAACCGTGATTGTGTCTTATCCAGAGGCTCTTTTGGAAAAGGTTGTTTCTAAACAAGTACTTACAAAGAATACTTTAAAGATTGCTTTAAAGGAACCTTTGTCCATTGATTTTGTTATTGATGTCTTAGACGAGTATGCTTTTGAGAGGGTTGATTTTGTTGTTTCGCCAGGAGAGTATGCTGTTCGTGGAGGGATTATTGATGTGTTTTCTTTTTCCAATGAGTATCCTTATAGAATAGAATTTTATGGTGATGATGTTGAAAGTTTAAGAACTTTTGATGTTGTTTCACAGCTTACAATTGAAGAAAGGGAAACTTTGGTTATTGTTCCAAATATTCAAAACGAAACAATAACCAATCAAAAGAGGGTTTCACTTGTGGATTATTTTGGGCAGAACACAATTGTTTGGGTTGAGCATCTAAGCTTTTGTTTGGATAGGATAGAAAAAGAATATGAGTTTTGCCAAAGAACTTATTTGGAGTTGCAAAACAAAGAGCTGCATCTTAAACCACAGGAGTTGTTTAACTCTTCCGAAGATTTTAAAAAGAGTATTTTAAATCATTCAATTGTTGAGTTGGGTTCTGATAGTGTGCTTTCAAAAGATGATGTAATTAGTTTCAATACAAGTGGCCAGCCGCCATTTAAAAAGAATTTTTCTCTACTTATTGACGCCCTTAAATCGCAAGCTGAACACGGCTTTACTAATTTCTTTTGCGTTGAGAACCCTAAGCAAAAAGATAGGATAGAGAAGATACTAAAAGAGTTTGGAGGCAACTCGCCGCTGTTGAATGTTCATTATAAACTTAATTCTATTAGCTCTGGGTTTGTTGATCAGGATGTGAAGGTAGCACTCTTTACCGACCATGAACTTTTTGAACGCTATCATAAATACAAACTAAGAGACCAGAAGTATAATATAGAAGCCCTTACGCTCAAAGATATTTTACAATTAAAGCCTGGTGATTTTATAACGCATATTGATTATGGCGTTGGGAAGTTTGCAGGCTTGGAAAAATTGGAAAATAACGGCAGAATTCAGGAGACTATACGTCTTTTGTACAAAGACAACGATATTCTTTATGTAAGCATACATGCTCTTCACAAAATATCACGTTATTCTGGTAATGAAGGAACAGCTCCCACTCTTCATAGACTTGGTTCCAACACGTGGAACAACCTAAAAAACAAAACCAAACAAAGAGTAAAAGATATTGCCAAGGACCTTATTGCACTTTATGCTAAGAGAAAGGCTTCTTTGGGTTTTGCTTTCTCTGCTGACTCTTATCTTCAACACGAACTTGAAGCCTCATTTATTTATGAGGATACGCCCGACCAATATAAAACAACCAAGGCTGTCAAAAAAGATATGGAGAGTAGAATTCCAATGGATAGGTTAGTTTGTGGTGATGTTGGCTTTGGCAAAACAGAAATTGCCATTAGGGCTGCTTTTAAAGCCGTAGCCGATAGCAAACAGGTTGCAGTGCTTGTCCCAACTACCATTTTGGCTTACCAACACTATAAAACCTTTTCCGAAAGGCTTGAAAATATGCCTTGTAAAGTAGATTATATTAATAGGTTTCGCTCCACAAAAGAAAAGAAACGCATACTTCAAGAGCTTAAACAAGGAAAAATAGACGTTATTATTGGAACTCATAAGCTTCTTAGCAAGGAAATAGAATTTAAAGACCTTGGGCTTTTCGTTATTGATGAAGAGCATAAATTTGGAGTTGCAATGAAAGAAAAGCTCAAAACTCTTAAAGTAAATATAGATACTCTTACCCTTACGGCAACTCCTATTCCCAGAACCTTACAATTCTCACTTATGGGAGCAAGAGACCTCTCCATAATCAACACACCACCACCTAATCGTCAGCCTGTTCAAACTCAAATCCACACCTTCGACGAAGAAATCATTAGAGATGCAATACTTTTTGAAATTTCAAGAGCAGGACAAGTCTATTTTGTTCACAACAAAGTTCAAAACATTGAAGAGATAGCAGGGATTGTTCGTCGTTTAGTTCCTGATGCAAAGGTTATAATAGGACACGGACAAATGAAAGGCGAAGAATTAGAAGATGTAATGTATAATTTTATTGAAGGAAATTACGATGTGCTTGTCTCAACTACCATTGTGGAGAATGGATTGGATATTCCCAATGCCAATACCATAATAATAAATCAAGCACAAAACTATGGACTTTCCGACCTTCACCAGCTAAGAGGCAGAGTTGGGAGAAGCAATAAGAAGGCTTTTTGTTATCTATTGACTCCTCCAATGAGTTTAATAACACAAGAGGCTCAAAAACGTTTGAAAGCAATTGAAGATTTCTCCAATATAGGTTCTGGATTTAGCATCGCAATGAGAGATCTTGACATTCGTGGAGCTGGCAATATCCTTGGAGCAGAGCAAAGCGGTTTTATCTCAGAAATAGGTTTTGAAATGTATCATAAAATTCTTAACGAAGCCATTGAAGAACTTAAACAGACAGAATTTAAGGAGCTTTATAAGACAATGGAAGATGAAAACTTGGATATTGGGAATTATTCCAAAGAATGTAGTATTGAAACTGACTTAGAGATTTTAATTCCTGATGCATATGTAACAAGCACTATTGAGAGGCTTAACCTATATAAAGAATTAGATAACTTGGAGACAGAAAAAGAATTAGCAGACTTTGCTAAGCACATAAAAGATAGGTTTGGCAATATTCCTATTGAAACTCTTGAACTTATAGATACCATAAAACTTCGTCAGAGAGCAAAAAGCGTAGGAATAGAGAAATTAGTTCTCAAAAGGGATAAAATGTTAGCTACCTTTGCACAAGAAAAGGGCTCTAAGTATTACGAAACAGATATTTTTGGGAGCATACTTATTTATGTCCAGTCGTATCCTAACAATACACAATTAAAAGAAAATAATAATAAATTAACCCTTATTATCTCTCCAATAAAATCCATTTCTGAGGCATTAAAAGTTTTTGAAACGATTGATAAAATGAGCTAAACTATATTAGCATAGCACAATAAATATCTATATTTATAGTTTTAAGGTATTAACTGGTAAACACAAAAATAAAGATAACATGAAAACAGATTTAGAAATTTCACGAGAGTATTCAATAAAGCATATTAGAGATATTGCACAAGGACTCAATGTGAATAAAGATGAAATAGACTATTACGGAAAATATAAGGCAAAACTTCCTTTAAGTTTAATTGATAACGAAAAGGTAAAGAAATCAAAATTAGTATTAGTTACAGCCATTACACCAACTCCTGCTGGGGAAGGTAAAACAACGGTATCAATTGGGCTTTCAATGGCACTCAACAAAATTGGCAAAAAAACAACTGTTGTTCTTCGTGAGCCTTCGCTTGGTCCTGTCTTTGGAGTTAAGGGAGGGGCTGCTGGTGGAGGCTATTCGCAGGTTGTACCTATGGAAGATATTAACTTGCATTTCACAGGCGACTTTGCTGCAATTGAAAAAGCTCATAATCTACTTGCTGCAATAATTGACAATAATGTTCAAAGCAAGAAGAATAATTTGAATATTGACCCTCGCACAATTCGTTGGCCAATGGTAATGGATATGAACGACAGAACACTAAGGCAGATTGTGATAGGATTGGGTGGAAGCAGTAATGGTGTTGTTAGAGAGAGTGGTTTTAAGATTACTGCGGCTTCTGAGGTTATGGCTATTTTGTGTATGAGTTCAGGTCTTGAAGATTTAAAACAAAGATTAGGGAATATTTTTATTGGTTATACCTACGATAAGAAGCCTATATTTGCAAGAGACTTAAAGGCAAATGGTGCTATGGCAGTTCTTTTGAAAGATGCTATCAAGCCTAATTTGGTTCAAACAACCGAAGGTACGCCTGCCATTATTCACGGAGGCCCTTTTGCAAATATTGCTCAAGGAACAAACACAATTATTGGAACAAAAATGGGGATGAGCCTATCGGATATTGTTGTAACAGAGGCTGGGTTTGGTGCTGATTTGGGAGCAGAGAAGTTTATAGATATCAAATGTAGGGAGTCTGGGCTTAGACCAGATGCAATTGTTTTGGTTGCAACGATTCGCGCCTTGCGTTATCATGGAGGATTAGGCGTTAAAGAAATAAGTAATCCTAATCTTGAAGCCGTTAAAAAAGGGATAGAGAATTTAGAGAAACATATAGAGAACATAAAGCTTTTTGGACTAACACCAATTGTTGCCATAAATAAGTTTGCCAACGATTTACAAGAAGAGTTAGAGTATGTGAAAACATTCTGTGATGCTTTGGATGTTAAGGCTTTTGATTGTGAGGTTTGGTCAAAAGGTTCTGAGGGAGCAATTGATATTGCTAAGGAGATAGAAAAAGACATTCAAACAAAAGAGGAAATCAAATTCATTTACGATAATGCATCTTCAATTGAGGATAAGGTCAGTTCAATAGCGATGAAACTATATGGAGCGAAGAAAGTTGAGTTTTCCACAAAGGCATCTTCCGAAATAAAGAAAATTAATGAGTTAGGCTTTTCTTCCTTGCCAATTTGCATTGCCAAAACACAGAAATCAATTTCCGATGACCCAAGTCTAAGAGCAAGACCAAAAGACTTTACGTTTAAGGTAAGAGATGTTGAGATTTCTTCTGGGGCTGGCTTTATTGTTGCCATTGCAGGAGAGATGATGTTAATGCCAGGGCTTCCCGAAATTCCATCATCGGAGAATATTGATATAGATAATGATGGAAATATAATAGGTCTTTTCTAAAAACACATAGAAGCTTCTTAATAAATAGACCTTTCATATCTTTTGGATAAGATTATTAATTAGTAAGGATCTTAATTCAGAGGGGAAGAGAAATACCTTGAAGTAATAGATAAATAAAACCTTGTTTGCGGTAAATTATAACGAAGAAAGAAAAAATTAAAACGAAGATTCAGTAAATTAACTCTTGATTTTAATAAATTAAAACGAAGAGTTATTTTGAGGTTATGAGATAAAAAAATACCACTCAATAATTGGGTGGTATTTTTATTATAGTTGTGTTTAGTTCCTTTTCCTCTTAGTTTGTTCTTCCTGGGTAAACCTTTAAGGCTTCTTCCAAACATTTTGCTGCTGCTTTAATGTCCTCAACACATAAGCAATAAGTAATACGAGCTTGTGTCCTTCCTTTTTCAGGATTAGAGTAAAAGCCTGTTGCAGGAGCTAACATAACGGTTGCTCCATTATAAGAGAACTCTTCCAAGAGCCATTTACAAAACTTATCACTATCGTCAATTGGCATTTGTATCATTGTGTAGAAAGCTCCTTTTGGCATTGGACAAAAACATCCTGGGATTGCGTTAATGGCTTCAACCAACACTCCTCTACGTTTTGTGTATTCTGCACTAACTTCGGTAAAGTATGATTCAGGAGTATCAATTGCTGCTTCGCCAAATATTTGTCCGAAATATGGAGGGCAAAGTCTTGCCTGAGCCATACGCATTGCTGCTCCCATAACTTCTTTGTTCTTACTTACAATACAACCAACTCTTGCTCCGCAAGCACTATAACGTTTGGATACTGAGTCAACCAATACCACATTTTCTTCCAAGCCTTTTAGGTTCATAACAGAATTATGCTTTGCTCCATCGTAACAAAACTCTCTGTAAACTTCGTCTGCAAAAAGATAAAGGTCGTATTTCTTTGCTAACTTTCCTAACACTTCAAGCTCTTGTTCAGAGTAAAGATATCCTGTTGGGTTGTTAGGGTTACAAACCATAATTGCTTTTGTCTTAGGGGTAATTGCTTTTTCAAAGTCTTCAATTGGAGGAAGAGCAAATCCGTTTTCAATGTATGAAGGGATTGTTTTGATAACTACATTACTCTGTATAGCAAAAGAATTATAGTTAGTGTAATATGGCTCTGGGATAATTATTTCTTCGCCTTCATTCAAGCAAACAGAAAAAGCAAATTGAAGAGCTTCTGAACCTCCATTGGTAACGATAATATCGTTTTCTGTAACGTTAATCTTGTTCTTTTGATAATACTCTGCTAATTTCTTTCTGTAAGAAAGATTTCCTGCTGAATTAGTATATTCAACAATAGGCATATTAGCATGCTTCAAAGCATCAATAGCCCCTTTTGGAGTTAGAATATCAGGTTGTCCAATGTTGAGGTGATAAATCTTAATTCCTCTTTCTTTTGCTGCATCTGCAAAAGGCACAAGCTTCCTTATGGCAGAAGCAGGTAATATTTTACCTTTATGCGATATTTGTGGCATAATAAAATTTTTTTGATTAATATTTCAGTGAATTAAATTCTTCTCAGATTAGTTGAGAACAGTTCCTTTTATTCGTAGAATAACTCTATTATTAGTTGCATTTGATTCAACAGTAACTGTTTTATTAATAGGACCTGCATTTGCGGTGTTGTATTTTACTCTAATACTAGCACTTTGTCCTGGCATTAAAGGTTCTCTTGACCATGAAGGAACTGTGCAACCACAAGATGAACGAACATTAGAAAGCATTAATGGAGCTTTGCCTGTGTTTTTATAGGTAAATGTTGTTTCCCCATTTCCATTTCTTGGAACTTGTCCATAATCATGCTCAATCTTGTCAAAAGTTATTTCAGCTTGAGTTCCTACTGGTTTATTGGTTTGAGCTACTGGTTTATTATTTTGTGCCATTGCTCCAAATATTACTCCGAAAATAAGGAGTAAAGATAAAACTAACTTTTTCATTTTTTTCTATGGTTTAAATTTATGTTTAATTATTTATTGTTCTTAACAACCTTGCCTGTAAGAATTAAAACAACTCTTGATTGGTTAGGGTCGTTAGTTGAAACTGTTATACTTCTTTTTATATCTCCAACAATATTTGTATTGTATTTTATTTTAATTGTTCCGTTTTGAGAAGGCATAAGTGGATCTTTTGACCAAAAAGGCACTACGCAACCACAAGACGAAACAACATTACTAATAATTAAAGGACTCTTACCTTCATTCTTAAAATTAAAAGTAATCTCTCCATTATCCCCTGCAAAAATCGCGCCATAATCATAAGAAGTCTGTTCAAAAACAATTTTAGGATGAGAACTTTTAATGTTTTGTTGTGCATTTGCTTCAATGGATAAAACAACCAAAAAACAAAAAAAGTAAACACTTAATCTGCATTTTAACATATTTTTAACCAACTTCTTCATATAAATATCTACCAAAACTAACGTGCAAAGTTAAGTAATATTTTGAACTCTCTACAAAGTATTTAAAATAATTTTTATCTTTGCACTCAATCAGATAGTGTTTTTATAAAGCAAAATCGTTAATATTATGGAATATTTTTCACACCCAACCGCAATAATAGATGAGGGTTCAAGCATTGGGTCAGGAACAAAGATTTGGCACTTTTCTCATATAATGATAGGTTCAATTATTGGTGAGAGATGCAATATTGGTCAAAATGTTGTAGTTTCCCCAGAAGTAATTTTGGGAAATAATGTCAAGGTTCAAAACAATGTTTCTATATATACAGGGGTAATATGTGAAGATGATGTTTTCTTAGGCCCTTCATGCGTTTTCACCAACATTACAAACCCTCGCTCAGCAGTAAACCGCAAAGACCAATACGCCAAAACCATTGTGGGCAAAGGAGCTTCAATTGGAGCCAATGCAACAATAGTTTGCGGACATAATATTGGAGCATTTGCCTTTATTGGAGCAGGAGCAGTGGTAACTAAAACAATACTGCCTTATGCACTTGTGGTGGGAAACCCTGCTAAACAAATCGGTTGGATGAGTGAATTCGGACATAAACTTCATTTTAACGAGAAAGGAATTGCAACTTGCCCAGAATCCAATCAAGAATACGAATTAACAGACGGAAGAGTTAAAAGAATAAAATAAAGAAATGAAAAACTTTGGCATAATTGGAGTTGCAGGATATATTGCACCACGTCATCTTAGAGCCATCAAAGACACTAATAACGACCTTATAGTTGCTCTTGATAAATCAGACACAGTAGGAATAATGGATTCCTATTTCCCTAATTGTTCATTCTACACAGAATTTGAAAGATTCGACCGCTTTGTTGAGAAGATAAAGCATACCGATAAGAAGTTAGACTATATTTCTGTTTGTACCCCAAACTATCTTCACGACTCCCACATACGTTTTGGTCTTCGTGCCGGAGCAGATGTAATATGCGAGAAACCCCTTGTTCTTAACCCTTGGAACATTGATGCTCTTGCAACAATGCAAAAAGAAACCGGAAAGAGAGTATTTAATATCCTACAATTACGTTTACATGATGCCATAATAGATTGGAAAAAACAAATAGAAGAAGGCCCAAAGGATAAGATATACGACGTAGATTTAACCTACATTACTTCAAGAGGTACTTGGTATTATACTTCTTGGAAAGGCGTAACAGAGAAATCAGGAGGCGTTGCAACAAACATTGGAGTACATTTTTATGATATGCTATCGTGGATATTTGGGCAAGTTAAGGAAAACATTGTGCATATCTACCAACACGATAGAGTAGGAGGATTTCTTAGATTTGAAAGAGCAAGAGTAAGATACTTTATGAGTATTAATGCAGACACACTCCCAAAAGATTGTATTGAAAAAGGAAAAAGAACTTATCGTAAAATAGAAATGGAAGGCTCAGAGATAGAATTTAGCGAAGGCTTCACCGAACTACACACCCTTAGCTACAAAAACATATTAGAAGGAAAAGGATTTGGACTTGAAGACTCACGTCAAAGCATTCAAATAGTTCACGACATAAGAAACTCAACTCCAATAGGATTAGTAGGCGATTATCACCCTCTTTGCAAACTCCCATTAATAAAACACCCTTTCAAAATCTAATACCAAATGATAGAGGTCAAAGACGCAACCTCATTCATTCAAAGGTATGAAGCAATATATAAAAAGAAAGTTTACCGCTTCCCTTTTGTTGTTTCAGACAATAAAGAAGTAGCCCTTTTAATGACAAAATGCGGCAAAAGCTATGTCTCTCTTCCCTATCTCTCCCAAGGAATTATAGAAACTTTGCCTCAAAAATACGATTTCCCTTTTCTTTCGAAGCATTGGCAAATACGAGATTCCGAGCCACATTCAAAATATGTTTATACTCAGAAAGTAAACTTTGAGATAGATCTTAGAATCAATTACAACTATACCTCTCCAATAAGACGCAAGATAAGAAAGGCATTAAAGAGCAAAATCAATATACATTACGGAAAAAGTCAAAAGCTAATAGATGATTTTTACACTATTTACACAAAGCGGATGCACCAATTAGGTGTACCTCCCGTATCCAAAACACTAATAAAGCATAAGGTAAAAGAAGACTATACCCTTTTGTTTGTTGCCTACAAAGGCACTAAGCCCATAGGAGCTGCCAGCTTAGATAAGATTACCCGCACTTATTTTGAAAACAATTTAATGGCAACCCTTCCGTCTTTCAACAAATACTATACTTCCTACCTTCTACATCATTTTATGATAACCTACTCTAAAAGTCAAGAAGCCCAAACCTATTCATTTGGAAGAAGCACCAAAGAGAGTCAGGTTTATGCATATAAAAAGCATTATAAAGCAAAAGAAATCCCTCTTTACTGGTCATTTTCTCACAAGAAAACCTTAATTCATAGCCATAAAATTCTCTTTTCCCTATGGAAACTCTTGCCTTACAAACTCTCAAACCTCATAGGAGGTTTTTTTCACAAAAGAATATACTAACCCAAAACAAAAAACTCAAAAATAAAACTTGATTTCAGTAAATTGAAATCAAGATATAATTTTTTAGAATCAAAAGACGGAAAATTGAAATCAAAAGACAAAACGACGAAGCCGAAAAGGTCGAAAATAGATTTTTATAATGGCTAATGATTAGTGATTAATAGTCAATTGTAGTGGTGAAAATCTCCAATTATTAATTATATATGTTTGCCAATATTAACCACTAATCATTAGCCATTAATCATTATTTGGACCTTTTTCTTGCTCTAAGGATTTCTCTTTTGCCTTTGGGTCCTGGAAGTTTCTCTATCTCAAACCCTGAGGCTTTTAGCGTTCTCTTAACTTCGCCCTTACAACAATAGGTTACAAGCAAAGCATTGTTCTTCATTGATTGGAATATCTTGTCAAATACCTCTTTTTGCCAAAGCTTATCTTCAAATTCCGGAGCAAAGGCATCGAAATAAACAAGGTCAAAGAAATCCTTCTTATAGGATATTTCCTCTGCAGCCTTTGCAGTCTTGAGGATTTCAAAATAGGGATTTAACTTCGTCTTTTCTTCCCATGGAATAGAATGTAGCGTTTCAAGCTCTTTCTCCATATATAATAGGCTCCCATAATTGAGCTTTGATGTTATTTCGTTTGGGAGAGGGTGCTTTTCTATTGTATGGTAAAAGATAGGCTGCTTTTCTTTTAGGGCAAATTCCAAACTTAGAAGAGCATTAAGTCCGGTGCCAAAGCCAATCTCTAAAATATTTATTTGGGGTTTCCTTTCAATGTTTCTCAGTCCTGCGTTAATAAATATATGATTGCTTTCTGCCATTGCCCCAAAGGTTGAATGATAGCCTTCCTTCAGGTCTTTTCTTCTTAGACTTGATGAGCCATCTTCGGTTATAATGATTTCTATCTGGTTACCAATCTTTTCCATTAAAGAGATATTGGCTTCCAGTTTCCATCAAAATACCATACTTCTTTGTGTCCGCAGGCTTTTAGGTGTTGTGAGCACTCTTCAAAGAGCAAATCTACTTCTTCTTTCTTATGGCAATCTGTGGAAATAGTTACTCTTACTTTTTTGTTTGCTAATTCTTTTATCCAAGAGGTTTGAGGGAAATAATCGTTTGAACGACCCTTATATACCCCCCTTGTATTTATTTCACATATTGAGTTATTCTCTTTCATTGCCTCAATGGTTTGCATAATCAAATCTTTATACCAAGTTTCATCTTCTTTGAAATAGCGGTCCTTATTATGCATCTTAACCTTATCAAAATGTCCAACTATATCTGGCTTTTCGTTCTCAATCATTTCGATTGTTTGATTGTAGAAGGCTCCAACCGCTTTTCTTATATCCCCATTAAAACATTTCATTAAACCATTATCGTAGGTTTCCTGCTTTGAACCATCGGTAAACCACAAACCATTTTCGGAAGCTACCAAATGAACAGAACCAATAAAATAGTCTAATTCATATTCTTTGGCTTTTTCTCTTATGGATTGCGAAATTATAGGGATATAGTCGAATTCCATAGAGGTAAAGAGTTTAATCTTATCCTTGTATTTACTCTTTAATTGCTTTGTTTCGTTCAGATAGTTGGATATTTCGTTTTCTTGAAGTCCAAAATCATTCTCAAAAGGTACGGGTGAGTGTGCAGAGAATCCAAAGTACTTTATGTTTTTATCTATTGCAGAAAGTACCATTTCTTCAAGGGTATTCTTACCATCGCAATAAGTCGAATGGCTATGAAAGCTAAATTTCAGCATCTTTAATTTTATATAGTTTATCTCCTCGTCTAATTATTGTATGGGTTGGGATAGAGAACATATCTCCCTTTATGGCTTTCTCAACAGGTTTAAGCTCCACTCTAATCTCCTTTATTGTATCTTCATAAACTCCTGTTGTCTTCCCAAGAATAATAATTTCATCTCCAATTGAAAGTTCGCCTGTTTCAAGCCTGACCTCCGCAACATTAATATCTTTGAAATAATTGGTTATGGTGCCAATAAATTCTTTTACTTTGGTTGCTCTTGAACCATATTTTTCTGTCCACTCACCAATTGTTTGTCCCAAATAGTATCCATCCCAAAAGCCTCTATTATATACTTTGCTCAGTTCCGTATTCCATTTGTCCTTGTTCTCCTGAGTAAATTCTCCATCAAAATAGGCTTTCACTGCTTCCTTATATGTTTTGGTAACAGTCTTAACATATTCAGCAGAGCGACCCCTACCTTCAATCTTTAATACCCTAACACCTGCATCTAAAATCTTATCTAAGAA
Organism: Bacteroidales bacterium UBA5371; assembly: GCA_002407855.1. Classification (GTDB taxonomy): domain Bacteria; phylum Bacteroidota; class Bacteroidia; order Bacteroidales; family P3; genus UBA10566. The sequence goes on from DHPF01000009.1 coordinate 23,200, forward strand.
ATCAATTGTTTTCAAATCCTTTGGAGACATTATATATTGATTGTCCACAACAAGTTCAGTTCCTCCATCAATATCTGTTACCTTATATGGACGGCGACAATATTGAAGACACGCTCCTCTATTGGCACTCTTGTTGGCATTATCAAGAGAAATATAGCATTTGCCCGAAACAGCCATGCATAAGGCTCCATGAACAAAACATTCTATCTGAACCAAGCGTCCAGAAGGTCCCTTAATATTATTCTCTTTAATGCAGGTTGTGATTTGTTTAACCCTTTCAAGCGAAACCTCCCTTGCGGTAACAATCACATCGGCAAATTGAGAATAGAACTTCACTGCTTCAATATTTGTAACGTTGCATTGGGTTGAGAGATGAACCTCTACGCCTTTTTGTCTTGCATAAGATATTACAGCCATATCGGAAGCAATGATTGCAGTAATATTACTTTCCTTTGCTGCATCAATAACCTTCCTCATATATTCCAATTCTTCATTATATATAATGGTATTGAGAGTTAGATAGGTTCTAAGGTTATTTTCCTGAGCAATTGCAACAATATTACGAAGGTCTTCTATTGTAAAGTTATTGGCACTTCGAGAACGCATATTTAATTCTCCAACTCCAAAATATACAGAATTAGCTCCACCTTGTATGGCACCCATTAGCGATTCGTAGGAACCAACAGGCGACATTATTTCAATATCTTTATAATCCATCTTTATTGCTTTACTTTACTATTGGGTTAGATTTTGTTTGAGCTCTCTATTTGTTAGGGTATAATGAATACTACTGCCTTGAACAATTTGTTCATTTTGTTGTCCTGGATTAATAACTACTAATGGGACTTCAAAAGAGAAATAAGTCTTTTCTGTTGTATTGACTATGGAAATATATGGTAAAATAGAGTTATAGTTCATCTTCTGATTGCCAATCTTATTATAGGCTCCAACGCTTAATGTTCCAACAAAAACAAATCTACCATTTTCTATAATGTATAAGTCTGCCCCTAAGCTATAATCATAATAGTTATTAACTAATAAGAAGCTAAAACCTGCCTGACTATTAGAAAATATCTCAAATTCTAATTCAGCTTCCTGATATATAGAATTATAAGTGAAGTTGGTCTTTCCTGAAAAGGTTATTGTGGGTTTTCTTGTTTGAGGATTTATTCCAAAATATGCCTTATAGTTTTCTTTATTGAGTGAAAATATAGCCTGATTTTCTTTTCTTTGGATTGGAATCTTATTAAATGCTTGTGAGAAAACATTGGTTGAACTCAATATTAATAGGAATAATAATAGTTTTTTCATATCCGTATTGTTATTAATTGATTATATCATTATTTGATTGCCGTCTTTATCAAAGTATTTCATTCCAGAGTTTCTTGGTTTAATGATTGAGCCATCTTCTGTGTATAGTTCATCTCCGTCAAAAGAGCCATCTTCTTTAAAATATTCCCATTTGCCAATCTTGTTATCCATTTTATAGTTGCCTTTTATTTGAACTTTACCATTTTCGTAATACAATATATATATACTATCTTGCATTCCATCTTTAAAATAGTTTTTGGAGTTTATGTTCCCATTCTCATAAAACGAAAGGATTTGCCCATTGAGAATATTCCCTTTAAGTTCTCTTTCCTCCATAAGTCTATACGATGGGAAAAACCTATATTCTTTCTCTTGGGTTTGGTTCTTTACTCTAATTGCAGCCAAACCTCCCTCAACATAGAATGTAACCTCTTCTACTTTATCGTTTTTATTAACTAACTTGGTTTTATCCATTTTATAAACCTCCCAGTTAAATCCACTCTTGGAATTGGTATAATCGCATTTAGAAAACAATGTTCCATTTTGAAAATAATATTCCCATTTGCCTGTTTTTTCATTATTAATGAAATTTCCTACATATTGGAGTTTTCCATTTTCATAATACATTTGTTCAAAAACTTTTTCTTTTACCCCATTTTTAGTTTTTGTGAAATAAATTAATTTCGGACTACCATTTTCATAGAAAGAAATGATTTCTTTGTCTCCTTTTGAACATGATGAAAATATTATTGCAATTAAAAAAATCGCAATAACCTTTGATGCTAAGCTAATTAAGTTCTTTTGTGCCATATTTTTATTTTGTTTTAATTCAAATACGGGGCAAATTTAAGAAATAAATTATATATTTGCACCCTAATACAAACCAAAATTATTAAAGTCATGGCTTATAAAATTTCGGAAGACTGTGCTGCATGTGGCACTTGCATAGATGAATGTCCAGTAGGAGCTATCTCTGAAGGTGATATTTACAAAATTGACCCAGCTACTTGTACTGATTGCGGTACTTGTGCTGATGCATGTCCAGTTGAAGCAATTCATCCTGAATAATCATCAGATGAATTTCATAAAGCTCTTAGGAATTAATTTTCCTAAGAGCTTTTTTCTTTCCCTAAGAATTAGCTTCTGAAAATTTCTAAATAATTTTAATCCTTGTCATTTTACACCTACGTGGTAAATCGAAGCAAAATTATAATCAAGTTTGAGAAATTTGAAATCAAATAGTAATTTACTCAAATCAAATTTCAGAAATCTGAAACTTAGTTCTAAAATTTGATTATTAGTTTGCACCCCATAAGGAGTTGGCAATATAGGATAAGAATAAGTAAATAAAAAGTTTTGTTAATGTAATTTTTATATATACCTTTGTTGCTTATTTACATTTATAGAATTTCTATAATGTAGAGTTAATAACATTATTTCAAAAATAGTAAGCAAAGAATATTATTTAAATAAAATAAGCCTAACAAAATACTTAATAAAATGGATTATAATAAAATAGGTTCAATTATTCAAAAGAAAGCCGAACTCAATAGCTTGGTTATAGAAAATACTCAAAAAGCTTTTGCAGTATTTAAAGAAAAGGCAAAAGAAATAGCCGCCCAATTAAGCAAATCTTTCCCTATGTCTAATTGTAGGTTTGATAATAGAAGCGACTTAGAGTTTAGATTAAGTTTTGGAACAGATACATTAGTATTTATATTACATACTAATATGTTTGAATTTCCAAGAATGCACGAGGTTATGAAGTTACCATACATTAAGGAAGACAACAAAAGATCGTATTGTGGTATGATTGCAATATATAATTTCTTAACAGACTCTTTTGACTATAATAGGGATTTTGATATGGGTTATATGATAGGTCGAATATTTATTAACAAAGAGGACCATTACTTTATTGAGGGTAAACGTGAGATAGGCTTATTATATACAAGTTTTCATTCTGCAATTATTAATGAAGAGTCAATAGTAAATATTATTATCTCATCAATGGAATATACAAACAATTTTGACTTATTAACTCCACCTTTTGATGAAGTAAAAATTGCAACTGTGGGAGAAATTCAATCTAAATCTTCAACAAAAAAACAAATTACTGGAAAGCGTTTAGGTTTTGAATTTAAGCAAGATAAGGAATAACAGGATTGAATATTATTAATATTTTTTCATTAAAGTTTGGTAGTTAATAAAAAGGTTGTAATTTTGCACGGCGAAAAAATGGTTAAAGACGCCCCGTTCGTCTAGTTGGCCTAGGACGCAAGATTTTCATTCTTGAAATCAGGGGTTCGAATCCCCTACGGGGTACAAAAAAAATAAAAGAAAGATATGGCAAATCATAAAAGTGCATTAAAAAGAATTCGTTCAAGCGAAAAGAAAAGAATAGCTAACCGTTATTATGCAAAAACTATGCGTAATGCATTAAGGGATTTTCGTGCATTAGAGGATAAGGCAGCAGCAGAAGAAAAACTCCCAAAATTATTATCATCTATTGATAAATTGGCAAAGCGTTCTGTAATACATAAAAACAAGGCTTCAAACTTGAAGTCTAAATGTATGAAAAGGATTGCAAGTTTATAAAATAATACTTTACTTAAAAAAAGCCCATCCTTTATTGGTTGGGCTTTTTTTTATTTTAATTATGTTTATTTATATATGAATTTTATAGACACCCACTCTCATTTATATTCAGAAGAGTTTGCATCTGATATTGACCAAGTGCTTCTTAGAGCAAAAGAAAGCAAGGTTAATAAAATTCTTCTCCCAAACATAGACCTTTTATCAATTGGACCAATGCTTAGTCTTTGTAAGGGAAGGGAAGGTTTTTTGTTCCCTATGCTTGGGCTTCACCCAACAAGTGTTGGCTCTGATTTCGAGCATCAGTTAAATATAATAGAATCATATTTAGATAAGGTTAATATTTGTGCTATTGGAGAAATAGGAATAGATTTGTATTGGGACAAAACCTTTATTAAAGAACAGAAAATTGCTTTTGAAAAACAAATTCTCTGGTCAATAGAAAGGAATCTTCCAATGGCTATTCACATTAGAAAAGGGTTTGACCAAGCATTTGAAGTGTTTAATAAAGTAAAACATAATCTTAAAACTAACGATAACCCATTTAAAGGCGTTTTCCATTGTTTTTCTGGCGATTTGAACCAAGCAAATAAGGTTATTCAGATGGGCTTTAAACTCGGAATAGGAGGAGTTGTTAGCTTTCAGAATGCAAAATTGGCTGAAATAGTAAGAGAAGTGGAGCTTAAAGATATATTATTAGAGACCGATGCTCCTTATTTAGCACCTACTCCTTATAGAGGCAAACGAAATGAAAGCAGTTATATCCCCTTTATTGCTCAAAAGATTGCTCAGATAAAAGCTATTGACATAGAAGAAGTAGCTTTAATCACAACAAATACCGCACAAGAGGTATTTTCCCTACAATAAAATTAAATATATCTTATTAAACAATCCTCCCATTTGGGTAATTATTTTGTTTTTACTACTTTTGCAAGACATTTAATTAAACATTAATCCTATGAAAAGAGTCTTTTTTTACTTGTTTTTAGCTCTCAGCATTATGAGCTGCTCTAATAAAACACCTAAAGTTAATATTGAAATCCCAGAGATGAAAGAAGGGAAAATAGCAATCGTTTATGCAAATCCCGATCAGGTATCAAATACCAATCAACTCACAATTTATAGTTCTGACTTCAACGATAGTAAAATCTCCATAACACTTGACAGCATAAATTTTGAGAAAGACTTTATTGAATGTGCCTTGGTGATAACAAGCCACGATGAATCATTTTTTGTAAACGTACCTTTGCCATTAGAAAAAGGGGAAACAATAGATGTGAAGTTTACAAATATTGAAGAGTATAAAAATGGTGGAAGAATAAATATGAGCTACTCAGGCTCAAACCACGCAGAAGATTTCACAATTTTTTGGAAGAAGATACAAGATCAAATACTTGAATTTAGGACCTTGCCAATTGAAGAATTAGACTTAGGATATAAAAACTTCGTTTCAACATACAAATCCTATATAGAAAAATATCCTCAGTCGGGTTTCCCTTATATGTTACTTATTTCGCAGATTAATAATATGCAATTTGATAGAACCAACCCTCTAATTGATTATTGCAATACCATTTGTCAGCATTCAAAGGATAATCGTTGGAAAGAGGTATTTTGTAACTTACTTGGCGAAAAACGATTGGCACAAGAAACCTTCACAAAATTAGTTTTTAATGCCGTAGACCTTAATGGCAAAGTATACTCGGAAAGAGATATTAAAGGGAAACTAATCTTTGTTGATTTTTGGGCTTCTTGGTGTAAACCTTGTAGGGATGAGATGCCACACCTAAAAAGACTCAACAATAAATATAAAGCAAAAGGTTTAACAATGGTTGGAATATCCATAGACAGAACAGAAAAAGAGTGGAGAGATTTCCTTAGAACAAACCCTATGCCTTGGTTGAGCCTTTACGGAGATGGACAAATAATAACAAAACGCTATGACTTTGAATATATTCCTTATAATCTAATTGCTGATTCAGAAGGGAATATAATTGCAAAAAACCTTCACTCAGAAGAACTTGATAAATTCTTGGAAGACTATTTCTCAAAATAGACCTCAACAAGAAAAGAAATAGCTAAGTTAAAAAGAAAATGAAAAGAAAAAACAAATCCTCTTTTTTGCCAAAAAGACAAAAACTGGGGGTTTTTCTTTTAATTGGAATAGGTTTAGGAGTAGTTGGAACGATTATTACCTTTGTATTATACAATCATCAGACAAGCGTTTTACCCCTTAAAGACAACGAAATAATAATGAAACAAACCATAAGCCAAAGCCCCAAAGAATATAATAGCACAAAGCCTAAGCAACTAAACTTCCAATCTTTTAATCCCAACACCATAACCAAAGCAGAACTACTTAACTTTGGCTTAACTCAAAAGCAAGCCGATAACTTTGTAAACTATCTTAAAGCAGGTGGAAAATTTAAGACCAAAGAGGATTTGAGAAAACTATATTTTATGACCGAAGATATATACAATCAAATGTCTCCTTACATAAATATCCCAAAACAAACCATTAGACAAAGTTCAAACCAGCAACCTGCAAAAGAGAATAACTATTCCCAAACCTCAACAACTCAGTCTTTAATCTTTGATTTAAACCAAGCCGATACATTAGACCTTCAAGCCATTAGAGGTATAGGAACATCTTATTCCAAAAGAATTGTTAAATACCGCACACTTTTGGGAGGATATGTTAGTTTAGAGCAGTTAAAAGAAGTTTTTGGAATGACGGATGAGCTTTACCAAAAGATTATTCCATTCTTAAAGATAGAGAACCCAAACCCTAAGAAATTAAACATCAACACCTTTTCCATAAAAGAGCTTTCCGCACATCCTTATATTGATTTCTATTTAGCCAAAGCCATAATAAAATTGCGTTATGACCTTAAAAGCTACACTTCTCTCCAACAAGTAAGACAAATTCATCTCTTAGACCAAGCCACCTACGAGAAATTGCTTCCTTACTTGGAATTATAGGTTTTTGGTATAAATGGCTTAGGGACATTAAGGTCTTTAAGGCCATTTTTTGAGCAAGCCTTGATTTTTGTTACTTTTGTCTTGATGCAAAAGTAAGAGCTAAACGAATTAAACACCGACTTTTATCAAAAAAGAGTTGAGAAAAATAAATTTATCTCAGAGAAAAATTTATAAAGTCGGTGTTTAATTTTTGCTAAATCAAGTTTAAGAAAATTAAAACCTTATTTCAGCAAAATGAAATCAAGAAAGAAAAAATTAAAATCAAGATTCATTTTACTCAAATCAAAAGAGATTTTATCCCTTTAAAACTATTTATCTTCTTCTGATACTTCCGCCTGCTCCAAAACTTCAAGCGAAATAGAATATTGACTTTTGGTGGTTTTGGACTTTAACTCATCTATACTTAGGCTTTGAACCTTGATTTTTGAACTATCTATTTTCAAAGCTTCTGTAAAGTGTTGGGTAAGCTTAGTATTTCTCTCTTGCATTAGGGTTTGAAGTTGCTCTTCTGAGGCTTCTTTATATAGTGAAACAGCTTTATCCTCCATACTACCTATTTTATTTAGCCCTTTTTCTACAAGAAGAAAATCGGTAAAGACAATAAACGACTCATCTTTTGTGCTGATGTTTTTCACTTGGTCAATGTCTATTAGGTCGAGGTTCTTTTCTTGTGAGGAAGGGTTATTCTTTTTGTAATATGCAATTTTAAGGTTCGCCATGGAAAGCTCCGATATTGCTTTTTGATAGTTAATTTCTTGTGTTAGGGTAAGGATTAGCTCTGGCTTGGCGTTGGATATCTCGGAGAGTTGTTTGAATTTCTCAAATTGTTCTGAGGTAAATTCTCTATCCATTGGCTCAATTGGGATATTGCTTAGGGCTTCGGGGTCATAGCCCAATTGCTCTGCAACCAAACTTATAGGTGAGGTTGCAACTTTTACTAATAGGTTGATTAGGGTTTTAAAGATTAGTTTTTTATAGGAAAACTCTGGTGATTTAACATTGCCTTTTACTGGTAAATCAAGTATGATTTTATCTTTTCTATCTTTAAGAACGTAGAGCCCAAGTTTAAGTGGCACATTTCCATACTCTGCTTTTACTTGATTGTCTTTATTCCCTACTTCGCATTTATAAATATCTACCTTGTTTGTTCCTTTGAGGTTGTAGTCTTTTATGATGTTCTGCGAAGTAAAGGTCAAATTACCTTTTGATAGTGGGCGTGCGAAGTATTCAAGTGAGTATGGGGTAAAATCGTTTAGGTTAAGGTTGTTTATTATTAGCATTAGGTTATGGTTTGCTATACCATCGGCATAGCCTTGCCATTTTACATTAACTTTTCCTGTCTTGGAAAGAGTTGCTGTTAGTTCAAGCTGGTTTTCTTTGTCTAAGGTAAAATTATTGCTTTTGATGTTTATATTTTCTATTGGATAGGAAAGCGGTTTTTGTATTGATTGGTCATTAAAGATAAAAGAAGAGTTTTCAACTAATAGTTCTTTGATAATTAAATCCATCGTTTTGCTTGGCTGAGTCTTGGTTGTATCTACGGCAACACTATCTTTATTTGGCTCTTGTGGTGATGGTTTCATTAGGAAGGAGAAATTGTTGGTTGAGTCTTTGTAAAGGTCAAACTGGCTTGTTAGGGCATCTATCTTGACCAAATTAATGTGGTATTTGTTTTTGCTTAGGCTTATTTCATCTATTGAAACGTCTAATTTATTCATTGAAACAACATTTCTTTGCTTATCGTCTATTAAAGAAAAATTATTTGCACCAACATCTCCTTTGAGTTTGAAATCCATTATATGATTAAAATCACCTGATATATTTAGCTTTGTGGATAATAGCCCTGCAACCTGACTAATATTCATTGATTGTTGAAGATAAGGAAGCACATTGCTTAGGGAGAAATTTTGAAGTGCTATGTTTAAAATATAGTTTGTGGTGTGCATATTATATTTTGCATTTAACGCCAACGAGCCTCCGTTTTTGAATTTGAGGTTTATTCCTATGTCGGAGCTTTTATTGGAGAAGTACATTGCAGGTATTTTTAATGCAAAGTCATATAAGCCCCAATTAGTATTAATTTCTAAGTCTTTATAAGTTATGTCTGTTTTATTTATTTCAATATTGTTTAGAGCTATTTCCCAATCGGAAGCAGTTGTATCTTTTGTTTCTTTGATTGTATCTTCGGAGGAGAATTTCTTTATTATATCATCAAAATTAAACTCTGAACCTTTTTGGTATATGTTTATATCTGCTCCCGAAAGAAGCACTCTTTGAACCACGAACTTCTTTGCTAAAAGCGGATATATCTTCATATTAAATTTAAATTCATTGATTGAAATAAATTTATTCTTATCATCTTTTTCGTAAACATTCAAACTATCTATACTAAGGCTTCCTGTGAATATGTTTAGTCTGAATTTATCCATAGTTACCTCTCGTCCTAAAAGTTCTTTGTCGTTTTTCTGAATATAACTCTTGGCAATTGGAGATATTAAAATTGCTATTGCTAATATCAATCCTAATATTGATGCCAATACTATTATTAAAATTTTTAATCCTTTTTTCATTTCTATAAATTTTGTTTTTATTTATAATAAATCCATTCTGGATGCATCTTGACGAATAAAAATAAAGAGCAAAAAGGTGAAAGACATTAGTGAGGAACCTCCATAACTTAGGAAAGGTAGAGGTATTCCTATAACGGGCAAAAGCCCCATTGTCATTCCCAAATTAATTGTAAAATGTGCAAATATTATTGAGGCAACACAATAACCATAAATTCTTGAAAACTTAGAGCGTTGCCTTTCTGCCATACGTATTAAGCGGGTCATTAGAGAGAGGAAAAGAAGTATTACTACGGTTGAACCAACAAATCCCCATTCTTCTCCAACAGTGCAAAATATAAAGTCGGTGTCTTGTTCTGGAACAAAATTATATTTGGTTTGTGTTCCATTGAGAAATCCTTTGCCAAAGAATCCTCCCGAACCAATTGCAATTTTTGATTGATTAACATTATATTCTACTCCTTGCGGGTCTTTCTTTTGTCCTAAAAGAACTTCTATTCTGTCTTTTTGATGTGAACCCAAAGCATTATCATAAACATATCCCACCGATAGAACTACCCCAGCAGCAACGGCAAAAAGCCCTAAGCATAGCCATATTGATAATTTTCTTGAACGAAAGAGAAACCATATCAATATAGTAACGGCAAAAAGAATGGCTATAAGAACATAAGGATTAATTAGTAATGATAAGATAAAGAGAATTGCTGCTCCTGCTCCAAAGATTAGAACTGATAAAGATAATCCTTCTCTAAATAATACTAAAACAAAGATTAAGAATACTAAGGCTGAACCAGTATCATTTTGCAAAAGGACTAATAACATTGGTATTGCTACAATGGTTATTGCTGCAATCTTTGTTTTAAGGTCTTTCATATCTGTGTCAATCCCTGAAAGTATTTTGGCTAATGCAAGAGCAGTTGTAGTTTTTGCAAATTCGGAAGGCTGAATACCAAAGTCTCCTACCCCAAACCAGCTCTTTGCTCCTTTTGTCTCTGAACCCACAAGCAAAACAGCAACAAGCATAAGAATAAAAGCTCCATACCAAATATATGTAGTTTGAGAAAAGAATCTTGGGTCTATTACTAAAATAAATAATGCTATAATAACTGAGGCTCCAATCCAAATTAACTGTTTGCCATAACGAGCATCCAAATCAAAAATACTACTATGAGCTTCATCATAAACAGCAGAATATATACTAATCCAGCCAATTATTACTAATGTAAAGTAGATTAGTATTGTTGTCCAATCAATATTCTCTAATAAACCTCTTTCTCTTCTTTCCATTCTATTTTTTCTCTTTTTTTTCTTTATTAAATTAGTCGGAAGAAGATTTTTGAACATATCTTCTAAGAGGAAGGCTTTGACAAGGTGCTGCATTAATGTAAGTTTCTTCCATATCCTTTCTTAAAACTTCTTTTCTTATATATTTCTCACAAATTAAACTTGCAATTGGAGCAGCCCATGTTCCACCCCCTCCTGCTGCATTTTCAACATAAACTGATACTGCTATCTGAGGATTATCCTTTGGAGCAAAACAAATAAAGACCGAATGGTCGGCTCCAATGTTTTGAGCTGTTCCTGTTTTACCACAGACTGCAATGTCGTCTATCCTTGCTCTCCTTGCTGTTCCTCCTGCTTCATGAACCACTGCCCACATACCTTCAACAGCAATATCCCAATACTCTTTTGCAATAGTAGAGTAATGTCTTTGAGTGTATTTTGTATTTCTTTTCTTAGAGTTCTCATCTCCAAAATAACGAACTAAATGAGGGGTAATGTACCAGCCACGATTTGCAACTATGGCTGCAAAGTTTGCCATCTGTAAAGGAACAACCTCAACCTCGCCTTGCCCTATTGAATTAGAGTAAATAGTATAGAAATTCCACCCATCACCTTTATAAATCCTACGATAATATGATGTATCTGGAATTGCACCAGCTTTTACATTGGGGAGGTCAATTTCTAATTTCTGTCCAAATCCAAGTTTATACATAGCATCGTCCCATAAAGAAAGCCCATACTTACTATCTATCTTGCCTTTGGTATCATTTCTTTGTTGTATTATTCTTTGATATAATCTATAAAAATAAGGATTGCAAGACATCTTAATTGCATCTCTTACATTTGAAGCCGTAGGATGATTATGACAACCTACCAATGACCTATCGCAAGGGAAACTTGTATTTGGTGAAACTACACCCATATCTAAAGCTGCCATAGCCTGAGCAACCTTAAAAATAGAACCGGGAGGGTATTGTGCCATTAAAGCACGATTGAATAGTGGCTTAGCAATGTCATTTAATAGATTCATATAATTATTCCCTCTCACACGCCCAACCAAGAGATTAGGGTCGTAAAATGGAGCTGATACAAAACAAAGTATTTCTCCCGTTGAAGGCTCAATGGCAACTATTGAACCACGCTTGTTTGCCATTATCTGTTCGGCATATTTTTGCAATTCTAAGTCGATTGAAGAATAAAGATTATGTCCTGCAATAGAGGCAGTATCGTATTTACCATTTTGAAAACTCCCCTTTTCCCTATTATGAACATCAACCAAAGTAATCTTACTCCCCTTTGTTCCCCTTAATAAGTCTTCATAATATTTTTCTAAACCACTCATTCCGATATAGTCTCCTTTCTTATAATAAGGATTCTTTTTTATCATATTCTCATCAACCTCCCCTACATAACCTAATACATGAGAACCAACAGCATGAGGATAATAACGCAAAGTACGACTTTGTGCATAAAAGCCTGAGAACTTGTATAACTTCTCTTGAATTGCACCAAAGTCTTCCTTTGATATTTGCTTCTCAAAAGAGGAAGGAGCATAAGAAGAATAAGCCTTAGCCTTCTGCATACGTGTTAGGAATTGTTCCTTTGTGATTCCAACTAACTCACACAAAAGTGCAGTATCTAAATCCTTAACTTGACGAGGAATAACCATTAGGTCGTAAACCAACTCATTATATACTAACAATTCCCCATTACGATCATAAACTAATCCACGAGCTGGATATTGAGTTACAAACCTTAAAGCATTTCTATTTGCCAATTGAGCATAGGAGTCATCAAAGACTTGAAGGAAAAGCAAACGTATAATATAAATTATCCCCACGGTAATAAATATACCCATAATAATAAAACGGCGTGAGGAAAGTGTATTTTTCATATCTTTGCAATCTTAGATGCAAAATTACAATAAAAACCCATATCAACTATTATTTAAATATGGAAGAATTAATTAATAGAATATTTCAAATCAAAGACCAAAAAGAGTTTGAAGCAATTACTCTTGAAGTCTTTTCCTTCCAATACGCAAACAACCTTATATATAATAGGTGGTGCAACCTTTTAAATCGAAACCCAAAAAACGTAACCAATATTTATTCTATTCCTTTTCTTCCAATATCTTTCTTTAAAACAAAAAAAGTAGTTAGCTTTTTGGATAATCCTATACACTACTTTAAAAGCAGCGGAACAACAAGCTCTCAAACAAGCAAACACTACATTAAAGACATAAAACTTTACGAAAGAAACATCCATTCATGCTTTGAACAATTCTTCTCTAAGGCAGAAGACTATTGCTTTATTGCTCTTTTGCCTAACTACTTGGAGCAAGGAAATTCCTCACTTGTGTATATGATTAATAGTTTCATTCAAAGCAGTAAATATAAAGAAAGCAATTTCTATAACTCAGATTTGAAAGATGTAATTAAGGTATTGAAAGAATGCGAAAAACAAAATATAAGAACAATTCTCTTTGGAGTTACCTATGCACTACTTGATTTGGTGGAGATTGAAGCTTTGAAGTTAAGAAATACTATTGTGTTTGAAACAGGAGGAATGAAAGGAAGAAGGAAAGAAATTATTAGAGAAGAACTACATCAAAAGCTATGTAAGGGATTTGCAGTAGAAAATATAGCATCGGAATATGGTATGTGTGAGTTATTTTCCCAAGCCTATTCCAAAGGAAAAGGAAGGTTCTTTTGCCCCAAACAAATGCAGATTTTGATTAGAGATATATACGACCCATTGACTTATATTGAGGAAGGTAAAACAGGAGGAATAAATATAATTGATCTTGCAAACCTTTACTCCTGCTCCTTTATAGAAACACAAGACTTAGGCAAAACATATTCCGATAATAGCTTTGAAATCATAGGAAGGATTGACAATACAACAATTAGAGGCTGTAATTTGATGTATGATTTATAGAAACTCCTAATTGATAAATAGCCAATTCCTTTTTCTTTATTGGGCAGTTAATGAAGAAAATTTCAAATCTTAATTCTATAAATATTTATCTCTTTGGCAATGATTATAAAAATAAATTCCTATATTTGCCACCTGAATAAAAATGATAATATGAAAAAGATACTAATACTTTTTATAGCCCTAATTAGCTTTCACCTAAACTCATACTCCGAAACCAAGACAGAAGAATCCTTTAATACAGGAGAGATGATTATGGATCATATTATTGATAATCATTCATGGCATATCCTTACATACAAAGATAAACATGTTTCTATCCCTCTTCCAGTTATACTAATTAATGAGGGTAAGTTAGATATATTTATGTCTAACAAATTCCATCATGGACATTCCTCCTACAAAGGATATAAATTAGGAACCTCAGAAGATGGCAAAAACACCAAAGGAAAGATAATATGTGTTGATGCCAATGGAAAATATACAGGCAAAAAACCCTTAGATTTCTCTATCACTAAAAACGTTGCAAGCCTCTTTATAGTTTCAATTTTATTAATTGTTATTGTATTTCGTGCAAAACATCTTGCCCTCAAACGCCAAGGCAAAGCCCCAAAAGGAACCCTCACAATAGTAGAATTTATTATGCAATTTATTAGAGACGATATTGCAATTCCTTCAATTGGCAAGAAGAAATACTCCAAATTTATGCCCTATCTTCTAACTGTTTTCTGTTTTATATTCCTATCCAACCTTATGGGATTAGTACCTTTTTTCCCAGGAGGAGCCAATCTTACAGGCAATATAGCAGTAACAATGGTGTTAGCAGTAATAACATTCTTGATAACCAATTTTAGTGCTAACCGACATTATTTTAAACATATATTCAATATGCCAGGCGTTCCTTGGTGGCTTAAATTCCCGCTTCCAATAATGCCAATGGTTGAAATTCTAAGTGTATTTACCAAACCTTTTGCCCTTATGATACGTCTTTTTGCAAATATAACAGCAGGACATATCATCATCTTAGGTTTTATTTCCATAATATTTATCTTTGGTTCTCAGAGCGTAAAAGTTGGATATTCCATCGCCATAGCTCCTGTTTTCTTTGCCATATTTATGAATTTATTGGAACTACTTGTAGCATTTATACAAGCCTATGTCTTCACTTTGCTATCGGCAATATACATTGGTATGTCCAATGAAGAGCATACCGAAGTTCACCAAGGAGAGATTATAAATAGATAAACTTAGCCTCCATCAATTGATTTAATATACTTTATACCTCATTCAAATAGTGGTAAATGTTTAGTTGTTTAGTTATTGATTTGTTTAGTTGTTGAGTTGTTCTTTGTTAATTATAAAAAAGAAATGCGGGGTATTTTATCCCGCATTTCCAAATAATGAGTTTAAGGTCATGAAAGTCCTTAAGGACATCAACAACTCAACAACTCAACAACTAAACACTAATCATTAACCACAACCTTATACTCTCCACGTCCCTTAGAGGTGCGAAGTTTAAGGATATATATTCCATTATCAAGATTAGAAACATCAATGGTTGTACTCTTTGGTGTGTTTTCTTTGCTTATTACCTTTCTTCCAAGTGCATCATAAATATCTAAGCTTTCTATCCTCTCTTCGCATTCAATATTCAAATCATTGCTAACAGGATTAGGATAAACCTTTGCAGAGATATTATCAGTAATTACTTCCTCAATCCCTACTGTGAAATATGGACAAGCATAGGTTGTGTTTGCAATAGGAGTACTGCCATCACTTACTTCCCAATTGCGATTGGTGGCAATGGTATCACGGCAGGTTGAAGAACCAGGGTTAGATGTCCCATCTGGTGAGAAACTAATCTCAATTAATCCTTTATCATCTGCTGCTCTTCTTGGCAATTGGTGGAAAAGGGAGTCAAGCCCGCAGGCAGAAAGATTATTTCCATTACAAATAATGTTTTTAAGGCTAATACATCCACTTGTTGTAATACTTGAAAGATTATTTTTATAGCACCATAACACTTCCAAAGCCGTAAGCCCAGTAAGATCCAAAGAAGAAAGATTATTATCATAGCAAAACAATTTTTCCAAAGCTGTAAGCCCAGTAAGATCCAAAGTAGAAAGATTATTATCATTGCAACTCAACCATTTCAAAGCCGTAAGCCCAGTAAGATCCAAAGAAGAAATATTATTACCACTGCAATCCAAATCTATCAATCCTGTATTATGCGAAGCATCCAATCCTGTAATATTTGTTCCATTATCATTACAATAAAACCCCGTTATATCCCCATAAATCTTTATTGATGTAGAATGGGTATAAAATAGTTCTTCATCCACACTAATATAAGCATAAACTATTGTATCCCAAGAGCCGCTTTCAATCTTTATAGGAGTATTATCTGCCGCCGCAAAATATCCAAAATGTATTATTTCTCCCTGCTCAACAGTTAGCTCAACCCATTTATCCATATTAACCACAGGAATATCCAATGTTGTGAATGTAAGTTCGGAGCCATAGATCTTGGTTGTTCCAACCTTCACATAAGCACGGAAGGTATAATTAGTGTTTGGAGTTAAACCACTAAGCTCAGCACCGAAATAATTGCCTGTTTGGGTAGCAACCAAATCAGCATAAGTTCCACCAGAGGTCTTCTTCCATTCAACGCCCTTTTCAGCAATTACATTAGTTCCGGAGTCAACCTCACCTCCAAGATATGCAGAGATATGAGTAATATACTCTGCAGAATCAGTTGTAACGCTTGGCGGAGTAGGTAAAGGAATTGTTACTTGCACAGAGTTTATTACTCCTTCACAGACGTCTTGCTGACCCCCATCCATAAACCCATTAAAAAGGCTAATCGTGAATGTTCCTCCATTTGGTAATACACTTGCTGGGATTGTATGGGCGCCTGATTGTGTATAGTTGAAATAGTTAA
>DHPF01000018.1 GCA_002407855.1 Bacteroidales bacterium UBA5371
CCATTAAAAATGTCCATTACTCCTAAATTAATACAATTGGAATAAAGAATCGGGCTTATTTTGACGAAATAATAAAGGATTATAAGTATTAATTTAATATAACGTACTTCGTGCAGTACCCATTGAGCATGATTTCTTCGCTATGCAAAGCGAGAAAGTAGATAAGTAATCACGCACAATATTACTTGCCAATTTTTACTTGTTAATTTGTTGCACAACATATACTGCACAAAATTAAGAGTTATTTTTTGCCTTTTCACATAAAGAGTTTAAAGACCATATATCCTCTTAACCCCTCAACCCCTCAACATTTCAACATTTCCACCCCTCCAACCCTCAACCATTATAACCAATTGTATTAAATTGTTTCTTTCAATCATACAAGGTATTATTTATTTTTAGTGGCTTTGTGAGATGATAAAATATTTTTTTATTACCTTTGTAGTTTAATTTCTATTCTTAATTATATATTTTTTTATGAAAGTAGAAGATATTGCGAAGTTATTAGAGGCAGAACTTATTGTCTCTTCTGAACATAATAGTCATAATGGAGAACTCCTTAAAGGTTTTGCTTCTGATTTAATGTCGGATGTTTTGACTTTGGAACAAGAGGGTATTCTTTTAATTACTGGTTTGTGTAATAATCAGACTATTAGGACTGCTGAAATGGCAAATATTGGAACTATCTTATTTGTTAGAAAAAAAATGCCTACGGAAGAGATGATTGAATTGGCTCAGGAGAATAATATTAATTTGCTTAGGTGTGAGTATTCTATGTTTAAAACTATTGGAATTTTATATTCTAATGGTATGGAAGCGGTTTATTAATAAATTTTTGATACATGATGCATACGGAATTTACTGTTGTTGAAGGGGATTTCTCTAATGCAGGGAAGGCTTCAAGTGAGATTAAGAAGATGTTGAAGCAGTTAGATATTAATCCTCAGAAGATTAAAAAGATGGTTGTTGCTGTTTACGAGGCAGAGGTTAATGCTATTGCTCATGCTTATGGTGGAACTATTGATGTAGATATTGACCAGAGTAAAATCTGTGTTGTGATTAAGGATGTAGGTCCTGGTATTCCTGATATTGAAAAGGCAATGCAAAAGGGTTTTTCAACAGCTTCTGCAAAAGTGAGAGAAATGGGCTTCGGGGCAGGTATGGGACTTCCTAATATTAAGAATAATGTTGATGAGTTAGATATTAAAACTGAGATTGGTGTTGGCACAGAGGTTAGAATGGTGGTTAATTTCTAAGGTTTAATTATTAATTGAAAGATTACGCAATGAATGAAAACTTTTTTTATCATGCTCTACAAGTTGATCCTAAGATTTGTTTTGGTTGTACTTTATGTATGAGAAACTGTCCTACTGAGGCTATTAGGATTAGAAATGGTAAAGCAACTATTTATGAAAACAAATGTGTGGATTGTGGGGAGTGTTATAAGGTTTGTCCCTCAGGGGCTATTTATGTAGCACAAGATGATTTCCAAAGTATTTACAACTTCAAATATAGGGTAGTACTTATGCCAAGTGTGTTTTTGGGACAATTCCCAGAAGATATTAAAGCATCTCAGGTCTATTCTGTGATTATGGATTTAGGTTTTACTCATGTTATGGAGGTGGAAGCTTCTGCTCTTATTCACTCTAAGCTAAGTAATAAATATATTAGAGAGAATGAAGATAAGAAACCTCTTATTTCTACCTTCTGCCCAGCCATTGTTCGTTTGATTCAGGTTAAATTTCCTGCATTGGTGGATAATCTTATTCCCATTAAGGCTCCTGTTGATTTCACTGCTATTTATATTAGAGATAAGCTCCTTGAAGAAGGGATTGAGCCTGAGGATATAGGTATTTTTTATATTACTCCTTGTGCTGCGAAGATAGCTGCAACCAAGAGCCCTGTTGGTGAAGATAAATCGACGGTTGATGGGGTCTTGAATATGGATACGATGTATAATATGGTCTTGAAGGAAATTAAGGTGCGTGGTAAGAATTATCAAAAAAAGATTTCTGCAAATGATGTTTCCTCCGACTGTATTATTTTCTCTTTAACCAATGGTGAGAAAAGATTGAATAATAATAAAAAGAGCTTTGCAATTGATGAAATTCATAATGTTATAGAGTTTTTAGAAAAGGTTGAAGATGATGAGATTGAGGACTTAGATTTCTTGGAACTAAGGGCTTGTGATGAAAGTTGTGCAGGGGGTATTCTTACTTGTGGTAATAGGTTTCTAATCAACGATAGAATGTTTCAAAGGGCTAAGAAATTAGCTGAAAGAGAGCGTAATGGTGAAACTCTTCGTAAGAAAGAGATTTCTAAAAAGGAAGATTTATTGATAGATAATGCCAATGTAAGTAAAATTATGCCTCGTTCTATGCTTAAATTGGATCCAGATATTAATGTAGCTTTCCAGAAATTAAGTAAGATTAGAGAATTGGCTGTCAAATTGCCTCAAACCGATTGTAATGTTTGTGGGGCACCTTCGTGTAAGGCATTGGCAGAAGATATAGTTTGTGAAAATGCTAAGATGACAGACTGCGTTTTTATGCAAAGAAACCTCGAAATGCGAGATTCTTTATCTTCAAATGAAAGTGTTGAGATTATGAAAAAGATATGGGGGGAAGAAAAACTAAAAGATTATATCCTCAATAAATAATAAAAAATTAAGATAATCAGTTTTATAAAGAATGAGAATAATTGGTTTTATATGTGTTTTGTTAGCTATATCCATTAGTGTAAAAGATGTTTATTCCCAAAATCTAAGAATTGAAGGTGTTGGGCAAAATATTGGAGGCAAAACAATTCGCATTAGTTCAACCTTAGATAATCTTTCAAATTTAGAAAGAGAATTATCTCAAATAAAACTTTCAGAGACTGATTCTTTATTTAACTTTTCTCTAACAATTCCTAATTCTTGTCTAATAAAAATAAGCATTGAAACCTTTGATTATGTATTCTTAGCACAAAAGGGAGGGACATATAATCTGAGGATACTTCCTTTTGATTTTTCCATTTCAGATACCATCAACACCCTTTTCTACAAAATCCCTCTTCCAATTTCAATAGAAAGCTCTAATGATAAAGGAATCAACTCTAAAATATATACCATAGATAGCATACTTGAAGACTATCTTGTCAGATACGATAGGGAAATACTTTTTTTTAAGGATAAAGCCATCATAAAGCAGATGCAAGAGGATGTTAATTCAGTAATAGATTCAAATGATACTCAATATATAAAAGATTATCTTTACTATCGTTTAGCTCAGCTTGAGTATTCTGCCAAGATAGTAAATCCCAATAAATTGAAGGCAGATATTTTCTATAATAAACCAATTCTCTATGATAATATAGCTTACATGGAGTGCTTTGAAACAATATATGGTAACTATTTTACTGATGGCAATACATCATTTTCCGTAAGAACCTTAGAGAGATGGTTAGAAGGGAATAATTATTTTGCACTAATAGACTCTTTGGGGCTCGA
Source organism: Bacteroidales bacterium UBA5371 (assembly GCA_002407855.1). Classification (GTDB taxonomy): domain Bacteria; phylum Bacteroidota; class Bacteroidia; order Bacteroidales; family P3; genus UBA10566. The sequence goes on from DHPF01000018.1 coordinate 3,491, forward strand.
CACTTTGCTCAAAAACGAAGTCTTTCGCGAATTGGTCTTTCTTAGAGGGATGAAAGAGGCATTCTTTTCTAATAAATTTGAGAAGTTATTTATAGTAACTATGCTTGAAAATTTTGTATATCAAACCAAATTTACTACACATAAAGATATTGCACATAATCTTTTAGAATTATTTGCTCAAAAATCAAGTTATGGATTTAAGAGTAAAGAATTCGTTTTGCAAGATATATATGGAAACCACATAACATTAGATAAATACAAAGGGAAACCCTTGATAATCTCCTTTGTTAAGCTACATGAACCCGCTTGTTTGAGAGAATTGCAAGCAATGTATAAGTTTGTAGATACTTTAAGCGAAAGCTATAATTTCCTAACCATAACATGCGATAGGAGTTTAGATGCTCTCTATAATTTTTTAGTTAATTCAAAGGTAGGAGTTAAATACAAATGGGATTTTGCACATTTTGATAAGAAATGGGACTTATTGAAAGACTACGATGTAAAAGTTTTTCCTAAGTTTATTTTGATTGATGGCAAAGGAACTATATTACAGAACCCTATGCGTAAACCTTCGGAGGGGAGTTTAATCCCTTTCATCCCAAGAAAAACTCCCGATAAGAGAGACTCGTTTTTTGCTCCAAAATAATTAATCCCTTTTTGACAATTAACAATAATAATGTAATTTTGCCAATTAATAAAACAAATAAAACAAAAGAATATGTCTGATAGCATTGTACTTATTCCAACTTACAACGAAAAGGAAAATATTGAAAATATAATTCGTAAGGTGTTTTCATTAGAAAAGGAATTTGACATTCTAATAATTGATGATGGCTCTCCTGATGGTACTGCTGAAATAGTAGAATCTTTGATTACGGAGTTTCCCGAAAGGCTTTTTATAGAGAAGAGAAAAGGAAAATTAGGCTTAGGTACTGCCTATATTCACGGATTTAAATGGGCATTACAAAGAGATTACGAATATGTATTTGAGATGGATGCCGATTTTTCTCATAACCCAGATGATTTAATTAGACTTTATGAAAGTTGTGCCAATGGGGCAGACCTTTCCATTGGGTCAAGATACGTTGGAGGGAAAATATCTGTTGTCAATTGGCCAATAGGACGAGTAATTATGTCTTATTATGCCTCCTACTATGTCAGACTTATTACAAGAATGAAGATATACGATGCAACTGCTGGCTTTGTTTGTTATAGAAGAGAGCTCCTAAAAACAATGAATTTGGATAAAGTTAAGTTTGTAGGTTATGCCTTTCAGATAGAAATGAAATATACAACTTATAAATTAGGATTTAAATTGAATGAGGTGCCAATTATTTTTACTGATAGAGTGCTTGGACAATCAAAAATGAGTATGAAAATATTTAAAGAGGCGTTCTTCGGAGTATGGAGTTTGAGGCTAAGAAATTGGGATAAATACAAGAAAATAGACTAATAATTTAATCAAATTATAAAGTAATACAAAAAGAATACATTATATATGAAAAAGATATTATATTTATTAATAATAACATTAATATTTAACCTTCCAAATTCAGTTTTTTCGCAAGATAAATTACTTAAAATAGAAGAAGTTCAAAATAGAGAATACTATCCAAAATCAATCTACGATGTTAAGTTTATGGGCAATTCCGATAGCTATTCCTTTACCAAAGACGGGAAAACACTTTGGACAGGAACTCCCAAGCAAGAAGCCAAGGAAACCCTAAAACTATCTGAAATAACTCCAATGCCATCATCTTTCTTTGGAATTAGATATATATCAGACAAAGAGTTTACATATACAACAACTGACAATGAGATATATTCGTATAATATTCAAACTAAAACTTCCAAAAAGAACAATACACTCAATAAGAATTGGAGCATTGTAGATGTAAATTATGCATCTAATAGCGTAGCTTTTAAAGATAAAGATAATCTTTTTGTGAAGGTAAACAATCAAATAAAGCAACTCACAACAGATGGTTCAAGAGATATTGTTTACGGAGAAGCTGTTCATAGAAATGAATTTGGAATTGAGAAAGGTTTGTTTTGGAGCGATAATGGAGAGAAACTTGCCTTTTATAGAATGGACCAGTCAATGGTTACTGACTATCCACTTGTAAGTACCGAAGAAAGAATAGCTAAGCATATTCCTGTAAAATATCCAATGGCAGGAGAAAAATCTCACGAGGTTTTGGTTGGAGTTTATGACACAAAAACAGAAAGCACCATATATCTTAAATCCAGAAAAGACGAATCCGTAGCTCAGAAAGAGATGTATTTAACCAATATAGCTTTCTCTCCAGACAATAAAATCATATATATTGCCAAGCTAAATCGTCTTCAAAATCATCTAATGCTTGAAAGCTATAACGCAAATACAGGTGAATTTCTAAGAACTCTCTTTGAAGAAAAGTCCGATAAATATGTAGAGCCCGAAGCTCCAATTGTTTTTATTCCTAATCAATCAGATAAATTCCTTTGGTTAAGTGAAAGAGATGGATATAATCATCTATACCTATACGATACCACAGGCAACTTAATCAAACAACTAACCTTAGGCACATGGATGGTAAATTCTATTGAAGGTTTTAATCAAAAAGGTGATGAGGTCTTTTTCTATGCAACAAAAGACTCTCCAATTGAAAGAAACTTCTATGGTGTAAATCTTAAAAGCGGAAAGCTCACAAGATACTCAATTGGGCAAGGAACACATAATGTTGCGTTTAATGCAAAGGGAGATTTGTTTATTGATTCCTATAATTCCTATAATGATGTTGTTTCCAAAACTCAATTGGTAGATAAAAAAGGTAAAGTATTAAGAGTTTTAAACGAGAGTCAAGACCCTTGGCAAAACTTAGATAAGCCAATAATAGAAATATCTACTCTTAAAGCAAAAGATGGGACGGACTTATATTATAGAATGATTAAACCAAAGGATTTTGACCCCAATAAGAAATATCCTGTTTTGGTTTATGTTTATGGAGGTCCTCATGCACAACTTATAACTAATTCGTGGCTTGGTGGAGCCAATAATTTCTTTATGTTTTTAGCCCAACAAGGCTTTATAGTTTGGACTCTCGACAATAGAGGCAGTGCTAACAGAGGCTTTGAGTTTGAAAGTGCAATATGGCATAATTGTGGAGGTATTGAAGTTCAAGACCAAATGGAAGGGATTAATTACTTGAAGTCTTTGCCTTATGTTGATAGCCAAAGAATAGGCGTTGATGGTTGGAGTTATGGTGGTTTTATGACCATTTCTTTAATGCTTAAAGAACCAAATGTTTTTAAGTCTGCATCAGCAGGTGGGCCTGTTATTGATTGGAAATACTACGAGATAATGTATGGTGAAAGATATATGGGAACTCCTGAAAATAACCCAGAAGGATACAAAAACTCAAACCTATTGAACTATATTGACAATCTAAATGGGAAACTATTAATTATTCAAGGCTATCAAGATGCAACAGTAGTTCCTCAACATTGCATTGAGTTTTTAAGAAGTGCTGTTAAGAAAGATAAGCAAGTTGATTTCTTCCTTTATCCCGACCATGAGCATAATGTTAGGGGAAGAGACAGAATACACCTATACAAAATGATTTATAATTTCCATAAAGAGAATTTAATGCTTCAAAAATAAACCTTCTTTAAAGAAAAATAATTGAGCTTTATTTTTAAAAAAGATGGAGTTTAATTTCTTCCACAAACAAATTAATAAATACTTAGCAAATATAAATATATATGTTTACAGGAATAATTGAAAAGACAGCCAAAGTGGTTGCAATTGAAAAAGAGAATACAAATTATCATTTTACCTTAGAGGTTCCTTTTGCAAATGAGTTAAAAGTTGATCAATCAATGGCTCATGATGGTTGTTGTCTGACCGTAGTTAAGTTGGATTATGATAAAAATCAATATGTTGTTACTGCTATGAAAGAAACAATGGATAAAACCAATCTTTCAACTTGGCAAGTAGGGACAGAGGTAAATGTTGAGCGTTCAATGAAAATGGACGGTCGCTTTGATGGACATATTGTTCAAGGACATGTAGACCAAACCGCAAAATGTATTAAGATTATTGATGAAAAAGGCTCTTGGAGATATTTCTTTGAGTACGATAAAGATAAAAATAGTTTCACTGTTCCAAAAGGTTCAATTACGGTTAATGGAGTAAGTCTTACAGTAGTTGATTCGGAGGAAGGTTTGTTTTCTGTTTCAATCATACCTTTTACTCAGGAGGTAACAAATTTTCATAATTTCAAGATAGGTACTATTGTCAATATTGAGTTTGATGTTTTTGGAAAGTATGTTCAAAGACTTTTAGAGCAATATCTTGGGGATAAGAAAAATGATTGAAACAAATCAAACGCCAGATAGGGCTGTTATGGTTGGAGTTGCTACTCCAAATGATAATTTTGAGAAAACTCAGCAATACTTACAAGAACTTTCGTTTTTGATTGATACAGCAGGAGGAGTTGCCGTTAAGAGTTTCATTCAGCGACTTCCCTACAAAGACCCTCGTACCTTTGTTGGCAGCGGAAAACTGGAAGAAATAAAAGAGTATATCATTGCAGAAGAAATCCAGTTTGTTGTTTTTGATGATGAGCTTTCTCCTTCACAGATGCGAAATATTGAAAATGAATTAAAATGTCAGATTTTGGATAGGACAGGTTTAATTCTTAATATTTTTGCTCAAAGGGCAAGAACTTCCCATGCCAAAACACAAGTAGAATTAGCACAATACCAATATTTACTTCCTCGCCTAACGCGTATGTGGACTCACCTTGACAGACAGAAAGGGGGCTTGAATATGCGTGGAACAGGAGAAACTCAGCTTGAAACAGATAGAAGAATAATTCTTTCAAAGATTTCTCTTTTGAAGGAAAAACTTAAAGATATTGACAAGCAAAAGATTGTTCAACGAAAAAGTCGTGAGAGTCTAATAAGAGTTGCTTTGGTTGGTTATACTAACGTTGGGAAGTCCACTCTTATGAATCTTTTGGCTAAAAGCGAAGTCTTTGCCGAAGACAAGCTTTTTGCAACTTTGGACACAACGGTAAGAAAGGTTGTAATTGAGAATTTGCCATTTCTATTAACTGATACCGTTGGGTTTATCCGAAAGCTCCCTCATGGATTAATAGAGAGTTTCAAATCAACCTTAGATGAGGTTAGAGAAGCCGATGTCTTGATACATGTTGTAGATATTTCTCATCCTGATTTCCAGCAGCAGATAGATGTTGTTAATCAAACTTTGGAAGAAATAAAGGTTAATGACAAACCATTAATAATGGTATTCAACAAAATTGATGCTTATCATTACATAAAGAAAGACGATGACGACCTTACTCCAATTGAAAAAGAAAACTGGTCATTAGATGATTTTAAAGCCTCATGGATGGGTAATAGTAATGTGCCTTCGTTTTTTATTTCAGCAAAAGAGAAAGAAAATATTGAGGAATTCAAAAAGGCAATGTACGATTCCATTAAACGTCTTCACGCAATAAGATACCCATATAACAACTTTTTATATTAATAAACAAAATAACTAATAAATTATGTTTCCATCAGAAAAAGCAGCTGTAGCTGCGGAAAAAATTTCAGAACAAGCAGACAAAGTTACAACAAACGTAGAGAGCGTAACTGCGGTTGCACTTGAATCAACAACAGAAACAGTTAAACAAAGCCTTGATATGATTGGGCAATTGCAACAAAAAGGGATTAATATTTTACTTGAATATGGTCCAAAACTTTTAGTTGCCCTTCTATTACTTTGGCTTGGATTTAAGCTAACGAATTTCCTTTGCAGAAGGATTAAAAAGATTATGGTTAAGAGAGAAGTAGATTCATCTTTGGTACCTTTCTTAATTCAGATAATATCAATTGTAATGAAGATACTGATAATTCTTAGTGTTATAAGCATTATTGGTATTCCTATGACTTCGTTTATAGCACTCTTAGGAGCAATGGGCTTGGCAATAGGTATGGCTTTCTCAGGAACACTTTCAAATATTGCAGGAGGTGTTGTACTTTTAGTTTTGCGTCCTTTCCGTTCGGGCGATTATATTGCAGCTCAATCAACAGAAGGAACGGTTAAGTCAATCCAAATCTTCACAACAACCTTAATAACTCCCGACAACAAAACAATTTCTATTCCAAATGGTCCTTTATCAACAGGAACCATAACCAACTTTTCTCTTTTAGACACAAGACGATTAGATGTAAATATAAAATTGGCTCATGGCACCAATACATCTCAAATAGCACAAGATATATTAGCTATATTAAATCAAGATGAAAGAGTTCTTAAAGAACCAGCAGCAGAAATTATTACCAACATTACAGAATCTTCCATAACCCTTACTTCAAGAATGTGGGTAAAAACAGGGGATTATTGGGGAGTAAATGGAGCTATGAATGATAGAATTTATCAATACTTATACAATAATAAAATAGAAGTTCCTGTCGTTAAATTATAGTTTTTTAAAGAAGACAAAAACTAATGAGCAAATCCAATCCTCTTAAATTATTCTCTTTTAATAAAGTAATAGTCCCTTTAATTTTGGGGATTGGAGTTGCTGTTTTTCTTATAGCAAGGGATTTCTCTGAACCCATTATAACAGAAGTTCCTCTGGGACAGGGAGCTTATTATTGGGTTGATGCAAACAATGATGATGCAAAGGAATTAAGTGAATTGTATCCAGCTGATGCAACGAACAAAGGAAATATTAGTGTAGATTACCAAAAAAACATCTTAAAGAATATTCTAAAAACTTGGACATGGGGCTCAACCTTTTGTTTGCTTATTGCATTGTTTTTTGCTATTATGAGAGATGTTATGTATATGTATCGTTTGAGAGTTCTCTCCGACAAACAGCTCTCTTGGAAACAATCATTTCAAATAATAATGCTTTGGGAATTTGGTTCTGCAATAACTCCTACTGTTGTGGGAGGCTCAGCTCTTGCATTCTTTATTGTTTCTCTGGAAGGTATTGGAGTTGCTCGCTCAACAGCCATTGTTATGATTACTGCACTATTAGATGAACTTTTCTACATTATAATAGCCCCTATAACCATTCTTTTGGTGGGAGTGAACCTTGCTTTTATTCAAGATTTTGATTTCAATGTATTTGGAATGCGTTTTGGAGTTATAACCGTTTTCTTTATTGGTTATGGCTTTATGTGTCTTTTGACAATCATAATACTTTTAGCAATTTTTATTTATCCAAGAGGCTTTAAATGGTTTCTATACTATCTTTCTCGCAAAAAACTATTTCGTAAAAGTAGTGCAAAACTTCAAAAAATTGGTGATGATGTAATTGTTTCCTCAAAAGAATTTAAGGGCAAAAGTATTTGGTTTTGGTTAAAGACTTATGGAATTACGGTTGGCTCATGGATGTCAAGATTTTTAGTTGTTAATTTCGTAATCTTGGCATTTACACCTGTTGCCGACCATATTTGGCTTTTTGCACGTCAATTAGTAATGTGGATAATACTTTGCATTAGCCCTACTCCTGGAAGTAGCGGAATAGCAGAATTTGCATTCCCTATATTTTTCAGAGAATTTATTCCACTGGGGCTTGGCTCAACCCTTTCGGTTCTTTGGCGAATATTCACCTATTATCCTTATATATTCTTAGGACTTATTGTGCTACCAATTTGGTCAAAAAGAGTTATTACACGCCAAAAACTCAAAAAAAGAAACCTGCAATAATTTCTCTATAATTGTCTTTTGATTTGAAGAAAATGAAATCAGAAGATAAAAAATTATCTTCTGATTCTAATAAATTATCTTCTGAATTCAGTAAATTATCTTCTGAATTCAGTAAACCAACTCTTAGTTTTAAATAAGAGCAAACAAAGAGATATTTTAACCAATTAAATTAACTCGTCAGCCAATTCATTAAAGCTAATCCCGTCAAAGTTTCCAGAACTCATCATTAGCAGATTGGTATTCTCCCATTTTGTTTCTTTAATGGTGTCAATTACTTGGCTCGATTGCATACAAACCTTAATATCCTTTCTTCCAAAAGCCTCAAAAACTTGTTCAGGAGTAATTTCTGGCAATCTTTTATGAGCAATGGTGTGAGGATTAAAATACACAATGGCTTTATCAGCCTTATCCATAGCTCCTTTATATTGCAAAAGAAACTCCTTTGTCAAGCTGCTAAAAGTATGCAACTCCATAGCAGCAACAAGTTTTCTTTGAGGATATTGTTCTTTAAGGGCATCAATGGTTGCTTTGAGCTTAGAGGGAGAATGTGCAAAATCCTTATAAATAGCAACGCTGTCATTCTTTTTAACAAGCTCCATTCGTTTTGAAGCTCCCTTAAAACTGCTTATTGATGTTAAGAAATCTTCATTGCTAATCCCTATTTGCTGACAAACAAGCATTGCTCCATAAAGGTTCATTAGGTTATGCTTACCAAAAACCATAATCGGATATTCTTTTTCTTGCCAAATGATTTTTGTTGAGCAGTTCTCCACCCTATGAGGTAGTATCCCATAAGGTAATTTTGTTATATCTTTGCGAATAGTTTGGGCAATATTTCTTACATTTTCATCTTCGTTACAATAAATTAAAGACCCGTTTTCTTCAATCTTTTGACAGAAAATCCTAAACTGCTCCAAATAAATCTCAAAAGTAGGGAATACATTAATATGATCCCACGCAATTCCGCTAATTAGAGCAATATTTGGCTTATAAAGATGAAATTTTGGGCGAAGGTCAATAGGGGAAGTCAGATATTCGTCTCCTTCCAAAACCATATACTTTGTTTTTTCGCTAATCTTAACCATCACTTCAAAGCCTTCAAGTTGTGCTCCCACCATATAATCAGCGTCAATCTGCATCTTATTCATCACATGTAAAATCATAGCTGTTATTGTTGTCTTTCCATGACTTCCTCCAATAACAATACGAGTCTTATCCTTAGACATCTCATACAAAAACTCAGGGTAGGAATAAATTTTTAGCCCAAGTTTTTGAGCTTTTAAGAGTTCGGGATTGTCATTCTTGGCATGCATTCCCAAAATAACAGCATCCAAATCATTATTAATATTATCCTCATTCCAGCCAATTTGTTTAGGAAGAAGATTATATTTTTCTAATTTTGTTTTTGCAGGGTCAAAAATTTCATCATCACTACCTGTAACGATATAACCTTTTTTTTGAAGTGCAATTGCTAAGTTATGCATTGCACTACCACCAATTGCGATAAAGTGAACTTTCATATATTTAGTGTTAATTAGACTTCACAAAAATAATATATTTATTACTTACAAGTTAAAAAAAACAAAAATATTTGGTTTTTTAAATTTCTGTTGTATATTTGCAAATTGGAAAAAGCAATTAAAAGCAATTTAAAATAGTTTAACAAAAAAGAAAATTAATCATGAAAAAAACAATTTTACTAATTGTTGCTCTTATAATAGGAGCTACAAGTGCGAATGCACAAAGGTTTATTTCCCTTGACCCGCAAAATGTTCAAAAAGCGGTTAAACAAGAGGCTCAAATAGACAGAATAGTTAAAAAACAAGCGGTAAATCCATCTAAGGATTTTGTTTACGGACCTGCAGTAATGACCGTTAGCTTTGACGATGATACTCAGTATGAATTTGTTAATCTTCCTGGTCACACTGCTGGAAACTTACAAGGTAAGTTTGCTCGCTTAGACACCAGCGCAGCTTCAACAACCATTATTCAAGGAACTTATCCAAGATTATACACATGGTTTGCTATGGCAACACGTGGATACTATTGGTTTAATGAATTACTTGGAGGTGAAGTCGGAGATGGTTACGCATTAGTTGTTCCTTATTCAGTTTGGGAGGCAGAAGGAGATCTTAATACAAAAGCATATAATACTGCTATTAAATTTACAGAACCTATCGTTACAACAGGATTTAACACAGTTGACGTAGTTTTTAAGCAATACACATCACGTTTTAATTCAGACCGCTATTTTGTAGATTATAGCACAGACCCTAATTTCAACGTTTACGACTCAATAGAATTTAATGCAAGAGGGTTAGATTTAGATGTAAATGAGGAAACTGATGGATCAAAAAGAATAACCTTACCTGTTGCTCAATCGATAGATAAGCCAGCATTATATATTCGTTTACGCTACACTTGTCCACTTCCTGAGGGAGGAACTTCTGGTCAGCCAGCAGGATATTGGTGGCTTGTTGATGAAGTAAATGTTTATGATGGACCTGCTCAAAGATTAGATTTAATTAAAACACACCATTACTATGCAGCCTTTGGAGTTATTCCAGCAGGAATGCCTATGGATACTATGAAATTTGGAGCAATTATTGAAAATACAGGAGGAAATACTCTATATGATGCAGTAGCAGAAGAAAAATATCACACTGCAACTGATATGGTTTTCCCAAATGTATTTGATAATTACACAGGATATTCAGCTGTTTCTGCAACTCCAACTAACATAACAACTAATACTTATCTTGACACACTTAGAGATGCAAACGAAGTAATAATTGGATATGATATTAGAAGACATATAGAAGTTGAAGCACAAAATAAAATCTATTACACAGAAACACCAGGGTTATATGGACTTTCTACAGGAATAAGATATAAAGAAACACCAGATGCTACAGATTATTCTGAATATCCTTTTGAAGATTCTATTTATTATAGAGTATCTGAAATGCCAGAAGCAACATCAGATGGTTTTGCAAAATGGGCTACCGATATTGATATCCTAACAGCAGGACAAGCTTGGGCTTATGGATACGTTAGTGTAGGTGGAGTTAGATACTATACATCAAATGCTCCAGGAGCAAAAGTTGGAGGTTATGAAGTATGTAACCGTTTTATCACTCCTGCTGATTTGCCTGCAAATACATACTACGCAAAGGGAGTAGAAATAGTTCCTGCTGCTGACTCTTGTGATTTAGGAATAAGAGTTCAAGCAACATTAAAATATGTTGACTTCCAAGCAGACGATTTAGAAAATATGGTTAAAGTAGTTAAGGACGCTAATAATCATGATGTAATTTCACATGAAGTATTAACTTATGCAGAAAATACAAATAACGGAACATTAGAGCCAAGACAATCAACAACAAACTACAATTCCATGATATTAGGATTTACTGAATCAGGAATTACTCTTCAACCTGACCAATGGTATTATGCTTGCTACAAACTATTAGATGATGGAAGATTCTACATTGCAAAAGATGATAAAGACGGAGCTTTCCCTACATTTAAACTATTTGATTGGTGGACTAAATTTGTAAGCACTCCTGGTGAAGAATCTGGACTTCCAACTTGGGGAGCAAGATTTGGAGATTTCCTTTCTGATTATAATTCACCAATGATTCGTTTATTAGTTTCTAAAAACCCAGCTGCTTTGGCTTCTATCAATAGCGTAGAAAATACTTCTTCATTCAACTTTACAGCTTATCCAAACCCTGCTCAAAACGAAACTACTATTGAATACACCTTAAACAATAAGGGTGGTAATGTAGTTATTACTGTAACTGATATTATGGGAAGAGAAGTTGTAAGAATGGATCAAGGTAAAAAAGCTGCTAATTCAAGTTCAAGAATAACTTTAAATACTCAAAACTTAAATAATGGTACTTACTTCTATACATTAAGTGTAAATGGAGAAAAAGAAACTAAAAAACTTGTTATAAGGAAATAAGTTATTTGGTTTAATACCATAACCAAAAGAGCCTGCATTTATGTAGGCTCTTTTTTTTATATGTAAGGAATTACTATTTTTGGTGTCATAATAAAAGGTTAAATTATACTACAAATTTATAATTTCTCGTTATTAATTAGTATTTTTGCCGACTTAAAAAGAAAAACAAAATAATTATTTACACATAATAAACAGATGAAAAAAACATTCTTAAAACAATTTGCAGCTATAATGCTTCTTATTATTCTTAGTGTTAATTTGATGGCAGTTCCTGCAAATCCAAATCCAGTTACTATTAAACAACCCAATGGGAAAACATTGACTTTTACCATTAAAGGATACGAAAAAGTTAATTGGGCTACAACCATTGACCAATACACAATTATTGTCAATGAAGAAGGAACATTTGTTTATGCTAAATTGGACGAGAAAGGAAATTTAGTTGCCTCAAAATATATTGCAGCTAATCCAAATGAAAGAACAGAAGAGGAAAAACGCTTTCTAAGAGATATTCCATTGGATCTTCGTTTTAGTAATTTACAATTAGAAGAGAAAAAATCCTTATTTGATTCTAATAATGAACTAAAAACCTCAACAACAGGTACAGTCAAACTCCTTTTAATACTTTGTAGTTTTAGCGATAAGCCTTTTACCTATACTAATTCAGATTTTGATAACTTATGCAATCAAACCGATTATAGCATTAATGGAGCAACAGGAAGTGTGAAAGATTATTATTACGATAATTCAGGAGGTTTGATGAATTTGGAAATAGATGTTGTTGGTCCAATAACTCTTCCAAATACTTCATCTTATTATGCAAACAATTGGGATAGCTTTGTATCCTCAGCTCTTTCTCTTGCAGACCCAACTGTTGATTTTTCTTTATATAGAAATGGTGATACTAAGGTATCAAACATACATCTTGTGTTTGCAGGACAACCTCGTTCTTCCACAGGAAATCCTGATGAAATATGGCCTCACCAAGGAAGAGTTTCTCAAAATACTTATAGAGATGGAGTTCGTTTTTCCACGTATTCTTGTTCTGCCGAAAAAAGAACTGCAACAGATATGGATGGAGTAGGGACAATGTGTCATGAGATGGGACATGCTTTTGGACTAATGGATTTATATGACACAGACAATACTCAAAATGGAGAAGCAGTTACACCTGGTCGTTGGAGCTTAATGGACCAAGGCAGCTATAATAATAACTCTAATACACCTCCTTACTTGAATGGTTGGGAAAGACAAATTCTTGGTTGGGGAAATCCTATAATTCTCGCAGCACCTACCTCTGCAACACTTCCTTGTTTGGCAGACTCTTTGAAATCATATAAAATAGATTTAAATACAAATGAATATTTCTTAATAGAACATAGAATGCAAAAAGGATGGGACACTTACATACCTGGCAACGGAATGATAATTTTCCATGCCGACAAAAATAGATTAGAGAATACAACTCCTTTCTATTATAATGATATTAATGTATCCCCAACTGATAGAGGGTTTTTTATTGAAGTAGCAACAGGTAATAATGCACAATGTAACTCCCCTTATGCAACATTTGGTTCTGTAAGTGGACAGTATTATTTCACAAGTCAATCCACTCCACAAGCACAACTTAAAAATGGAACACCAGTAAACAAGCCAATAACTCATATAGCATACCTAAATGATTCTGTGATGACCTTTAACTACCTTTCAGATATTCCTATGGTTAAAACCTTACCTGTAAGTCTTTCAACAATTATGGGAACACAAGCAACTGTTAATGGTTCAATTATATATATGGGAACACAAACCATAACCGAGAAAGGAATGTATTGGCACACAAGTCCAGATAGTGCAAATGCTCTTTATGGAACAAAGGTAGTATCAACTTCCAACGACACCCTAATATCAACCAATCTAACCCTTTTGCCAACAAGTACAACAATATATTTTAGAGCCTTTGCAACAACTGCACAAGGAACAACATTAGCAAATGAAGTACTGCATTTCACAACATCAGATGGATTAGGAATTATTATTACCAGCAACCCAACAAATGTCGCAAACTCATCTGCGACAATGAACGGCAACATTATATCAAGTGGTGATGCTCCAATTATTTCAAAAGGTTTTGTTTACACAACTAACCCTACATCTTCCATAACATTAGATGATAATGTGCTTTTACATACAGGCAATTCAATAGGAACATATTCAGTGAATGCAACATCGCTTTCAGAACAAACAACATATTATTATAGAGCCTTTGTTACAACATCCTTAGGAACTAAATATGGCTCAAAGAAAAATTTCACAACATCGTTTCCTGAAATACTAAATAATACAATATCTTCATCTCAATCGTATTGCACACAAGCAACACCGCAACAACTAACTGGTCTAAATCCAACAGGAGGATACGGTAACTTCACTTATTTATGGCAACAAAAAACAAGAAATGGAGAATGGACAAATGCAACTCAAACTAATAGTCAGTTAAATTATCAGCCAGAACTATTAAGTGATAGCACATTTTATCGTAGAATTGTATTTTCAAATAACATTAAAGACACCTCAAATATTATTCTTATTAATATAAAAAACTCTTGGGGAGGAATTCTAACTTCGCTAAACGATACCATAGCCAAAGGAGAAACAACAGGAACTATTAAACTTGCCTCTCATATTGGAACCATTCTAAATTGGGAAAGAAAGAAAGATAATCAAGACTGGAATATAATTAATCATACCACAAGCCAACTATCTGAAATAATTGATACTTCAGGAAATTATACTTATAGAGTAAAGGTTCAGTTAGACAATTGTCCAGAAACCTATTCATCAGAAAGAATAATATATGTTAAAGGAGATAATTCTCTAACAGATATAGACCTTAATATAGATATGAAGATTTATCCTAATCCAACCAAGGGTCAGATAAATATTACCTCTTCCTACACTCAACCCGTACAGCTCAGAATTATCAATAGTTTAGGACAAATCAAAAAATCAGAAACTGCTTTCATAGAAAACAAAACCTTGGATTTAAGTTCGTTTGAAAATGGAGTATATTTAATAAATATCTACGCCCAAGGCAGACAAACCACCAAGACAATACTAATCAACAAATAAATTATAATATAAAATGAATAAAGTTATAAGCACAGAAAAAGCTCCAAAAGCCATTGGACCTTACAGCCAAGCAATCAAACTAAATAATGGACTATTATTTATTTCAGGTCAAACTCCAATTGTTCCACAAACAGGAAAAGTTATTGAAGGTAAGATTGAAGAACAAACTCATCAAGCACTCAATAATATTAAGGCAATTGTAGAGGCAGCAGGCTACACAATGAAAGATATTGTTAAAACAACATGTCTTTTAAATACAATGGATGATTTTGCTGCAATGAACCAAATATATGCAACCTATTTTTCAGAAAACCCTCCTGCAAGAGCAACCTATGCAGTAGAAAAACTACCATTAGGAGTGTTGGTAGAAATAGAAGCAATAGCATATAAGGCAGAATAGTTTTTTTTGCAAATACAAAAATACTTAGAAAGAAGTTATCTAATATTTAGGTAACTTCTTCTTTATCTATAACCAAATAGGAAAGTTTACGTATAAAACTTTGAACCAATAATTTATTATGGTAAAACAATTACAAACTAATAAAATAGGACTTTTCTTTGGGAGTTTTAATCCCATTCACAACGGACATCTTATAATAGCAGATTATATTGTGGATAATACACCCCTTGAACAGATTTGGTTTGTTGTTTCGCCACAAAATCCTTTCAAAAGCCCACAGGATTTACTAAATGATAAAATAAGACTTCATCTTGTTGAGATAGCAATAAAAGGGAATAAAAACTTTCTTGCCTCCGATGTGGAGTTTGGTTTAGAAAAACCATCTTTCACAATTAATACACTCAATTATTTGAAATCAAAACACCAAGAAAAAGAATTTTCATTAATAATAGGGAAGGATAATTTAGAAACCTTTCACAAGTGGAAGAATTATGAGGAAATAATCAATAATCATAAAATATACGTTTATCCACGCCCTTTCGTTAAAATAGAAAAGAATATAAAACATAATAATATAATTAATGTAGAAGCTCCTCAAATAGAGATTTCTTCAACTAAAATAAGAGAGAATATAAGAACAAAGCACTCAATACGCTATCTCTTGCCAGAGAAAGTGATTAAAGAAATACAAAAAAACAAATATTATTGTAACTCTTAATGATTAGTTTCGTATTAGTGCGTAGTTTCCAGAAGATAATAATAAAAAAAATATAAATGAGACAATTAAAAATTACCAAACAACTTACCAATCGTGAAATAACCTCATTAGACAAATACCTACAAGAGATAGGTCGTTTGGAGATGATTTCACCTGAGGAAGAGGTGCTCTTAGCTCAAAAGATAAAGCAAGGAGACCAAGCGGCATTAGAAAAATTGACCAAAGCCAATTTGCGTTTTGTTGTTTCGGTTTCCAAGCAATATCAAAATCAAGGAATGAGTCTTC
The DNA here is from genome assembly GCA_002407855.1 of Bacteroidales bacterium UBA5371. Classification (GTDB taxonomy): domain Bacteria; phylum Bacteroidota; class Bacteroidia; order Bacteroidales; family P3; genus UBA10566. The sequence goes on from DHPF01000018.1 coordinate 19,707, forward strand.
CCGATTTAATCAACGAAGGGAACTTAGGACTTATTAAAGCAGCACAACGTTTCGATGAGACAAGAGGCTTTAAGTTTATTTCGTATGCAGTTTGGTGGATTAGACAATCAATCCTCCAAGCCTTAGCCGAACAAAGCCGAATTGTAAGATTACCATTAAACAAGATAGGCTCATTAAACAAAATCAATAAAGCCTATGCTCGCTTAGAACAAGAATTTGAACGAACACCAAATCCAGAAGAAGTAGCCTTAGAGCTTGATATAACAGATGCCGAAGTAAGAGAAAGTATGCGTCATAGCGGTAAACACTTATCAATGGACGCACCACTTATAACCGATGAAGACAACACTATGTACGACTTTATGCGAAGTGAAGAAGGCACAACCCCAGAGGCAGAGCTGATGTACGAGAGTTTAAGAATGGAAATTAATAGGGCTATCTCAACTCTAACAACTAAAGAAGCAGATATATTAAAGATGTTCTTTGGATTAGAAGGCTATCCACCAATGACCTTAGATGAGATAGGCGAACAATTTGATTTAACTCGAGAAAGAGTACGTCAGATAAAGGAAAAAGCCATCCGCAGACTCAAACACACCTCTCGAAGTCATATACTTCAATCCTATTTAGGATAAATCCCAATGATAAACTTTTTACAATCATACTCATAATTGATTTGAAGTCGCTTTCAGAAATGGAGCGACTTTTTTTTATTTAATTCAACTCAACCTTTTTTTAAAAAGTTGATACTTGCTTATCTATAAAATTAATTTTATATGTAGATTACTAACTCTTGATTCTAATTTACCGAAATCAAGTTTTAATAAATTCTTTTCAGAAGATAATTTGCTAACTCTTGATTCTAATTTACTAACTCTTGAAATGCTTTAAAAGAAATCTTATTTGCCAAAATAGTTTTTACCATTAATCCTTTTTTTGAATATTTCTCAACTCTAATTACTTATTTAGCCCAAATTTATTTTAACGCTAAGTGAATTGGATTTAAATGCCAAATAATTAATAGACTAAGTCATTTTTTGCTAACTTCAAATACTTGTTTTTTTGATGATTTACTTGGTTTTTTTCAATCGTTGGATAAGAAAAATATTATATTTTCACTTTTTTATCTAATTGTTTGACCAATTGAGAAATATAATTTATCTTTGCAGTCTCAAATTTATACCCATAAAATTGGTAGAGTAATAACAGACAATTAATTCATAAAAATCAATAATAGGAGATTATTCAATATGACAAAAATCAAATCATTAGCCGACTTAAAGGCTATGAAGCAAAGTGTTCAATCAAAGATTGATACTCGCGAAAAAGGAAATGCTGAAGGGTTAGTTCATGTTAAGGTTGCTATGGCTACTTGCGGAATTGCAGCAGGTGCAAAGCAGGTTATGGACTACATGATGGCTGAAACAGAAAAAAGAGGTATGAATGTTGTGTTTACTCAAACAGGTTGTATGGGTTATTGCCATGCAGAACCAACAGTTGAAGTAACTCTTCCGGGTCAAGACCCAATTGTTTATGGTTTCGTTGACTTGAAAAAAGCTGATGATATCATTGATAAATACATCAAGGAAGGAGAGTTATTAGAAGGAATTATACCTGTTAACTACGAAAAAATTAATAAATAACACTTAATAATTCATTCAACTTTTAGGAGGAAAATATATGGCTAAATTCAAAATGCACTTATTAGTTTGTGGAGGTACAGGCTGTAATGCATCAAGGAGCCAAGAGATTGCTGACAATTTAAAAAGCACTCTTAAGGACAATGGTTTAGAAAATGAAGTTCAGGTTATCCTTACAGGATGTTTTGGGTTCTGTGAAAAGGGCCCAATCGTTAAAGTGATGCCGGATAACACTTTCTACACAGAAGTAAAACCAGAAGACGCAACTGAAATCATTAAAGAACATGTTGTTAAGGGAAGAAAAGTAACTCGCTTGCTTTACACCGACCCTGAAAACAAACAACATGTTGCGGATTCTAAGCACATGGGATTCTATAAGAAACAAATGCGTATAGCTTTACGTAATTGTGGTTTTATTGATCCTCAAAATATAGAAGAGTACATAGGAGCAGATGGATATTCTGCTTTGGCAAAATGTTTGGGAGAAATGACTCCGGAACAAGTTATTAACGAAATCAAGCTTTCTGGTCTTCGCGGACGTGGTGGTGGTGGTTTCCCAACAGGAGTGAAATGGGAGATTGCTTCAAAGAATCATGCCGACCAAAAGTATGTTGTTTGTAACGCAGATGAGGGAGACCCTGGTGCGTTTATGGATAGGTCAATCTTAGAAGGAGACCCACACTCAGTTTTGGAAGCAATGACTATTAATGGTTATGCTATCGGAGCAACAAAGGGACTTATATACATTCGTGCAGAATATCCTTTGGCTATTAATCGCCTACTTACTGCTATTGATCAAGCTCGTGAGTACGGACTATTGGGAGAAGATATCCTTGGTTCAGGATTTAATTTTGACATAGAACTTCGTTATGGTGCTGGAGCTTTTGTTTGTGGAGAAGAAACAGCTCTTATTCATTCAATGGAAGGATTTCGTGGAGAGCCAACTTTCAAACCACCATTCCCAGCTCAGGAAGGTTACAATAAAAAGCCAACCAACGTAAATAATGTTGAAACATATGCTAATATCCCAATTATTATTAATAAGGGAGCTAATTGGTTCAATCAAATAGGTACAGAAAAATCAAAAGGAACAAAGGTGTTTGCTCTTGCTGGTCAAATTAATAACGTAGGTCTTATTGAAGTTCCAATGGGAATTACTTTAAGAGAAGTTATTTATGAAATTGGTGGAGGTATAAAGGGAGGAAAAGAATTTAAGGCAGTTCAAACAGGAGGTCCTTCTGGAGGTTGTTTGACAGCAAAACACTTAGATACCCCAATTGATTATGATAATCTTATTGCATCAGGTTCTATGATGGGTTCAGGAGGAATGGTTGTTATGGACGAAACATCTTGTATGGTTGCCATTGCAAAGTTCTATCTTGAATTTACTGTTGAAGAATCTTGTGGTAAATGTTCTCCATGTCGTATTGGAAACAAACGTTTACATGAAATATTAGAAAAAATAACTAAGGGTAATGGAACAATGGAAGATTTGGATAATCTTCGCAATCTTGCAAGAGTAATTAAAGATACTGCTCTTTGTGGATTGGGACAGACTTCTCCAAACCCTGTTCTTTCAACCATTGACAATTTCTACGATGAATATGTTGAGCATATTAAAGACAAGAAATGTAGAGCAGGAGTATGTAAATCTCTAATGCAATATGTTATTGACCCTGACCAATGTGTTGGATGTACAGCTTGTGCAAGAAATTGTCCAGTTAATGCAATTCAAGGCGAAAAGAAATTGCCGCATGTAATAAATACAGAACTTTGTATTAAGTGTGGAGCATGTATTGAAAAATGTAAATTCAATGCAATCAGCATTTGCTAATTAAATGTGTTTACAAAAACTTTAACAGAAATAGAAATGATAAATATAACAATAGATAATAAGCCTCTGCAAGCTGAGAAAGGTCAAACCGTATTAAAAGCAGCACGTGCAGCAGGAATAGATATACCTACTCTTTGTTACTACGAATTAGACGGAGTAAACTTTGAAAACCGCCCAGGTGGTTGCCGTGTTTGTGTAGTAGAAATTGAAGGTAGAAGGAATTTGGCACCAGCTTGTGCAACCGAAGTAATGGAAGGAATGGTTATTCATACATGTTCTTTGAGAGTAGTTAATGCTCGTAGGACAGTTGTAGAAATGATTCTTTCTGACCACCCAGCAGATTGTTTGATTTGCCCAAAGAATGGTAAATGTGAATTACAATCATTAGCACAACGTTTAGGTGTAAGAGAAATCCCTTACCAAGGAGAACAATCAACTTACAGAAAAGATTTGTCTCCTGCAATCATCCGCGATGTTGATAAATGTGTTATGTGTCGTAGATGCGAAACAGTATGTAATGTTTGGCAAACAGTAGGAGCTCTTTCAGCAGTGAATAGAGGCTTCCAAGCTGTTGTTGCTCCAGCTTTTGAACAAGACTTAGAAAAAAGTCCTTGCACAATGTGTGGACAATGTGTTCAAGCTTGCCCTGTTGGAGCATTAAGTGAAGTAGACCAAACACGTCAAGTTATTACAGCAATCTCAGACCCTAAGAAAACAGTTGTGGTTCAAACAGCTCCATCGGTTCGTGTAGCCTTAGGTGAAGAATTTGGAATGGAACCAGGAACAATTGTTACAGGTCAAATGGCAGCAGCTTTAAGAAGAATGGGATTTGACTATGTGTTTGATACAGACTTTGCAGCAGACCTTACCATTATGGAAGAAGGAACTGAACTCTTAAGTCGTATTGATAAGTTCACAAAGGGAGATAAGAACGTAAAACTTCCTATTCTAACATCATGTTGTCCTGGTTGGGTTAATTTCTTTGAAGTAAACTATCCAGATATGCTTGATGTACCTTCCACAGCAAAAAGTCCTCAACAAATGTTTGGAGCAGTTGCAAAGAACTATTTAACAAATAAACTTGGAATAAAACGCGAAGATATGGTGGTTGTTTCCATTATGCCTTGTGTTGCAAAGAAATTTGAATGTGCAAGAGATGAATTTGCAGAAAATGGTAACCCAGATGTAGATTACGCTCTAACAACACGTGAATTAGCAGAACTTATTCGCCAATTCAATATAGATTTCAAATCACTTCCAATTGAAGATTTTGATAATCCACTTGGAGAATCCACAGGAGCAGGAGTTATTTTCGGTTCCACAGGAGGAGTTATTGAAGCAGCAACTCGTACAGCTTACGAACTATTCACAGGTAAGAAACTTGAAAAAGTTGATTTCTCTGAGTTAAGAGGTTTGGAAGGAGTAAGAAGTGCAACAGTAGACTTTAATGGAACACCAATAAAGATAGGTATTGCTCACGGATTAGCCAATGCACGCCAACTTTTAGATGAGGTTCGTAAAGGTAATTCAGGCTTCCATGCAATTGAAGTTATGGCATGTCCAGGTGGTTGTATTGGAGGAGCAGGGCAACCTTTCCATCACGGAAACTTTGACATCATTAGAAAACGTCAAGAGGCAATTTATCGTGAAGATGAGGGCAAACCAATTCGTAAATCACATGAAAATCCTTACATACAATCATTATATAAAGAATGGTTGGGAGAACCTTGTGGCGAATTATCACACCACCTATTACACACTCATTACTTTGATAAATCAAAACATATTGAAATCGCAGAATAAAAATAGAGAGTTATGGCAAAGGTAAAATTAGCAGAAAGCAAAATAAATAAGATAAAGGAAATATGCACAAGCTTTGGCAACAAGCCAGGCGAAGCAATCAATGTCCTTCATAAAGTACAAGGAGAATTTGGTTATTTACCAGCAGAAGTACAAGAAGTAATTGCACAAGAACTAAATGTTTCGGTTGCACAAATATACGGAATTGTAACCTTCTACTCCTATTTTACTATGACACCAAAAGGCGAATACCCAATTTCAGTATGTATGGGAACAGCATGCTATGTGCGTGGAGCTGAAAAGGTATTAGACGAATTTAAGAGAGAACTGAAAATTGGAGTTGGAGAAACAACTTCTGATGGTAAGTTTTCATTAAATTGTCTTCGTTGTGTAGGTGCTTGTGGATTAGCTCCAGTAGTTCTTATTGGAGAGAAAGTTTACGGACGCTTAACCCCAGACGGAGTTAAGGATATTCTAAACGAATATCGTTCATAAGCCTAACCACTTATCTTATAAACAAAAGGACGCTCAGCATAAGCTTTGCGTCCTTTTTTGTTTTTATTTACCCTTTTTTTACATGAAATCTTTTTAGATAGTAGATGAAATATAATTATGTAAGGAGTAATGGACATTTTTAA
>DHPF01000001.1:0-3816 GCA_002407855.1 Bacteroidales bacterium UBA5371
GGTTCTTTTTTTGAATTTTTGTCCATCTTGTTTTTGGTTTTTGTGTCAACGTTTTTCAGGACAAGTCATTATTTCAATTGTGCAAACAGGACAAAAAGGTTTATCGCTTCGCATCAAACAATCTTGAAATGGGCGATAAAGCCCCTTTGAAACATAGGCAGCTCCTTCAAATACCCCTACTTTGTTTGCATATTCTTTTGTTAGAGGAGTGGGAACAGGAGTATCTTTTTCTAATAAATACTCCCATTTCAAAGAGAAATCTTTAAGAGAAGTAACATTCTTTTGCCACGGCTCAATTTCCTGTTTTGCACCTTCAACCTCAATATCATTATGTGAATACTCATCACCCAAACCTGCAAAAGAATGACCAAACTCGTGGATTAATACAAAACCATTATCCTTATTGACATAAGAAGTTGCATAAAAATTAAATATACCTCCTCCCCCATACACCTCGCTATTGCACATAATAACAATTTGGTCATAAGGGACATTAACAAGAATTTCGTGAAGATTAAAAAGATTTGAAGTCATAACGTATCTCTTAGAGCCAAAGGTATTATAACTTACTCCAAGGAAGCTATTTCCTTGAATAGTTGAATCTAAACCATGTATTCCGCATTGCTCAGAAAAATAGCATTGTCCCCAAACATTTATTTTGTTTTTAGCATCAGAAAAGGGAGGCTTTGAAAAAAGAAAGTTGGTAAAAAGCCTTAAATCCGAAATCATTTTTAAAGAATCTTTTTGAGTGTAACCTGCTGGAACAATAACAATATCTAATTTCTTACTAACCTCATCGGAAGAAACACTTAAACGATATGGAGCATAAAGCTTATGCTTTGGTTCTTTAAAATATGATTTACTTACCTCTATTCTTTTACTTTCAACCTCAAACCACTTACCCAAACCATCCCTTGAAAAGAATTTAATATTAACATCTTCTTTTGGCAAAGGTATTCTAATAACCTCTTCAAAGTTTCCACAAGTATTTTCTGCCTCAGGAGTTGTTTGCCACTCTTCAAACAAAGAACAGTAGTTTCGTGAATAAATAAGAGAATTGGAAAGAGAATACACCTCAATTCTATGAGCTCCAAGATTAGTATTGTCTAATAATTTTGTTTTTGTTCCAGAATATCCCTTAGTAATATAAGTTTCTTCAATTGAATAATATTCCATAGCCTTTCTACCAGAATGATAGCAAAGAATATTTAGGGTATTATCAGAGAAATTAGAATTAAACGCATTTTCCTGAGCATCTAATACTATTGGAAACAAGAAAACTAAAACAGAAAGAATAGATTTAAACATTTTAAAAACAATTTTAAGTATTTAGAGCAAAGGTACATCTTTTTTCGTTTTTCCATAGTATAACTTATAAACTAATCCCTAAAAAATTCATTATTAATGTTAGATTAATAAATATTTAACTTAAAAATTTTGAAAATAAAATATTAATATCTACCTTTGCAATCTCGCTTTTAGATATTGAATAAATGCAAATTAGTTATAAAACACATACTATAAATAACAATCTTTATCTTAATATAAAAGACAAAGACAAGCTTGCATTTTAATTAAAAAGGACTAAAATTAATCCCTTTTGAACAATCTTATATTCAATATTAATACAAACAAATAAATAATAATTAAAAAAAGATATAATATGGAATTACCATTTGCAGAATCTTGGAAAATCAAAATGATTGAACCAATTAGAAAAAGTACTCGAGCTGAAAGAGAAGAATGGATAAAAGAAGCCCATTACAACACCTTTCAATTAGCAGCCGACAAAGTTTATATTGACCTTATCACTGACTCAGGAACAAACGCAATGTCTCAGGGTCAATGGGCAGCAATGATGCTTGGCGACGAAAGCTACGCAGGAGCAACCTCATTCTTCAATCTTAAAAAAGCAATCAAGGATATAATAGGATTTGATTATGTTATCCCAACCCATCAAGGAAGAGCAGCAGAAAATGTTCTCTTCTCCTACTTGGTAAAGGAAGGAAGCATTTGTCCAGGCAACTCACATTTCGATACAACCAAAGGACATATTGAAAGCAGAAAAGCAATTGCTCTTGACTGCACAATTGACCAGGCAAAAGATACTCAGCTTGAAATCCCTTTCAAAGGAAACGTTTGCCCAAAGAAATTAGAAGAAGCCATAATAAAACACAGAGAAAATATACCATTTATTATAGTTACCATAACCAATAACACAGCAGGAGGACAACCTGTAAGTATGCAAAACCTTAGAGAAGTGCGACAGATAGCAGATAAATATAATCTTCCAGTTTTGTTTGACTCGGCTCGTTTTGCAGAAAATGCATACTTCATAAAGACAAGAGAAAAAGGATACGAAAACAAGACAATAAAAGAAATAGTTAAGGAAATGTTCCAATATGCCGATGGAATGACAATGAGTGCAAAGAAAGATGCAGTTGTGAATATGGGAGGATTTATTGCAACACGACTTCAAGACTGGTACGATGGAGCAAAGAATTATTGTATTGTTATGGAAGGTTTCCTAACATATGGAGGAATGAACGGAAGAGATATGAATGCCTTGGCAGTGGGATTGGATGAAAATACAGAATTTGATAACCTTGAAACCCGCATAAAACAAGTAGAATACTTAGCAAAGAAACTCGACGAGTACGGAATAGCCTACCAACGTCCAGCAGGAGGACATGCAATCTTTGTTGATGCTTCAAAAGTACTAACACATGTACCAAAAGAAGAATTTCCAGCACAAACCCTAACCATAGAATTGTATTTGGAAGCAGGAATTAGAGGATGCGAAATAGGATACTTACTTGCCGATAGAGACCCAGTAACAAGAGAAAACCGCTTTGGAGGACTTGACTTCTTACGTTTAGCCATACCAAGAAGAGTTTATACAAATAACCACATGGATGTTATAGCAGCAGCATTGAAAAATGTAAAAGATAGAGCAGAGCAAATCAACCATGGATATAAGATTGTTTGGGAAGCACCACTAATGCGACATTTCACAGTTAAGTTGGAGCCAGTAAAATAAAGGATTATAGACTAACAACAAATGCAAAATATCAAAGGGCTTTTCAAAAGAAAGCCCTTTTTTAATGATGAATGATAAAAGATTAATGATAAATTGTAGGGGCGAACTCAAAGGTTCGCCCTTATTAATATGTGCAAAAAAAATATCTAATATGGATGAAAAAATATATTAAATCTGGATAAAAATATAGATAAATTTATGGATAAAAATATGGATAAAAATATATATAAAATTATAGGCAAAAAAATAGGTTCGCACCTACGGGTTGGAGATATGGGAGTTTAAAGCCCGCACAACGAAAACAAGCAAAATTCATTCATAAAGTTCGCATAAAAAAACACTATTTCTTCGCATAAAACACAGAAATATTTCGGTGTTTTTCCGGATTTTCTTCGGTGTTTTCACGGATTTTCTTCGGTGTTTTTTCAGTTTTTCTTCATATAAAACACGCAAAAAACTGCGGAAAACCGAAGCGATTTCTGCGGAAAAACGCAAGGTTATTGAGATTTTTTGTTATATTTTTGCAGCGTGAAGTTTGATAAAATTAATCTCGCTCCGATCTTTGAATAATTTAACCGAAAAACAACCAAACTCCCTCTCACTAATATTGCACCCAATAAATTAAACTCAAAATTAAAATTTGACCAATAAATTAAAAAATGAGCCTATGATGCATTAATTACACTTAAAATAAATAAGAAGAAAATAGAATCAAGTTTCAGTAAATTAGAATCAAGTTTCAGTAAATTAAAACGAAGAGTTAGTAAATTATCTTC
>DHPF01000001.1:3953-7895 GCA_002407855.1 Bacteroidales bacterium UBA5371
AAGAGTTAGTAAATTATCTTCTGAAAAGAATTTACTGAAACGAAGAGTTAGTAAAATAGAATCAAATAATAAAAAATATAAATAATATATAATAGTATGTCAAACAAATTTAGTAATAACTTAAAACAAAAATTAAAAATGAAACAATTAAAAATTAAATCATTCTTAGCACTACTAGGGCTAATAATGTTTGCCAATATTATGGCAACAGCACAACCTCTTTGCCCTCCGGTAAGCAACCTTACGGCAACGGTAAATAGTAATAATAGCGTTACGCTTAACTGGACAAATCCCCCTCAAAGCCAGTGGGAAGTTGAAACAACAGATCTTGAATATGTAGTTTATGTTGGAACTTCAAGAATATATCTTTATTATACTCGAACAACATTTACTCTATCTGATACAAACTTTATTGCAGGCAATACATATAATATAGGGGTGAAGGTACGTCAATGGAGCGATACTTATGGCTTTTATCCTTGCCATTCCGATACTGTATTTGTGCAAGTAACAATTCCTGCTCCGCCAACGGTTAATATGAACCGCTACATTGAGCTAACCGTTACGCAGGGAGATACAATAAGGCTAAGCTTTAAGGCTGAAGTTGAAAATACTGGTGTTATGGTTAAGAGTGGAAATGATTCTACTATCCTTAGCGTTGGTACAAGTGAGACATTAGGCAAGTATAGAGCAGGTGGAAGTACCATGAGGATTTATGGCAATGTAGATATTTTTATTTGTCGTAAAAATGGAACAAAGATTACAGGACTTGATGTTTCGCATAATACAGGATTGACAGAGTTGCAATGCGATGATAATAATATTTCTTCTTTGGATCTTACTGGGCTTACGGCTTTGAAATGGTTGTATTGCTATTATAATAATCTTTCTTCATTAAATCTTACTGGGCTTACGGCTTTGAAATGGTTGTATTGCTATGAAAATAATCTTTCAAGCATTATAACAAGCGGATGTATTAGTTTAAGAGAAATCTATTGTGATGGTAATAAACTTTCTGCATGTGGGCTTGACTCTCTTTTCCACCAATTGCCAAGAAGAGCAGAATATGATAAAGGAAGGATTGAACATAGTTACTCAACAGATGGGACATCTAACCCTGGTTCTTTATCTTGCCGTGATACCATTGCCACCAATCGCAATTGGATGGTAACTGATGATGGAACTCCTATTGCAAACACAACCTATGCTTGTCCATATTTCACAGTAGGGATTGAGGAAGTAATTACTGATAATATCTCTGCAAAGGTTTATCCTAATCCTGTTAGCAATGATTTGAATATTGAATGTGGTGAGAGGATAGAAAGCTTAGATATTTATGATGCACTTGGCAGAAAGGTAATAAGCAAAGAAAATACACCAAAGAGTACAACCATTGATGTTTCTAATCTTGATAATGGAATATATATCCTTAAACTTCGCACAGCTAAGGGAAGCGGGGAGTATAAGATAGTGGTTAATGATTAGTGTTTAGTTGTTTAGTTGTTGATGGTTAATTGCCGTCATTTTTAGCTGACTGATAAAAAGAATAATTATTAATGATAATTGTTTCATGTTATTTGTAGTTTAGAGGGGCGTAGTGATTACGCCCCGATAGACAAAAAGACAAAAAGACAAGAAACATTAAACAAATCAACTAATAATAAAAAAGACAATAATATATTAAAACAAAGATTACAATGAAAAAGAAAATTACAAAATCATTCTTAGCACTACTAGGGCTAATAATGTTTGCCAATATTTTGGCAATGGGACAAACAACTGAAAAGGTTGTTGGTAATGGAACAGCAAATGGATATATTCCAATCTATCCATATCATAACTATTCGTATAGTCAAACAATTCTAATGCCTTATGAGGTAGGGTTTGCAGGTCAGATTACTAAAATCAAGTATAAGTTTGCAGGCTCTGCGGCTGATTTTATTAACTCCGATTCTATAACTCTATACATGGGACATACTACCAAAGAAACATTTACTTCCAATACTGATTGGATACCTATTAGTTCATTAACGCAAAAGTTTAAGGGGAAGATAACCTATCTTTCTACTAATTGGGTAGAGATTACTCTTAGCAGTCCTTTTACTTATAATGGAACATCTAATCTTGCTATTGCAGTTGAGGAAGACAGACCAGACTGCACAGCAAGTGCTCAGTTCTTTAATTCAACTCAAGTTTCTGGTGGGGCTCGTTCTATTTATTTTCATAGTAATACTGATAATCCTAATCCTGCCTCTCCTCCTACGGCATATAGCAGAGTTAGTCAGATACCTACAATGAATATTGTGTTTACGGGAGCAGTTACGCCTATTCTTGATATAGCAAAGGTAATTACACTATATGTTAATGCAGGTGATAGTATAAACTTACAATTTAGAGCATATAATGCAAACACACCTGTAAGAATAGTAAGTGGTAATACAACAAGAAACTTGGTTGTTGGGACAACATCCTCTCCTTCTGCAAAATATTATGCCGAATCTAATATAATGAAAATTTATGGTGATTTAGACCGGTTTGAATGTTATACTGCACCTATTTACCATATGGCAATTTCTAATAACCATAACATAAAGATTATTTCTGCAATAGGAACAAGGCTTTCAAAAGGTGCAATTGATGATCTTTATTGTATGTTACCAAATAGGCCATCAAGTGATCCAGGGATTTTATGGCTATTAGCGAATACAAGCGACACTAATTCAGCAAAAGTGCTTGCAACTAATTCTAATAATGCCGCTAATAAAAACTGGAGAGTTCAGTATGGTAGCAATAATACGTTAATCCCAACTACTGGAACTTTTGCTTGTGGTAGTCCTACTGTTAATATGAATAGGTTTATTACTCTAAATCTTAATACCAATCTTCAACATAATATTACACGAAACGAAGGTATTACTACGAATACTTATGTAAGAGTAATTAGTGGCTCGTTGGATACTACTATGATTCCAAATGGTACAGATTATTTTATCTCCAATTCAAATACTATTACCTTTTATGGAGACATTAAAGTGTTAGATTTAGATGAATGGGCAGGTATCACTACGAGTATGACTTTAAATAATGATGTTCTTGAGGATTTTTATATTGAAGGTGTATATACTTCATTAGATTTTAGCGGAGCTCCAAATATAAAAATACTAAATGTAGGAGGAAGTAATCTAAGAACTATTGATATTAGTGCATTAGATTCACTAAATGAAATTGGTTTCTCTTATGCAAATTTTTCTCCATCTGGAATAGATAGTATTTATTGTGCTTTACCAAACAGAACAGGATTAAGCGTTGGAAAAGTTTATGCTTCAAACTCAACTACTGATTCTAATCATCCTGATGTTCTTCTTTCCAATAAAACTAATGCAACAACCAAGAACTGGAATGTTTATGTAGGTAGTTCTACTTCATACACTAATCCTACAAATGGAACCTATGTTTGTGGTGGAACTATAAATACTGGAGATGTTTTAACACTTGCTGCCCTTGACATTACTACTAACTCAGCAAAACTGAGAGGAGCTGCTGGCGGTATGACTTATGGAGTGTTCACAGGATCTGGTTTTGAATGGAAAGAAACTAATGGAGGTACTTATACTGACTTACCATCTTCAACTTCATTGGGTGCACATACTAAAATATTAACAGGTTTATCTCCTAACACTTCTTACACATATAGAGCCTATGGTATTTATAATGGAGTAAAGAAATATGGAACTGAAGTAACCTTTACAACTCTTCCTGTTCCTGTTGCTGCAACCGTTACAACAAACGCTGCAAGTGGTATTGCTCAAACATTAGCTACGCTTAACGGAGTTGTTGCTCCTGGTACTGATGTTATTGCTGAAAAGGGTTTTGAATGGAAGCTTACCACTGGTGGAACCTATGCTGATGAAGTGTCTGCTTCAACCGGTAATACTTTCACTG
>DHPF01000014.1 GCA_002407855.1 Bacteroidales bacterium UBA5371
CCATTAAAAATGTCCATTAAGCCTGATTTTAGAAAAAAGGCCTTATCTTTGTAAAAAAAAGATAAGGCCTTTTTGCGGAGAGTAAGAGATTCGAACTCTTGAAAGCCTTTTGAGCTTTACGCACTTTCCAGGCGCGCTCCTTCAACCACTCGGACAACTCTCCTTTGAAACATTATTTAAAGACTATCTAACGATAGTACATTTGTTTTATTGTATTATTTTAATTTTTATTCTTTATTCTCTTGTTCAATCTCTAAAATATTTTCTCCTTTTTCGTGGAAAAGAGGTAGGTTTACTTTCATAAAAGTGTTGGGAAGAGAGGTTTCTATTTTAAATTTTTTGCCCGTAATGGGATGCTGCAATTGGATTGATGCACAATAGAGTTTTAGCCAGTTATAAGATACTTGTCTAAGTCCAAACCGAGTATCTCCAACAATTGGATTGCCAATATGGCTAAGTATAAAACGTATTTGTAAAGGAAAATAGGTTTGTGGAGTTATAAGTATATGAGTGTAGTTATCAAAATTCTCTATCGTAGAGTATTGAATGGAGCAAAGTGTAGCTCCTTCGGTTTGTGGTTTTTCTAAAAATATCCTATTCTTTGAGCCATTCTTTAACCAAAGATTTAGCTTGTCATTCTTATGTTTAGGCTTTGAAACAATGAGTGCGTGATATTCTCTTTTGGTGTTTGGGAACGTCTTTTTTAGTATCTCTTGTACTTTCTTGGTTTTGGCAAATAAACAAACTCCTGCTTCATCCGTTTGAGGATAGTGAACAATGAAAAGATTTTGTTTTATTCCCCATTTCCTGCGAACATAACTCTTCGTGAGAGCATAAAGAGATTTTATCTTTTCATTAGGACGAGCATCAACGCTAACTCCTGCTGGTTTGATAACTGCAACTAAATGTTCATCTTCAAAAAGAATTGGAACATCAGTTTTCTCTCTTGCAATATGCTTTCCTCCTGAATATTTGGTGTATTCTATCTCTTCTCCCTTTCCAATTATAAGCTCTGGACTTTTAATAATGGCTCCTCTATAAGATATACAACCATATATTATTATCTTTTTAGCCTTTGAAACAGAGATGTCAGAAAAGGTTTCCAAAACTAAATTAAGCAGTGATATATTGTCTTTTGCACTAATTCTCATTAATTAATTATTATTATAATTTGCAAAAGTACATTTTTTATTTTAATTTCGCAGTTCATTTGTAAATTGAATACTATGTCTATATCAATAAAAAACCTCACAAAGATTTATGGTGAGCAAAAAGCATTAGATGATGTCTCATTAGAAATAAATAAAGGAGAGATTGTAGGCTTACTTGGTCCAAATGGGGCAGGGAAAAGCACTATGATGAAAATAATAACTTGTTTTATTCCTCCAACACAAGGAAGTGTTAAGGTTTGTGGATATGATATATTTGACAATCCAATGGAGGTAAGAAAGAAAATAGGTTATCTTCCTGAGCATAATCCTCTTTATTTAGATATGTATGTTAGAGAATTTCTCCATTTCATAGCAGGAGTGCATAATTTGGGTAAGCAAAAGAAAGAAAGAACGGAACAAATAATTGAACTCACAGGTTTAACCAAAGAGGTAAATAAAAGAATAGGTGCTCTTTCAAAAGGTTATCGTCAAAGGGTTGGAATTGCACAAGCAATGATTCACGACCCAGAAGTTCTAATTTTAGATGAGCCAACTTCTGGCTTAGACCCTAATCAATTGATTGAAGTTAGAGAACTAATCAAAACAGCAGGAAAAGATAAGACGGTACTCCTCTCAACTCACATTATGCAAGAAGTTGAAGCCGTTTGCAACAGAACTATAATAATAAATAATGGACAAGTTGTTGCAGACGACGATACCAAACACTTAGCACAAGGAGAAAGTTTAGAAACAATATTTAGGAAGATTACCCACCATAATATTAAATAATCTTAATTGTGTATTTAATCAATATTTAATCTCAAAATAGTATAAAAGATTAAATATAAACCTTAAAACTTTTCTAAATCAAATAATAGTTATAACTTTGCAATTCAAACTTTACTTTTAAAGTAAACACATTTATTAATCATATAAATCCAAAATGAAATGGTAAAGATAGCAATTAATGGATTCGGACGAATCGGAAGAATCTCTTTCAGAAACATTCAACGCAAAGACAACTTAGAAGTTGTAGCAATTAACGACTTAACAGATGCAGCAACCCTTGCACATCTACTAAAATACGATTCAATACATGGTCGTTTTGATGGACAGGTTCATGCAGAGGGCGAATTTCTTGTTGTAAATGGAAAGAAGATTAGAGTTTATGCAGAAAAAGACCCTGAAAATCTTCCATGGAAAGAGTTAGGTATTGACATAGTAATTGAATCAACAGGTATTTTCCGTAATAAAGAAAAGATGGGAAAACACATCACCGCAGGGGCAAAGAAAGTTATCCTAACTGTGCCTGCTGACAAAGCAGAAGATGTTGATGCAACAGTTGTTTTAGGAGTAAACGATAGCATTCTAACAAAAGATATGACATGTATTTCTAATGCTTCTTGCACAACTAATTGTTTGGCTCCAATTGCAAAAGTACTTAACGATAAGTTTGGAATAAAGAGAGGATTGATGAATACAGTTCATTCATACACAAATGACCAACATATCTTAGACCTTCCTCACAAAGACCTTCGTCGTGCAAGAGCCGCAGCACTTTCAATTATCCCAACCTCAACAGGAGCAGCCAAAGCAGTAGGATTAGTTATCCCTGAGCTAAAAGGTAAACTTGATGGCTTTTCAATGAGAGTTCCAACCCCAGATGGTTCAGTAGTTGATTTAACAGTTGAACTTAACAAGACTGTAACAAAAGAAGAAATCAACCAAGCAATGAAAGAAGCATCTGAAGGAGCAATGAAAGGAATCTTAGAATATACCGAAGACCCAATAGTAAGTTGCGACATCGTAGGTAACCCTCACTCTTCAATCTTTGACGCAAAACTCACAATGGTGCTTGAAGGCAATATGGTTAAAGTAGTATCATGGTACGATAATGAAAACGGATACTCGAACCGAGTTTGTGATTTGGCAGAAAAATTAGCAAAAATGATTTAATTCTTTCCCAAAAGATTAAATAACCATAATAATTGAAAGGAACAACTCTTAATGTGTTGTTCCTTTTTTTATTTTACCCATATTTCAAACCAAAAAGACTTCCTATTAACTCTTGATTCTAATTTTTTAGAATCAAATACTAAATTTTTAGAATCAAAAGATAATTCCTCGTAATCAAAAGCTAATTTACAAGTTTATTGGAAAAATAACGTAACTTTGCAATCTAAATACAGAATTTTAAGACTAAGATGGACACACAAAAGTATAATCTAAGAGGCGTTTCAGCTTCAAAGGAAGATGTGCATAATGCAATTAAAAATATAGATAAAGGACTTTTTCCAAAAGCTTTTTGCAAGGTTGTGCAAGACCAACTTACTGGCGATAAGGACTATTGTATGGTTATGCATGCCGATGGGGCAGGCACAAAGTCGTCTTTGGCTTATATGTATTGGAAAGAAACCGGCGATTTAAGTGTTTGGAAAGGTATAGCTATTGATGCAATAGTGATGAATCTTGATGACTTGCTTTGCGTAGGTATAACTGACAATATATTACTTTCATCAACAATAGGAAGAAACAAAAACCTTATTCCAGCAGAGGTAATCTCTGCTATAATAAATGGAACTGAGGAATTCCTTCAAGAGATGCGCAAAATGGGTATAGGCATTTACTCAACCGGAGGAGAAACAGCTGATGTTGGAGACTTAGTGAGAACAATTATTGCAGATAGCACCGTTGTTGCAAGAGCTAAAAGAAAAGATATTATTTCAAACCATAATATTAAAGCAGGGAACGTAATTGTAGGATTAGCATCCTTTGGACAAGCATCCTATGAAAATACTTATAACTCAGGAATGGGTAGCAATGGGCTTACCTCTGCACGTCATGATGTCTTTTCAAAAGAATTAGCAAAGAAATATCCCGAAAGCTACGATAATACTTTAAGCGAAGAAGTTGTTTATTGTGGAACAAAGCAGCTAACATCCTCAACCGAGATTAAAGACCTCAATGCCGCAAAGATGGTACTATCTCCTACAAGAACCTATGCCCCAATTATAAAGCAAGTTTTAGAACAATATCGCAACAAGATAGATGGATTGGTGCATTGTTCAGGAGGAGCACAAACAAAGGTCTTGCATTTTGTAGATAATGTCCATATAATAAAAGATAATCTCTTTCCTATTCCTCCCCTTTTTAAAATGATACAGCAGGAGTCTAATACTTCGTGGCAAGAGATGTATAAGGTCTTTAATATGGGTCATAGAATGGAAATCTATACTGACCAAGCCACAGCTCAAGAGATAATATCTATTAGCAAAAGTTTTAATGTAGATGCTCAAATTGTAGGAAGAGTTGAGTCATGTTCACAAAAATCACTTACCATTCGCTCCGAATACGGCGAATATAAATATTAATAGCTGATTAACTCCCTATTTCTTTAATTCATAAAAGAGAAGGCTCTTATTGGATGTTTTCCCAGAAATTAGGGAAAGATTTGTTTACACAAGCATTATCATCAACCTTTATTTGAGGGTATTTTAAGCTTAATAATCCAAACGCCATAGCTATGCGATGGTCGTTATATGTTTTTATAATCAGATGATTGGAATTCTCTAATAAATCATTCTGCTTATTAAAAGGTTCTATTGTAAAGGTATTTTGGCTGATTTTAACATCTGCTCCTAAGGTTTTTATGCCGTTATGGACTGCTTCTATGCGATTACTCTCTTTGTATTTGAGGTTACTAATGCCTTCAAAGCTTATCTTTTTGCCTGAAAGTAATCCTGCTACTGCTAAGCAAGGGAATATATCAGGGTTATTTTGAATATTGAATACAAGGTGCTTTTGTTGCGAAACTGCTTTTGGATTATAGGTTATGATAAGGTTATTATCCTTAAACAAGCTCTCTATCCCTAAGCTTAGATAGTACTTTTGAGCTATTTTGTCGGCTTGTAGAGAGTTGGGCATAAGTCCCTTGATATATAGTTCTCCTTTTTGCATTATGCAGAGCTTTTCATAGGCAAAGCAAACTGATGACCAATCGCTTTCTACTTGGCATTCTTTAAAGGTATAAGGAGAGTGAAGTATGGTTATTTTATTTTTGATTTGTTTTAATTTGGCTCCGTGTTCTTGCATAAGTGCAAGGGTCATTTCTATATAGGGTTGGCTAACAGAGTTATTATTTGTGCTTAGGGTTATGCCTTTAATGTATGGCGAAATCAATAATAACGAGGAGAGGTGTTGGCTACTTATTGTGGTATCTATTTCTATATGTTTGTCTTTTTTTAGTTTACCTCCAATAATTCGTAGGGGCAGATGGTGTGGTTTTGATAGATATGTAATTTCTGCTCCTAAGGTTTGAAGGGCTTCTAAAAGGGGTTTTATGGGTCTTTCTCTCATTCTTTTATCTCCATCTATTTCCCAAGAGCCTTCTTTAAGAGCTAAAAGGCCAATTAAAAAGCGGGTTACTGTCCCTGCATTCTGACAATGGAAGGTATTAAGTGGGTTGGTCTCTATTTGGTTTAAGAGGTTTTGTAATAATATTGTGTCTTGTGCCGTGGAGAGATTATTGATTTTTGCCTTAGTTTCTGAAAGATATTGTATTATTAGCAGTCTATTACTAATACTTTTAGACGATGGAACCTTAAACTCTTGCATTTCTTTTTATGATTGGTTTAGAGCTTTATGTCAAAGTCGTTTATCTTTCTGTATAATGTTCGTTCGGATATGCCAAGTTCTTTTGCTGCTATGGAGCGTTTGCCTTTGGCTTTTTGAAGGGCAGCAATTATCATTTTCTTTTCCATTTCTTCAAGGGTTATTGGACTTTGGGCTATTTCAGAATAGTCGTTCTCTACAATATCTTCTTCTTCCGATACTATGTCTTGACTTGTTTCTTTGCTTTGTGGGGCGGAGTAGATAATATTGGTAGAGGGTGGAATGATTAGGGCGTCCGATTTATTAGTGCTTAGGTATTGTTTGACAAAGGTTTTTAGCTGCTGCATTTCTTCTTTTAACGAAGCAATTTGTTGTTTGTTATTTAGAATTGTTAGTATGATTTCTTTCTGACTTAATATCTCATCACTAAAACAATTATCTACAATCATAGGAAGTGAAGGTGGCTGAGGTATATATTGTTTTAGAGTATCTAAATTTATGATTTTCTCTGTTTCTATTATAGAGATTTGTTCGGTAATGTTTTTTAACTGACGTATATTTCCTTGCCAACGATAATTTATAAGATACTGCTTGGCCTCTTCTGTAAGTTCAATTATAGGCATTTTATATTTCTCTGCCTGATCAACTGCAAAGCGGCGGAAAAGAAGATATATGTCTTCTTTTCTTTCTCTTAATGGTGCAACAAAAATAGACACTTGGCTCAATCTATAATAGAGGTCTTCTCTAAATTGTCCTTTTCTTATGGCTTCTAATAGGTCTATATTTGTTGCTGCAACTATTCTTACATCCACCTTTTGCGGTTTGCTTGAACCAACAGGCAGAAATTCTCCATTTTCTAATACTCTCAGTAGTTTTGCTTGCATTGAAAGAGGAAGCTCTCCTACCTCATCCAAGAATATTGTTCCTTTGTCGGCTTCTGTAAAATAACCCTTTCTATCTCTATCGGCACTTGTGAAAGCTCCTTTTATGTGTCCAAAAAGTTCACTTTCTATTGTCCCTTCGGGAATTGCTCCGCAGTTTACGGCAATATATCTACCATGTTTTCTTGGACTATTTTGATGAATTATCTTTGAAAAGACTTCTTTCCCCACTCCACTCTCACCTGTTACCAAAACACTCATATTGGTAACTGCAACTTGAAGGGCTATTTCTAAGGCTCTATTGAGTTTTGGGCTATTGCCCATTATTCCAAAGCGGGTTTTAACGGATTGTATTTCTTTCATAAGAGAGTTCTATTAGCATGCAAATATACAAAGAATTGACAAAATGGCAGTTTAGCTAATTTATAAAATCAGCCTACATTAAATATCGAAATGGAACTAATAACCATTCAAAGAACTTTTCAATGCCTGAGCGGTTCTTCCAATTCTCGTATTCAAATTCTTTTGTATATTTTATTGAGGCTTCAAAATGTTCTTTTAGTTGTTCTACTACCGAAGGCTCTTCTCCTATTAAAGCTAACTCGTATTGGTAACGAAAGCTTCTATAGTCAAAATTAGATGAACTAATAGAGAAAGTTTTATTATCAACCATAAAACCTTTTGAGTGGAGATTTCCAAGCAAATAGAATCTTATTTGAACCCCTCCTTCATAAAGTTCGCCTAAGTATTTTCTGCTAACTATATCAACCAACCTAACATCAGAATGAAATGGTATAATAATGGTAACCTTAACTCCTCTTGCAACTGCCTCACAAAGCTTACGCCTTAGCCTATGCCCAGGTAGAAAATAAGGACTTTCTATTATTACTTCTTCCGTTGCTCTATCTATCATCATTTGATAATATCGCTTTATTGCTTGATGATATGGGTTAGGAACGTCTTGCACTAAAACCCAAGAATCGTAGTATTGATTTCTCTTATAGCTCTTCTTGGATAAGGTGTATTTGTTATATGTACGAAAACTCTCATTAAATGAATATCTAAATAGTTTTGTGAGTTCAGAGTTATCTATTCTAAGGTTGAGTTCTCGCCAACTAATTGAATAAGCAGTTAGATTAGATGATCCTATATAAGTTATTTTATTATCAATTATAAGTATCTTCCTATGATTGCGACAATGGTTCTTTTTAAAGAATGCCCTTGCAAGTTTTATCTTTCTATACACTCTTAGATCAACTCCATATTGAGTCATTGGTTCATAAAAAGAAGTATCAGAATTACTACCCCAGCCATCAATTAATACCTTTACTTTAACTCCTTGCCTTGCTTTTTCAATAAGTGCGATGCGAAACTTCTCTCCAATTGAGCCTGTTCCAAAGCGAAATGTTTCTAAGAAAATACATTTCTTTGCCTCTTCTATATCTTTGAGCATATCATTATATAGGACAAGGTTGTCGTTATATATTTGGTATTTATTCTCCATAAATAGAGTTTGTTTAGCAGTATGATTAAAATTAATATATAATACGACCTTTGAGATGTTTTGTTGCATAAAAGTCAATAAATAAAACAAAATAGCCCATTTAATTATAGGGTTTTAGATGAAAATTAAAGCGAAAAACAATAAAAAAGTGAAGATAAGTTTTGTAGTTATAAAAATAGTTGTAATTTTGCACGACCAATTCTGAAAGGGATTGGAGAGATGGGTGAGTGGCTGAAACCAACAGTTTGCTAAACTGTCGTACCTCTAACGGGTACCGGGGGTTCGAATCCCCCTCTCTCCGCAGAAGAATTGATAAAAAAGATTCGGGGTGTAGCGTAGTCCGGTTATCGCGCCAGTTTTGGGAACTGGAGGTCGCAGGTTCGAATCCTGCCACCCCGACAAAAAGGGAATCAAAAGGATTCCTTTTTTTATCAATAACGGGTTGAGTAGCTCAGCTGGATAGAGCAACTGCCTTCTAAGCAGTAGGTCGTGGGTTCGAATCCCGCCTCAATCACAAAAAGAAAGAACGCAGAGTGTTAATATGTAATGCTTTGCGTTCTTGTTTTTATATTAGCACAACTCTTGCATAATATTTCCCTACAATATAATTGATAATTAATCCCGAAATCTTATCTTATAATTAGAGAAATAATAAGAAATCTGATAATATCAAGTTTTAATTTACTGAGATTTGATTCTAATTTATTAAAACTTGATTCTATTTTATTAGAATTTGATTCTAATAATCGCTAATTTGGATTTAATTGAAACAAAAAAAGAGCTAAACTGATTATTTAGCTCTTTTCTTGATTAGTAAACTAACCTATCTATTTATAATCCATAAGACTTTGCAGTAAATGAACCTGCGAAAGGTTGAGCATATTTTGTAATTGTATCAAAGTTTAATCCATTAGCAATGGATTTTGTAACTCCTGTTCCAGAGAATGTTCCAACAATTTTATCTGCTGAATACTCTGTTATGTTTAGTACTCCAAATATAGAAACAAAAGCTTGGTCTGCATCACCTGTTGGATAATAAAGAAAGATATTTTCTGCACTTCCAATACTTCCAATGTTAGCCAAGGCGGTCAATAAATCTGTCCCTACTCCAAGAGTATAAGTTCCAGTTTTAATTGTGGTTGGTTTGAAAGCAATAGAAACTGAATTTGCCATACCAACATCTGTTGATGCAATTATTGTTTTGTCTCCTTGTTTTGTGAAAGTTGCCATTGGGAAAGTATGTTGCTTTCCTCCAATTGTTGCTTCCACTTTCCCTGTTACTTCTTCTGTGTTTTCGCAAGAAAAAAAGAATAAGGGTGTCAATAACATTAAGAATATTAAAATCTTTTTCATTGTGTTTGGGTTTTTAAATTAATTTGTTGCAAAACTAATACATTTTTTATTTATGACAAAATTTCTTCCTACTTTTGCAGAATAATACAAACATTGTTTATGCACAATCTTATTAGATTTTTAAAGCGATACTCCTATATTTTCTTATTTTTATTCCTTGAAGGCTATGCTATATATATAATAGCTCAGAATTCATACTTTCAGTCTTCTGCCATAACTTCTTTTGCTAACGAGGTCGCAGGAAGGATAAACTCAAAAACATATAGCATATTTCATTATTTCAATTTAGCCTCCTCCAATGAGGCTTTGGTAAAAGAAAATGCAAGACTAAAAGCACAAATAGCCAACTCCTATGTTAAATATCAGCATAAAACCTTCCAATATCAAGATACAATATATAAGCAACAATTTGAATACATTGACGCAAAAGTTATTCAAAAGACCATTACAAAAAGGAATAATTACTTTATGCTTAATAAGGGTAAGATGCATGGGGTTACCAATAGCATGGCCGTAATCTCACCCACAGGAATTGTTGGTGTGGTTGTAAATGTGTCTAATAACTTTTCTTTGGTAATGAGTGTTCTACATCAAGACTCCCGACCTAATGTTAAGAATTCAAGAACAAAGATTTCTGGTACCTTAATTTGGGAAGGTGGAAACTATTCTAAGGGTACAATTATTGATATTCCTTCTTCAATTCCTCTTAAAATAGGAGATACTATAATTACAAGTGGTTTCTCCCAAGATTTTCCCGAAGGAATTTTAGTGGGTACAATTAAACAATACGATAAAGATAAAGGTACAGGTTTCTATAATGTAGATATTAAGTTTTCAGTAGATTATAACAAATTAGAGTATGTTTATATTGTAAAGAACTTTTTTAAGGAAGAACAAAAACAACTCACAAAAGATATTAAGAATGAATAGAAAGACCTTAATTGGATTTATCCATTTTATTTTAATAGCAGCCTTCCAAATCTTTATTCTTAATGGGGTGGAAATCTTTGGATATTTTAATCCTATGATATATATTTGGTTTATCCTAATGCTCCCTACCAATACTCCAAAATGGCTTTTATTAGTCCTTTCTTTTGTGATGGGATTTACAATAGATATATTTGCAGGTCAGCTTGGCTTTCACGCAGCAGTACTTACTCTTATTGGATTTATAAGACCTATATTTATTAAATTCTTTTTTTCTGCCAAAGATTTAGAGACTTCTTTACGTCCATCTATATCAGAGATGGGATTAAATGCCTTCCTGCCTTATATTGCAATTTTAGTTTTTATACATCATTTCCTATATTTCACTATTGAGATATTTAGCCTCTCAGAATTTTTCTATACATTTCTCCGAATTATTTGCAGTTCAATAGCAACAATATTAATAATTCTTCTTTTTGATTATTTATTTATAAGACAAAAAGGTAAATCTACATATTGATTAACCTAAGTTTATTTATGTATATTATCTACTGGGTTGGCGTAGATTTTAAGAAAGATGTTTTCTAATTCTAAGTACTCACCTTCTATTTCTTTTAATCCTTGGTGCATATAATCTTGAAATTCTGCCTTCTCTTTTGGGTTGTAGAAAGCTTCATAACGATAGGATTTATTTAGTAAATCGTGGGCTATGTAGTTGGTGTTAAAGAGTTGATAGTTCTTATATATACGTTTGTCTATTATTTTGGCAAGTTGTAAGAACTTTTCATTTTTTTCAAAGCTATCACAATATTCCAATTCTGCCTTTGTGATAGGTTCAGTTACAGCAAAATGTACCTTACCTTTGTATTGCTGAATTCCTGTTAAAATGCTGTTGAGGTCTTCATTAGGTGCTTTCTCATATTTCTGATATGAGGATACGTATAACTCTGCTGTCTTCAAGAAATCACAAGGTTCGTATTGATAGGATATGGATATAGGGGTGATATTTAGCTCCAATAGATTGTCCACAAAGGGCTTTTGACTGCTTAGAGAGAACATTTTCAAGACTGCCATTTCAGTTTTATCATCTCCATTTTTTGTTCTGCCATTGCGTTGTGCTATCCAAACAGATTGTTTTTTCTCTTGGATTGCATATCGCATATATGAGGATACATCCATTGAATTTTTATAAAAGTCTCTTATGTTTCCACCTCTTATGATTCTAAACATCTTGTTCATCTTACCTATATCTATTACTATTTCTCCTTTCATAAGGTTGCTCCCGAATGTGATTTCGCAGGTGTCTAATTGGTTTTGATGAAGTTTAATGTTTAAGAGAGCAGAATCTAATGTTATATCTCTGTGATTGGAGATAAACATATTTCGCCTATTGTCTAAGTAGAGTTCTTTTATTCCGCTATATGTTAATTCCTTTATGCTATAATCAACTATTTTATTAATAATTGGGTACATAAAGTCTGCTTGGAATTGTTTGATGGTTTGTATTTGGAGGATTTCTTTTTTATATGATTCTATTTTTTTCTCTGGAAATAGGGTTTTAATTATTATTGGAAAGTATTCATTATTAACTAATCGTTTTATTGCTAAGGGAACTTCGCTATCGTTATAAGGTCTTATATCTTCAAATCTACTATTCATATATGGGGATTGCTTCTATTTTCTTTTGTCTATAAACTTTATTGGCTTACGATTAGCTTCGGGATATTGTTTTTGGCGTATTGTTTCAATGCTTTCAAACTTAATATCTGGACTTACTCTTAAACGAGCTCTGAATCTATCTTTGAGGTCTTTTATCTTTCCTTGAACTTCCGATTTGGAGCCTACATAAACAAGTATATGGTCGGTTCCCAACTCCGAAGAGCTTACCTCTACAATGTAATTCTCCACATAGTCTATGTTATCTAATACATCAAAGATTGAAGCAGGATAAAGAGTTGTTCCTTTCAGTTTAATCATTTGGTTCTTTCTGCCTTTGATTGGACTTATTCGCATTGTGGTTCTTCCACATAAGCAAGGTTCGTAATGAAATCGTGCTATATCACCTGTTTTGAAGCGAACAAGTGGCATTGCTTCTACTCCTAAGGTTGTAACTGTTAGTTCTCCGTATTCTCCTTCTTTTACTATGTTATTATTATCATCAAGTAGTTCGCATATTATTAGTTCTGGATGATGATGTCCGCCTTTTCCTTGCTTGCATTCGCAAAAGCTGGTGCTCATCTCTGTTGAAGCGTAGGTTGAATAAAGCTCTATATCCCATTTCTCTTTGATTTTCTTTCCTAATAAGTTTAATGAGAAATCGTCTTCTCTTAAATTCTCTCCAATACATACAGCTTTGCGTATGCTTGAATTACGATAGTCAATATCATTTTGCTCTGCGTAGTTTATTATTTTTAGGATAAACGACGGAACACATATTATGGCATTGGGCTTTATTCTTTTGATTGTGTCCCATTGTAACTCTGGCATTCCATTACCTACACGAATAACCCCTGCTCCCATCTCCCTTATTCCTAAGCAATAGGCATAGCCTGCCATAAAGCGTTTGTCTAAGGTTGTCATTAGTTGATATACTTCTTTGCTTTGTCCGCCAGCACAAAGAAAGGATATATATTCATTATAGGTTAATCGCTTTAAGTCCTTTTCGGTTAGGGCAAAAGTTGTTGGGTCGCTAAGAGTTCCAGAGGTTGTTATGTAGTCTATTAGTTTTGATTTATCTACACAAAGAAAGTCTTCGTTGTGTTTTTGAAGGTCTTCCTTGGTTGTAAAAGGTATGTGCTGAAGGTCTTCAAGCAATTTAATTTTATTAATGTCTATCTTGTTTTCCTTAAACATCTTTTTGTAAAACGGAGAATGAAGATTGGTATAACTTAGCATTTCTTTGAGCTTAGCCTCTTGAAAAGTCTTTATGGCTGATAGGGGTTGAAATTCAATCTCTGGATACTTCATTATATTTTCTTTTTAATCTGTTTTGTGTAATTATATTCTTGTTTTATAGGAATTTGTTTTTGCTTAACCAATCTTTTAAAATTAAATTCCAGTCTTGGCTCTGCGTTGTTTTGGTCTTAAACATCCCAAATCCATGTCCTGCTTTCTCAAAAAGGAGAAACTTAGTAGGAATATTTTTCTTTATTAAAGAGTTATTTAAAGCAACGCTATTTCGGTAATCTACAACATTGTCATCTTTGGCTGCCAAAAGGAAAACAATAGGCATATCATCGGGAATATGTTTTTCCAAAGAGAGTTTATCTTTTAATTCTTCGGAAGTATTTTTACCTAATAAACTTTTACGTGATTTTTTATGTGCTATACTATCTTGCATCGAAACAACAGGATATATTGGCATAATGAAATCAGGTCTTAAACTTACCTTTGTGTCTATTCCTTTCTTCAACAAAAAGCTTTCATTAGAATACACTCCTGCCATTGTTACCAAATGTCCTCCTGCTGAAAATCCAATTAAGCCTAATTTATGGGGATTTATCTTAAACTTTGCGGAGTTCTCTCTAACTATTTGTATTGCCCTTTGCATATCTTCTATCATGGCAGGGTGATGATTTCCTCTGAGGGCAACCCTGTAACGAAGCACAAATGCTGTAACACCAATACTTTGAAACCACTGAGCAACCTCATAACCTTCTGTTTTCATAGCTAAATGACTATAACTCCCACCAGGGCATATTATTACGCAGGTTCCATTTCTCAAACTATCCTTAGGAAAATAGGCAATAAGCTCTGAACGAGAATGCTTGTGAGATTTTGTTATCTGTGCATCTTTCCAAAGTTTTATTTTAGTGCCTTTTGCCTCTAAGGAAGAGGAAAAAAGAATAAAACAAAGACAAAATAGTATGTATTTTTTCATTCTAAATAGTCTTAGTAATTTAGTTTAGAGGGATAATTTTCTTTATTTCTTCAAAAGATAGTTGCCTATATTTGGGGTTCTTAAACTCATTATCAATATAATCAAAACTTACTTCAAAAAATTCTTCATCATAGAAAGAAAGCACCGAATTAGTATTGGGATTGCATTCAATGTAAATAATGTCATTTCTATCAAAGCCTTTTTTCTCAATAATTTGTTTTAAGATTAGGCTTGAATTATATGTTATTGACGTTCCTGTATTTTCTTGATAGAGTTCTGTAACAATAATAACCTTCTTTTTATTATAATCCGCTATCTTCAATCCACATCTCCCTCTTACTTCCCATTGGCCAACAAAATCAAAGATTTCATCATAATATTTCTCTGGAACCTTCATATAAATCCTTACTTAATATTTCTTACTACTTCCTTGCCAAATGATTTGTTTGCAAGTTTTCTGTTTCTTGGACGATAAGTCCCTTCCTGCATTTCTCTTAACATTACCTGAGTGAAGAGTTTGAACATTTTTTCTTCTTGTGATTCGTCCTTATAGAAAACCTCCCAAGCATATTCATAAAGCTCCTGCAATCTTTCTGCACTCATATGCTTTGGATGATAAACCACTTGTCCAGCATTATAATGATCCCAATCTGTATCAAAGATTCTGTTTTGACGCATCAAATCATCATAAGCCTTTGTGTGAGGGAAAGGCGACAAAACAGTAAATTCTGCAAGGTCTAAATTAATCTCCAAAAGAAAATCTATCAATCGCTTAATATCATCTTCTGTTTGGTTGTCCAATCCCAAAAGAATAGTTCCTTCAACCCCTATTCCATGGTCATGATATCTTTTTATCCTTTCTTTAATATAATCAGAAGTGTCATATACTGCTTGATAAACATACCATGCACCTGCCTTTTGTGCCATTGACAAAACCTTTGGGTCATCTTCAATTGTATGGCTAATAAATTTCTTTTTCAATGGAATCATTGCTTCAAACAAATCCATCTCCCATTTCGTGTTTTGAGCAAGTGAATTATCAACAATAAAAAGCCTATTATTATCAATTGTTTCAAGCTCCTCAATTGCCTTTTTCACAGGACGAGGTCTAAAAGCTCTGCCTCCTAAATAATTTACTGCACAAGGATAACAACTAAATCTGCAACCACGAGAAGCATGGAATAAATCAACCATCTGAACCCCTTTATGATTATATAAATCTCTTTTATACAAATCCCTTCGAGCAGGAGAAATTAAATTGATGTCAGGATATTTACTCATGTAATTATATACCTTCTTTAACTCTCCCTTTTCCCAATCCGAGATTACTTCTTCCATCCTCCCTTCCGATTCTCCCAAAAATATACTATCTCCATACTGCATTGTTTCTTCAGCATGTAACATTGTGGAAATCCCTCCAAAGATTACCTTCTTACCTTTTTTGTGAAACTCCTGAGCAATTGCCCATCCTCTTTTTACTTGTGTGGAAAGCATCATTGAAATTCCCACAAAATCGCAATCCTCTTCAAAATCTATTTCTTCAACATTCTCATCAGTAAATGACACCTCAACCCTTTGAGGCAAGGAAGCTGCAAAAACAACCGGTCCATGAGGAGGTAAATTAAAGGTCGTTTGACCAGGGAGCTTATTCCATTTAGGATAAATTAATTTAAATTTCATTGGTTATATTTTCTATATAATTTGTTTCAAGCTACAAAGATAATCTTTTTATAAATTACCTCTCCCTTTTAAGGTAATTTCACTGCATTTTAGCAAAATTAAAACATAGGAAAATGAAACTTGATTCCAGTAAATTGTCTTTTGAAAACAAAAAATTAAAACTTGATTTCAATAAATTCTTTTCAAGAGTTAATTCTCTTATATAAAAAAATATGGCTTTTACTTATTAATGGTTTGAATTATATATTTCCTGAATTATCTCATTCATTCCCAAAAACTCTGCACATGTTATCATTGCTCCTATCGTTACTCCGAGAATTCCGTGTGAATTAATGTTTTGTCCTGTCATAAAAAGATTGGGAACCTTTGTTCTTTGAGAGATAAGGGTTTGGGTTGGGAAGTTCTTATCTCTTATTATCCCATACATTGAGCCATTTTGGGTTGCAGTATAGTCTCTATAAGTTAGTGGGCTGGAAGTGTAGTAGGATTCAATATTATTATTTATACCTGGAAATGATTCTTCTAACTTGTTTAAGAGCTTCCTTGCTTTTTCTTCCTTAAACTCCTTGTAATCCTCCCCTCTTTTGCCCACACTTGTGTTTTCCCATTGCTTAACCTCATCATATCGCATATAACCAATTAGTTCGGCACTTTGGGCAAACTTTGGATTTGGCTCATGGCACTGGTGCATAAAAAGATAACTTTGGGGGAACTTTTTAGGGTTATAGAAATTAGCTTTCCAAACGTCTGGATCTTGATAATAATAGTAATTATAGTTAAGATATGGAGTTGTGTTTTCCTTGAACTTTATGTAAACAGTGAAATTGGAAATTGTATTCTCCAAACTATTTATCCTATCTCTATATGCTTTGCGAAGGAGTTTGGTATTTAGCTTTTTGATGGTTTCTTGTGAATGTATATTTGAAATAAAATAATCTGCCTCCAAAATCTCTCCATTTGTTAGTCTAACGGAGGTAGCTTTGGTGTTATCACAAAGGATTTCATCCACTTCGGAGTTTGTTAAGATTTCTCCACCAAAAGATTTGA
The DNA here is from genome assembly GCA_002407855.1 of Bacteroidales bacterium UBA5371. Taxonomy (GTDB): domain Bacteria; phylum Bacteroidota; class Bacteroidia; order Bacteroidales; family P3; genus UBA10566. The sequence continues at coordinate 17,035 of DHPF01000014.1, forward strand.
TTGAATTAGCAAGTTGTTCAGCAATAATATCGCTTCCACCAACAATTCTATAAGCACTTTGAATATAGAAATTGTTGATTAGGGCATGAATATAGGTTGGTGTCTTATCCTTTACTCCAGCATAAAGAGGAAGGTTTCCTGCCAACACATTTTGGAGTTTTGTATTATTGGTTATTGAGGCAATAAACTCGTTTACACTTGTTTTAATATAGTCGGCTTCTATAAAGATATTATTATTTATCTTCCTAAGATTGTACAAAGGTGAAGCATCAGCAATTTCTCTAACTCTTTTAATATAGTTTTCAATATCTGATTTGTTGTTTGGGAAACTCTTAGCAAGGGTTTGAACAAAATTATCATATCCAGATGCAAACTTAAAAGTTTCTCCTTTCAATGAAATAACATCGTAGCCACTATCGTCCAACCTATTTAGCTTTACGGTGTCAAGCAAATTAAGATATTTGAAGAAATTATGTAGAATTTGCCCCTCTTCCATGCTTCCAATATAGTGCATACCCGTATCAAATTTCACGTTTCCTCTTTTGAAGGTCTGTAAGCACCCACCTATTTGAGTATTCTTCTCCAATACCCTTACCTTGTATCCATTCTTTGAAAGAATATAAGCACAGACCAATCCGCCCAAGCCACTTCCCAATATCATTATACTCTTATTCTTCATAATCCATTATATATTTTAAGTTTTGAGGTATTGATGTGCAGTGAGAAGCAATTTCCATGAATTCTTTATTTGGGTCTGAGGCTGTTATTTGAAGATTTTTCTTAACAAGTGCTGCTAATAGTGCAATTTCTCCCTGACCACAATTATTAATATGATACTCCCCTATTTCTGGCATAAGCTCTATCTCTTTTCTAAAGTTATTTGTTGTTTTCAAAGCTTTCTTTGCTCTTCTTTGGACTTCAAGTCCTTTATATATATAGTTATGATATACCAAATCTGCAAAGTAATCAGCATCTTCAATACTATCAGCCATTTTCCTATATTCTTCCTTATATAGTTTTCTAATCTCCTTTGAAGTTTTGGAATAATCCTTGCCATTCCTATAAGTTTCATTGTCGCTGCTTATCCTATCAAGGATTTTTATATCAACCCTTCCCTTCTTAAGAATAAATTCTTTCTTAGGGAAAACATGACCTATTCCATGAGTTATTACTGGTATAATATCAACACCTAACTTATCTGCTAAATAGAAAGCTCCCTTGTGGAAACGAAGAATTTCCCCATCCACAGAACGAGTTCCTTCAGGGAAAATAAGAATTGAATACCCATTATCAATTGCAATCTTAAGCTTATCTTCATTTACCTCAATTCCATCAACAACTGGATAGTAGTCGGCATAACGAAGTATCCATCCATAGAAAGGACTATTCCAAACCCATTTATTTGTCAAACAAATAATCTTAGGATTCAACATAAGCAAATACATAAGGTCTAAATGCGACTGATGATTGGAAATTATAATTCCTGGCTTATCAAACTTTTCATTATTATAATCTACATTAGATTTTATCTGTGGAATATTGTTGGCAGTAAACCTAAACACTCTACAAATGGCTTTATGGAATAATTCTTTATTCTTTGGGCTTTTCTTTCCGATGGTAAGAAGGAAGAACCCAATAATATTTAATAATAATGCTCCCAACAAGAAAACACTAAAACTATAAATGGTTTTGAAAAGATTGATGAATGTTATTGGGGTTTCTCTGTACTCTCCCTTTCTTTCGGTAAGCCATCTGTAAATGAGAGGAGGGATAAGATAAGACATCAATACAACACAAATCATTCCTATAATAGTAACCTCAGCCAAAGAACGCATTGCTGGATGTTTCGCAATAATCAAAGAACCTATCCCTATAAACATAATGGAGGCAGAAAGCAAAACAGAGTTCTTGTGAGAAGCCAATATCTTCTTTCTATACTTGTATTCATGCATAAGTCCATCGGTAACAAATATTGTATAGTCGTCTCCTTGTCCAAAAATAAAAGATGCCAATATAATATTTACAATGTTAAAGCTTATACCGAACAAATTCATTATTCCCAAAATCCATATCCAGCTAATTAGAAGCGGTGCAAAGGCAAGAAGACTTAATTCTATTCTTCCGTAGGATATCGTCAAGACAAGAAACACAATGAAACTACATATATATAACACATAATTAAAATCATCGGAAAGAATATCCACCATCTTTTCAATAACAGACTTGTTATTAAAAGCAAAAACATTATCATCTATCTTATCAATGCTATTTGAAACCATATTAAGATTATCCTTCTTTGTTTCTAAGATTGTAAACACTAAGGAAATATCGTTTTCAGTTGAAATATAGTTATTGGCAAATGAAGATACTATGGGTTCAAAATAGGAAATATCTTCAACTGAGTATTTTTTATTTATTATCTCTTCAAATTGATTAAAAGAGTTTTCGTTATAACCATTCTTAACCGATAATTGCCTTAAATCATTTAGGAAACCCTCCCTCCTATTCTCCCAATAACTATGCCATTTATCAAGCTTTAGTTCTTGAGTTTTCTTGGAAGGAAGAAATATACTAATACCCGATTGTTTTATAATTGTACTATCTTTCATTAAGGAATCAATCTTCATTGACGCCTTTTCGTAGTTTTCAAGGGCATCGTCAATCTCTTTTCCTTCCGCAACGCAATAAAGTGAAGGGTTGGTGCTTTCAGTTTCCTTAATAAGTTTGTTTAGTTTTATTCTCTGCTCCTTAGTCATATAGTTTATGGCATTAAGGTCAGTTTCAAAATTAGTTTTCTTACTCAAAAAGAAAAGAGGAATAGTCAAAAGAATAACAATTAAAACAATAACTTTATTCTTCTCAAGATTTAGGTTTGCCAGCTTACCAAATATTAGTTTGGAATGAGATTCTTTATTGCCAGAGAATAGTGTTTTCTTAAAGAAATGGGGCAAGAAAACAAGAACAAAAAGGATTGTGCCTATCAAAAGAAATGAGGAGAAAAGCCCAAGGTCTCTCATTGCATCGGAAGAAATAAAGATAAGGCTTAAAAAAGCTCCAACGGTGGTGATATTACCAATTATTAAAGGAGAAATAATATCTTTTATGGTTTCTTCTCTGTTTTGTGAATGTTGCAAATGAGCTAAGAAATGCAAAGGATAGTTCACCGCTATTCCAGATATAATTGAACCTATCCCTATCGCAATAATAGAAACAGAATCTTTGAAAATTACCAAGAATGCTAATGAGAAAATCCCTCCAAAAATAAGAGAAAAGAGTATAACGAAAAGAGCTTTAAGGTTTCGGAAGAAAATCAAGAGCAAAAGTAAAATCAGGATTAGAGCAATTGAAGTTGAGATTATGCTGTCTTTCTTTATTTGATTGGCATTGGAAATTGAAATAACAGAAGCTCCAATAAAATCTATCTTGATTTCATTCCCAAATTCCTCTTCAACCGAATTGGCTACCTCTTTCAAAGTTTTTATCAGCTCTTCATTTTTTGAAGTTTCACTCACAGGATACTTGGAAGAAACCGCAATCATTGCCTCCTTCTCATCCTTAGTGAATATGTAGCCATTATATAACTCAAAACTATTTGTGCTTTGAGCCTGATTAAGCTTGGAAAGTGCAGAGCCAGAGAAGAACAAAGGGTCTTGAGCAATAATATCTTTCATAAAACTACTCATTGGAGAAATTAATACCTCTTTGTTGGCAATAAGAATCTTCTCAATATTCCTTTTCTCAATTAGGGAATCAATCTTTTTATAATCACTATCATCAATAAAGTAGGGCAGATTTTGAATTATGAAACTTGTTAGGTAGGAGATTTTCTCCTGATCAACCAAATAGAATATATCTTTGATTGAAGAGGAACTATCTTTCTCACTTAATCTCTCAACAAAAACATCAACGGCATCAACAATTTTATCTTTATCAATTTCTTTATTGTTGGACAAAGATACATTAACCATTATCCTATTGGACGCCCCAATATGTTGATAAGCATAGTTTATTCTCCTGTTAGAATCCTTTTCGGGAAGGAACTTACTAATATCTTCAACAAAATTAATCTGCAAAACCAATAGGAGCAATAGGAGAATAATCCCAATTAAGAAACCTCTTAAAAGAAAGGGACGTTTGTCAAAAAAAGAATATAAACCAAGAATTACTCTTTTCATTGAATATAAATTATAACTTAATGGATACCTTCTTTTGTTTCATTGCAAAACCTAACCCTTTTTTATTTGCAGTTAGGATTGCAAAAATAACACTTTTTCACTACTAAAGCACAAAAGCCATAAGTCTATTTCATTTACCATTGCATTAAATCCAAAGGCGGTGTAGTTTAATCAAAACCACACCGCCTTTTAGTATTTTATTGTACGGGATTTATTTGGAGTTTTGTTATTTTGTTGTGCGGGAATACAAATCCCGCACAACGAGAAAAATATTTTTATTGAACAATAAGGTTCTTATAATCTATTAAATCTCCACTTGTCGAAAGTAATTGTACAGAGTATTGACCACTAACTAAATTCTGAACATTTATTGTAGTTGATGTTTGCAAACTACTAATTGTTGCTGTATGTACTACAATTCCAATTGTATTTGTAACTTTAATAATAGCATTATTAATATTAGATGCTAATCTATAAGAAACGGTAACTTGATTTGTTGCTGGATTTGGCGATAATGATGTAATAGCTCCATTACGAACATTTGCACTGATTGTGTCATAATCCTTGAATCCGTCTAAATCAGAAACAACTTCCAATTTATATTGATTAGTTGTTGTTGGTGTAGTTGTCAATTCCGTCCCTGTAGCAATGGTATCACCAAACTGATTATACCATGTATAAGTTGCATTTTCATTAATTGTATTTGCAAAAAATGTTATTGTTTCATTTGCAAAAATAGTTGTATCCTCTAATGCTACAGCTTTAAAATCTCTTCCTTTGTCTCGAATTGCAATATATCTTTCTCCTCCTATTAGATTTTTTTTATTATTTTCATTAACATATTGAATTATATCAAAAGTGAATTTGTCATGTTCTGGAATAGCTTGTGTGAAGAAATTTACTTGAGATTCTATTGTATAATGTTTGTTTGGTTCTAACATTAAATTGTCAAGTATTGCATTTTCACCTGTTAATAAAATTTTGTTTTCACCTGCTTTCTTAAATCCTGTTCCCGCAAAATTACTGCGTTCCCATATCTTAAATAAATCACTGCTTAAAGTAAGATATACATCTGCATATTTGTATAATAGTTCATTAGCTTTATTAGGATACAATTTGTACGAGAGCCTGAAAGGTTTTATTGTTTGATAAGGATTAGAAACAGAAACTACAGCACTATTGTAAACACTATGTAGAATTGATACGTTTTTCCAAGCTACGTTATTACTATTTAATACGAAATAGCCCATATCTATGTTAGTTGAATTTTCGTTAGGAATAGGATTTCCATCATGTATGCGAGCTGCTAAGCAGAAGTGCCATAAATCATGAGCAAGTTCTGTGCAGTTGGCATAATCTTCAGCACGAGGAACTAACCATGTTACTTTTACAACAGCACTGCTATTTGCAGGAATAGAAGGAATGGTCATTCCATTTTGATTTCCAATATAACCTCCTTTAGGAATATTTTCTCCAGCACAATTAAAGAAAGAATTTCCCATCCAACTATTATTCCAACGCAAATCAACTCCGGCTTTTGTCCAATTAATAAATAATTTTTCATTTCCTGTGGAAGAAATATTCTTTTTATTAAATATGCGGACACATAATTTATATTCTTGATTGCCATGAGGATTATCTACAATATTGCCTTGCAAATCTTCTATCCAAATATCAGGACTTGCCCACATACAATCATTAGCATTACTTGGCTCATTCCCATTATCAACTTCATTATCTCTAACGTATAAGTCTATGTGTGCTATTCCATCAAGGATAGTTACCCCTGTATTATTTGGATCTAACCAAGGTTGTAGTTTACGTCTATTATCTGTTGCTCCATTCCCTGTCCATGAAACACTAAATTTACCATATGCAGCAATATCTGCACTTGGATTATCACAATTTATATTACTCCCACCATATAATTGGCCTATTACATGTTTATTCATATTAATTAATGGAGAGCCAGAAGAACCTCCTTCTGTTACACTATATCCATTAGTAGTTTGATTCCAATAATGGCTCCAATAATTGTAATTTCCATTCCAGTTTTGATTGGTTGCTCCATTTAATGTTGCAATCTTTTTTATATCTCCTCTTGGGTGATGAATACCTACACCGCCTATACCAGAAGAACCAGAATTATCCCAGCCAAGATAGAAAAGTTTTATATCTGAACTAAACTTTGGGTCTTCAGATAATGAAAGTAATGCAAAATCAGAAATGTTATTATTAGCTTTTATAATAGCACCTACTGTTGAATAAATAAATGGTTCTGTTGTTGGATTATTACAATATGGAGCTTCATAATTCCAATAAAAAGACCAATGATTAAGATTAGGATTTGAAATAGCATCGTAGCCTCCTAAACAATGATTAGCAGTTAAGAATAAAGGCTCATGGTTATTATTAGTATTATTCACTAAAGATCCTGTACACCATCTATTCCCATTTACCAATATAAGCGCAACTGCATTTTTTTCGTTTTGCCAATTTTGACCTTCCTCACAATTTATATTTACTTGACAGTTCCCCGATTGTTCAAATTTTACCCCGTTTTCAAAGATATTAATATATCTATATCCTTGTATAACATAAGCTACTGAAATTATTCCTTGCTCAATCACATTTGCAGGAGAATAATAGGCTCAGATGAAATATTTGGGGAT
>DHPF01000005.1:0-784 GCA_002407855.1 Bacteroidales bacterium UBA5371
TACTTTATTGCCTTCGATGTCTTCAAGGGAGTTAGTTGTTGTAAAGGTTTGTTCTATGCCATATGCTGTTCCTTCGGTGTTAGTGATAAAGGCTTTGTAATAATAAGTTGTTGCTGGTGTTAAACTCTGAGCTGTTGCATTAAGAGCTGTTAGTCCTTCTGTATAAACAATTGGAAGCTCTACTACACCTGCACCTTCTCTTTCTGGGTTAGCTGTGGTAGAATAGATAAAACCTGTTTCTATATTGGCTACTACGTCATTACCTGTGCTTACTATTGTTCCAACAAGGTCTGCACTTGTACCTCCTATATTTATTGCATCATCGGTTGTAACTTCTCCTAATTGTATAGGTGTTGGAAGGGTTGTAAAGGTTAGAATTGCTCCTTCAACGGTGTCGGTTGCTGTCATTGCAAATGCTTTAAATTCATAAGAGGTTAAGGCTGTTAGACCTGTTAGGGAAGATGTTATTGAAGTTCCTGTTACTAATAAATTTGTCCATGATGCAGCTCCTACTTCTCTCCAATCAAAGCCTTGTGATATGATAGTTTCTGTTCCTTCGGTTATAGTTCCATAAATTATTGCAGATACATCTGTTATTGCTGATGAGGAATCTGTTACAACTGTTGGAGGAACTATTGCTAAGGTTGTAAATGTTTGAGTTGAGCCATAAGTTGTGCCTGTGGCTGTCGTAGCATATGCTTTAATTTCATAAGCTGTATTTGGTGTTAAAATAGTTAAGTTATAAGTTAAAGTTGCTCCAGTTACTGCTTGAGTTGTCCAATTG
>DHPF01000005.1:1017-1231 GCA_002407855.1 Bacteroidales bacterium UBA5371
TCCATCTAAGGTTGCAGTGGTTTGTGTAAATGTTGTTACTGGTGAAGTTACAACTGTTGGAGGAACTATTGCTAAGGTTGTAAAGGTTTGAGTTGAGCCATAAGTTGTGCCTGTGGCTGTCGTAGCATATGCTTTAACATCGTAAGCTGTATTTGGTGTTAAATTAATTAAGTTATGAGTTAAAGTTGCTCCGGTTACTGCTTGAGTTGTCCAA
>DHPF01000005.1:1455-41042 GCA_002407855.1 Bacteroidales bacterium UBA5371
TCCATCTAAGGTTGCAGTGGTTTGAGTAAATGTTGTTACTGGTGAAGTTACAACTGTTGGAGGATTAACTGTGGTGAAAGTTAAAGTTGTTCCATAGGTTGTATCTATTGAAGTCATTGCATAAGCTCTAACTTCATAAGTAATATCAGCTGTTAAATTAATTAAGTTGTAAGTTAAAGTTGCTCCTATTACTGCTTGATTTGTCCAAGTGGTAGCAGTAGCTACTCTCCATTCAAAACCTTGCTCTAAGATAGTTTCACTGCCTTCGGTTATAGTTCCATTTAGTGTTGCTGTGGTTTGAGTAATTGCTGTTACTGGTGAAGTTACAACTGTTGGAGGATTAACTGTAATGAAAGCTAATGTTTGTCCATAGGTTGTATCTATTGTTGTCATTGCATAAGCTCTAACTTCATAGTTAGTATTTGCTGTTAAACCTGCTAAATTATAAGTTAGAGTTGTTCCGGTTACTGCTTGAGTTGTCCAAGTGGTTGCAGTAGCTTCTTTCCATACAAAACCTTGCTCTGTGATAGTTTCACTTCCTGCGGTTATTGTTCCATTTAGAATTGCTGTGGTTTGAGTAATTGCTGTTATTGGTGAAGTTACAACTGTTGGAGGATTAACAGTAGTGAAAGCTTCTAAGGTTCCATAGGTTGTGTCGGCTGATGTTCTTACATAAGCTCTAACCTCATAGTTAGTATTTGCTGTTAAGCCTGCTAAATTATAAGTTAGAGTTGTTCCTATTACAGGTTGCATTGTCCAAGTGGTTGCAGTAGCTTCTTTCCATGCAAATCCCTTTGCTAAAATTGTTCTTGTGCCTGCTGTAAATGTTCCATTAAGTGTTGCAGTGGTTTGAGTAATTGCTGTTATTGGTGAAGTTGCAACTGTTGGAGGTGTGTGTTCGGTTTGGAATTGCAATGGTATCCACTCAGAATAATGATTAACTCCACATACTGCTCTAACATAAACAGTATTATTTGTACCAGGTGTTAAGTCTGTCAATTGGTATGAAGCATTGGTAACCTCAACTGGTGTTCCTGTTAAGCCAAGTCGCACTTCCCATGTTGTTTCATTTTCACCTGCTGTCCATTCTATATCGGCAGTGGTCTGAGTAATATTTGAGGCTGTAAGAGCAGTTGGGTCTAAACATGCAATTTCTAAATGTAAATCATCTATTGTCAAATAATATGGTGTAGTATTTGATTTAGCGAAAATACCTATATTATAATTACCGCTTGTTGGTACTGTAAAGACTCCTGTGTATTTTTGATATGTGGTATTTGTTAATCCTGATGTAAGTGGGGTTCCAATAGCAGATACAAAGGTTGTTGTATCTACTGCATTGTATAAGCTTGCTGAAAGTTCTTGCCATCCAGAAGAACCATTTGCAACATAATAGAATGAAAACTTATAATTAACCCCAGCTGTTAAATCAAATTCAGGAGTAAATAATCTATTCCAACATCCATAAACGAAATAAGCATAATTATTCCCTGTTCTTGCAAAACGATTATTACTTGCTGAACCAATACTAGTAGTTAATTTAGATGCAGTTGCTCCCATTTTAACAAAACAAGTTGGTAGATTTCCAGCAGCTCCAATATTTTCAAAACTTTCTTCCCATGGTAATTCTGTAATTGCTCCACATGCAGTACTGAAATGACTTGTAACAGCCATACTGTAATCAGTTGGTGAACATTCCGCAGTGATTCTCACTTGATAGAGTGAAGAATGATCTAATGGAGATAGGATAAAGGCTGAATTTGTAGTCGCAGTTTGGGAAAGCCATGTTGTTCCATCTAAAGAGTATTCAACTAACCAAGAAGTGGCTGTACCATTTTCTGTCCAAGATAGGGTTGCACTTGATGCGGTTGTTGTATCTATTACAATATTTGATACAGATGCACAAGTTTGTGGTATAATAGAAATATTATCTATTGCAACAGGAGGTTGTGTCCCACTACTTCCATCATTTCTCCAAACAAAAACTAATCTTTGCATTGAATTTTGATATTGTGAAGCAGGTAGTAGTAATGATCTTGTCTGCCAATCTGCTTGTAGATTTAATCTATTAATAATCTCTGATCCTCCAACAGGAAATTCTGTTTCTGGAACAGATTGATCAATTGGAAGAGTGTAAACTCTTAAATAATCATAAGTAGATTCTCCACCGCCCATCCAGTCAAATGAAAGAGCATATTCAGCAGCAGGAGAAGTTCCAAAATCTATTAAAGCAGAAGCGTATGCATAGGTTTGAGAACTTCTATAATATCTATGAGTTAATCCTAATGAATCACTAATATAAAGAGCGTTTCCAGTTTCTTCTGGATGATTTATTACTGAACCAATAAACCATTTATTAGTATCAGGATTAGTAAATGTCCATTCGCTAATATTACTTAAATCATTGAAGTTTTGTATATATGGAAGAGTTTGTACAGGTTCAATATTTGGTATAACAACACTATCCAATTGAGACCAAGCTCCACCACAAGCTTGACGTACAGAAACAAAATATTTGCTCCCTGAGGTTAAGCTATTAATTATGTAAGGAACTTCTGATGCTAATGCAATAGGAATTATGGTTGCAGTGCTTGGGTTAAAACTTGCTGCATCATCTGCTGTTCCATAAGCTAACTCCCAAGTTTCTCCTGCCTCAGCATTATCTGTTGAGAAGTTTACCTTCATTGAAGTAAAAGTAAGAACAGTTGCATCAACATTATATACTTCTGGGCATAAAGGGATTTCATTTATAGAAAAATTATCTATATACATATAATTATCACCATTAGAAACTGTACTTTCTGCATATATTCCTATTTTACAAATTCCTGTATATGGTTGTTGAGATGAATCTAATAGTTTTATGGTTATATGAGTTGCTGCTGGTCCAAAATTAGAATAATTTTTATCTAAATCACTATCTCCATCATACCAAATTGTTGCATTTGCTGATGACCATGTTAATCCATTATCTAAAGAAACTACAACTGCAAACTTATCGTCTGGTGCAGCCGCAGGAGTAGATGTAGGTGCTCCACTATAGGCTGACAAAGCAACATCCATTTCAACTTGGTATTGAGTAGTTCCATCTCCTAAATCTAATGATGGAGAGATAACCCAATAATTAAAAGAAGTTCCGTAAACATTAGCTCTTAAAACAGTATCTAAAACATTGGAATGTGCCCATCCACTTGTTGATGGAGAAAGTGTTGAATCTAATAAAGCACTCATTCTAGTCCAACATGTTGGTTCTATAAAAATGGATGATTGGAAGTTTTCAGTATATGGAAGTGTGGCAGGAGTACAATTTGTTCTAAATGTTATAGGAAGAGTTGGATCAGAAAAAGTTCCATCACCACAATCTGTTCTCATATAAACACTATATCTTGTATTTGGAATAAGGGTAGTTAATGTATGCGGAGAGGCAGTTGCTTGAATTGTTTCAATAGTATTAGTTGATAGATTTTCTAAGATTATTTCCCAAGCATTATCAGTAGTATTTGCTGCCTCCCAAGTTAAATTTGCTTGATCATATCCAACATTTGATACAACTAAATCTGTTGGAGGGAAACATGTTGGTAATGCACTTATCTTTACATCATCAATATAAACACTTCCATTTGCAATTTTCTTTCTAACAAATGCCAAGCGATAATCTCCACTCAATGAACTAAGATTAACTTCAATTTCTGCGTATGCAGTTGTAAGTAAGGTGTCTAATGAAGCAATTAATACAAAATTACTATTAGCTCCATTCCAATCTTCAGCTGAAACATCCATTGCATAGACTAATAAATCTGGATTATATAAAGAGGAAGATTTCTTAGACCAGAAATTTAATCTTTCATTACCTGTCAAAGTAATTATAGGAGAAACTAACCAATCATTATTATTATAAGATGCTGTAGTAGCAGTTGCTGATGAATAACCATACATGTACGCAGCACCGCTTCCATTATTTGAAGAAGTACTTCTTTGCCAATAGTATGTTGAAGTATTTAATGAATCTATAACAAACCAACAATATGGAGCTGGTTTATTTCCCGGGACAACAGCAACAGTATTAAAAGCATCTTCAAAACCTTCTATCCATGGAAATTGAGTAATTGTTCCACATGCTGTTCTTAAGCTAATAATGGAAGAAAGAGCCGATGTACATTCTGGAGTTACTCTAATATTATATTGAGTATTTGCATTAAGATTAGTAATTACATGTGTATTGCCAGAGATTCCAGGAATTAATGTTGCATCTGCCCATTCTTGAGAGCTTGTTTTGTATTCAATTAAATAAGATGCTACATCAATATTGGCATCCCAAGTTATTGTAGCTTGATTAGGCAATACGTTAGAATATGCTAAATTTGATGGAGCAAAACAAAAACCAGGATCTGCTGGTGTTATGACAAATTTAGTATTAGGTCTTGAAGCGCCAAAACCTTTATTTGATGCAGCAGGTGCAGATGGATCAATATCATTATCATCTTGATAATAATACAAACAAGATGCAAAACTTGATGTATGTGATTGCCATGAACGAGAAGCATAATTTCCTGTATTTTTATCAATAGCAATTAATAAATTATCAATCCCATTATATAAAAAAGGAGTTGTTAAAGTAATATAATTCCATCCATGATTAAAAGTAACTGTGCCACTAAAAATCTGTGTAAGATTTGCAAGCGGCTCAAAATCTGTATTAGAAACAAATGCAGTTTTTGTTGTATTTCCCGCATATATTACAATATCCTCTGTTCTAGCAGATGTACTTGTCATGTAATATGCAATTTGAGAAATTGTTCCACCCATAATTTCAGATGAACTATAGATGGTTTGAGTGTAACTATAATCATAGTTACAATGCATTGGGACATAAGACGTGGTAGATGTGCCACTACCAATAGTAATTTCGCCTTGCGACCAACCTTGAATAGCAAACATTATCGTTGCTATCATTAAAAATAATAATCGTTTCATAAAAACCTATTTTAAATTAATAAACTTTCTATACATTAAATTTATAGAATATATTTAGTGTGCAAAGTTAAAGCATTAATAATTTAAAAACCAAATTTTTTGTGGGAAATAATTTCATTTTTTAGTAATCCATAAGAACTCAATGAGTTATAGATATTAAAAGACAATTCAAAACAAAATAAGATTTAATGTAAATAAGACATGTTCAATGAGTTTTACTTAAGCAATAAGCCTATTAGTTTTATCTAAGATTAGAATAAGGTTTTAAATTTTTAAAACGAAGTTTTAATCTATCAAAACTTCGTTTCATTTTTATGTAATCGCATTATTTCGGAACTAATCTTTAATGCATTAACATAATGATCTATATAAAAAAACTTGTGCAAAATAGATAGGTTGTGTAAGAAATCGATAATATTAGTTAAACACAGAGAAATAATATATGCTATTAGAAAATAACCATAATCTTACTACTATGTAAATATTTGCACACAGCTGTAAATAAAAAAAACGTTGTTCAATTAGATTAGAACAACGTTTTTTAGGATAGTATTAATCAAAAAGTATAGCTTATTCTGATTTTTCTTCAGTTTCTGGAGTTTGTTCAGCAGATTGTTCAACTTCGTTCTTAACTTCCTCAACAGTGTTAGCTTGTTCAAGATTATTTTCTTCAGCCTTTGCTTCTACATTGTTTAATTCTGCATTTTCTGTTTTCTTTGTTCTTCCTCTACGAGTTGTTTTTGCTTTTGCTGGTTTTGCGTCCTTTAATAGGTTCTCATTATAATCTACCAATTCCATCATAACCATTTCTGCTCCATCTCCTTGACGACGACCCACCTTTAATATTCTTGTATATCCGCCATTTCTTGTTGCAACTTTTCCAGATATTTCTCTAAAAAGTTCTGTAACAGCTTCTTTGTTTTGAAGATAACTAAATACTATACGTCTTTGATGTGTTGAATCAGTTTTTGATTTTGTGATTAATGGTTCAACATATCCTCTTAAAGCTCTTGCTTTGGCTAATGTAGTTTCTATTCTCTTATGTAATATCAAAGAAGCTGCCATATTAGATAACATTGCTGCTCTATGTGCTTGAGTTCTTGATAATTTATTTATTTTGCAACCGTGTCTCATTTTTCTTATTCTTTATCTAATTTATATTTCACAATACTAATTCCGAATTCTAACCCTTTTGATTTTACAAGGTTTTCTAATTCTGCCAATGATTTTCTTCCAAAGTTACGGAACTTTAATAAATCAGCTTTATTGTATGCAACTAATTCTCCAAGTGTTTCTACTTCTGCGGCTTTCAAACAATTTAATGCTCTAACTGATAAGTCTAAATCTGTTAGTTTTGTTTTTAATATTTGACGAACATGTAATGTGGTTTCGTCAAACTCCTCAGTTAAAGGTTTAATCTCAGCTTGAATTGAAATCTTTTCATCAGAGAAGAGCATAAAGTGCTGTATAAGGATTGAAGCAGCTTCGGTTAATGCATCTTTTGGAGTTATGGAACCATCGGTATCTATTTCAAATATTAACTTATCATAATCAGTTTTTTGTTCAACGCGAAAGTTTTCAACATCATATTTCACATTCTTTATTGGAGTGTGAATGGAGTCTATTGATATTGTATTTATTATATCGTTAGGCTTTTTATTCTCTTCAGCAGGAACATAACCTCTGCCTTTTTCTATACAGAGTTCAATATTTAATTTAACTTCTGGCTCCATTCTACATATTTCAAAGTCTGTATTGATAATTTGAAAATTATTCAAATGCTTGTTAATATCTCCTGCCTTAAAAACATTCTTCCCTGTGAAAGTAAAGTTAATTATCTCACTTTCCTCATCTTCAATTAGACGCTTGAAACGGAGTTCTTTTAAATTTAATATTATTTCTGTCATATCTTCAATTACTCCTGGTATTGTTGCAAATTCATGCTCAACACCTTCTATTCTTATGGAAGTAATTGCAAAACCTTCTAAGGATGATATCAATATTCTTCGCAAAGCGTTACCTATTGTTATTCCATAGCCAGGTTCAAGCGGACGAAATTCAAACTTTCCGTGAAAATCATCCGACTCTATCATTATAACCTTGTCAGGTTGCTGAAAAGCTAATATGGCCATTTTATTTTTGTTTTAAATCTTATTTAGAATACAATTCAACTATTAATTGTTCATTGATATTTTCAGGAATATCTGAACGTTCTGGATAGTTCATAAACTTTCCACTCAATTGAGCTTTATCAAAATCTAACCATGAATAACGATTAACTGTTCCTTCTAAGGAGTCTGTAATTATTTCTAATGATTTTGAACGTTCACGAACTCCTACTATATCACCTGGTTTTAGCATATATGAGGGAATATTTACTAATTCTCCATTTACTAAAATATGACGATGTGATACTAATTGACGAGCTTGATTTCTTGTTTTTGCAATTCCTAAACGATAAACAACGTTGTCAAGACGAGATTCTATTAGTTGTAATAATACAACACCTGTAATTCCTCTCTTACTTGCAGCTTTTTCAAATATATTACGGAATTGTCTTTCTAATATTCCATAAGTGTATTTGGCTTTTTGTTTTTCGTTTAACTGAATTCCGTATTCGGATTGTTTAGCTCTACGTTTGTTTTGTCCATGTTGTCCTGGACTATAATTCTTTCTGTCAAGAGTTTTGTCAGCACCAAATATTGGTTCTCTAAATCTTCTTGCTATTTTGGTTTTTGGACCAGTATATCTTGCCATAACTATTTCTTCTTTTTAATCAAATTAAATAACTATACACGTCTTCTTTTTGGAGGACGACATCCATTATGAGGCACTGGCGTTACATCCATTATCTCCATAACTTCTATTCCACATGTGTTAATTGCTCTGATAGCAGATTCGCGTCCTGCTCCTGGTCCTTTAACAAATACTTTTACTTTTCTTAGTCCGTAGTCAAATGCTGCTTTTGCGCAATCTTCTGCTGCCATTTGAGAAGCATAGGGTGTATTCTTCTTGCTTCCTCTAAATCCCATTTTACCAGCAGATGACCATGAAATTACTTGCCCTGCATTATTGGTTAACGAAACTATGCAATTGTTGAATGATGCAAAAATAAACGCCTTGCCTTGTGGCTCTACTTTTACTACTCTTTTTTTCGTTGGTTTAGAACTTTTTGCCATACTTGTTCTTGTTTCTTATTTTTTTAAGTTCATAAATAACAGATGTTCCAAAAATACTAAATGAGGTAATCCACATCTGTTTTAGTAATTTAATATTACTTAGTTGCTTTTTTCTTATTTGCAACTGTTTTCTTTCTTCCTTTACGTGTACGAGCATTATTCTTTGTGCTTTGTCCACGAAGAGGTAATCCTATACGATGACGAATACCACGATAGCATCCTATATCCATTAGTCGTTTGATATTCATTTGAACTTCTGAACGCAATGCTCCTTCAACTTTCACTTCATCATTAATGATTGTTCTAATAGAGTTTTGTTCGTCATCAGTCCATTCACTTACCTTTTTATCTTCACTTATTCCAGCTTTTGCTAAAATTTGAGAAGCAGTACTTCTACCTATACCAAAGATATATGTTAAACCTATTACTCCTCTTTTATTTTTAGGTAAGTCTATACCTGCAATTCTTGCCATAAACTTTATATATTATTTAGTTTTATTAATTACCCTTGTCTTTGTTTAAATTTTGGATTTTTCTTATTTATAACATAAACCACTCCTTTTCTACGTACAACAATGCACTCTGGAGATCTTTTCTTTACTGATGTTCTAACTTTCATGGTCGGTAAAATGTTTATTTATTATTTTTCTTTTTATATTTTTATTTATGTCTGTATGATATTCTTCCTTTTGTCAAATCGTAAGGAGACATCTCAACTTGCACCTTGTCACCTGGTAATATTTTAATATAGTGCATTCTCATCTTCCCAGAAATATGTGCAATTATAACATGTCCATTTTCTAATTCAACTTTGAACATTGCATTTCCTAAAGATTCAATTACTATTCCATCTAATTGTATGGATGCTTGTTTAGCCATATTAAACTAATACTAAGTTATTATTTTGTTTTATTATTTCTTCTATCTCAAAAAAGCTTGAAAGAATATCTGGTCCATTTTCAGTTATTGCAACATCATGTTCATAATGTGCAGCAATTGACAAGTCTCTTGTTCTACATGTCCAACCATCTTTTTCAAACACAACAACTCTATCTTTCATTGTTATCATTGGCTCTATTGCAATGACCATTCCTTCTTTAAATTTTATTCCTGTTCCTTTCTTTCCAAAGTTTGGCACCTCTGGGCTCTCATGCATTTTTCTTCCTACTCCGTGTCCACATAATTCTCTCACAATTCCATACCCCTTATCCTCACAATAATCTTGTATTTCAGAACTTAAATCCCCTATTCTATTTCCAAGTTTGCATTTTTTTATTCCTAAATACAATGACTCCTTGGTTACTTTCATTAATCTCTTTGCTTCTTCCGATACTCCTTCTAATGCGAAAGTATATGCAGAATCTCCAACCCATCCATTTAGTAGAGTTCCACAATCAATAGATACTACATCTGCTTCTTTTAATTCTCTCTTGCTTGGTATCCCATGAACAACAACTTCATTTATTGAAATACATAAGGATGCTGGATAACCATAATATCCTTTAAATGCCGGTGTTGCTCCGTTATCTCTGATAAACTCTTCTGCTATTTTGTCTAAATTATTTGTAGTAACTCCTGCTTTTATGTTTTTTGCAACTTCTGCCAAAGTCTTGCCTACCAATAAAGCACTCTTTCTTATTTCTTCAATCTCGCTTTCAGTTCTTTTGTTTATCATTATTTTTTCAAAGATCATTTGAACTTACTTACATTTGAGTTCTTCCTTTAATTCTTCCTGATTTAGTTAAACCATCATAATGTCTCATCAGTAAATGGCTTTCTATTTGTTGAAGCGTATCCAATACTACTCCAACCATAATCAATAGAGAAGTTCCTCCGTAAAATTGTGCAAACTGTGAATTAACTCCGAATAAACTGACAAATGCTGGTAAGATTGCTACTACAGCAAGAAATATTGATCCCGGTAAAGTTATTTTTGATAGTACGTTATCAAAAAACTCTTCTGTTCTTTTCCCAGGTTTTATACCAGGAATAAAACCTCCATTCTTTTTCATGTCATCTGCCATTTGTTTAGGATTAATTGCAATTGCGGTATAAAAATACGTAAAGGCAATAATAATAATTGCAAAAATTAAATTATACCAAAATCCATTAAAATTTGATAGTGCAGCTTTTACTCCTTGTAAACTTTCAGAGTCAGAGAATCCAAACAAGGTAACAGGTATGAACATTATTGCCTGAGCAAAAATTATCGGCATAACTCCTGCTGCATTTACTTTTATTGGAATGTATTGACGAGCTCCACCATATTGTTTGTTTCCTACAATTCTTTTTGCATATTGTACTGGTATTCTTCTTGTTCCTTGAACTAAAAGAATACAAAGCATAATAACAATTAAAAGAACTATCAATTCAACAAATAAAACAACTAATTGGCCTCCCCCTGTTTCTTCTAATCTTGAAGCAAATTCTGCAAATAAAGCGAAAGGTAAGCGAGCTACAATACCAACCATAATTAATAATGATATACCATTACCTATTCCTTTATCCGTTATCTTTTCTCCTAACCACATAACAAACAAAGTTCCTGAAGTCAACATTAGTGATATTGGTAATGCCCAATTAAAGAAGTTTAAACTATCACTACCTGTTATGCTATAAATTGTGGCTCCTTGAAGTTGATGTCTTAAATTTGCTAAGTATGCAAAAGCTTGGAATAAGGTTACTATAACAGTTAAAAATCGTGTAATTTGATTTATCTTATTTCTTCCACTTTCACCCTCTTTCTGCATTTTAGAAAAATATGGAACAACCATAGCTAATAATTGCATTATAATTGATGCGGTTATATATGGCATTATTCCTAATGCAAAAATGGAAGCATTTGAAAAAGCACCACCAGAGAACATATTCAATAATCCAAGGACTCCATCTTGCGTTTGAGCTTGCAAATTAGATAAATCTCCTGGGTTTATTCCTGGTAGCACAACAAATGAACCTATCCTATAAATCAAAACAAGAGATAATGTATATAATATTCTTGTTCTAAGGTCCTTTATGTTCCAAATATTTTTTAGTGTATTGATAAATCTTTTCATTATTTTTAGATTATTGTTATAGTCCCACCTTGAGCTTCAATTGCAGTTTTAGCTGTAGATGAAAATGCATGAGCTGAAACGTTTATCTTAGCCTTTAATTCTCCTCTTCCTAATACTTTAACTTTATCATTCATAGAAATTAAACCATTTTCTTTTAATACATCAATGGTTATGTCTATTATATTTTTTGCTTCTGCTAAATTATTTAAAGTATCTAAATTAATGGCAGAATATTCTATTCTATTAATGTTTTTGAAGCCAAATTTTGGCAAACGTCTATATAATGGCATTTGACCACCTTCAAAACCTATCTTACGAGAATATCCTGATCTTGATTTCGCTCCCTTATGTCCACGTGTTGATGTACCACCTCTCCCAGAGCCTTGACCTCTACCGATTCTTTTGCGATTTTTTGTTGAGCCTTCTGCAGGTTTAAGATTACTTAAATCCATGATTATTTGTTTTTAAATTGTTTACTTATTAAATTTCTTCAACTTTAATTAGATGACTTACTTTCGTTATCATTCCCTGAATTTGAGGAGTTAACTCATGCTCTTTTTGTTGATTAATCTTTGTCAATCCCAAAGATTCCAAAGTTCGTTTCTGGCGAAGCGTTCTTCCTATTGCACTCTTTACTTGTGTTACTCTTACTTTCATTGTCTTTAAATTTTTATCCATTAAAAACTCTATCCATTTCAATACCTCTCAATTTTGCAATTGTATAAGGATCTCTTAATTGAATTAGTGCATTTATTGTAGCCTTAACAACACTATGAGGATTTGATGAACCTTTAGATTTTGCTAATACGTCTTTTATCCCAACGGTTTCCAAAACAGCACGCATTGCTCCACCAGCAATAACTCCTGTTCCTGGTGCAGCAGGTTTTATAAATACTTGCGCTCCGCTATATTTTCCGATTTGTTCATGAGGAATTGTTCCTTTTAGAACAGGGACTTTAATGAGATTTTTCTTAGCATCATCTACTCCTTTTGAAATAGCAGCTGTTACTTCTTTTGCTTTTCCTAAACCATATCCAACAACTCCGTTTTCATTTCCAACTACAACGATAGCAGAAAAACTAAACGTTCTACCCCCTTTGGTTACTTTTGTAACTCTATTAACACTTACAAGACGATCCTTAAATTCAATCTCGCTAGATTTTACTCTTTTTACATTTATGTCTGCCATACTTTATTAGAATTTTAAGCCGCCTTCGCGAGCTGAGTCTGCTAATGATTTTACTCTTCCATGATATAAATAACCATTTCTATCAAATACTACTGAACTAATTCCTGCAGATATAGCACGCTCAGCTACTAATTTACCTACTGATTTAGCTACGTCTGTTTTAGTTCCTTCTTTGACAAAAGATTTTTCCATTGATGAAGCAGATGCAAGCGTTTTACTATTCACATCATCAATCAATTGAGCATATATTTCTTTATTGCTTCTAAAAACTGTTAAACGGGGTTTTTCAGATGTTCCGTTAATTTTTTTACGGATTCCCATTTTCAATTTTAATCTTCTTATTTCTTTATTATTTGCCATCCTAATTTTATCGGATTATGTTATTTACTAAATTACTTAGCAGCCGCCTTACCAGCTTTTCTACGAACAACTTCACCTTGAAAACGAATACCTTTTCCTTTATATGGTTCAGGTTTACGCAAAGAACGTATCTTTGATGCTACTTGCCCCAAAAGTTGTTTATCATAACTTGTCATTATAATCAACGGATTCTTTCCTTTTTCAGTTATAGTTTCTACTTTTATTTCATTAGGTAATTCAAAAAATATGTTATGTGAATATCCTAATGCTAACTCTAATACTTGACCATTAGCCTGCGCCTTATATCCAACTCCTATAACTTCTTGTACGGACTTAAATCCTTCTGACACTCCTTTAACCATATTATAGACTAATGATCTATACAAACCATGCATTGCCTTATGGCGTTTTTGGTCAGATTCTCTTTCTAAAATTAAAGTATTGTTTTCTACTTTTAAAGTTATACAAGGGTCAACATTTTGAGTTAATGTCCCAAGGGCACCTTTCACTGTAATGACATTATTGTCATTAACTGAAACTTCAACTCCCTTTGGAAGGCTTATTGGTAATTTACCTATTCTTGACATCTATATTTCTCCTTTATTTTTATTAGCTAATATAACAAATTACTTCTCCACCAACATTTAAAGCTCTTGCTTCTTTATCTGTCATCAAACCTTTAGAAGTTGAAATTATTGCAATTCCTAAACCATTCAATACACGCGGAAGTTCTGCTACTCCAACATATTTTCTTAAACCTGGACTACTTGCTCTTGTCAGTTTAGACATTGCACACTCTTTTGTCATCGGGTGATATTTTAATGCAATTTTAATTGTTTTAGGAAAAACATCATCCTCAAATTTATAGTTTAAAATATATCCTTTATCAAAAAGTATTTTAGTTATTTCTTTTTTTAACTTAGAAGCAGGAATTTCAACAACTTTATGTTTTGCTAATGATGCATTTCTTATACGAGTCAAATAATCTGCAATTGGATCTGTTAACATCTCTATATTATTTATTTATTTTGCTTTAACTTTATTTTATTACCAGCTTGCTTTCTTTACACCAGGAATTAATCCTGCTAATGCCATTTCTCTAAAATTAATTCTAGAAATCCCAAATTGTCTCATATAACCTTTTGGACGTCCTGTTAATTTACATCTATTATGTAATCTTACAGGAGAAGCATTCTTTGGCAACTTTTGGAGTCCTTCATAATCTCCAGCTTCTAATAATGCAGCTCTCTTTGCAGCATATTTAGCAACCATTTTTTCTCTTTTACGTTCTCTCGCTTTTATTGATTCTTTTGCCATATTATTAACTGTTTTGATTTTTAAAAGGGAATCCAAATGCTTTCAGTAATGATAATGCTTCTTTGTCAGTATCAGCTGTAGTTACAAATGTAATATCCATTCCTTGAATATGATTAATTTTATCAATGTCTATTTCTGGGAATATAATCTGTTCTGTTATCCCAAATGTATAATTACCTCTTCCATCAAACCCTTTATCACTAATTCCTCTGAAATCTCTAATACGTGGAATAGATGCAGAAATTAGTCTATCTAAAAATTCGTACATTTTATCACCTCTTAGTGTTACTCTAACACCAACTGGCATTCCTTTTCTCAATTTAAAATTAGATATATCCTTTTTAGATTTTGTAGCAACTGCTTTTTGACCAGCTATTGTAGTCATTTCCTCAATGCCTTGATCAATAACTTTCTTATCTGTAATTGCTGTTTTACCTAACCCTTGATTTAAAGATATCTTCAATAAACGAGGAACCTGCATTACGGTTTTATAATTATATTCTTTTGTTAGTGCAGAAATAATGTCTTCTTTATATTTCTGCTTTAATCTCGGTGTGTATGACATTACTTAATTACCTCCCCTGTTTTTTTTGAATAACGAACTAATTTATTAGTTTTTTCATCTAATTTTCTTCCTATTCTTGTTGCATTTCCTTTAGAATCTACAACCATTAGGTTAGAAATATGGATGGATGCCTCCTTTTCAATAATTCCACCTTGAGTATTTTTTGAACTTGGCTTAGAATGTTTCTTAACCTTATTAACTCCTTCAACTATTGCTCGGCATTTCTTAGGATAAACCACAAGAACCCTTCCCGAACTACCCTTAGAGTCTCCTGCAATTACCTTTACAATATCACCTTTTTTAATGTGCAATTTCATATCTATAATGTTTTTTGCTTTTTATAATACCTCAGGTGCTAATGAGACAATCTTCATAAATTGTTTCTCACGCAACTCTCTTGCTACTGGTCCAAAAATACGAGTTCCTCTTAATTCATCGTTTGCACTTAAGAGTACACAAGCATTATCGTCAAAACGTATATATGAACCATCTTGGCGTCTTATTTCTTTTTTAGTTCTAACAACAACAGCCTTAGAAACAATACCTTTTTTAACATTACCTGAAGGAATGGCATCCTTAACTGTAACAACTATCTTATCTCCAATTGAAGCATACCTTCTTTTTGTTCCTCCGAGCACTCTTATGCAGAGTACACTCTTAGCTCCACTATTGTCAGCGACAACTAATCTTGATTCTTGTTGTACCATCTTATTTAGCTCTTTCTATTATTTCTATCAATCTCCAACATTTATTTTTACTTAATGGTCTTGTTTCCATTATTCTTACAACATCACCGATATTGCACTCATTCTTCTCGTCATGAGCCATAAACTTGGAACTCTTCTTTACAAATTTCCCGTATTTAGGATGCTTTACTTTACGCTCAACGAATACACGAATAGTTTTATCCATTTTATTACTGATAACAAGACCTACTCTTTCTTTTCTTAAATTTCTTTCCATTTAATTTTAAATTTTTAGGTTTTAGTTATATTTTGACAGATTTAGAATCTAATTCTCTCTTTCTTAATTCTGTCATTATTCGTGCTATGTCTCTTTTTGCTTCCTTTATTTTATTTGGATTCTCTAAAGGAGTAACAGCATGATTAATTTTCATTTTATTCAACTGCATTTTATCAGCAGCTAATCTTTCTTGTAACTCTGCCGTAGAGAGTTCTTTTATTACATTGTTTTTCATATTCTTCTATTATTATACTTCCTCAACGTAATCTCTTCTAACCACAAACTTTGTTGTAACAGGTAATTTTTGAGCAGCTAAACGCAATGCTTCTTTTGCAATTTCCAAAGGCACACCTTCAGCTTCAAACAAAACAGTTCCTGGCATTATTCTTGCAACAAAATATTCAGGAGCCCCTTTACCTTTACCCATACGAACTTCGTTCGGTTTTTTAGTAATTGGCTTATCTGGGAAAATACGTATCCAGATTTGTCCTTCACGTTTCATATAACGAGTTACTGCTTGACGAGCTGCCTCAATTTGACGACCTGTTATAAAAGATGTTTCCATTGATTTTATTCCAAAGCTTCCAAAAGCTAACTCATGACCACGAAAAGCAAAACCTTTAATTCTACCTTTTTGTTGTTTTCTATATTTTGTCTTTTTAGGTTGTAACATTATCGCACAATATTTGAATTATTAACTAATCTATTATTTTTTTCTACGTGGGCGTTGATTCATAGACGAAGGTCGTTGAGCACCACTACGTCCTCCTTCTTTTACAGTTCCTCCAATAGTGGAAGGAACTAATTCACGTTTACCATAAACAATCCCTTTACATATCCATACTTTCACTCCTATACGTCCATAAGTAGTATGAGCTTCTGCCTGAGCATAGTCAATATCAGCTCTTAATGTGTGTAGTGGAGTTCTTCCTTCTTTATAATGCTCTCTTCTTGCCATTTCTGCTCCACCGATACGACCAGAAACTGAAACTTTAATTCCCTCAGCACCAACTCTCATTGTGGAAGTTATGGCAGTTTTTATCGCTTTACGATAAGAAATACGACCTTCAATTTGACGAGCAACCGTTGCTGCAACTAAAACAGCATCTAATTCTGGACGTTTTACCTCTGAGATATTTATTTGAATATCTTTATTAGTAAGTTTCTTTAATTCTTCTTTTAACTTATCAACCTCTTGACCTGCCTTACCTATGATTAATCCTGGTCTTGCAGTATTAATAGTAACGGTTACGAGTTTTAAAGTTCTTTCAATATATATTTTAGAAATACCAGCTTTAGAAAGACGTGCATTAAGATATTTTCTTATTTTATCATCTTCAACTAATTTTTCTTCAAATCTTTTTCCTCCATACCAATTAGAGTCCCATCCTCTGATGATTCCTAACCTATTGCCTATTGGATTTGCTTTTTGTCCCATCCTTATTTATATAATTTACTATTTGTACAAATTATTAATTTTCAGTATTAGTCTTTTCTGTTGCAGTATTTTTCTCTTCAACCTTACTTCCTAATATAAGTGTTATGTGATTAGAACGCTTTTTAATTCTATAACCAAGACCACGAGGAGCTGTACGAAGACGTTTTAACTGTCTTGCTTCATCAACGTTGATTTGTTTTATATATAACGAACTATCTTCAACTCTTTTACCCTCATTTTTCATTTGCCAATTAGCAATAGCTGAAAGTAATAATTTTCGTAATTTAGGAGCAGATTCTCTTTGGCTATATTGTAAAATACCTAATGCTTTATTAACATCTAATCCTCTAATAGCATCTGCCATTAATCTAGTCTTTTGAGGAGAAGTTGGATTATTATTCAACTTTGCAATATAAAGAGTTTTTCTCGCTTCTTTACGTGCCTCAGCACTATTATGTTTTCTTGATCCCATTTTCTCGGAGAATTTTTATTATTTCTTACCTTTATCTTTTTGTCCTGCGTGTCCTCGAAAAATTCTTGTTGGAGCAAACTCACCTAGTTTGTGTCCTACCATATTTTCGGTTATATAAACAGGAATAAATTTATTTCCGTTATGTACAGCTATCGTTTGACCTACGAAATCAGGTGAAATCATAGATGCTCTTGACCAAGTTTTAATTGTAGCCTTTTTGTTTTGCTCTTGTGCTGCTAAAACTTTTTTCTCTAACTTATAATGAATATAAGGTCCTTTTTTTAACGAACGACTCATTTCTTATCTATGATTTTAATTATTTCTTACGTTTTTCAATAATATATTTATTAGAATGCTTCTTAGGAGCTCTTGTTTTGTAACCTCTTGAAGGAATTCCTTTTCTTGAACGAGGTTGTCCTCCAGTAGCACGACCTTCTCCTCCACCCATTGGGTGATCAACTGGATTCATCACTACACCTCTTGTACGAGGACGTCTTCCAAGCCAACGAGATCTTCCTGCTTTACCAGAAACTTCTAAGTTATGTTCAATGTTAGAAACCATACCTACTGTTGCTCTACATGCTTGAAGAATCATTCTTGTTTCACCCGAAGGCATTTTAACAACTGCATACTTTCCATCACGAGACATCAGCTGAGCATAAGAACCTGCACTTCTTGCCATCTTTGCTCCTTGACCCGGATACAATTCAATATTATGAATTATTGTCCCAAATGGAATTTCACTTAATAATAATGTATTGCCAATTTCTGGGGCAACTCCAATACCTGACATAATTGTCTGACCAACTTTCAAGCCATGAGGAGAAACTATATAACGTTTTTCACCATCAGCATAGCAAACCAATGCTATACGAGCAGTTCTGTTTGGATCATATTCAATTGTTTTTACAACAGCTGGAATATTATCTTTTTCTCTACGAAAGTCAATTAAACGATATAATCTTTTATGACCACCTCCAATATAACGCATGGTCATCTTTCCTTGATTGTTTCTTCCTCCGCTCTTTTTTCCACCATAAACTAAGCTCTTTTCAGGTTTAGAAGCAGTAACTTCATCAAAGGTACTTGCAACTTTAAATCTTTGCCCTGGTGTTGTCGGTTTTAATTTTCTTAAAGCCATCTATCTCTATTCTTAAATATTGCTATAAAAATCTATTGTTTCACCTGCTGCTAACATCACGATAGCTTTTTTGTATGCAGATGTTTTTCCTTGAATAAATCCAGCTTTTGTATAGCGAGATTTATTCTTTCCATTATAGTTCATAGTATTTACTCTATCAACCTTTACATTATATAAAGACTCCACAGCCTTTTTTATTTCTATTTTATTTGCGCGTTTATCAACTATAAAGCCAAAACGATTAGAGAATTTCTCCGTTGTTTTAGTCATTTTTTCTGTAATAATCGGTTTTACTATGATTTCCATTTTTATCTTCTTAATAATGTTAATTATTCTTCATATTTTTAAGAATTAGCTAATATATTTTCTAATTCTTTTATTGATGTTTCAGAAAAAATCACATTGTTTGCACGCAATACTTCGTATGTATTGACTGATTTTGCGTCAGTTACGCTTACATTACTAATATTACGAGCCGACAAAATTACAAAATTATCTTGGTTATTCAACACAAAGAGTGATTTTTTTTCACCTAATTTCAAATCTCCTATGACTTTTATCATATTTTTGGTCTTTGGAGTATCAAAATTGAAATCTTCAACTATGATCAATTTTTCTTCTTTAACCTTGTAAGATAAAGCTGAAACCCTCGCTAAACGCTTAACCTTTTTATTCAATTTAAAAGAATAATCTCTCGGTTTTGGACCAAAAGCTCTACCTCCTCCAACAATTGTTGGACTATTTGTGTCCCCTGCTCTTGCTCCACCTGTTCCTTTTTGACGTTTTAATTTCTTCGTAGAACCTGAAACCTCTGAACGTTCTTTTGACTTATGAGTTCCTTGACGTTTATTTGCAAGAAATTGCTTTACGTCTAACCAAATTGCATGATCGTTTGGTTCAACTCCTAATAATGAATCACTAACAGTAATTGTTCTACCAGTGTCATTTCCATTTATATTATAAACCCTTAGCTCCATCTCTCAAGTTTTAAAATTGAACCCTTTGGACCTGGAACAGATCCTTTAACTAATACTAAATTCTTTTCTTCTATTACTT
This sequence comes from Bacteroidales bacterium UBA5371, assembly GCA_002407855.1. Lineage (GTDB taxonomy): Bacteria > Bacteroidota > Bacteroidia > Bacteroidales > P3 > UBA10566. The sequence continues at coordinate 21,166 of DHPF01000005.1, forward strand.
TGAGAATTTCCAAGTTTTGAATCTTAACTCTCTTACCTCCAGTTCTACCTGCCATTCTTAAACCTTTAAATAATCTTGAAGGATAAGAAGATGCACCTACAGAACCTGGGGCACGTAATCTGTCATGTTGTCCGTGAGTTTTATCTCCAACGCCACTAAATCCATGACGTTTAACAACACCTTGAAAACCTTTTCCTTTTGAAATTCCAACAATATCAACATATTCACCTTCTGTAAAAACATTACATGTTAAAATTTCTCCAAAGTTTTTTTTATGACCTTCTTCAAAACGAGTAAACTCATGAATGTGTCTTTTAGGAGTTGTACTTGACTTTGCAAAGTGACCTTTCATAGGTTTTGTACAATTTTTCTCCTTCATTTCTTCAAAAGACAACTGAATGGCACTATAACCATCTCTCTCTAGAGTCAAAATTTGTGTTACTACACAAGGACCAGCTTCTATGATTGTGCACGGCTGCTGCTTGCCGGAGGCATCAAATATACTGGTCATTCCGATTTTTTTACCAATTAAACCTGACATTTTTAGTTTTTGTTTTTATTAATAAATCAGCATGCACTTTGCATAGGCTGACGTTTAACAATTATATCTTTACGATGACTCTGTTAAACTTTTATTTCCACTTCAACTCCACTTGGAAGCTCTAATTTCATTAAAGCATCTATTGTTTTAGCAGAAGTGCTGTAAATATCCAACAATCTCTTATAAGAACTCAATTCAAATTGTTCTCTTGCTTTCTTATTAACGAAAGTGGCACGATTAACTGTAAATATTTTCTTGTTGGTTGGAAGTGGAATTGGACCATTTACAACTGCACCTGTTAGTTTTACAGTTTTAACGATTTTCTCAGCAGATTTGTCCACCAAGTTATGATCGTATGATTTTAATTTAATTCTAATTCTTTGACTCACGTTATTTTGTCTTTATATTAGTTTATTTCAATCTTTTTATTTCTTCAATACTGATTCAACAACATCTTTTGGAGCTTCTGAATAGTGTGAAAATTCCATTGTAGAATTTGCACGACCAGAAGTAATTGTTCTAAGAGATGTTACATAACCAAACATTTGAGAAAGTGGAACCTTTGCTTTAACCGCTTGAATTCCTATTTTAGCAGTAATACTTTCAAGTATTGCTCTTCTTCTATTTAAATCACCTGTAACCATACCTAAATATGTATCAGGAGTTGTTACTTCCAAAGACATTATTGGTTCAAGTAAAACAGGCTTTGCTTTTCTTGCTGCTTCTTTAAAGGCAATTTTAGCACAAAGTTCAAATGATAAAGCATCAGAGTCTACAGCATGATAAGAACCATCTATTAGAGTAATTTTCATGCTTTCAAGAGGGTAACCTCCTAAAACACCATTTATCATCGATTGTTTAAATCCTTTTTCAATTGCAGGGATAAATTCTTTTGGAATATTACCTCCTTTAACTTCATTAATAAATTGAAGACCTTTAAAGTTTTCATCTGCTGGCTCAATGCGGAATTGTATATCTGCAAATTTACCACGACCACCTGTTTGCTTCTTATAAACTTCTTTATGCTCACAAGAAGAAGTTAGAGCCTCTTTATAAGCAACTTGTGGTGCACCTTGATTACATTCAACATTAAATTCTCTACGGATACGTTCCATTATAATATCTAAATGTAATTCACCCATACCTTGCATAATGGTTTGGCCAGAAGCCTCGTCAGTATTTATTTTTAAAGTTGGGTCTTCTTCCGCAAGTTTAAGTAATGCATTGTTGAATTTATCAACATCTGCTTGTTGTTTAGGTTCTATTGCTATTGAGATAACAGGCTCTGGGAAAGTCATAGATTCCAAAATAATTGGATGTTTTTCATCGCAAAGAGTGTTACCTGTCTTTATATCCTTAAATCCAACAGCAGCACCAATATCTCCTGCCTCTATTCTATCAAGAGGGTTTTGTTTATTGGCATGCATTTGCATAATACGAGATATACGCTCTTTTTTATCTGTTGATGCATTATAAACGTAAGAACCTGCGTCTAATGATCCAGAATAAACACGGAAGAAACAAATTCTTCCGACATAAGGGTCAGTAGCTATTTTGAAAGCCAAAGCCGAAAACGGAGCTTTTGGATCAACCTTTCTTACTTCTTCATTTTCTGTTTTAGGGTTAATACCTACAACTTCTGGAACATCTATTGGACTTGGAAGAAATGCAGCAACTGCATCAATTAGATTCTGAATCCCTTTATTCTTGAAAGAAGCTCCACAAAGAACGGGAGTAATTTTCATTGCACAAGTTGCTTTGCGAATATGATAAATCATTTCTTCTTCAGTAATTGAGTTCTCATCGTCAATATACTTCATTAAAAGAGTGTCATCTTCCTCAGCAACTCCTTCAATAAGAGTTTTTCTATATTTTGCAGCTATTTCTTTTAAATCATCTGGCATTGGAATCTCGTATGTCTTAGTTCCATTAGAAGACTCATCATACATCAATGCCTTATTAGAAATCAAATCAATAACACCCTTAAACATATCTTCTTGTCCAATTGGTATTTGCAAAGGAACAGGAGATGCTCCTAAGCGTTCTTTGATTTGACCAACTACATTAAAAAAGTCTGCTCCTGCACGATCCATTTTATTTATGAATGCAATACGAGGAACATTATATTTATCGGCTTGACGCCATACAGTTTCACTTTGTGGCTCAACACCACCCACAGCACAGAATAAAGCGACAGCACCATCTAATACACGAAGCGAACGCTCAACCTCAACAGTAAAATCAACGTGACCTGGAGTATCTATAATATTAATCTTATATTGATTATTATTATAATTCCAAAATACTGTGGTTGCAGCAGAAGTAATAGTGATACCACGTTCTTGCTCTTGAGCCATCCAATCCATAGTAGCAGAACCTTCATGCGTCTCCCCTAACTTATGGTTCTTTCCTGTAAAAAACAAGATACGCTCGGTAGTTGTTGTCTTACCGGCGTCTATATGAGCCATAATTCCTATATTCCTTGTAAATTTTAAGTCTGCCATTTAGTTTCCTTCTTCCTACTATTATATATTAGAATCTAAAATGAGAGAATGCCTTATTAGCTTCTGCCATTCTGTGAATATCTTCTTTCTTTTTAAACGCTGAACCCTCTTCCTTAGATGCTGCAATTATTTCACTTGCTAAACAAAGAGCCATTGTTTTTTCATTTCTTTTTCTTGCGAAACCAATCAAACTCTTCATCCCCATTGATTGCTTTCTTTCTGGACGTATTTCTGAAGGGATTTGGAATGTTGCACCACCAATCCTACGAGAGCGAACCTCTACATTTGGAGTTACATTAGCTAATGCTTTCTTCCATATTTCCAAACCATCTTCTTTTGTACGTTCACTTACAACATCTATTGCATCATAGAATATATTGTAAGCTGTTGTTTTTTTACCTTTCAGCATTATATTGTTTACGAATTTTGTTACCATAATTTCGTTAAACTTTGGATCTGGAAGGATAATTCTTTTTTTTGGTCTTGCTTTTCTCATATTTGCAGTAAAGCTATATTATTATATTGTATTACTTAATTTATTTATTTTGCTGCCTTAGGACGTTTAGTTCCATATTTGGAACGTCTTTGGTTTCTACCATCAACACCAGCAGTATCTAACGCTCCGCGAATGATGTGATAACGAACGCCTGGTAAATCCTTAACACGACCACCTCTAATCATTACGATAGAGTGCTCTTGAAGATTATGACCCTCTCCTGGAATATATGCGTTCACTTCCTTTTGGTTTGTCAAACGAACTCTTGCAACCTTTCTCATTGCAGAATTCGGTTTTTTTGGAGTAGTGGTATAAACTCTTGTGCAAACACCCCTACGTTGAGGACATGAATCCAGTGCAGGAGACTTACTATTATACTCTAAACTTTTACGTCCTTTACGAACTAATTGTTGAATTGTTGGCATATCTTAATTTAAAATTAATACATATTTTTATTTCCTTGCTAAATTTTGGGTTGCAAAGGTATTACTATTATTTTAAATACACAACAACTTATAGAAAAATTCATCTATTTAATTTGTTTTGTATTAAAAAAACCTCAAAAATAAACGTTCAAAATAAATCATAGCCACTTGATTATTATTTGAATTTCACCCTCTTTGTGCTCAACCCAATTACCCTTGTAGAATTTAAGAGTAAAACAACACATAAAAAGTCGTTACCTAATTTTTGGGAGTGCAAAAGTACAAAAAATAATAATACCACCAAATATTTTTATCTTTTTTTTATTTTTTGTTGCTTTTTGTTGCACGATTCAATAAAAGTTCGTTTCTTTGCCAAACAAAAAATAGAAAAAACTATGGAAAACAGAAAATTTGAATGCCAACCTTGCGGATATATTTACGATCCTGCGATAGGTGATCCTGACAGTGGAATTAAACCAGGAACCCCATTTAGTGAACTTCCTGATGATTGGGTATGCCCATTATGTGGAGCATATAAAGAAGATTTTGAACCAATTGACTAATTAGAGTTCCCACTTGGGACAAATGAAAAAGGCTGCTAAGAAATTAGTTCAGCCTTTTTTTCATTCTTAGAAAGAGGATTCTTCTTAGTATAAGCAAAAAACTCAATCCATATAACCCAAATTAAGAATACAACTACATAATGAAAAGGCCGCCCTATCCAGTCGTGAATAAATTGATACTTATCAGAATGATAGAGCAGGACACCTGTTAAACCAAATATTCTTACAATATTGAAAAAAAGTACAACAATACTTGCACAAAGAAAATACACCATTCTCTTCCATAGTTTATTTGGAACAATCAACATAATCATAAATAATTGTAATAACTGTTTAATTCCAGAACAACTATCAACTACTTCCATTGTGCAAATGGTGATATTATTAGAATCGAAAAATCGTAGGCATGAAGAAGCAACCTCAAAATCGGTAGCGAAGAAAAATTCTGATAAAAGAGCAGTTCCTTTTAAGGCAATAAGAGTAAAAAAATCATAAATATCTTTTGTCCAAGAGCCAAACAACCATAAGTTCATATTCGTTTCCCAATAAAGAAAATGAAATAGAATTGTTACCACAGCAAAGAGAAGAAAATCCTTAACAATTGGATTGTTTTTAATAAATTGCTTTATTCTTTTTCTCTTTACCATACATTAATATATATATAAATTATTTTTCTTTTCGTTGTGTAGGATTTTTCTGATAGGCTTTGAAATATTTTTCAATAGGCTTTGAAATTATTTTCAATAGCTATTGAAATATTTTTCAATAAGCGTTAGGATTTTTCTTTACCAGCGTTAGATTTTTTTTAAACGGCATTAGGATGATTTTCAATAAGCGTTGATATTATTTTTAACGCCATTAGAAATATTTCTGATAAGCATTAGGATATTATTAGGTTTATCTTCTAAACTTATAGGTTATTGTGCCTTTTTGTTGCATTGGGGCATTTGGGGCTGCTGAGAATTTGGAACGCATTGCTGCATTCTCACAATGACGCCAAAGAGAACGATTATCTATTGTTGTTCCTCTTGCACCTGCAACTGCTCTATCTACGTTACCTTCTGGATTTACCCAAATGGTTACTACTATGGAACCTACGTCATCTGTCTTTGAAGGAGGAAGCCCTAAATTCTTGGAACCTCGTCCTGCTAATGAGAATGTATGTCCTGAACCTGTGCCATCAAAGCCTGTTCCTCCACCTCCATCGTTACCGTCTCCTTGTCCATCTCCCTTTCCGTCTCCTTGCCCCGAGCCTGTATTCTTTACTTTCCCTCTTTGGAATAATGCATTAGGGTTTATGGTTTCTTCTTTTGAAGTTTGTGCGGTTTCTTGGGTAGATGGTTTGGAAGAAGGTTTAGTTGTTGGTTTTGTAGTTAGAGCTACATCGTCAGTTGTTTGAGAAGCATAGTCTTCTGCTGCTTCTGAAATATCGTGGATTGGATTTGAAGCATCACTTCCTCCCAATTCTCCCATCATTGCATTCCCTGAGTCTTCTAAACTACCCAAGTCCATTTCCACTCCTATCTCTGCTGGTGGTGGGTCTGGGTATTTCAAGCCCATTGAAACCAAAATTAATAAAAGTATTGAGTGAAATAGCAATGTTACTACCACACTTATTATTGTTCTTTTATTATTCTTTTCTTTGAGTTCCATTTATTTTGTGGCTTCTGTTGCAAGGATTACTTTATGTTTCTGTCCTGTGGAGGCATTTATTTTGTTTACGGCATCTATTACTGTAACTACGTATTGTACAGGTACGGTTTTGTCTGTATGTAATTTGATGGTTGCTTCTTGCACATTTGCTATATAGTTTGCTATTGTGGGTGCAAGCTCCGACTCTGGGGTTGGTTGGTTTTCTACAAAGAACTGGTAGTTTGTGTCTATTGCTACGGTTACATTTTGTTTTGCCATAGTCTGTCCTGAGGTACTTTTAGGCAAAAGGACTTTTATTGCATTTGGACTAATTAGTGTTGAAGTAAGCATAAAGAAAATAAGTAACAAGAACACCAAGTCGCTCATTGATGCCGAATTAAAATTTGGGTCTATTTTATTTCTTGTTTCAATCATAGTTTAGGGAATTAAGCTGGTTCGTGCAATAGGTCCATAAACTCCATTGTTCTTGCTTCTAATAAGAACACTATTTTATTTATCTTGCTTACTAATATACTATATAAGAAATTGCATATAATACCTACTATCAAACCTCCAACTGTTGTTATCATTGCTTCGTAAATACCTCCTGAGAGCACTTGAATATCTATGTTATTTCCTGCGGCAGCCATATCAAAGAAAGCTCTAACCATCCCTGTTACTGTTCCTAAGAAACCTAAGCTTGGTCCTAAGGCTGCAATTGTTCCAACCATTGATACTCCATTTTCTAATCGTGCTATTTCGAGCTTTCCTACGTTTTCTACCGCTTGATTTATGTCGTTTAGTGGCCTTCCTATTCTTGACAAGCCTTTATCTAACATTCTTCCTATTGGGGTATTATTACTTTTTGTTAGTGATTTTGCTCCTTCAAGGTCGCCTTTATGGATAAAGGTCTTAATGTTATTTATAAAATTCTTATCATCTTTGGCTGCTTTGTTTAGAGCTAAATATCTATCAACAAATATATAGACTGCAATTATGGAAAGAATGGCCAGCACAATCATTATCCAACCTCCCTTAACGGCAAGGTCAATAATATTCATTGTTTTTTCTGTTTGAACAATTTCGGAGCTTGTTTGAACTATTGCAGAAGCTCCTTCTTGGACTTGTAAAATAATGTTTGTAAACATGTATTAGTTGCTTTTTATTAATTTAAAATTATCTTTTCTATTTGAACACTTGAATTTGTAAATATCTTAATCAAAAACAATCCTTTTGATTGGTCTATTAAGCTATATGTTTGAGGTAATTGGTTTGAGGAATAAATCAATTTACCCAATGCCGAATAGATTTCTATCTTGGTTATCTCCTCTGGATGCTCTGTTTTAAAGTTTATGGTTTCATCCGTTGGATTAGGATAGATAATAACCTTTTCGTTATTCTTAGTTATATCGTCTTCTATGCTGTTTATGATTGTATTAAAGTAATAATCGTCAGACCAATCCCCTAATAAATCTCCACACAAAGCTCGTATCCTTACCTTGTATTGAGTTTGAGGCGTAAGACCTACTAATGGTATAAGAGGAGTATTATTAACTATGGTTCCTGTTGCAGGGAAATTATCAGTAGATTTTGCAAAAAGAACCTCCCATTTTGACTGCGACATTGCACCAGGGTTCCAAGCTATCTTTGCAGATGAATGCTTTATATCTGTAACATAAATATCTCCAATAGGGGCACAAGGGTAAGGCATTGTAGTAAATGTTTTAATGATTGACCATTCACTAACCTCATTTGTATCACAATAAGCTCTAACAAAGACAGAATATGACCTTCCTCCAACAAGTCCTGTTAATTCAACAGTATCATTATCAATATTTATAATAGTTCCTTCACCAGGAGTATGACCAGCAAAACCATACTCAACCTGCCATTCTAATTGAGTGTAATGACCAGGAGCAAAATTTAATCTTGCAGTTGTTATTTTTATACTATCAATATAGACATCTGTTGGAACAAAACCACATGCAGAAAGAGTTTTGAAATGGGTTGTATCAGAATAAATCGTGTCGTTTACATTCTTATTTATATATCTGAATATAGAATAGCTTCTTATTTTGTATTGCTGCCCTGATAAAAGATTAGCTACATTTGAAGTCCATCTGTGAGGGAAATTTGAAAAGCTTGCTGCTATGTGGGACTTAGTTGCATTATCTAAGGTTGGCATAGGTTCTGTTGTAGAATAAACAAAACCCTTAGAATAAAAAACATTACCATCATTTTTCTCTGATACGATTCCCTTAAACGTGGCTGAATCTATTTTAATATTGGTTATTGAATCCACCGCACAAACAGGAGGATTTGGCATAGGAATATTCACAACCATCTGATTTGAAAAAACAGTATCATTTCCTCCAGAAGTTTTCCGAACAAATGCTCTTATATAATATGTTTTCCCAGAAGTCATATAAAGATAAAGTGTATTTGGGTCATAAGTAAAAGGAACATTTTCGGTACAATTTGTACTAACCTGCCTCCATTTCACACCTGTGGTAACCCTATTAGGCATAGGGAGTGTGTCGTAGATGAAACCCACGCCAGAAACAGTCCATCCTCCTTTATTAGTAACAACTGCGGTCATTTTTACCTTATAGAAAGTTGTATCGGTAAGCGAAACCATATTTATTGTTGGTTGAGCAACGACTTTATTTATATTTATTATGCAAAACAATAAGCATAATATTAAAAGAAACCTCTTCATAGTTCTGAATAATTATGAATTAATATATATATCTTTCCAGACGGCAAATGTACGCAAAAATTTGAAATAAAAGGAATATTTTTACATATTTCCTAATTGAACTTGATTTATTTTTTAATGGAACCGGATTTTTTTGATGTGGAATCCGAATTTATTAAAGTGGAACCTGAGCGTTTTTTAATGGAACCTGAGCATTTTTTAATGGAACATGAGCGTTTTTTAATGGAACCTAATTTTGCTCACATTCCAGAAAAAAACGCTCAGGTTCCATTAAAAATAAACCATATTTTGTTTGGCGGTATTTATTTGGCAATAAGCCATTTACAAACAAAGTTTAGGCCTCATAAAAAGGAAAAACATATATTTTAACCTCAAAAAAAGCCTTTAAACGAACCCAGAAGCGTTTTTTAATGGAACTTTAATCAAAATAAGTTCCATTTAAATAATTCTAAAGTTCCACTTAAATGATAAATATTAGAGGATTTTTCTGTCAAAAAAGAGGTGAATTTCCCAAACTATCCAATTCAGAAAAATGGTTGAAAATCCCTTGTTCGTAAGAATAAATTCTGCACAAGGGAACTTGATTCTAATTTTTTCTTTCTTGATTTCATTTTCTTAAAACTTGATTCTAATTTTTAGAATCAAACTTCAAAAACATTGTAGTTAATGTTTATAAGAATTATTTTAGCTTTTCTAAGAGTGAAATGGATTGTTTCAAGAGTAAAATAGTGATATTATCTGTTAATTTTAATTATTGTAAATCAATATTTTCATAAATAAATATCAAAAAAAATAATTAAAAATTTGCTACTTTAAGAAATGGTTGTATCTTTGCAACGCTTTTTTAAGGAAGCAAAACATTCCTCCTTAGCTCAGTTGGTTAGAGCACATGACTGTTAATCATGGGGTCTTTGGTTCAAGTCCAAAAGGGGGAGCAAGGAGAGTAAAGAGTTTACTCTCCTTTTTTTTATATATTATTTTCTCATTTGCGTACAAGTTATTAACTTTGCCAAATTAAACAAATAAGTAAAAATCTGATGAAAAACTTTGTTGAGGAGCTTTCTTGGAGAGGTATGATACATAATGTAATGCCAGGAACTGAAGCACAACTGCAAAAAGAAGTAACAACGGGATATGTTGGGTTTGACCCAACTGCTGACTCTTTGCATATAGGACATTTGGTAAGTGTTATGATGCTAACACATTTACAAAGGTGTGGACATCGCCCTCTTGTGATTTTGGGAGGAGCAACAGGAATGATTGGAGACCCTTCCTTTAAGAGCGAAGAAAGAAAACTTTTAACAATAGATGAAATAAAGCATAATCAGTCTTGTATTAAGAAGCAATTATCTAAATTTATAGACTTTGATACGGTATCTGTCAATAAGGCTGAGATTTTAAACAATTACGATTGGACAAAGGATTGGACTTTTCTTGATTTTATTCGTGATATAGGAAAGCATATTACGGTAAATTATATGATGGCAAAGGATAGCGTCAAGAAAAGGTTGGAAACCGGGTTATCCTTTACCGAGTTTTCTTATCAACTCCTTCAAGGCTACGACTTCAAGTATCTTTACGAAAACTATAATTGCCGATTGCAGATGGGAGGTTCTGACCAATGGGGCAATATAACAACAGGAACAGAATTAATTCGCCGTATGCTACAAGGGGAAGCCTTTGCTCTAACCTGCCCATTAATTACCAAAGCCGATGGAGGTAAGTTTGGAAAGACAGAGAAAGGGAATATATGGCTTGATGCAGAAAAGACTACGCCTTATGCTTTCTATCAGTTTTGGCTTAATTGCTCTGATGAGGATGCAGAGAAATTCGTTAAAATCTTCACTCTATTTACCAAAGAAGAGGTAGAAGATATGATTAAATCTCATAAAAAAGAGCCTCACCTAAGAGAACTCCAGAAAGCACTTGCAAAAGACATAACCATTAGAGTTCACGGAGAGAAAGAATACATTTCAGCATTAGAAGCCTCCGAAATTCTCTTTGGGAAAGGCACAACCCAAACCCTACAACATTTAGATGAAAAGACTCTTTTATCTGTTTTTGAAGGAGTGCCGATGTTTGAAATGGGGAAAGAAGGTCTTAATGAGGGAATAAATATTATTGACTTAGTTTCTGATAGGACAAGTATTTTTTCTTCTAAATCAGAAGCACGACGTACCTTAAAAGAGAACGCTCTGTCGCTAAACAAAACAAAAATTAACGAAGACTATATCTGCACAAGCTCCGATTTATTAAATGATAAGTATATCCTAATTCAGAAGGGGAAAAAGAACTATTATTTAATATTGTTGAAACAATAAGTTTTAGACCTTTGCCATAGGGCAGGAGCTTATATTTACAAGGTTCTATTTTTTTGAAGATTAAAAAAAGGCATAAAAAAAGCAGTCTCAGGAATTCTTGGGACTGCTAATTTGTTTTAAAACCAGATAATCTGGAATTAATTACATAGCTGGAGTTTCAGCTGGAGTTTGAGTTGGAGTTTCAACTACTTCTTCCATTACTGGTGTTTCAGTTGCAGTGTCAGTTGGAGTTTCAGTTTTTCCACCACATGCTGCAAAAACGCTAGCAACAGCTAATAAAAACAATGCTTTTTTCATTTTGTTTTGTTTTGATTGGTTTGACAATTTATTTGTTTTAACGCCGGCAAAGATACAAAAAAAATAATATGTAGAGCATCTTTTCTATTTTTTATTTTAAAACTTGTACTTTTTCTTAGAGATATCATCTTGCAATTTAAGCAGTTTTATATCATCAGGTATATAATATAATGCTGAATCCAAAACCCTTAATGCCTCTTTATTTTTATTTAATTCTTTCTTTGATGTTGCTAAATCTATCCACGCATTGGTTGTAAATTTATATTTAGAAACATAGTTTTCAATAATGGTGTCGGCAATATCATATCTATTTTGTTTTGCATACTTCCTATATAATATCCTTACTGGGTCATAGCATAACGGCTTCATTCGCATACATTCTCTTGCCCAATACTCTGCACTATCATGCATATTGAAATTATAATAGTAATTTGACAAGCGATATTCCTTTAAAGCTAAATAAGGGTTTGACTTATCATTAATTATCACATCTATTGCCTCTCTCCATTTCTTTTCAGCAGAATATCTCATCCCTATTGTTAAAGCTATAGGATTGACATTTTCATCAACCGTTGGAATTTTAGGGAACATTCTCTCCCATTCTTCTGCTGTATAATTTATTCTTTTTGAACCATTGGTTTGTAAAATCTTTTTCTTTTGCAAAATAGAAGAAGTAAAGTGCATGGTTTCAATAGCTGTTAGATATATTGTAAGAAAGCCTATAATCAATAAAATATATTTTTTTATTGGTTTAACTTGCTTTTGTTTATGTGTTTTTAAATAGGAAAATAGTATTAAAGCCATAGCCAGTGCAAGATATAATTGGCAGTCTGCCCTTTCTAATGGGAAATTAAACATAGCATCATTCATATAAGTAACAATAAACAAAAATCCCACAAAGGAGACAAACCTCGTTCTGTTTGGTATCTTTTTCTTTAATTGAGTCTTTAAAAATACCGTTATTGCAGAAGCAAAGAGCAGTAAATAACTAATAAGACCAAATATTCCAAGCTCTGACCACATCTCTAAAAAGTCGTTATGAGCATGGTCGCTGACAACAAAATTGAACTTTTGCGGAGCTTCAACCTTCATTATTGCCAATTTATGATTACCTACTCCATAACCTTTAATTGGATTTTCTTTAATAATAGATATTGTATTTCTCCATATTTTTAGCCGCCCTTTGCTATTTCCCTCTTCAATTGATTTAAATCTATTTGAAACCGAATACGAATCTTCTGTTAATTCATACGTTTTGGCAATATCTGTTTTGGCACAATAATATTTAAAATTAAGCTTCAAAAACATATCACCAGCAAAAAAACCTAATAATGCTACAACAATAACTATTGAGAATTTAATTAGTATTTTCTTTGGTTTATTTAATCTAAAAACCAAGTATAAAGCATATAATGACAATAGTATTAGGTGAAGAATTAAACCTATAAAACTTGTTCGGGCACTGAGAATAACCAAACAAAAGGTTAATCCAAATACAACAACAAGGGAAAGCCATTTGGCAAAGGTTTTTCTAAACAAGAAAGCATAGTATAAGAAAGGAAGATTAAATAGTATTGCAGCAGCAAATATGTTTTTATTCCCATAGAAGCCACTTATATATAAGTTCTTTCGAGGATTTGCATTTGCACCAACGTAATAGAAAGCAATTATACACCAAAGTATATTTATGATACCTATTATAATAGTAGCATTGATTAAAGCATTGATTGTAGTGGGTTTCTTCGAAAGAAAAAAAGAAAAATATATAAACATTAGATAAACTATGACCCATCTGTTTAAAGTAATTATACTTTCAGGAACATTCATAGCCTGAGTAAAAGAAAGTAACATTATTGATAATAAAAGCAGCCAAGCATAATTAATGGGGTTATGAAAAATACTTTTATTAATAATGTTATCTTTGTTGTTATAAGCATAATAGAGTATAAATGATATAGAAACTACATTTAAAATAGCAAATATAAAGTGCTTTAAAGTTGTTGTATCTAAAACCCAAAGAGGAGGAAACATTTGAGAGAGCAAGTACAATGTTGCTAAAACGCCTCCAACGAAATACTGCTTATTTTTCTTTTGAGCTAAATCATTATCAAGATTATCCATTATAAAGATTTATTTTGTGCAAAAATACACAAAAACTTAAATATTACACCATTTAAACAAAATGAGAAGAGTTTTCCCGTCTAAATATCTTTATTAGTCCTTATCTATTTTATAGTTTTTGAGAAGATAATTTGTAAAATTAGACGTTAGAATAAAGAGCCTATCTTTAAAAACTTTGTTTGTTTTATCTTTATTTAGAAAAATTAATGTACTTTTGTAGGTCAATACGATTTATTTATTAACAATAAAAATAAAAACAATGAAAAAATTAATTGTATCAATCTGTTTGATGTTAGCAATTGGCTTATTTGCATCACAGCTTTACGCACAACAAGGACAATTCAAAGGTATTGTTAAATACACATTAACTTGGGAGGGCGATGTTCCACAAGGAGTTCCAACAACTTTTGAAGTAAAAGTATTTGAACAACAATCAGCTTTTAACGATATGTTTGCCGGTTGTAAGGTTCTTACTAATGCAAACAATGGTATATCATACGCTTTGTTTGATTTCTCACAAGTGCCACTTGAAGGAGCAACAGGCAAATGGTATATTAAAGACAAATTAGAACCAAAAGATGCTGAGAAAGTAAAGTATGAAGTTACTTCTGAAACAAAAGAAATTGCTGGAAAGAAAGTAAAGAAAGTAAATGTTACATTCAAAGAAGAAGATGGAACAGAGAAAAAAGAAGAAATTTGGATGTGTGATGAGATAGGCCCTAAACAAGACCTAAGATTTTACCCAGGTTTACCAGGAATGGCTTTTGAATTCCCTGTTGATTTAGACAAATACAAAATCGTCTTTAAGGTTATTGAAATAATTGAAGGAGGAAAGGTTGAAAAGGCTGATATGTTGCTCCCAACAGGTTATGAAGAAGTAACTATGGAAGAGTTTCAAGAAATTATTTCAATAATTGTTAAAGAATACGGCGGCGGACAAGAATCTGATGATATATAATTAGAGATATATAAATTAGATAATACAAGGTGAAAAAGGATAATACAAAGAAGCCAAAATCTGATAATTTTAAAAAAGACATAAAAGAGAAGACCTCCGATAAAGAGAAACCTGCGAAAATGATTTCTTCCACACTTCGCAGTGATGTTTTCATTAGAGTACTTGGGACTTTCTTTGTACTACTATCTGTCTTTTTGCTTTTTTCTTTTATATCCTTTTTCATCTCTTGGACAATAGATTATAATATTGTCAAATCCTCTTCTGCATTAGATATTTTGGTTGGTAATAAAGATATTGCCAATTGGGGAGGAGCAATTGGAGCTTTCCTATCTTATATATTAATTGTATCCACCTTTGGAGTTGCTTCATTTGGATATATCTTCATCCTTACTCTTATAGGATTGAAGCTCTTTGGATTAAAGATTAATAACTTCTTTAAGATAATTCTCTACACCCTAATCTTTATGCTATGGTTTTCTGTTGTTATAGGAGCTGTGGTTTATTTCTTAGATTTTGAAGGTTTATTTGAATTGGCTGGCATTGTTGGGATTTCCATCAACTCGTGGCTACATGGCTTTGCTGGGGAAATAGGTGCAATAATTATCATATTGTTTTTCTCAATTACTCTCCCGATGGTTATGTTTGGTGTTAAGTATTCTTTTGTTGGGAAATTATTTAAAAGAAAACCAAAAGAACCAAAAGAAAAGGTTGTACAGCAAGAAAATGAAGTATTATTTGAAGATAGTAAAACAGAATCAAAAGACAGCGAATTAGAATCAAAAGATAAAAACGTAGAACTTGAAGATAATAATTTAGAATTTGAAGTTAATCCTACCGATATAGAACGTCCTAAAACATATAACAAGGACGGATTGACTGATAAAGAAAAAGATGAGCTCCTCCAATTTGAAATAAAGCCTGGAGTTAGCAGACCGACTGCCCAAACAGAATTTCAAACAATTAATACTCAAAAACAAGAGCAAGAAATTAACAAGAATAACATTGTTAATATAGTTCCTTCGAATGACAATATTGATTTTGAAATAGAAACCTCAACAAAGGCAATTATTAATGAAGATTTAGACTTGGATGATGAAGATATTGCTTTGGAACAACCAATTAAGAGAAACGACATTAACACCATTTACGACCCAAAAGAAGATTTATCAACATTTGAACTCCCTTCTACTGATTTCTTGATTAATTACGAAGAAAAGAACATAGAAGTTAAGCAGGAGGAACTTGTTGCCAACAAAGACAGGATTGTAAATACACTGAAAAATTACAGCATTGATATTTCCAAGATTGTGGCAACTCCAGGACCAACAGTAACTCTTTATGAGATTGTTCCAGCTCCTGGAATTAGGATTTCGAAGATAAAGAACCTTGAAGATGATATTGCCTTGAGTCTTTCAGCACTTGGGATAAGAATTATTGCACCAATACCAGGAAGAGGGACAATTGGTATAGAGGTTCCTAACCAGCATCCACAAATTGTTTCAATGAAGACAATGCTTAACTCTCCTGAATTCCTTAATTGCAAATATGATTTACCAATTGCTATTGGGATGACTATTTCAAACCTTCCTTATGTTGCAGACCTAACAAAGATGCCTCACCTTCTTATGGCAGGAGCAACTGGACAAGGGAAATCGGTTGGACTTAACGCAATAATTACTTCTCTTCTCTATAAGAAACACCCTGCCGAACTTAAATTTGTGATGGTTGACCCTAAGAAGGTTGAGCTATCACTTTATACTAAGATAGAAAGGCATTATCTTGCTAAGCTACCTGATTCGGAAGAGGCAATCATAACCGATACAAGAAAGGTTGTTAGGACTCTTAACTCTCTTTGTATTGAAATGGATCAAAGATATGACCTATTAAAGAACGCACAAGTTAAGAACATTAAGGAGTACAATCCAAAATTCTGTTCAAGAAAGCTTAATCCGGAAGAAGGACATCGCTATTTACCATATATTGTTTTGGTTATTGATGAATTTGCCGATTTGATTATGACAGCTGGAAAGGAAATAGAAATGCCTATTGCTCGCTTAGCTCAACTTGCACGTGCTGTTGGAATACATCTGATTATTGCAACACAACGCCCTTCAGTAAATATCATTACAGGTATTATCAAGGCTAACTTCCCTGCAAGAGTTGCATTTAGGGTAACCTCAAAGATTGACTCACGTACTATTCTTGATGCTTCTGGTGCTGACCAGCTAATTGGACGTGGAGATTTACTTCTTTCTGCAAATAATGATATGATACGTATTCAATGTGCCTTGATTGACACACAGGAAATTGAACAAATGGCAGAGTTTATTGGTAACCAAAGAGGATACCCTGACACTTTCCTTCTACCTGAATACATTGATGAGAATGCAGAACCAAACAAGGAGTTTGACCCAAGACAGATTGATGATAAGTTTGAAGAGGCAGCAAGAATTATTGTTACTCTTCAACATGGCTCAACCTCCATTATTCAACGAAAACTATCTCTTGGCTACAATAGGGCTGGAAGAATAATTGACCAATTGGAAGCAGCAGGAATTGTTGGAGCATTTGAAGGTTCAAAGGCAAGAGAAGTTAAGATAAAGACAGAGGCAGAACTTGAAGAACTATTAAGAGAATATTTAGGAAAATAATACCATGAAGAGAAGTGTTTTATTATTGATGTTTATATTTAGCTGTGGCTTGGTTTTCTCACAGACAACCATAAAGGACGGAATGGTTATTGACCATAAGGCTGAAAAGATAGTAACTCAGGTGGCACAAAAGTTAAAGACAGATTCTCCAATAAGCATATCCTTTTCATTAATTGAGAAAGGCGTTAAGACAACTGGGCAGAAAGGTGAGTTTACATTTAGTGGGAATAAGTATTTTGGAGGCTTCTTAAACAATAGGATTTACTGCGACGGCGTATCTGTTTGGATTTATCAGCAGGAAATTGAAGAGGTAACAATCAACAGCGTTGAGGATTCACAAAACGACATCCTCAATATCTCAAAGTTTATTTCTGAGGCAAACACTAAGTTTCGTCCAAAGCTGATTAGGGAAGAAAGCGGAAACTATATTATTGACCTTACTCCAAAAACAAAGTCGGAGTTCTCAAAGGTAAGACTAAGGATAAACACTCAAACCAATAGGATTTCTTCTCTTGAAGTAAACTACCGCAATTCAAATTCCTATATATATAATATAACAAGCTACAAAACCAAGGTTCAGTTGAAGGATAGCGACTTTGTTTTTAACCCAAAGGACTATCCTTCGGCAAATATTGTTGATTTAAGATAAGTCCACTTTTACTTTTTTACTATTACCTTTCACTTATTGCTTATTATCTTTTTCCTTATCTAACTTTGGATGTCTTCCCCCACGATAATAAAGTTTTGACCAATACCTATCATTCAAGCTCGTAATCACAACCCCTTGTGAAGTGGAAGTGTGAACAAAGGTATCGTCTTTTAGATAAATACCAACATGATTTACCTTCTTATTCTTGTTTCTGAAAAAGACCAAATCACCTTCTTTGAGCGAAGACTTTGAATCAATTGGCTCAAGCGACTTCTCCATTTGAGCAGCAGAGCGTGGAAGCATTATCCCATAAACATCTTTATATACATTCTGAACAAATCCACTACAATCAACTCCCTTCTTAGTATTTCCACCCAAGCGATGAGGAGTACCAATCCAGCCTTCATAATAATTTGCCAATGACCTGTCCTCTATCCTAACCTCTTCCTTCTTTATTGGCTTTGAAGTGTCTCTTTCATTGTCAAACTCTATCTCCCAAGCACTCTCTTCAGTAGAGGGTTTCTTAAGTAACGAACAGCTCGCAAAAGAAAAAACAATTACTATATATATAATGTATAGGGAAAACTTTCTCATAATAATATGTCTATTGAGAAATCTCCTTAAAGCCCTTACCCAAAATCTCACTGCTATCAATAACATTAATAAAGGCATCAGGGTCAATATCCTTTATTCCTTCTTTGAGCTTCACAAACTGAGTTCTTGAAACAGTTGTGTAGATAATCTTCCTCTCCCTTCCTTCGTACATTCCCATACAATTAATACAAGTGCCACCACGGTTCAAGTCATTGAGAATTGCATTACGAACCTCATCATACTTATCACTTACAATAAATAAAGTCTTATAGGTTTTAAGACCATCTATAATAATATCAATAATCTTACTCTCAATAAAGATTAGCAAAATAGAGTATATTGGCAAACGGAACTGCCCAAAAGCAAATAAAGTAGTAAGAGTAATGGTTGAATCAACAATCATAACTAAGGTCCCAAGAGATATTTTGGTGTACTTATTAAGTATCATAGCTATTATGTCACTGCCACCAGAAGTTGCACCAGACTTGAATATCAAACCAATGGCAACCCCATAAATCAATCCCGCAATCAAAGTATTGAGGAAATAATCAGGCACAAAATTCAATCCACCAGCAACTGGATTCTCAATAAAACCATCATGAATAACCGGTGCATAGCCCCATGTCGTTTCCAAAATCCACACAAAACCCAATATCAAGAAGGTTGAAACAACAGTCTTAATCCCAAAACGAGGTCCCAAAATCCAAGTACCAATCAAAAGTAAAGGAATATCCATACAGAAAGCATAGTAGCTAATCTTCCATGGCCAAAGAGTGTTGAACACGTTAGCCAAACCATAGGTCCCACCAGGAGCCAAACGATAAGGATTAACAAACATCACATCACCGGCTGCAAACAAAAAGCTCCCAATTAAAATCAGAGCATAAGCCTTAATCCATTGTTTTGAAAACAATTTTTCATTCTTTTGAGTAGTCATATTTCTTCGTTCTATAATTTATAATTTAAAAGTTTGCAAAGATAATAATAAATAATGATTAATGATAAATGGTTAATGATAAAGGATAAATTGTAGGGGCGAACTCAAAGGTTCGCCCTTATTAATTTTGGCAAAAATATATATCTTATCTGGGCAAAAATATATTTCTAATATGGATAAAAATATATAAAAATATGGATAAAAATATGGATAAAAATATATATATAAATCTGGATAAAAATATATATAAAATTACAAGTAAAAACTTAGGTTCGCACCTCAAGGTTGGACATATGAGAGTTTCAAGCCCACACAACGAAAACAAGCAAGACTCATTCATAAATTTCGCATAAAAAAACTCTATTTCTTCGCATAAAACACAGAAATATTTCGGTGTTTTTCCGGTTTTTCTTCGGTGTTTTCCCGGTTTTTCTTCGGTGTTTTTCCGGTTTTTCTTCATATAAAACAC
>DHPF01000017.1 GCA_002407855.1 Bacteroidales bacterium UBA5371
TTACTGGGCGTTTTTTGTTTGGATATTGTGTCTTTTATTTGGATATTGTGTCTTTTTGTTTGGATTGCCTATTGCCTTATTTTAATTACTTCTTCTTTTATTTTGATTACTTCTTCTCTTATTTTGATTACTTCTTCTCATATTTTGATTATTTCTTCTCATATTTTGATTACTTGTTACTTTTGTTTTAATTCCTTGTTCTTCTTTGTGTTATGGTAATAATTTTTTCTTTAATGGGACAAGGAAAAGTTCAACGCCTATTGGGATTTATTTCAATAGTTATTGAAAATTATTTCAAAGCCTATTAGGATTTATTTCAAAGCCTATTGGGATTTATTTCAACGCCTATTGAAATTTTTTCTAATAAGCGTTAGGATTTTTTCTAATAAGTATTAGGATTTTTTCTAACGCCGTTTAAAATATTTTCAATAGTTATTAGAATTTTTTTCAACGCCGTTTAAAATATTTCTGATAGTTATTAGAATTTTTTCTGATAGGCATTGGGAGTTTTTGAATGGTCTTAGGTATTCAAAGAATGGTGTCGAAAGGTTACTGAATTTGATTATAAATGGGTAAGATAAGGTTTAAAATGTTTGAAATCAAATGATTTCATATTTATACTGAAATTCTCTTAGCGAGGAATCGGGCTTAAAGAGGATGTGTTTATGGTGGCGTTTGAGCTGGTTCCTATTGGTAGAATTGTAGCCTATGGCTGAATTGAGGCTTTGGGGATGGACAAAAAGGGTGAGTTGATTGCTGGTTTGCCAAAGAAGGGGTTGAAGTTTTTTGTGCCATATCTTGGTCAAAACTAACTGACGAAAACTTACATGAAAAGCTCCTGAAAGAAGCTCCTTATGGGAAATTAAGGCCTCAGAAGGATGCAATCCTACCCTAAGAATGTTAATTTTATTCTCATAAAAAATCTGATATATCTTTGAAGTCCAATCTATCGCTTCTTCTAATTGCAGAGGTTTGTATTCCTTTTGCCTGTATTGTTCTGCTAATTCTGTGTTATCTATCACTAAGGTCGGATATATGCGTGTGCACTTGGCTCCAAGGCTCACTATTTGATTTGCAGTGTGAATACTCTTTTCTATGGTGTCTTTTGGTAGGCCTATCATCATTTGCAAGCCCAAGTTAAAGCCGTTTTGGTTTATTAGGCGTGAGGCATCTTCTATATCTTCTACTGTATGTCCTCTTTGAGAGTAATCCAAGACTTCTTGGCTAAGAGACTGTGCTCCAAGTTCTATTGTCTTAACATTATATCTTTTAAGAAGGTCTAAGGTTTCTTGTCGTATGCAATCAGGACGCGTAGATATGCGAATGCTTTCTATTTGATTGCTTTCTATATATGGCTGTATTATTTCAAGATAATATCGTTGCTTTTCCAAACCGATTGCAGTGAAGCTCCCTCCAAAGAAAGCGAGCTCTGCATGGTATGGCTTTTGAAAGGTTTTAAGATGTAGTTCTATCTTGTTAATAATTTCCTCTTTGGAAGGAATGGTTATTTGCCCTGATATATGTCTTTGGTTGCAATAGATACATTGGTTCTTGCAGGCAAGCTGAGGGATAAAGATTGGGATATTATAATGTTTCATATAACTTAAATATATAAGCAAAAAGACTTTTTTATCTTATTACAATATTTAATGTTATTCCATTCTTAGTCTTCTAAAAGAAAAAGAACTTTCTTTTCTTCTTATTCCTTTTCTCTTCTGATATTTTATCGTCATCGTAATAGCCGTAACCATAGCCATAGCCGTAATTATTTCCATAGCCATAGCCTTTTCCGTAACCTCCGTAATTACCATAACCATACTTACTGGTTGAGTTTGCTAAGCCATTTAAGATGAAGTTAAACTTCACTTTATCTCTATTTTCCAAGTCGTTAATTGTTGAATAGAATATTTGTTTATTGGTTTGTCCTGCTCTAACTACAACTATATTTATGTCTGACTCCTTGGTTAAGGTTACTGCATCAGAGATTAAGGAGATTGGTGGGGTATCAAAGATTATTGCATCATAACGTTGTCTTAGTTCTTGGATTAGTAACGCATTCTCAGGCGAATCTATTAACTCTGATGGGTTAGGTGGGATTGGCCCTGGTGCAATTATATCTAAATTGTTAAATTCTGTGTGTTGGATAACTTCATCAAGGGTGTTCTTGCCTATTAGATAGGTTGATACCCCTACGTTATTCTTTAAATTGAAGAATGTGTGAAGTTTTGGTTTACGTAAGTCGTATCCTATAATTATAGTTTTATGTCCTGCCAAAGAGATAACAGAGGCCAAGTTCATTGAAATAAAGCTTTTTCCATCTGATGGCATTGCTGATGTTATAAGTATTACTTGGTTCTTGTCTTTTCCTACAATATATTTTAGATTGGTTCTAATGGAACGGAAACTCTCTGTTACTTGCGATTTAGGTTTGGCAAAAACGACTAATTTACTTCCTCCTTCTGGTATGATTGGTATATATCCAATAATTGGAGACTTAGATCCTTTCTCAACATCTTCCTTGGATTCAATTAGGTTATTTAATTGGTAGCGTATAAATATAAATAAAGCAGGGACAAGTAGCCCAAGTAATACTGCTATTAATAGATTTAATGAAGTCTTAGGATAAACTTTAAGTGCTTGACGTGCCTGATCAATAATCTTATGATCTGGTAGGGCTGAGCTTCTTGCTATTTCAGCCTCAGCTCTTTTTTGGTAGAGGAAGGTATAGATTTCGTCATTGAATTTAAATTGCCTTTCTATATTAATAAGGTTTCTTTGAGTGGAAGGAAGTTTGTTTAATTCTGTTTGGAATATATTGATTTGGCGATTTAGTTCATTGGTTGTTATATTTGAAACCTTCTTTAAACTTTTTATGTTTTCTTCTATCTGACTTTTAAGACTATTTATTTCAGAACTTATTTTTTGAAATTCAACGTTCTTAGGTGTTGTGGTTAGA
Organism: Bacteroidales bacterium UBA5371; assembly: GCA_002407855.1. GTDB lineage: Bacteria > Bacteroidota > Bacteroidia > Bacteroidales > P3 > UBA10566. The sequence goes on from DHPF01000017.1 coordinate 2,957, forward strand.
GCTAATGATTTCTTAAGGGTTAGTTTTGCGGTTAATTCCTTTACTAAATTGTTTAAAAGTACATCCTCAACTCCCATAACTGCTGGGGCAACAACTCCATCATCCATATCGGCTTGACTTATGTATTTGTCGAGATAGTCGTAGTATTGCTGCTTAGTATATTCTTCTGCACGCTTTGACTCCAATTCGTTTGCCTTATCGAAAAGGAATTTAGCATCTCCCCCTAGATCAACTGTATTATTCCTTATCTGAAACTCTTCTCTTATTCTTTCGGTTTTGGAAAGTGAATCTGCTATATTTGAAATCTGTGCATCAACAAACTTAATTGTGCTTGTGTTCATATAGTTCTTCTCCTCAAAGGTAAGGTCTATATATATCTTGCATAGCATATTAACATAATCTATTGCCTTTTGTTGATTTGGATAATCAAAGGATATATTGATTATGGTTGATTCCTTATTAATCAAATCTATATTTGTTGAATTAAATCTCCTTGCGGTTTCATCCAAATTATTAATAACAAAAGAATAATCTGACTTAGTATATACGGAGTTAAAAGGAATTTCCTCATTCAATAGTATTCTGAATTTCATCCCATCAGCCTCGTACCATTGACCAAAGTTAAGGGTCTTTTCTTTACCCTTTATTCCGAAACTCTTGCCAATTAAGATATCTTGTCCATAATCGTATTGATTGCAATTGTCTTTGTCATTATACGAAATATTAACCTTGTCTTTTGAAAGAATTTTAACATTTATTGGAAAATCAACAGTTTGAAGTTTAAACCTATCCAGCTCCACCAGAAACGGAGATTCTTTATATATCTCCACCTTTTTAAAGGTGCTGTTTTGGTAATAATTTACATATAGGTCTAAGGCTTGTATTGTTCTTTTTGCCATTGAGTAAGATTGGATTTGACCTATCTCATTCTGGAAATTGGATTTAGCTGTCCCAAAACTATTAGAGAGTAATGATAATTGAGAAAATGCACTCTCGTTACTCTTTATAAGCATGGTTGCCTTTGCCTGATATCTTGGAATTGTAAACTTACTTATGGCAAAGAAAATTAGAATAGCAACAATTACGCATATAACAAAATAATGCCAATTATCGAGCATCTTAAACATTAATTCTTTTAAGTTAATCTGCGATTGTTCGTCTTGCTGTTGAATATTCCGTTGGTTTGAATTATTATTTTCCGTCATGCGTTACTTATTTTTTTAATGCAAATACTAATGTTACTATTGTTGTAATTAGAGATAAGGAAGAGGTTATAGTGCTTAGAGGCTGACTAAAATAGCTTAAACTCTTGGTTGTTTTATTTGAACGAACATAAACTATATCACCAGGTTGTAGATAGTATTGAGGATTTTTTAATATATCAGCATTTCTTAAATCTACCTTAATAATCAAATCTTCATGTGCTGTTTTTCTAACTATTTTTACTTCTTGACGATTACCATAATAGGTTAAATCACCAGCTGCTGAAATAACATTGAAAATACTTACATTATCCTGATAGAAAGTATATGTTCCCGGACGATTAACATCTCCAAGTATTGAAACCTTAAAGCTTACCATTTTGCAGATAACAACAGGCTTAACAATCCATTCTGAAACCTTGTCCTCTATCTTTTGCCTTGCTTCTTCAATAGAAAGACCTTCCAATTTTATCTTCCCAATAACTGGCAGGTTAATCTCTCCATTTCGGTCTAAAACATAACTATTGAGATATATTCCACTTTCATTCTGAGTTGAATAATAACTATTATTGTCAGAGAATAATTTATTACTTTCCGCATCTACCGAGGACTTGATTTGAATATAGAGAACATCTCTTTCTTTAAGAAAATAATTTGGGGAATAGTTACTCTCTCCTTCTGGATATTGATATTTATACACAGATGTTGTATCTTTTGCAGCATCTGTTTGAAAATACATTAAATTCTTTTGAGGAGTGCAGGATGCAAAGAGTATTATTAAAGCAAATACATAAATAACAAAGTTGTAACTCTTTATTTTCATAAGGCTTATATTAGTTTATTAATAATATGCAAAGGTAGTAATATTTTATTTATCATAAACTATATGCATAAAAAATAGGAATATTTTCTTTGAATTTGCAGAAAAAACTCTAAAACCAAGGCTTAGTTTTTTAGAAGTTGATTACAAAAAATTAGAATCAAATTCTAAGAAAATAGAATCAAGAGTTAGTAAATTAGAATCAAGTTCTAAGAAATGGAAATCAAATCTTGTAAGGCCTATGTCTTTAATTGAAACTTATAGCTTTTCACCTATTAAGGTTGCAGATGTGCAATCGGAAATTCTTACTTTAACATACTCCCCTATTTTGCTATCTTGCTTGTCAAAAACTACAACCTTGTTTTGAGAATTTCTGCCAAAGAGTTTGTCGTTGCTGCGTTTGGAATAGCCCTCAACTAATATCTCAAATTCCTTACCTATGTCTTTGCGATTGCTATTATGAGATAATTCCCTTTGTAAGTCTATAATTTCATTTAATCGGCGGGTCTTTTCTTCATAAGGAATATCGTCTTGATACTTCTTTGCTGCTATGGTATTAGAACGCTCAGAATAATTAAACATAAAAGCGTAATCGTAACCCACCCATTGCATCATAGATAATGTGTCTTTATGGTCTTGAAGAGTTTCCCCACTAAATCCCGTGATTATGTCAGTACTAATTGAACAATCAGGAATATATTTTCGTATCATTTCAATCTTTGAGGCGTAATCTTCTCTTGTGTAGTGTCTATTCATTTTTTTAAGCATTACATTACTACCTGACTGCAAAGGAAGATGTATGTATTTGCATATATTTGGATAAGAGGCAATGGTTTTGATTAACTGCTCGGATATATCTTTTGGATGCGAAGTGGAAAAGCGAATTCTTAACAATGGAGATATTTGAGCAACCATTTCCATAAGTTGAGCAAAATTTGTTGTTTTTGTATCCTCTTTCCAAGAATAAGAATTAACGTTCTGTCCTAAAAGAGTAACCTCACGATACCCCTCATCAAATAAGTCTTTCGCCTCTGCAATTATGGTTTTATAGTCTCTGCTTCGCTCCTTCCCTCTTGTGAAAGGGACAACACAATAGGAACAAAAATTTTCACAACCTCTCATAATAGAGATAAAAGCACTTACCCCATTAGTTCCTATACGCACAGGCTTAATTTCAGAATAAGTTTCATCTTCTGAAAGAATTACATTAGCTGCCTTTTGTCCTACATTGCTAACCTCATCTAACAAACGAGGTATATCCCTATAAGAATCGGGGCCAATAAGAATATCCACAACTTTATTCTCTTCAAACAAAACCTCTTTCAACCTCTCTGCCATACAACCCAAAACCCCTACCTTTAAATTAGGATTCTTCTTTTTTAAAGCCTCAAACTCACCTAACCTATTATGCACTCTTTGTTCTGCATTATCACGAATGGAACACGTATTAACAAAGATAACATCAGCTTTTGATATATCATCGGTCAGTTTGTAACCACTACTCTGCACAATTGAACCTACAATTTCACTATCCGCCTGATTCATCTGACAACCATAAGTTTCAATATAAACTTTCTTCATTCCCATTTTATATAATGTATATTTTGTAAGTATATTCTAACACTTATTCTCCAATTATATTGTTTCTATTAAAAATATCTTCAACAACCTTTCTTACTCCTACGCTTGCATTTTCTTTTATAAAGGTTATATCTCTTAAATCTGCCTTTACATCATTTGGATCAACCAAATACTTAACACAATCCTTAGAAGCATAGTTCAAAAGCCCTGCCGCAGGATACACAACCAAAGAAGTGCCAACAATAATTAATATATCAGCCTTCTGACATAAGTTAATTGCAGGTTCAATCATTGGTACAGCCTCTCCAAACCAAACAATATGAGGTCTTAGAGGCTCTTGGTACTTGTCTTTATCATCTTCGGTCAGCTCCCACCCTTGTAAAGAAATAATATAATTGGGATCTCTTACCGAGCGAACCTTTTTTATTTCTCCATGAAGATGAATAACATTTTTGCTACCTGCTCTTTCGTGCAAGTCATCAATATTTTGAGTTATAATACTTACATTAAAATATTTCTCAAGCCTTACCAATTCCTTATGTCCTTGATTGGGCAAAGCTTCCATTGCTTGTTTTCGTCTTTGATTATAAAACCTTCTTACTAAATCCTGATTTTTTTGCCACGAATCGAAGTTTGCGACATCCTCCACCCTATGATTTTCCCATAAACCATCACTATCCCTAAACGTATTAATACCACTTTCCTTGCTAATTCCAGCCCCAGAGAGCACAACAATATTTTTCATAATCCCTAATCAATATTTAACTTAAATCATTAGCGTGCAAAGTTAAGAAAATAATCATTACTCTTTCTCAAAGCATAAGTCCAAAAACTAAAATCCCACTCAAAGAAAATAACTCTTGATTCTAATTTACTAACTCTTGATTCTAATTTCTTGAAACTTGATTCTAAATTTTTAGAATTTGATTCTAATTTGCCAAATTTTTAATCTATTCTTTTCTGATTTTGTTTCTTAATAATCTTATTGCTCAAAACTTCATAAACTTCTCTTTGGTCTTTATCTAATTTTGATTTATGGCTTTCCATAATTGCATTCTCTTGTCTTATGGCAGGTCCTGTTTGAATGTCAAAAGGATTATTATGTTTTATCTTTTCAATGGTTTGGTCTATAAGAGGAAACATTATATCAAAAGGTATATCTTCTTTTGTAAGTATTTCTTTTGCTGTTCCAAAAAGATGATTTGGGAAATTGCATGCAAAGACGGCTGCCAGATGAAGGTAGAATCTTTGCTTGGAACTTATCTCAAAGACTTTATTTGAGAGTTTTTGTGCTAAGGATTTTAAAAGAAAGAGCGTATTTGCATTATTTGCTTCAATACATAAAGGCACCCCTGAGAAATCTATTTGCAATCCCTTTGTAAGAGTTTGAAGAGGATAAAATACTCCATAATTTGGAGCCTTATCTTTAAGAATTCCCATATCCGTAGAGCCAGAGGTGTGAACCATAATGGAAGTTCTATTTGCTATTTTACTTGCTACTTCTTCAATTACTTTATCCTTAATAGCAATAATAATTAAGTCTTTTGACAAATCTTCCTCTTTTACTTCTTCTCTTGCAGAAACACATTTCACATCTAAGGCTTGCTGATGCATTACATTATAATAATGCCATGCAACATTGCCATTGCCAATTATGGTAATTGATTTTATTTCTTTGAAGTTGCTCATTGAGGGCTTATAATTTTAATTGCTTTATTTATTCTTTCTATTGTCTCTTTTTTTCCTATCATACTAATTATATCGTATAGGTGTGGGCCCTTGCCTTGTCCAACCAAACAAAGACGTAATGCATTCATAATATCACCCATGTTCAATTGGTTTTCTTCAATATAATTATGGAGTTTTTCTTCTATAATGGCAGAAGAAAATGGCTCTATTGTATCTAAGAGTTCTATAATTTGGATAAGATTATTAGGCGTTGTGGGCTTCCAACGTTTCTTTATTATCTTTTCGTCATAGGCTTCTGGTGGAGTGAAAAAGAAATATCCTTGTTCCCAAAGCTCTGTTGTGAAATTGCATCTTTCTTTAATTAAACCCACAACCTCTTCTACGTAGGTTATAGGCAAATTAAAACCTTTTTCTATTAAGGTTTGATTAAAATTCTTCGCCAATTCGCTGTTTTGAGTCATTTGAATGTATTGATGGTTAAACCATTTAGCCTTATCTAAGTCAAATTTAGCCCCTGCTTTGCTTATTTTTTCTATTGAGAATAGGCTAATCAATTCCTCCATTGTAAATATCTCCTGCTCAATACCTGCATTCCATCCAAGCAATGCCAAGAAATTGATTACGGCTTTTGGTATATAGCCTTTTTCTCTATATCCTGATGATATTTCGTTTGTTTTTGGGTCGTGCCATTCCAATGGAAATACTGGGAATCCTAATCTATCACCATCTCTTTTACTAAGTTTACCATTTCCATCAGGCTTTAATAAAAGTGGTAAGTGAGCAAATTCAGGCATAGTTTCTTCCCAGCCAAAAGCTTTATAGAGCATAACATGCAAAGGACAAGATGGCAACCACTCCTCTCCTCTAATAACGTGTGAAATTTGCATTAGGTGGTCGTCTACCACATTGGCTAAATGATAGGTTGGCATTCCGTCTGACTTATAAAGTACCTTGTCATCTAAGAGATTTGTATTCATTATTACCTCTTTTCGTATCATATCATTTATATGCACTTCGGTGTTTTCTGGAAACTTAAAGCGTACAACATAAGGGGTATTTGAATCTAAGAGTTCTTTGACCTGATTACTTGATAATGTAAGAGAGTTTCGCATATTGCTACGGGTTTGGCAGTCATATTGAAAATTTTTCTTTTGTGCTTCAAAATCTTTTCTTACTACATCTAATTCTTCTGGGGTATCAAAGGCATAGTATGCCCAATCTTTATCAATAAGTTCCTGAGCATATTTTTTGTATATTGATTTCCTATCACTTTGGCGGTAAGGTGCGAAATCGCCCCCTATACCAACTCCTTCGTCGAATTCAATCCCAAGCCATTGAAAAGCTTCTATTATATATTCTTCGGCTCCTTCAACAAAGCGTGTTTGATCAGTATCTTCTATTCTAAGGATAAACTTTCCTTTGTTTTGTTTTGCAAATAAATAATTGTATAATGCTGTTCTGACTCCGCCTATGTGCAGAGGTCCTGTTGGAGATGGTGCAAATCTTACTCTAACTTCTTTTTTCATATCTTTATTTCTTTTATTCAAGAGGACAAAAGTACTATTTTTTCGGTGAAGAGGCAAAAATATATGTCTTTTTGATAGGTTATAGGACTTAAAGATTAGGCTTCCATAAATTAGAATCAAGTTCTAAAAATTTAGAATCAAGTTTCAAGAAATTAGAATCAAGAGATAGAAAATTAGAATCAAGTTTCAAGAAAACAGGATTAGATTATGGTTTTGTATTTCTTTTTTAGAGCTATTATACTTAAAATAGGAAATAATTAATCTTTAATTTAATACGCTTAAATACAATATTTTAAAGAGCAAATCCTAATTTCAGCAGAGTTAAAGTTTGTTAAAAAACTTGACAAAGAAGATAAAGTGATATACTTTTGCAGTGTATTAATAAACTAACACAGCAATACAATGATTAAGTTAAATGATTTAAAATTTTCTTACAAAAAGAATAAACTTGTAATTAATGATGTAAACCTAAATATTGAAAAAGGGTACATCCATGGTTTATTAGGTAAAAATGGAACGGGGAAAACCACTCTTTTGAAGTTAATTGCAGGTCTTTTATTCCCCGATAGCGGAAAAATAGAAGTAATGGGATTTAATCCAATGAAGCGTCAGGTGGGTTTTCTCTCTGATGTGTTTTTCCTGCCCGAAGAATTTGAGGTTTACAAAATGAGTATTGAGAATTACGTTAAAATTCACTCCAAATTCTATCCTAATTTCTCAATGGAGGATTTTGATTACTATTTGAACGAATTTGAAATCACTGACAAGAAAGCAAAGCTGCCTTCTTTGTCTTTTGGAACAAGGAAAAAGGTTATAATTGCTTTTGGATTGGCAACTCGTGCCAAGCTAATGATTTTGGATGAGCCAACAAATAGTTTGGATATTCCTTCAAAGACTCAGTTTAGAAAAATAATTTTAAGGGCAATGAATGAGGAGACTTCAATAATTATCTCAACACATCAAGTTAGGGATTTACATAACTTGATTGATAGTATAATTATTTTAGATAATGGGAATATCTTACTTAATGCTTCTAATCAAGAAATTACATCCAAACTATTCTTTGGAGTTTCCCAATCAATAGATTCTGAAACTGGAATTTTATATAATGAAGAGTCTATAAGTGGTAATGTATTTGTTAAAGAGAATACTCAAAAACAAGAATCAAATATTGATATTGAACTTCTCTTTAATTCGGTCTTTTCAAATAAAGAAAAGATAAAAGAACTTTTTCCTAATTCAATAAACAAAGTAATAAAATAAAAAACATTATGGAATTTAATTTAATAAGATTTTGGTCTCTATGTAAAAGAGATTTATTAATCAATATGAAAACCGATTTAGTTATGCTATCTCTTATGGCTATTATCTCTGGGATGATATTTGTAATGCAGTCTGATCCAAGCTTTATTCCTATGATTATAGTCTGTCTATTTCTATTTTTAGGTTTTAGAATATTTACAGAGTATCACAAGAAAGAAAGAAAGATTCAAATTTTACAACTGCCCGTTTCCAATTTGGAAAGATTTTTAAGTGTTTTTCTAAGAGCATTTATTTATTTCCCATTACTTTTAATTGTGTTTATGTTTTTAGGAAACTTGTTAGTGGGTTTATTGCTTTATATACTTCAAGTGAATATAGATTTTGATATAATTTTTAGCAATTCTGCCAAACTCTTTGAATACTTAGGACGACTTAGTATCAAACTCTATTTATTTATGGGTGTACTTTTCTTTGGCTCTATCTTCTATAAAAAGAATGCAGGCATAAAGATAGGCTTACTTTTCTTTGGGGTGGTAATCTTTACAGCTATCCTGGTTGGAATAATGATTAGTTTAATGGTAGTAGATGGACAACACATTACCCAAATAAGTGATTTTGTTATATTATCAGACTTTTACGAAAGTATAATTGGCATAATCATATTTTTGTTTTTTATAGGGCTTTCCTATTTACGATTAACCGAAGAACAGGCATAAGATAATGATAACACAAGACTCAAATCCAATCTATCTAAAGCTTGCTGACAGAATTTGTGATAATATTCTATCGGAAAGGTATAAAGAGGAGGAAAGAATTCCTTCGGTTAGAGATTTTGCAGCCGAAAGAGAAGTAAATCCAAATACTGTTATGCGGGCTTTTGAGTGGTTGCAGCAAAAAGAAATCATATATAACAAGCGAGGCATGGGCTACTTTGTTTCACCAAAGGCTAAGAGCGTAATTGCTTCCATAAGAAAAGAGCAATTTAAAAACACCATACTACCATCAGTATTTAAAACAATGCTTTTGCTTGATATAAAAATTGAAGAAATTATTGAAGACTTTGAACAATATAAAAGAAAAGAAAAATGAAGACAAGTATAAAAATAGGGGTTATAATAACGTATATAATAGCTATTATTACAACAAGTTCGTGTGATAAATTTAATAATGTTAAATTTATAGAAAACTCAGGAACGTCTCAAATCCTCACAAAGCAACTCCCTTTCTTTGAAGAGGTAAAAGTAAGTGGGATGTTTGATGTTGATTTGAAAATAGGCGAATCTTACCAAATTACAATTAATTCAGATACTAATATCACTCCCTACATAATCGCAGGAGTTAAAGATGAAATTCTTTACATAAAACTCAAAGAAAACATTTCCTATTCTTCTTCTGCATTAAAAATAACCATAACTTCTCCAAACTATAAAGAGATTCAAGCAGCTGGAAGTAGCAATATTAATTTGGTGGATTTGGAAACCAAAGAACTTAGTATAGATATGTCGGGGGCAAGCTCAATGAAAGGGGGACTAATTGCAGAGGATATAGAAATTGACCTAAGTGGGTCATCTTTGATTGAAATAAGAGGTAAAGCAAACTTACTTAAAGCCGATTTGAGTGGTGCAAGCGCATTTTTTGCAAAGGATTTTGTGATAAATACCCTAAATGCAGATTTGTCTGGTTCAAGTGTGATTGATGACATATTGATAATAGATACCTTGATTTCTGATGTGTCGGGAGCAAGTATGATAAAATATAGAGGCAACTTAAAGTACATTAATAATGATGTATCTTCAGCCTCAGTGGTTACAAAAATAGAAAATAATAATTAAAAACATAAGAATCATGAAATTTAGGTTAAGCACAAAAATATTTACAGCCTTTGTGGCTTTGTTTATCATTGTCATATTAATATTAAGCTATATTAGAATAGATAAAGAAATAAAATTGTATGATGACGCGTTTAAAGTAGAAAATTTAAACCAGGGACAAACTATTAGTACAGAATACACCAAAACAACTCAAATAGATGAACACTCAAATTAAATCCCAAAAACCTAACTCTCTTTTCTTTAAAATTTCACTTAGTCTTATAATTCTTCTTTCTATAACAGGTGGACTTATGGCTCAAAATCATACCATTAAAGGAAGACTTGTGGATAAAATATCTAATGAGAGTTTGATGTATGCAAATTGCGTTTTGTATAGTGCAAAGGATACTATAAACCCAATTAAAGGAGTTGCCTCAGATACTAATGGGAATTTCCTCTTTACAAATGTTGGGAAAATGGATCTTCGTTTGGAGTTTTCCTTTGTTGGTTATAAAAAATTAGTTCTTGATTTCAAATCTTCAGAACTTAGTTCTAATCTCCTTGATATTGGGACTATTGCATTAGAGATGGAGGGTGAGGGACTTGGTGAAATTGAGGTCGTTGCAATGAAGGACAGGATTAAATTAGATGCTGAGAAGATGACCTTAAATGTTGACCCTACAACAGCTCAAAGCGTTACTAACGCCTTTGAATTACTTAAAAAAACACCTGGTGTTGCAATAGATAACGAGGATAATCTTAAGCTTAATGGCAAAACAGGAGTTCTGTTTCAGTTTGGTGGAAGGGATATGAAGCTTCCTTGGAAAAGCCTTGTTCAAATCCTAAAAGCAACTCCTGCAACCCTTATTGAAAAGATTGAAATTATGGCAAATCCTTCTGCTAAATACGACGCCGAAGGTGTTGGAGGAATAATAAATCTTATATTTAAGCAGGACAAAAATGAAGGGTTGAGTCTCTCTGTTGGAACAAATGCTTACTATTCTAATGAGCTTTCTTTGATGGGCGATATTAATATAAGCCAAGTAACAAAGAAGTTTACCAATACATTCTCTTTTTCTGCGAGCAATTGGAAGCAAAGAATGGAGCAGATGCAAAAGCGAAAAATGGGCTTTGGAAACGATAGTATCTTCATAACTTCTAAAGGAGACAATATGTTTAATTCACAAGATTACACTCTTAATGTTGGTTCGGACTATCAAATAAATAAGCACAATTCCATAGGACTAAACCTAACGTATAGCAAAAGTAAAATGCCACTTACAGAGAACATAACCAAAACAATGTTCACTACCTTAATGAATGGAATAAGAACAGATTCTCTAAGATATGAGAACAACGAAAGTTTGTCTTCTAATATGGATAACTATATTGTAAATCTTAACTACCAAAGGAAATTGGATACTCTTGGAGGTAAATTAAGTGCCAACTTTGACTTTATTCATAACCTTTCTGACAATCTCTCGGCATCCAATACTTCATATTATAATCTGCTTATAAATCAAAATTTGCCCTACAAAATAGAAAGCCTTAACAATATAACGGAAAGCTCATACAACTCCTATGTCTTTCGTACGGACTATCTAAAATCATTTACCAAAACCCTCAAAATGGAAATTGGAGCCAAGTTAAGTTTTACAGACGTAGATAACAACTTCAAGGCAAAACTTAATGACACCAACGACTTAGGCAGAAGCAATCACTTCATTTACAAAGAAAACATCAACGCTTTATATGGCTCGCTTAGCAAAACATTCTCAGAAAAAACTTCCCTTTCATTGGGATTAAGAATGGAGAATGCCAATCTTGAAGGTAAGCAACAAATAGGCGACACTTCCTTCAAGCAATCCTACACAAACCTCTTCCCAAATCTATCTTTCTCTCATTCTCCAAACGATAAGAACTCCTTTACATTCTCCTACTCAATGCGAATATCACGTCCAACATACGATAATCTCAACCCTTTCCTTGCCAAGTCAGACGACTTTTCCTACCAAACAGGAAACCCAAAGCTTCGTCCACAATACACTCATAACTTTTCCTTACAACATTCCTTCCTCTATATGCTCTTTTCCTCACTGACCTATTCCTACACCAAAGACGTTGTTTCGCAGATGCCAATACCTCTTCTCAATAGTCCAATAATATACTATATGCCTCAAAATATCTCCTCTTCTCAAAACCTCAACCTAAGCCTTTCAGCCACAATACCAATAAAATCATGGTGGATGAGCATTGTATATTTAAGTGGTAACTACTCACAAACTACCAGCAAAGAACCATCATTGGACATAAACAACAAGGCATTATCTTTTGTTGGTTACACCTCCCAAAACTTTACCTTACCTAAGAAATATAAGGCAGAAATCTCTGGCGTTTATGTTTCACCTGGGATTTGGGGAGTATATAAATTCAATGGTTTCTATGGAGTAAATCTTAATTTTAGCAAACCATTCTTCAAAGAAATGCTGGTAGTAAATCTTGGAGTTCAGAACCTATTTACTGCAAAAGAGCAAGGTGGAAGTATGGAAATGGGTAATGCTATGTTTGAACTTACACATAAGGCAAGCTTTACAATGTTGAATGTTGGGCTACGATTTAACTTTGGTCAAAATCTAAATATTGATAACAAGAGGCATAGAGATGACTTTGACCAAAGAGCTTCCGGCAAACGCGAAGGCGGTGGAGTTGGTGGCGGATTAGGAATGTAGCAACACCCTAAAAACCATATTGCACTGGAATCAAAAGACAAAAAATTATCTCTTAGTTTTAAAAAATTAGAATCAAAAGATAATTTATTGAAATAAGGAATGAATAAAGGCTTTGTTTTTTAAAAGACAAAGCCTTTATTATTAAAACTTAAAGCAAAAAACTTCTTTATAAAGGATAATTTATTTAATTTTGCCGCATGAAAATAAGATTAACCAAGGAGTTTAACTTTGAAATGTCGCATGTTCTTCATAATTATGACGGATTGTGTAAGAATATTCACGGGCATAGTTATAGGTTATTTGTTACCGTTATGGGTGAGCCTATCAACGATAAGAATAATCCTAAAAATGGTATGGTGATGGACTTTGGAAATCTAAAAACTATTGTTTTTAGTGAGATTGTGGATAGAATGGATCATGCCTTGGTTGTTCCAAAGGATTCTGAAATGCGTTCTTTCTTAAATCAATGCAATACTAAACTCGTGATTACAGACTATCAGCCTACCTGCGAAAACCTTCTTATTGACTTTGCCAAAAGGATTTCTACACAATTACCTAATGGAGTAAAGCTGGCAAGGCTTTGTTTATACGAAACAGCTTCTTCATACGCCGAATGGTTATATGAGGATAATGACTTATAAAGAAAAGGGTATTTATGGATAATAGTAAGTTTCAGTTTCCAACAATAGCTAAGTGGATTATTTCTTTACTTGGGATTGCATTGGTGATTTATGCCCTATGGTATTTCCGTTTCTTAGTTATTTGCTTTGCAATTGCGGTGGTTCTATCCTTTATGGGACGTCCCTTAATGAAGGTTTTAGGGAAAATACACTATAAGAAATTCCATATTGGTAACATTTTATCAACAACAATAACTCTTGCAGCCCTTATTCTTATTATTGCAACAGCTTTCTATATCTTAGTACCTCTTATTATCTCACAAGCAATGAATTTTGCTAACTTGGATATGTATCAGATTGCAGACTACTACGCCGAACCTATCAGCAAAATAGAAGCATTCCTTCATGAGTATCAGCTAATGCCTGTTAATACTAATTTGGAAACCCTTATCTCTAACAAGATTTTGAGTATGTTCCAGATGTTCCAACTCACAGATATTGCAGATTTAGTATTAAGCCTTAGCGGTAAAATTATTATGGGGATATTTATAGTATTATTCTTTACCTTCTTTATGATTAAGGATGCTCATTTGCTTTATAATGCAATAATAGGAATAACTCCTGACAAATATATAGATGAGGTTGAAAGAATAATAACTAATGCCAAAAATCTTATTTCAAGATACTTCATAGGTATCTTTATTGAAATCATTATAATGATAGCTCTTCTATCAATTGGCTTCTACTTTGTAGGCTTTTCAAACGTAATTTTGATTGCCTCCATCTGCGGAGTTATGGTCATTTTACCATACATCGGAGTTATTATTGGTGGGGCAATGGGATTAATAATTACCATTACAGGCTTCCTTAGCTCCGACCCTTCAATGAGTATTGCTCCGATAATTATCAAGTTTGTTGCCGTCTTTGCAATAGTAAAACTTATTGATGACTTCATTTTGCAGCCCTTCATCTACTCCAAAAGCGTAAAGGCTCATCCTCTCGAAATCTTTGTTGTAATACTTATGGCAGGAGAAATTGGAGGAGTTTTAGGAATGATACTCGCTATCCCAACCTACACTTTTCTCAGAATTATCGCAAAGGAATTCCTCTCTAAATGGAAGTTTGTTCAGAGGATTACTAAGGATATTTAGTCTTTTAAGCCACTAATCTTTAATCTTTACTCAATTATTATCATCGCAAAACCAAAACAAAAAACCATAATACCCTCCAACATTTAAGCGTAATTTCTAAGAGAAATTATACCCTATACGTTATCTAATTACACCTTATACGTTATAACGGAGGGAAAATTAAGCCTTAATTTCTATATCTTCAATCCTCTTTTTAAGCACAGGATGGATATATTTTGGGAGAATTTCTTTAAGGGGAATAAGAACAAAACCTCGTTTTTCTATTAAAGGATGAGGGATTTTTAAGCCCGGAGCATCCAGAATTAAGTCTTCATAAAAGAGGATATCAATATCAATGGTGCGGTCCTGATAGCCCTTATGCTTAGGATTTCTCTTTCGTTGCAACTCTTTTTCAACCCAATGGCATAGCTCAAAGGACTCAAAAGGAGTCTTCTGAGTTTCAAAAAGAGCAACAGAATTAATAAAATAATTCTCACTTTCAAAGCCCCAAGCAGGCGTTTCAATAAAAGAAGACTTACGAATTAACTCCCCAAGCCTCTCTTCTAAAAGCCCATAAGCAGAAAGGATAAACCCTTTTCTATCTCCCAAATTACTACCAAAGCCTAAGACAATTTTCATAATGCAAAGATATTCTTTTTTACTTTCCCTTATAGAAAAAGATTATCTTTGCACTATATTATGATAATTATTCGCATTAAATATGAGTGATATTAAAACGCTTGCGGGACAAACCGCTATTTATGGAGTGCCAACCATTATAGGACGTTTCCTTAATTACCTCTTGGTTCCACTCTATACCTATAATATAGCAACCCAAAACTATGGAGTAGTGAGCGAACTTTACGCCTACATTGCCTTCCTTATGATTATCCTTACCTATGGAATGGAAACGGCTTTCTTCCGCTTTACTCAAACAGAAAAGGACAAAACAGTAGTGTATAACACATCAATGCTTTCCCTTTTTATCTCTACTTCCCTTTTCTTAATCATAACTTTCCTGCTTATTAACCCCATTTCTTCCGCCTTAGAATACTCCAATAACAAGAACTATATATACCTTTTCCTATTGATTCTTGCCTTAGATGCCCTAAGAGCTATCCCCTATGCCCTGCTACGTTATGAGCAAAAAGCCGCAAGATTTGCACTAATTAAATCTATTGATATATTCTCAAATATCCTATTTAACCTATTCTTTATCCTACTCTGCCCAATACTTTACAAGGAAAATAACAGCCTTATTACCCCATGGTTTAACCCCAATGACTTAGTTTTATACATATTCCTATCAAACTTTCTTGCCTCTTTAATTGCAGTAATATTGCTCTTACCAGAGTACATCAGATTCAGATTCCGCTTCAACTTCAAGCTCTTAAAGAAGATGCTTGCCTATGGACTTCCCGTTATGGTGGGAGGTTTAGCAGGAATGATTAATGAAACCTTTGACCGAATTGCCCTAAAACATCTTGTTAGTATCCCAAAAGAGCTAAGCTTAGATGCCAAAACAATCAACGATTATAAGATGAGTCAGATAGGCATTTATGGAGCTTGCTATAAGCTTTCCATCATCATCACCCTATTTATTCAGGCATTTAAGTTTGCCGCAGAACCATTTTTCTTTTCCAAAATGAAGCAAAAGGACGCAAAAGAATCCTATTCCAACGTAATGACAATCTTTATTATCTTTCTTTGCATCATCTTTTTGGGTGTGATGGGATACATAGATATCTTCAAGTATTTCATAGGAAAAGACTACCGAGAGGGGTTAAAGGTTGTGCCAATTCTCTTAGGAGCAAACCTCTTTCTTGGCATTTACTATAACCTAAGCATATGGTATAAGGTAACAGATAAGACAATTTACGGAGCCTACATAGCAATCTTCGGAGCCCTAATAACACTTATACTTAACTATCTCTTAGTACCCACTATGGGATATATGGGAGCAGCCCTAACCACACTGGTTTGTTACTTCGCAATTGCAGCACTTTGCTATCTACTTGGACAGAAGTACTACCCAATAAACTACAACCTAAAGCACATCTTCATATACATTTTCTCCACCCTTTTGCTCTATTTGCTAATGACAATTTTGCCAATAGAAAGCACCACAATCAAACTTTTAGTAAACACAATACTAATAATAATCTTTGTATTCATAGCATATAAGTTAGACATTAAGCAACAAATCAGAAAGATATGAAAGTAAAAATCGTAAACAAGTCAAAACATAGCCTGCCCCAATACGCAACAGAGAGTTCGGCAGCAGTAGATTTAAGAGCCAACATAGAAGGCAGAATCCTACTCCAACCCTTAGAAAGAGCCTTAGTAGAAACAGGAATTCATATCGAATTACCAGTAGGATACGAGGCTCAAATACGACCACGCAGTGGGTTAGCAGCCAATAATGGAGTAACCGTTTTGAACACTCCGGGCACCATTGATGCCGATTACAGAGGAGAAATCAAGGTAATCTTGGTCAATCTTTCCAACCAAATCTTTGAGATAAACGATGGAGATAGGATAGCACAAATGGTTGTAGCCGAGCATAAGAGGATAGAATGGGAAGAGACCGATACCCTTTCCCCTACCCAAAGACAAGAAGGAGGCTTCGGACATACAGGAAGAAAATAAGAGAAAACAATGGTAAATGGTTAATTATTAATGGTTAATGGTTAATTATTAATAGTTAATTTCCATAGTAGTTTATAGTTTATGGTTTATTATTAATAGTCGATTGCCGTCAGTTTTAAACTCAATTGCCGTCAGTTTTAACTGACGGATAAAAAAGGATAATAATAAATTGCCCTCAGTTTTATAATAAATTGCCATAAAATAAATAGTTAATTACCGAGAGTTTTAAACTCAATTGCCATAAGTTTAATGGTCAATTGCCGTCAGTTTTAACTGACGGATAAAAGGAATAAATAATAAACTAATAAGGAATAAATGGCAAATTGCCAATACCAAAATGTAGGGACAAGCCTATGTGCTTGCCCAAATAAACCTGTGTACTTGCCCAAATAAACCCGTGTATTAACCCAAATAAACCCGTGTGTATTCCACTATACCTTAATGATTTATTTATAATAATAGGGATATGATAAAATTTAGCCGTAGGCTAAGTATAATTTACCCGTAGGCTAAAGGATGTTTACCCGTAGGCTAAATAAAATATAGCCGTAGGCAAAATAATATTTTCCCAGAGGCAAAAATAAAAAAGCCCGCAGGCAATTAAAATTATACCTGCGGGCAAGATGGTTGTTTCCCTTTATCAAGATGGTTTTTTCCCTTTATTATTTTAGTTTAATAATCTCTTTATTTTGGGGTTATTGGTTATCGTATTTTAAGATTTCGTCGCTAAAGAATACAAGTTCTATCTTTGCTTCTTTAAACATTGCTTCCGATTCTTCTCCTGCATGGTACTTCTTTTCACATACTACACGCCTTATTCCGCAATTAATAATCAGCATTGCACAGGTTCTGCACGGGGTCATTTTGCAGTAAAGGGTTGAGCCTTCAAGTGCAATCCCTCTTTTGGCGGCTTGACATATCGCGTTTTGTTCTGCATGAACTGTTCTTACGCAATGGTTTGTTATTGTGCCATCTTCGTGGAAAGTCTTTTTAAACAAGTGCCCAACCTCATCGCAATGTGGTAATCCAACGGGGGAACCAACATATCCTGTTACTAATATTTGCTTGTCTTTAACTATTACACATCCGCTTCTCCCTCTGTTACAGGTTGCTCTTTTTGCGGCTGTATTGGCCAATTCCATAAAGTATTCGTCCCATGTGGGTCTGTTATATTCACTCTTTGCTATTTCTTTATCTTCTGCCATATGTCTTCTATCTTGTCTTTTAACTCTTCTATTGTTCCGCTATTATCTACTAAAAAATCTGCTTTTTCAATACATACTCTAAGGTTTTGTGAGTTCTTGTCCTTACTTTGCATCTCTCTTTCTTCGTTTTGTTTGAAGGTTTCAAAGCTCACATTATCGGTTAAGCTTTGGCGTTTGACTATTCTTTCATAGCGTTTCTCCATATGTGCATCAACGGCAATCAGAACAAAATCTCCCTTTTGGCGTAAGAATTCTACTTCCATTGGGTTGCGAATACTCTCTATTACGGAGTTCTTTCCACTTGCTTTGGCTTTGTTGTAAAGGGATTCTATTATGTATGAGGGGGAGTGTTCTTGCCTTAGGAGATTACCAATTGTTGTTAAAGAGTCACGGTTAATTTCAAGATGTTCCTCTTTTATCCTTTCAATAATAAAGTCTCTTGCAGAGAAATGTGCAAATCCTTTCTCTTTTAATATCTCAACAATGGTCCCTTTTCCAGCTCCCAAAGTTCCTGTTATACCTATAATAATCATGGCTTATTTTCTAATTATGGTTACTTTTTTTTCTATTTTCTATACCTTATACTTAAATGATAGCGATGAAAGATCTTGATTAGCTTTCACTATTTTTTCTTTTAAGCTTTCCTTATATTGTATCATCTTTTGTGCAATTTCTTTGTCTCCATTAGCCATTATTTGTAAGGAGAGTATGGCTGCGTTTAAGGCTCCATTAATTGCTACTGTTGCAACAGGAATTCCAGGAGGCATTTGAGCAATTGCTAAAAGTGCATCTATTCCTTCCAAAGAGGATTTAATTGGGACTCCAATAACAGGGAGAGGAGTCATAGATGCGATAACGCCAGGCAAATGAGCTGCCATTCCTGCGGCAGCTATAATCACTTCTATGCCTCTTTGTTGTGCTTTTGTGGCAAACTGCTCAACTTCTTTTGGGGTACGATGTGCCGAAAGGGCATTAATTTCAAAGGGAACTTCCATTTGGTCTAAAAACTTTGCAGCTGCCTCCATTATTGAATAATCGCTTGTGCTGCCCATTATAATACTTACTCTTGGTTTCATTATTTAATGATTTGATTTGAAAATATGCGTATTATTTGACTTCAAAATTACAACTTTCTATAAGAATGTCAAAATCTGATGTATTATTTTAAAGATTTATTACCTTTGCAAATGATTTTAATATAAGGAAAACAAAAATTTCTTTAAGCAAAATCAATAATACAATAATAAGATGAAGAAGATAATAAAGTTCTTTCTAAGAAATATTCCAAGAAGATATTTGCAAAAGGTGGTTTATTTTGCAACAAACTGCATAAAGATATTTTATCTTGGCAATAGGGTTGAATGTTCTGTTTGCGGGAAACATTATAGAAAGTTTTTGCCTTATGGATATGTTAATTCAAGAGAAAATGCTCTTTGTCCTAATTGCTTAGCCTTGGAGCGCCATCGTTTGCTTTGGCTTTACCTCAAAGAGAAAACAAATATTTTTTCTTCCAATCTTTCTTTCCTTCACATAGCTCCTGAACTATGTTTTATAAGTCGTTTCCGCAATCAAAAGAATATTCAATACACGACAGCAGATTTGGAATCGCCTTGGGCTGATGTGCATTTGAATGTTGAGAATATGCCTTTGAAAACGGAAAGTTATGATTTTATTATGGCAAATCATATTTTGGAGCATGTGGATAATTTAGATAAGGCATTAAGTGAAATATATAGAGTTCTGAAAAAAGAGGGCTTTGCCATTTTGCTTTCGCCCATAAATCCCAAAAGAGATATTACTTACGAAGATAAAACAATTACAGATCCATTAGAAAGAGAGAAACATTTTGGGCAAAAAGACCATGTTAGGGAGTTTGGAACAGATTATGCAAAAAGAATTACACAGGAAGGAGTAGAAGTAATAGAAGAGAGGTTTATCGAAAGCCTTTCACGAGAAAGAATACTTCGCTTTGCCTTAGCAAATCCCGATAAACTAACAATAGAAAATCATATCTTTGTGGTAAGAAAACTAAACTAAAAATAATAATTATGAAGATTACTTTAATTTCTCCGGCATATCCTTATAGAGGAGGGCAAGCTTTGGTTGAGGCATACTTACATAAAACTATTACAGACTTAGGCTACGACACTAATACCTTATCCTATACCTTGCTCTACCCATCAATTTTCTTCCCAGGAAAAACTCAATATGATAATTCCAAGCTAATACCTTTTGAACATAACAATAAAATAAAAAGAATCCTTAATTCCATAAATCCTTTTACTTGGTTTAAGACATATAAGGAAATAAAAAAACAAGACCCAAACTTAATTATTATTGTTTGGTGGATGCCTTTCTTTGGTCCTGCATTAGGTACAATTGCATATTTAGTAAAGAAAAATCTAAAAAATACAAAGGTTTGCTTTTTGGTCGAGAACTATATTTCGCATGAAAGTAGATGGTTTGATAGATTCTTTTGTAAAAGAACTTTTCGCTGGGCAGATTCTTTTATTTGTGAATCCAATTACATAAATAATCAGATTAAAGAAGATTTTCCTAATAAACCAATCTATGAAACAACACTTTCTATTTATGACTGCTACAACTTAAACAAGTTTACTAAAAGTAGTGCCAAGGAGTTTTTAAACATAAAAACAGAAAATGTTATCCTTTTCTTTGGAATGATTAGACCTTATAAAGGATTAGATAAACTTATAGAAAGCTTTAAGTATTTGATAGAAAAAAAGCCAGATACAACCCTTCTAATTGTTGGAGAATGTTATGAAGATATTCAAAAATATGAAAAGATGATTTCACAATATGGCATAAGTAGTAATACTATAATGATTAATAATTTTATTGATAACGAAGATATAGAGCCTTATTTTAAAGTTGCAGACTTGGTTGCAATGCCTTATTATTCGGGGACCCAAAGTGGAATTTTAATGATGGCTTATGGCTTTAATATTCCTGTGGTTGTTACAGACGTTGGGGGAATTTCTGAATTGGTTAAGAATAATGAAACAGGCATAGTAATAAAAGACAATAGTATAGATAATCTTCTTCCTGCAATAGAAAAGCTTATTGACACAAAAGAAACTACTACTTACGCCGAAAATATAGCATCTTTTGTCCATGGTTTAGGCTATGCTAATTTAAAGAATATTTTGTCGGAGATTTTAAAGCATTAATATAATGTATAAAGTACTAATTATAAAAACTGCTGCAACCGGTGATGTTGTTCGTACAACAACTCTTTTGCATTGTTTTAAAGATGCACAAGTATGGTGGATTACTTCCAAGATAAATATTGATATCTTACCAAAAAAGCTTCCTTGCCTACAACATATACTTCCAATAGAAGATATTCATACTTCTAATGCTTTAAAAGATATTGTTTTTGATTTAGTACTTTCATTAGATGATGATAAAAGTAGCATTGACATTATTGAGACATTAAAATATAATCAGTTAATTGGTGCATATAGAGACAAACATTCAAAAAAGATAACCTATACTGATGATTCTGCTCATTGGTTTGATTTGAGTTTAATATCTCATTTTTCAAAACCACAGGCAGATAAAATGAAATTTGACTCTCAATTAAGTGTTCAAGAGCATTTATTTAAAATGATAGGAAAGACATTTAATGCACAAGAATATTTAATCTATGAAGACATTAAACCTAATCCCAATTATCACTTAATAGGTATTGAAGCTCGCTCAGGAGAAAGATGGCCTACTAAAAGATGGAATGGATATGAAGAATTAGCTCTTAAATTAGAAGAACAGGGATATGAGGTGGTATTTTTTAAACAAAGAGATAATATACATGATTATATAAAAGACATTTCTTTATGCGAACGTGTTTTCTGTGGAGATACTTTGGCAATGCACATAGCTTTGGCTCTTAAAATACCAACAATAGCTATATTTACTTGTACAAGTGCAGCAGAAATATATGACTATTCAATAATGGAAAAAGTTGTTTCACCTTATCTTTGGGAAGCATTTTTTAAAACAACTTATATTGCAGAAGCAGTAGAAGCAGTAACACAAGAAATGGTTTGGGAAGCATTTAAAAGAATTTAAAGAATTATGGAAATAAAACTTGAAGCAGGAATAAAAGGAGAACAAAGTACTATTGTTGATAAAAATAGTACCGCCAAGAATGTTGGTTCAGGCTCAATGGATGTTTTTGCAACGCCAGCAATGATTGCATTAATGGAACAAACCGCTCACAACTCCGTTGCAAACTTTCTTCCCAAAGAAATGACAAGTGTTGGCATAGAAATAAATGTTAAACATATTAAAGCAACGGCACTTGGAAAACAAGTTAAGTGTTTATCTGTTCTTGAAAAAACAGAAAGGAAAAGATTATACTTTACTATTGAAGCCTTTGATGAGGAAGGAAAAATTGGAGAAGCAAATCACATCAGATACATAGTAGAAACAGAAAAATTCTTGGAAAGACTTAGATAGAAACAAAAAAGGGTTAAGCAAAAATAAACTTGACTTATTTGAAAATAAATAAAGAATAAATTTAGAATAGACAAAGAATAAAATATATGGAAGGGAAAGATTTTAGAATGGTTGCCAAAACAATGTATGGCTTAGAGGATGTTTTAGTAAAAGAATTGGAAACAATTGGAGCCAAAAACATTGAAAAACTAAATAGAGCCGTAAGTTTTGAGGGTGATATGACTATGCTCTATAAGGCAAACTATCTTCTAAGGACAGCAATCAGTATATTAAAGCCTATTTATAGCTTTGAGGCAAACAACGAAAAAGAACTATACGATAACGTTTATAAATACAAATGGGAAAAGCTTATCAATTGTGATGGGACTCTTTCCATAGAGCCGGTTGTTTATAGTAGTATATTTACTCATTCTCTTTATGCTTCACAAAAGACCAAAGACGCAATTTGCGACAGAATACGTAAGATGTTTCTTCAAAGACCTACCCTAACAAAAGATAATCCTGATATAATACTTAATTTACACATCAACGAAAATCAAGTAACAATTTCTTTGGATAGTAGTGGAGAAAGTCTTCACAGAAGAAATTATCGCTTAGCCACCGAAAAAGCACCTATTAACGAAGTTGTGGCTGCGGGCTTAATCCAACTCTCAGGTTGGGAAAGGGACACTAATTTCTTTGATCCAATGTGTGGTTCTGGCACAATAGTTATAGAGGCAGCAATGTATGCCTATAATATTCCGGCACAGTATTACAGACACAACTTTGCTTTTAAGAAATGGGCAGATTTTTCTATGCCTGAATACAGAAGAATGCGTCAGCAGGCAGATAAACAGATAAGAGATTTCGATTATGAAATTTGGGGCTCAGATATATCTGGGTCGGCTATTAAGACCGCAACAGAGAATATAGCTAATGCTAAGCTACATAAAGATATTGAACTCTTTCGTTCAGATATTCAGGAACAAGATCCGCCAAAGGGAAAAACATTAATTATTACAAATCCTCCATATGGGCAGCGAATAGAAACAGATGATCTTTTTGATCTTTATGATTTAATAGGAAGAGTATTTAAAAACAAATACTCAGGTAACACAGCGTGGATAATAAGCTCTGATTTAGATGCTTTTAAATATGTTGGCTTACGTCCTTCAAGGAAGATAACGATTTATAATTCCAATTTAGAATGTCGCTTCTGTAAATATGAACTTTATGAGGGAAGCAAGAAAGTTTCCAAAAAAATGTAGGTTCAATTAGTAAATGCAATTTTTATTCAAAGTTTAATATATATTAAAGGACAAAAGAAGAGAAAAACCCCTTCACTTCTATAATATATATTTAACCGTTTTTAACATTCTCTCATTATACCAAAAGCGTTACGGCGTAACGGTTGGAGCGTTACGACGTATTACTACCAGCGTTAGGGCGTAACACTACCCCCTATTACGGCGTAACACTCCAAGCGTTACGCCGTAACGCTGGTAGTGATACGCCCTAATACAAAAGCTCAATTTTGTTTTAGCTTTAAAGTGCTTTGTTTGAGTCTATTAACTCTTTGTTTTAATAAATTCTTATATAAATAAATTTAAACGCCATTTTGTTCATTTATATAAAGGCTTTTACAAAAGATGAAGCCTTGCCAATTTGATACTTATAAAACAAGAATCCTTGCCTTACATTTATAATATACTAAAAAAGCAATAATAAATTGAGGATAATGCAAAGAATATAAGATAAATAAACAAAAGTTGCATTTGGTAGTTAAGTCTGCCCAAACCAATTAAAAGTAAATTTCTTTTAAGATTTGCGCTTTTTTATTACCTTTGCAACTTATTAAAAGATTAGTTGAGTGAATTTAAAATCATTAATTAGTATGAAGAGAGTTTTTTTATTAAGTTTAGTTATACTATCAATTAATTTGGGGACTATGGCTCAAAAGCAAAGACAAGGAGATATTGGATTTGGGCCATTAATTAAAACAGGAGCCTTTCAAAATCCTGAAAATGCCTTCCAAGCAAACTTAGGAGGAGGTTTATTTGGTCAATATGCTTTAAACTCTTTCATTACAATTAATGCCGAAATAGCTTATGAGTATAGGTTTGCTCCTTTAAATAAGAATTGGCAATATATTGAGGTGCCTGTTTTAGCTATGTTTAAGATAGGTAATGGTTTTGTTGGGGCAGGGTTAAAGTATTCGCAATTTCTTTCAAAGCCTTATTATATCAATGGTGGCCATGGTGCTTATCTTTCTTATTTATCAGCTGTTGCTGAAATTTCGTATCAAGGGGCACACTCTATGTTTGGCAATAACATATGGTTATCCATCTTAACAGGGTTTGGCGGATACAAAACTGCTCTTAGAGTGGGTTATGGAATAACTCCTTTTGCCTATAATATGCTTGATGAATATGGGGAGAATACAAATTATAGAACTCATTCTTTCTTCTTAGAAGCAGTTATAAGATACGATTTGGCTTCATTGCTTAGAATAAATAGAAAGTAACTACACTATAAATAAATATAACTTATGAGAAAAATAATACTTCTTCTTTCTCTGTTAATAACAAGCCATTTTATCTTCTCACAAGGCGTATCTATTGAAAGATTTAGTCGTTTGGAGGCAGTTGGGGAGTTGCCAAAAGATTTGTTAAACATTGCTAAGGGATATAACTTTGATGGTTCAAAGCCAAAAAACAATATTCAAAAAGAGTCGAACGAAGCTGTTAAGGATTTAATCCTTTCAGGGAAAATTCTATATGGAGACACTGTAACGAAATACCTTGAAAAGGTATTAGATAATCTATTAAGTAATGACCCTTCATTAAGGAAGCAGATTAGGATTTATGCAATTAAGTCTTATGAGGTAAATGCCTTTATGAATGTAGATGGTTTCTTGTTTGTGAATGTAGGATTTATTGCTCAAACAACTTCGGAGGCAGAGATTGCTTTTGTCCTTTCTCACGAATTAATTCATTATGTTAAGCAACATTCTTATTCTAAGGAAAAGGATAAAAAGAATGTATTGAGTGGGATTGATGATTATTTAAAGTATCACTCCCGTTCAAGAGAGCAGGAGTTTGAATGTGATAAATTGGGCTATGAACTCTATTTTAAAAACTCTTCTTATTCTAATAGGGCTATTGAAGGGATGTTTGACGTTTTGCAATATTCCTATCTGCCTTTTGATGAACTTAAAGTAAATAGAGATATTTTTGAGAATGATTACTATAAGTTTAAAGATGAATATATTTTAGAAAATCTAACACCTATTACTTCAAGGGAGGATTATATTGATACTTTCTCAACCCACCCTAATATAAAGTCAAGAAGAGCAGAAATGGAGAAGATAATGAGAGCAAATTCCCATTTAGGAAATAACGATTTTATTCAGTCAAAAGAGGCTTATTATTTTGTTAGAACCATTGCTCGGTTTGAAACAATCAATCAGCAAATACAATCAGATATATACATTAAATCATTCTATAATTCTCTTATTTTAGATAAAGAGTATCCAAATAATCAGTTTCTTTTAACCTCTAAGATAGCTTCCATATATGGTATTTCAAAGGTAAAGACTCATGGTTCTTACACAAAGTATCTTCATTCAAAGAAAAATACAGAGGGTCAGATGCAGTTTGTTGCCTATTTATTTGAGAAAATGAATAAGAAAGAAACGGCTTTGATGGCTCTTCGTTATTGTTGGCAAGGTATAAAAGATTTAGACAATAAGAAGTATTTCACTCTTTTATTTCAAGATATTGTAAATGATTTGCAATCGGAAATGAACTTAGGCTCTTTAAGTTCTTTCTCCGATTATAAAATGGGAGAGGAAATTTCTAACGAAGAACAAGCTTCTGAGGATACAATAACATCAAAAAATCAAACTAAATACGATAAGGTTAAGCAAAAACAACTTGTTGGTCATCAGCCTAAGTTTAAGACAGAGAACTATATGTTGGGAGATTTAAAAAAGGAAGAAGCCTTTGTTAAAGCTTTTGATGAAGCTCTAACATTTAATGAATCCAAGAAAGCAAAGAGAATAATCTCCAATCTTACCAAGGATAATTCAACTAACAACATTGCCAAGGTTTTGGTCTTCGAACCTACTGCAAAGAAATTCAAGAAGGATAATTCAAGTTCTTTTGCAACAAATAAGCGACTCTCTAATATATTCTGTAAACAAATAGGGTTAGTTGCTAAGAGTTGTGATATTGAAACTAAGATAATTCATCCTTACAACTATGATTCAACAATATCATATCAAACAAGGGCAAGATTACATGATTTTGCAAGTGGATTGAATAAATTTGGGGAGATATACTATGAAAATAGGGATATTGACAACTTAAAACAAAGTATAGGCACTCAATATATAAACCTCATTTCTTATAAAAAACAACCCCGTTTGCGAAAGAATGCCTTCTATAAGCTTCTCTATTCAGGTTTATCAATATCTCTTTATCCTCTTTCTCCAATAGCTATTATGCAATGGATACCTAATAAGTACGATGGCTCTATGGCTTTTCTTATGTATGATATTGAAAAGGGTGAAATATCTTCCTTTGCTTCGGAAGATATTACTTATGAAAATTCAAGAGATGTTGAAAACGAAACATTATATAAGATGTATCAGAATGGAAGAAAAACTAATGGCTATTTAGGTAAACGTTTTCTTTTTTCTTTTGACACAAGGCTATCTCCTGCATGGATATTCCCTAATTATAATAACCAAAAAGGGGGATTTAAGTTTAATTATTTATTTGCTCCAAGTTTTGAATATGTGCTAAACGATAAGTTTACTATTGGTACAAGTTATCAGTTTTTCAAAACAAAGTTCTCATATAAACTAATGAATAATAATTACTTTTATCAACACTATACCGGTGATGTTTCGGTTAGTGGATACAATATATTTATGAGAGGCTATTTAGGAGAACAAGCTCCTCTTGGTTACTACTATAAGTACCAAATTGATGCCTTTAACTATAAAGTTATTGATTCGGATTGGGCCTTTGGAATGAGAATAGAATTTGGAAAAACTCTATTTATAAACAAATATATATCCTTGGGAACAGGTCTTTCTGCGGGATTATTATTTGACGGCTTTAAATCATTGGGGGATGATCACACAGAGGTCTCAATAAATGACTATGCAGCAACAAAACTGTTAGGAATGTATGCAATAGGTCTCAATTTTTCAATAGGAATATTACCTTTTTAACAAAATAGAATATGAAACAATTTACATTTATTTTAGCAATGCTTCTTTCAATAGGGGCTTTCTCTCAAAATGTTTCTTGGGGAGAAAATTATAAAACAGAAGACAATAGTTCTGTATACAATTATATAGGGACTATTGGCGAAACAGATTATTATAGCTTTGGCTATAAAACGACAGGCTTTACTCGTCGTTTCAATAGAGTAGGACTAATGGCTGTTAATAAAAATAACGTAACAAACTACACAGAAGAATATATTGATATTCCTTTATTCTCTTTGTTTGATATTGTTGCAACAGATGAAAATATAGCCATTATCTATAAAGAAGAAACAAACGATACATACGAAATAAGATGTATTTTAGTTGATAAAAACACCCTAAAAGAGAAATCAGACAAAATACTACTTTCCTATAAAATGGCAAAGAAAGACTCGCCTTCGGTTTCACTCTTTGCCTCAAAAGATAAAAGCAAATATGTATTAACTTATTTCAATAGTAATAAGAAAGAGAAAGAAAACTATTTAATCATAAATGTATTTGATAAGAACTTAACCAAACTCTATTCAACACAATATAGAACCGAAGCTGATGCAGATGTATCTATTCTTAATATTGCAGTTGCTAACAATTCTGATATATATGTTCTTGCCAAAACGGTTTCAAAAACAGAGAAAGAGAGATTACTCCTTTCCAGAATAACTGAGGATGAAAGAACAGAAAAAGAGGTTGGAGAAGATTTTGATATATCAGATATTGAGATGCATATAATTAATAAAGATAAGGTATTTATTGCTATTAATAATGGTAAAGGGTTTAAGGGAATAACCTATGATATGGAACAAGAGGAAGTAACTAATACTGTAAACTTTGAATACGTAAAAGAGAAAGAAAAGCTATTTTGGTACGTAAAAGATATTTTAGAATTGGAAAATGGCAATCTAATTGTTGTAATCCAAGATTCATATAAAGTAATAGCTGATGGTACTTCCTTTGCTTTTTTTAATAGAAATTTCTATGCTCTTTGCGTAGATGTAAACCAAAGTAGCTTAGTGTATAGTCAGCTTGTATCAAAGGCAACAGGGTTTTATAATCACTACGACGTGGGATACGGACAATTTGAAACCCCTTTCTTTTTCACCAAAGGAAATGACTTTTACGCAATATATAACACCGATAAGGACGATAACGACCTTTGCGGAGAAGCATTTATTGAAACAAATATAATATTGACCAGGAAAAGCAAAGCCATAGTAGCAAATATCCTAAAATTATCTCCAAATTCAGCACCAATCTTAAAGAATTTATTTTTCCAATCAGAAGCAAAGCAAACGTTTTCAGCTAATTTAAGCCTTGAAAAAGCAAATGGAGAAATCATTATAGGAAGAAGAGGAGATAAGAATATTAACTTTGGAACATTAAACATAAAATAAAGAAAAATGAAAAGAACATTATCTATTCTGTCATTAGTATTAATAATGGCAACTCAGAGCGTCAAAGCACAAGAATATAGCAAAGGAGACTGGGGACTCGGTCCTGTTATAGGAATATCTGCATCAACTGATTTTAAAGATTTTGATAATATATCTTTATCCGGTAATATTGGATTATATGGAGATTATGCTTTTACTGATTTAATAAAAGGAATTGTAGAAACCAAATACGAATATCGGTTTAATTTTGATAGACACTTCCAATACCTAAATGTTCCGGCATTAGTAGCTTTCCAATTAGGGTCAGGCTATATTGCTCTTGGAGCACAATACTCCATTTGTTTAGCTACTCCTAAAACATATATCGTATCAAGCAATACATCATTTAATTACCCATCTGCTCTACTGGAATTTTCTTATCGCTCTTTATTGGGAGGCGGCGGTAACTCCTATTATTATGGTGAGGGTAGATATAGAAACACTATAAGATTAGGATATGCATTGATGCCAATAAAATACTTAGCCGAAAATAAAGTGGCAAATTCTAATCCTTTCTTTATTGAATTTTTAATAAGGTTTAATTTAGGAAAATACTTCGGAAAGAACACTGCAAAAGACAGAGTAAGAAGAAGATAATTCTGATAGTTTTTAGCCCAAAATAGAACTTAGGTCTAAATTTTTAGAATCAAATTCCGTTGAAATAGAATCAGGTTCTAAAAATTTAGAATCAAGTTTCAGTAAATTAATATCAAGTCTTGGCTCACAGAGATTAAAAGTGCATTTCCAATTGATAAAGTTCTACTTTATTCAAAGTCTATCTTATAATAATACAGACTCAATAACTTTTGGGAAATGTTCTTTTTCTAAGAGGTGAATTTTTTGTTCCAGCGTCTCAACGGTATCTTCTTTTTCAACATCACAAAAAGCTTGGAATATTATCCTGCCTTTGTCGTAATGATTATTAACATAATGTATTGTTATTCCACTTTGAGTTTCTTTATTATTAATAACAGCTTGATGAACATTATGTCCATACATTCCTTTCCCCCCATATTTTGGTAAAAGAGCAGGATGTATATTAATAATTTTATTAGGGAAGCTGTCAATTAGGTTTTGAGGAATAAGCCAAAGAAATCCTGCTAAAACAATAAAGCAAATCCCTCTTTTATTTAACTCTTCTAATATATTATTACTATTATAGAAATCATCTCTATTAAAATATATATCATCAACTCCTAATTGCCTGGCTCTTTGTCTTGCATAAGCATCTTTCTTATTAACCACCACAAGCTCCACCTTAATTTGCTTATTATCTTTAAAATATTCTATTATATTTTGAACATTGGTTCCATTTCCTGAGGCAAAAAGGGCTATTTTTTTCATTTTAGTATGTGAAATCGGTTATTTTTCTTGTGCAAAGTTAATATTTTATTCTTTATATATTCTTTTTTAGTAAAAAGTCTTGGCTTATTTTGAAATAAGATGTCTTTTTTATCATTTAGTTTTCAGTAAGATAAGTGTTGATAGGACATTTTTAAAGCTAAATTTCTTTCGTGAGTAAAGAAAAATTCGTTTCTTTGCATTCTATTTAATTTAAAAAAATAATAATTATGTCTGAAATTGCAGCAAAAGTTGTAGCTATCGTAGTAGATAAGCTAGGTGTTGAAGAAAGTCAAGTTACCCCTGAATCTAACTTTACAAGTGATTTAGGAGCAGATTCATTAGACACAATTGAATTGATTATGGAAATTGAGAAAGAATTTGGTATTTCTATTCCAGATGATCAAGCAGAAAAGATAACAACAGTAGGTGATGCAATAGCTCACATTGAGAACGCAACAAAATAATTTCATTTCATTATGCAAATGAGACGAGTTGTCGTAACGGGATTAGGTGCACTTACTCCAATAGGTTTAAATATTCCTGATTACTGGGAAGGTTTAATTAATGGAGTAAGTGGTGCTGCTCCCATTACTTATTTTGATGCCTCAAAAGCAAAAACAAGATTTGCTTGCGAATTGAAAGGGTTTGACCCAAATCCTTATTTTGACAGAAAGGAAATAAGGAAATACGATAAGTTTTCTCAGTATGGAATTATTGCATCTGATGAGGCTATTAAAGATTGTGGAGCAAACTTTGATAATCTAAACAAAGATAGAATAGGAGTTATTTGGGCCTCTGGCATTGGAGGAATTCATTCTTTCCAACAAGAGGTTAAAGACTTCTTTTTAGGAGATGGGTCATTTAGATTCTCTCCATTCTTTATTCCAAAAATGATTGCTGACATTTGTGCAGGTCATATCTCTATGAAATATGATTTGAGAGGACCTAACTTTGCAACAGTATCGGCTTGTGCTTCATCAGCAAATGCTATTGCTGACGCAGCTTTATACATAAAAGTAGGTAAGGCTGATATGATGGTGTGCGGAGGAAGTGAAGCTTCAATTGTTGAATCAAGTTTAGGAGGTTTTAGTTCTATGACTGCTCTTTCCACAAGAAATGATGACCCTCAGACAGCTTCACGTCCTTTTGACAAGGATAGAGATGGCTTTGTTTTGGGAGAAGGTGCCGGAGCAATAGTATTAGAAGAACTTGAACATGCCTTAGCAAGAGGAGCTAAAATATATGCAGAGGTAATGGGCTCAGGTCTAACGGCCGATGCGTATCATATGACAGCCTCTCATCCAGAAGGAAGAGGAGCAATGATGGCAATGAAACTTGCCTTGGAAGAAGGAGAATTAGACATCAATTCAGTTGATCATATCAATACTCATGGGACATCAACCCCAGTTGGAGACATCTCTGAACCCAAAGCAATAGTATCTTTGTTTGGAGAACATGCCAAAACAATCAACATTAATTCAACCAAAAGTATGACCGGACACCTCTTAGGAGCTGCTGGTGCTATTGAATTTATTGCAACTACTTTGGCCATTGTTCACTCTATTGTGCCTCCAACAATCAACCATTTCACCGACGACCCTGAGATTGCACCACTAAATTACACCTTCAATAAGGCTCAAAAAAGAGAGATAAACGTTGCCCTAAGTAATACTTTTGGCTTCGGAGGACACAATGCAAGCATAGCATTAAAGAAATATAGTAAATAGAAACCCTTTAATGTCTGCTCTATTAAGAAAGTCAAGCAAGCTTGATAGCCGAGATAAAGAGCTTAAAACATTCCTTAGAAACACCTTTGGATGCAAACCAAAGAACCTTTCAGTTTATAAGCTCGCACTTATTCACAAGTCTTTTCTCTATAAAGGGAGCAAAGGATTTAGGATGAATAACGAACGCTTAGAATACCTTGGAGATACTGTTCTTAGCACAATAGTCGGAGATTACCTATTTAAAAAGTACCCCTACCAAGGAGAAGGCTTCCTTACCGAGATGCGTTCAAAGATAGTAGGACGCTCCTCGCTCAACAAACTTGCCCAAAAAATCGGGCTCATAGAACACATATGCTACGTCAAAGACAGCGGACACTTCCTATCTATGAACGGCGATGCTTTCGAGGCAATAGTCGGAGCAATCTATCTTGACAAAGGATACACCTTTACTTACAAGGTAATAACTAAGAAGATTTTCGCACTATACCTTGACATTGACGCCTTAGAAACGGCAGAATGGAACTTCAAAAGCAAGCTCATAGACTGGGGACAAAAGACCAAACAGAAAGTTTCCTATCAAGTAATAGACACACAAGAGAACCATAATCGCAAACAATACACCGTTCAAGTACTAATAAATCAGGAGCCACAAGAGATTGCAGTAGACTTTTCCATCAAAGCAGCCGAGCAATTAGCCTCCGAAAAGACCTATAAAAAACTCGTAGAAGAAAACATAATAAGAGATGAAACCTGAGAAAACCAACCGTAAGCCCTTATGGTTAAAGACCAAACTCCCCAACACAAAGCAATATAACCAAGTCAAACAAGTCGTGGAGCTTAACCATTTACACACTATATGTTCCAGCGGCAAATGCCCAAACATAGGCCAGTGTTGGACAAACGGCACAGCAACATTTATGATAAGCGGCAATATCTGCACCCGTGCATGCCGATTTTGTGCCACAGAAACAGGGAAACCCCTACCCTTAGACGCCGATGAACCCCTAAAAATCGCCCAAGCCGTCCGCCTTATGAACCTCTCTCACTGCGTAATAACCTCGGTAGATAGAGACGATTTGCCCGACAAATCAGCATCACACTGGGCAGAAACCATCACACAAATCCGACTATTAAACCCTAAAACCATCGTTGAAGTGCTCACACCTGACTTCGACGCACAAGAAAACCTTCTGCAAATAGTCTTTAATAGCAAACCAGATATATTCTCACACAACATAGAAACAGTAAAAAGCCTAACCCCACAAATCAGAAGCAGAGCACGATACGACCTAAGCCTTAGAGTCTTAGAACTTGCAAAACAAGCCCAACTTATCACCAAAACCTCCTTTATGCTTGGCTTAGGCGAGAGCAAAGAAGAAGTAATAGAACTTATTCACGACATAAAATCGGTAGGTTGCAACCTATTAGCCATCGGACAATACCTCCAACCCACCAAGCAAAACACTCCGGTAATTAGATATGTTCCCCCACAAGAGTTTGATTTCTACAAAGAAAAAGCCCTGCAAATAGGCTTTGACCAAGTAGAAAGCGGCCCACTTGTCCGCTCCTCCTACATGGCAGAAAAGACCTTTATAGAGTCAAAATTAAGACCATAATCACCCTTTCAAGCCCCTTATTTCCCTTATTAAGCCCGCATTATTAGTATTTTGCCTAAGGTAAAATATTTCCAAAACCTTGCCTATAATCTAAATATTTATCCTATATTTGCCCCGTAGATTAGGATAAACACCATTTTACCCTAAGCAAATAACCCAAAAAGAGTATATTTAATAACTAAAAAAAGTAAAGCAAAATGAGAAAAAGAAGTTTCTTTGCAGCCCTATTAGCTTTGCTGGTAGTGAGTATAGTCTTCCTTAGCTGCGACCCAAAAGAAGACGACAACACAACAAAGCCTACCCCTACAACTAATATTGTTAAGGAGGTTCACGACTTTTACGGCATGCCTACGGCAAAAGCCAAAAGCATTTTGGATAAAAAAGGCTTGACAAAAAAGGTTAATGACTATGGAACAAGTGCAGAAATATACTACTATAGCCCAGATACAACCAAGCTTTATTATCTTTTTTCCGTAGGTGATACTATAAGAATATCTACCTATTCTGAGAATGAAAGTGCGGTAAGTTTTGGGTTTAAGTTAGCGGAAAACTTTAGTAGCTTCCTTCAAACCTTTGAAAAATGGGAGCCACTGATGAATAATATCAAGCCTTCTGATGCAATATATCAAGGATATATTAGAGCAGAAGGTTGGGCATTTCAGCAAAATTACTCCGACAGAACAGCCTTTTTAGCAGACTATAATACCAAAAAGCCTACGTTAAGTGAAGCATATTCTGGCTTTGGAAATGAAAAAATGTATGGCAATGTTGAAATTTATCTTGATTACAATGCTAAAAACTCTTCTGTAAAAATTATATTTTCTGATAATGGTATTGACATAATAGCAACCAAATTAACCCACTTCCCCAAGGGAATAAAGTAAAATAATAAAGGAAAACAACCATCTTGCCCGCAGGTATAATTTCAATTGCCTGCGGGCTTTTTTATTTTTGCCTCTGGGAAAATATTATTTAGCCTACGGGTAAACATAAATTAGCCTACGGGTAAATATCCTTTAGCCTACGGGTAAATATACTTTAGCCTACGGGTAAATTATACTTTGCCTACGGGTAAATTTTATCCTATCCCTATTATTATAAATAAATCATTAAGGTATAGTGGAATACACACGGGTTTATTTTTGTGAAAAAACTGGTTTATTTAGGTTAATACACAGGTTTTTTTGGGCAAGCACACAGGCTTGCCCCTACGTTTTTGTATTGGCTATTTGCCATTTATTCCTTATTAATTTATTATTTATTCCTTTTGTCCGTCAGTTAAAACTGACGGCAATTGACTATTAAGCTTATGGCAATTGAGTTTAAAACTCTCGGCAATTAACTATTTATTTTATGGCAATTGACTTTTAAGCTCTGAGTATTTATCGTTAATCATTTGGGGAAAGGGGCTTAAATAACTGATAGAACTTCTTCTTTTACTTGGTTTAGTTGCTCTAAACTTGGAATAAAATTGATGTTTATTCTTAGTTTTACTTCTATGTTGCTTTCTTCCATGTAGCGCTCCATTGCTTTCATATTGGCCTGTGCCCAGCCATAACTTCCGAATAGAATGGCTCTTCTGCCTCTTGGGGCTAAGCCTTGGAGGTAGGTTAAAAAGGCCGCTACTGTGGGTAGAATGCCTTTATTGAGGGTTGGTGAGCCGATACAGATATATTCTGCTTCTATGATTTGGGTCATTATATCGGAGATATGTGTGTCTTTGAGGTCGTATATATAGTAGTGATATTGCTTATCTTCAAAGGCTTGCTTAACTTTTTGGGCTATCTTTTCGGTGGAATCCCACATGGAATCGTAAACTATTACGGCCTTCTTATCGGTCTTATTGGATGCCCATTTGTCGTAATTTTCAAGGATTAATGGGATGTTCTCTTTCCATATAATGCCATGACTTGGGCAAATGTAGGCTAATTCTAAGGTGCGAACTATACTCATTACTCCAACTACTTGTGAGGAATATGGTAAAACGATATTGGCGTAATACTTCTTTGCCTCTTCCAATATGGTCTCTACCGGATACTCGTAATCAAATCGCTCGGACGAAGCTATATGTTGTCCAAAGGCATCGTTTGAGAATAGCATCTTCTCTTCTGGGCAATAGGTTACCATATTGTCTGGCCAGTGTACCATTGGGGTCATCACAAAGTGAAGGTTTCTTTTGCCGATGTTAAGGGTGTCTCCTGATTTTACTACCTGAAAGTTCCAATTTTCTTTATAGATTACTTTATGTTCCTTTTCTCCTGCTTGTGAGGTTATGACTTTGGCATTGGGCAACATCTTCATTATCTCTGGCATTGCTCCCGAATGATCCATCTCTACATGGTTGGATATTACATAATCTATCTTCTTTGGGTCAATTACATCTGCTATCCTTTCTATTAGTTCCTTAGTTAGATAGCCTTTAACGGTGTCTATTAGGGTTATTTTTTCATCTATTATTAAGTATGCGTTATAGGTAGATCCTCTTTGTGTGAGGTAGCCATGGAAGTTTCTTAGCTTCCAATCTATTGCTCCAACCCAGTAAATGTCTTTTTTAATTTCTACTGCTTTCATTCTTTTTTGTTATTAATTATTATTATATATTTGTTTTATTGCTTCTTCGTATTCCTGAGCTAACTTTTTGTTACCTGCTTTTTTGTAGTGTTCAGATAGGGTGGAATAGAGTTTTACGTAGGCATTTCTTTGATCTAATCCGTAGGCTTGGTATATTGCAAGGAGTTGCTGCATGGTTTGTTGGTCAAATCTTTCTATTGCTATTAATCCGTTTAAATATGTTTCTGCTCCATAGAGGTCTTGTTCTTTGAGTTTTATATTGGCGGCTAAGGAGTAGGCTCCTTGATATTTGAAGTTGTCTTTTATTATTTTATCGCATAAGATTAAGGCTTCATGGTTGCGGTTTTGTATGAATAGTGCATAGGCTTTAAAGTAGTTGGCTGTTTCAGATTTTGGGTTAAACATAAGGGCTTTGTCTGTTAGCATTACAACACTGTCTGGCATATTCTTCCTTAAATATATCTCGCTAAGGTTGAGTATTGCGGTTTCGTTGTGCTTATCTTTTAGTATTGCTTTCTTATATAGAGGGATTGCTTCTTCGATTAATCCTTTACTTTTGAGTTCAAATGCTTCGTAATCTGATTTATCTTCTCGTTTTACTACTATGCAGATTGGCTTATTATCTACTTTAACTTCATAAACTGTATTCTTCAAAGGGAAAGTTCCGTTGCGTAATTGTTCGGGAGGAATACCTGTATTGCATATTATTGCGTAGTCCCAATCGGTATCTCCTCGTTCGTTATATCTAATAAATGTGGTTTTAAATCTTGCGGTATCGTGTCGGAAATAGTAATCTATTGGTTTGGGATGCCAGCAACCTATAACTATTTTTTCACCTTTGGTTAGGTTGTCTTTCTTCGCATTTGCTATTACCCATTCCGATGCTTCTCGTAGGGAATGGAAGTAATAGTCTAACTCATAATTGCTATAAGCCTTATCCATTGCACCTGAGAGCTCATTGAAATATACGTATTCGTATGGATGATTTCTTATTGAATGTGCTATTGGATTTATGCATAAGACGCCGAAAGCTGTTATAGTTATTATTTTTATATATTTGCTTTTAAATGCATCAATTAATGCATTTATTCCAAGTGCAGCGAAGGCTACTAATGAAGGATATATAAATATGGCGTGTCTCCATCCTCCATATACGTTTGATTTATTAATAATAATCCAGAAGACAGGAAATACAAATGTGAAGATTAAAACAAAGTAATAGAACCATCTTTTCTTGTTTTTGAACATCATTACAAGTCCTGTTATTAAGCCTGCGATTACCACCAAAGGTATTGTCATTAGAATAAACTTAGGTGTATAGTACCAAGGAAGAACATCCGACCATTGAGCTTCTCCTTCAAATATCTGACGAAGGGCAATTGCAAATTTAGTCATATTCTCCAATGTTTCTTTTGGATTATCTATCGGAGATTTTAGGGCAAATGGCCAAGTAAGAACAGCTATTATATAGGCAATAATTACAATTCCAAGGCTCCAAAGCAAGACTCTTATGAATTCTTTCTTTAATGTTTGTCGTTTCCATATATAATATACTAAGGCAAATAATGCAAAATAACCTATTACTATCAATCCTCCTATTCTTACGCTTATTGCAAAAGCTATTGAAAGAGTAAGCATAATCATAGTTTTCCATCTAAGTTTAGGTAGCTCATCTAAGAGTTTAACAATAAAGTAGATTGACATTATTGTTGCTGTTGCCAAAGGAAGATCTTTCAAGTTATTAAATGAATGCCCTATAAAACGTGGTGATAGTAACATAAGTATCATTGCAAAGACTCCTGCTTTCCAGCCTCCAATATGTTTTACAAGTAAGCCTACAAATAAGATGGCAAGCCAACCCATAATAGAGTTTATTGCATGTCGCCAACCCATATAATTATCTATGCCTAAGGTATGAGTTAGAAAGTATGCAAAATTATCAACACTTTGTCCATAGTATGGTAGGTTATATTTTTCTGTTATTACTGCGGCTGTTGAGTCTTCTCCTGCGGAAAAATAGTATTTATATACATTTTCTGCTTGTTCGTAATGATAAAATTCATCACCAGAAATTCCAGCATCTTGACTTAATACAATAAGTAATAGCAAGCTAATTCCTGCCAAAACATAGAAGATATACTTCCAAATGCTCTTTGATTTTTCGGCACCTAATTGATTAATATCGGGGATATTACCACTCTCAATTTTATGTCCAGTGTTATCTATATGCTTTTGTGATACCCCTAATCCTTTCTTATTCTTACTTTTCATATTAAAAATTTATTCTTTCTTTTTCTATAACTAATGGACGATTCATGATATGAGTGTGTATGTTGCCAATATATTCCCCAATAATTCCAATAAAAATTAACTGAATTGATGAGAAAAAGAATAATCCTATTACAAGTGGTGCTTGTCCCATTGGCATAGAATACCAATAAATAATTTTGAGAATCAAATAAACTATGGCAGCAATTAAACTTAAAAAAGCAGTTATAAATCCAAACATTGTTGCTAACCTTAGTGGAACTTTTGAATGAGAAGTTATTCCAAGCATTGCAATATCATAAAGGGTAAAAAAGTTATTCTTAGTTATTCCTCTTTTCCTAACTGGTTGATGGTATTCAATTATAGCCTTTTCAAATCCTACCTCACAAATCAATCCTCTAAAATAAGGATAATTATCTTTTATCTCTCTTAGATTCTCAATCACAACTTTATCGTAAAGCCCAAATCCTGTGAAGTTTTTTATTAGCGGGACTTCTGAAAGTTTAGTTACTAAATTATAATACATCTTTCTAATCTTAAAGAATAAGAAATTTTCCTCCGATTGTTTCTTCACCCCTACAACTATCTTAAACCCCTCTTCCCATTTATTAAGCAAGGTAGGTATTAATTCAGGAGGGTCTTGCAAATCAGAAACCAGAGAAATTACAGCATCACCTTTGGCTTGTAGCATTGCGTAATAAGGAGAACGAATATGTCCGAAGTTTCTTGAATTAATAATTATCTTAACATTCTTATCTTTCTCTGCAATTTGTTTTAAGATTTTAATTGTGTTATCAGTGGAAGCATTATCAATAAATATATGTTCATATTGATATTGTGGCAATAATTCAAATTGTTTCTTTACCTCATTGTAAAGAGTTTCTACATTATCTTGCTCATTATAGCAAGGAGAAACAATGCTAATTAGTTTCATAATCTTATAACCTATTTATCCTTCTCTAAAATATTCTTCAATTTGTTTTATTGTAATCTGCTCAATTTTATTAGGAGTTTCATAAAAAGTTTTATACCACTCTATGCTTTTTTCAAGAGCTTTTGTTGCATTCCATTGAGGAGTCCATCCTAATGAGATTGCTTTCTCAATACTTAGTTTCAGCAAATTAGCTTCATGTGGAGTGCTCTTTAACTCTGGACAATTATAACTACCCTTTTGCCAAGTTTTAATTGCAACATTAACCATGTCAATAACCTTTAAAGTGTCATTTGTATAAGGGCCAAAGTTAATTGATCCTTCAATTAGTTTATCTTCACTCATTAGCTTCCCAACATAAAGATAACCCCATAATGGTTCAAAGACATGTTGCCATGGACGAATTGCATTAGGATTTCTAATAGATAGTTCCTCTTGGTTATTTATTGCCCTTACTATATCTGGGATCAATCTATCTTTTGCCCAATCACCTCCACCAATAACATTCCCTGCTCTAACAGATACGAGTTTATTCTTATGCTTTTCAAAACTATTTGGATTAAAGAAAGAAGACCTAAATGACGATACAACTATTTCTGTTGCAGCCTTTGACGCAGAATAAGGATCATAACCTCCTAAACGATCTGTTTCTTTATATGCATAGTCTTTTTCAATGTTCTCGTAAACCTTATCTGTTGTTATAATAATTGTATTTAAATTTGGTTTGTTCAATACCTTAACAGCCTCTAATAGATTTGCAGTACCAATAACATTAACATCAAAAGTATATGCAGGACTTTCATAAGAGGCAAGAACAATAGGTTGAGCTGCAAGGTGGAAAATAAAATCTGGTTTAAAGTCTAATATATGCTTTGTTAGATTTTCTTTATCTCTAATATCTCCTATAATACTTTTACAAAGTTTTTCTATTTCAAAGATAGAAAAAAGATTAGGTTCTGTATTTGGTGCTAAACTATAACCCATTATTTTAGCTCCTGATAAAGACAAAAGCTTTACTAACCAAGCCCCTTTAAAGCCTGTATGACCTGTTATAAAAATCTTTTTTTCTCTGTATATTTCTAATCCTTTTACCATGTCTTCCAAGGAGCATTATTAGTTTTCCAAGCATGTTCTAAATCATTTTTATCCCTTAATGCATCCATACAACGCCAATAACCTCTATGTTTGAATGCATTTAATTCATTATCATTTGCCAAATTTTCCATTGGAGCATCTTCCCACATAATGTTATTTACATCTCCTTGAAGATAATCAAACACCTTTGGTTCCAAAACAAAAAAACCTCCATTAATCCAAGAGCCATCTCCTTTTGGTTTTTCTTTAAAAACTGTTACATTGTCTTTATCATCTAATTCCATTCCTCCAAACTTTCCTTCAGGTTGGACTGCTGTTACTGTTGCTATTTTCCCTTTTTGTTTATGATATTCTAATAATGCATTCAAGTCAATATCTGCCACTCCATCTCCATAAGTAAGCATAAAGGTTTCGTTTCCTATGTATTTTTGAACTTGTTGTAATCTGCCAGCTGTTTTTGTTTCTAATCCTGTTTCAACTAAAGTAACCTTAAAATTATCGGAAAAAGATTTATGTATCTCTAATTTATTACTCTCTAAGTCAATTGTTACATCTGAGTTATAAAGGAAATAATTTAAAAAGTATTCTTTAATAATCTGTCCTTTATAGCCTAAACAAATAATAAATTCATTGAATCCGTAGTGAGAATAAATCTTCATAATATGCCATAGCATAGGTTTAGAGCCTATCTCTATCATAGGTTTTGGTTTTAAATGCGATTCCTCGGATATGCGAGTTCCCATTCCTCCTGCAAATATTACTACTTTCATTTCATTAATTTTTAACCTGTAATTCCTATTTTTCAACTTACAAATGTACAAATAATATTCAAAATGCGTATATTTGCATTTAATTCGTTTTATACATTTATCGTAAAAACATTGTTTATGAAACAAATCCTTAAAACTTTTATTGACAAATCAATAGTAATTTCTCTGATTTTTATTTGCTTCTCAATCTTTTTACCTCCTTTTTTCAAATCTCTCTCTCTTACAATCCTAATTTTATTGATTATATTAACTTATTCAACTAAGTCTCATTCTTTAAAAGAGAATGTTTATTTTGATAATAGCTTACTTTTATTGTTTTTTTATTTACTACATATTGTTGGCGTTTTATATTCAACAGATAAAAATGAAGCATTCTTTGATTTACAAGTTAAACTTCCGTTATTATTATTCCCACTAGTTTTTATGTTTATTCCTAAAAATATTTTAAATAAAAAATATGTCTGGATTGCATTTGTAAGTATTATTATTGGATTGTTAGTATTCATTATATTTAGATTTGGAATTGGAATTAATTTTGCAATTCAAAATAAGCTCCCAATATTTCCTCAAATATCTTATGTTAATTTAACTGGTCAGCCATCATATTTTGCGTTAATTGCTGCGATATCACTAATTATTACATATAAAGCTCCCTTAGTTAAGCTGTTTAATTTAAAGCCTTTTATTAACTATATATTAAAATACACTGCTTTTTTAATCATAACAATATTTTTCTTATTTCTTAATTCTACCAGTGGAATATTTCTTATTACTATGGCATATGTATACATTATTACAGATGCTTTATTTGTTGAGAAAAATAAGTCTTTTGCTATAATATCACTATTATTTATTATTGCTTTCTATACTCTTGTTTTTAATTTAGATGCATTTAATAATAGATATAAATATTATGCTAATGTGGAATTAAAAGCAGAGAAAAACACAGGTTCTCAACGTAAATTTGTTGATTTAAATGCTCATAAAATAATTCTACAAAGTTCAGTGTTTGGTGCTGGAACGGGTGATGTAAAATCTACATTAAATAAATTTTACATAGATAATGATGCTGATTTTGGTAAATATTATAATGCCCATAATCAATTTCTTCAAACAACAATTGCATTAGGACTTGTAGGATTAATTATTCTGATTCTTGTGTTCTTAATCCCAATGATTATAATGATAAAACAAAAAGAGTATTTTTTGTTTATGATTTTTTGTCTTATTGGATTTAGTTTTCTTTTTGAATCAATGCTGGAAAAAAGTATGGGAACGTTCTTTTTTGGATTGATTTATGTGTTGTCAAATTCTTATTTGAAAAAGACTTTATAAGTATCTAATAAAGTCAAATCTTTTAAAACAAAAGACTTAGTTTTTTCTATAAAAAACTAAGTCTTTTTTGATTAAATTCAAGGCTTATACCTTAAAATTCTTTTTAGAATGGAAGATCGTTGTCTGCCTCTGGCTCTATATTGTTAAAAGAACCATACTCTTCTGTCGGCATAGTGGAAGAAGATGATTGAGAGGTAGGCATTTGAGGTTTTGACGTAGATGCTCCATAAGTTGATTCACCACTTGTAGGTTGCAAGCCTGATGTAATTGGATTAAAAGTATCTATTCTAAAACATCTCAAATCGGTGTACCATTTCTCATTAAACTCTCTCGATTCAGGAGAGAAAAACACTTTAATTTGTGTATTTAAAGGCATAGTTCTAACAACTGCAACCTTATCTTCTCCCCAAAGAGAAAAAGCTACTTGTTTTGGGAATTGTTCTTCTGTTTCTATTACAAATCCTCCTCTTACCCAGGGTCCTCTCTGCGATTCGCCTGTTACTTCTGGTAAGGCTTTTAAAAATTTTCCAATAATTTC
Source organism: Bacteroidales bacterium UBA5371 (assembly GCA_002407855.1). Lineage (GTDB taxonomy): Bacteria > Bacteroidota > Bacteroidia > Bacteroidales > P3 > UBA10566. The sequence continues at coordinate 46,549 of DHPF01000017.1, forward strand.
CATTTGCTTTATTTATTTTTTATTATTTAATTGCTTTTATATAATGCGGTTTTATTTAGTATTATTCTTTGACCTGAATTGTTGGTTTTAACCACTTGTCTAACCAATCAAAGAAATTCCTTTGCCAAAGTATTCCATTTTGAGGTTTAAGTACCCAATGTGATTCGTCAGGGAAATAAAGATAACGTGCAGGCACTCCTTTAATGAGTGCTGCATTATAAGCTGCCATTCCTTGCGAAGCAACTATTCTATAATCAAACTCACTATGAATTACTAAAATTGGAGTATCCCATCTGTCCACAAATTTATGAGGAGAGTTTGCAAAACTCTTTTGTGCTGTTTTATTATTTTTATCCCAATAAGCTCCTCCTAAGTCCCAATTTACAAACCACATTTCTTCTGTTTCCAAATATTGTTGTTCTAAATTAAACATTCCGTTGTGAGCAATAAAACATTTGAATCTCTTATTGTGGTTTCCTGCAAGCCAGAATACAGAATAGCCTCCAAAACTTGCACCAACAGAACCTAAACGTTCTTTATCAACATAAGGTTCTTTTGTCATTTCATCTATTGCAGTTAAGTAGTCTTTCATACATTGACCACCATAATCGCCACTTATTTGTTCGTTCCACTGTTGACCAAAACCAGGAAGCCCTCTACGGTTTGGAGCAACTATAATATAGCCATGAGCAGCCATAATCTGGAAATTCCAACGATAAGACCAGAATTGAGAAACTGTTGATTGAGGTCCTCCTTCGCAATAAAGAATTGTTGGATATGTTTTTGTAGAATCAAAATCAGGAGGATAAATAATCCAAGAATGCAAGTCTTTTCCGTCGGTTGCCTTAAACCAACGCTCTTTTATTTCTCCCATTTTAACTTTTGCTAAAAGGTCTTTGTTAATATTTGAAATGTTTTTTTCTTCCCCATTTGCAGGATTTACAGAATAAATCTCTATTGGTTGCGACATACTCATCTTAGTACCAATAAGTTTATCCTTTGCAAACATTACAGAAGTATAGTCGTGGATTCCGTTAGTTATTTTCTTGATGCTATTGTCGGCAAGTGTTAATTGATAAATATCATCTTTACCTTGATAGTCTGAAATGAAATAAATACTTTTATTATCCTTAGAAAACTTTAATCCAATTGCATTTTGGTCAAAGTCTTTTGAATAGTCCTTGATTTGTTTTGAGGATAAGTCCATAACCATAAGGCGAATTTTGTCGGCCTCATAGCCATCTCTTTCCATACTTTCCCAAGCCAAATACTTCCCATCAGAAGAGAAGGTTGGATTTTGGTCATAACCCATCATGCCTTCTGTAAGATTTGTGGTTTGTTTTGAGGAAATATCATAAAGATAAAGGTCGGAATTAGTTGAAAAAGCATATTCTTTTCCTGTTTTCTTCCTACAAGTATAAATAATTTGCTTAGAATCTGGTGAAAATGCTAATTGTTCCATTCCTCCCCAAGGACGCATTGGCGATTCAAATTCTGTATTTTCCAAGAGGTTAATTGCATTCTTTAATTCTTTACCATCAAAATCCGCAACAAAAGGTTGAGGAATATTATCTACCCATGTGTCCCAATGTCTGTAAGCAAGGTCATCATTAATTCTTCCTGTTGTTTTATCTAAACCTTCTTTCAAGTAGGCATATTTATCTTTCTTAGAGATTGCTCTGATATAAAGGATTTTCTTCCCATCAGGAGAATAAGAAAAACCTTCAATATCTCCCTCTTTAACATTAGATATTTTCTTCCTATCCTTGCCTTCTAAGTTCATTTCATAGATTTGAACTCCATCAGTGTCGGCATAACAAAAACCTATTCTTTCTCCATTAGGACTCCAAGCAGCATTCCATTCGCTACCAGAAGATTTTGTAAGCTGCTTAACATCTGTTCCGTCAGTGTTCATTGAATAGATTTCGGAGTTTCCTTTGTTTGAAGCTACATCAAAATACTTTACGGTAAATAAAACTTTATTCCCATCAGGAGAAACTGAAACATCTCCAATTCTTCCAAAAGCCCAAAGTACCTCAGGAGTAAGCTTCCCATCTTTAACTTCAACTTCTGGTTTACCAATAATATCTTCCTTAGCTGGACGTTGCTTGCACGAACCAAACATAATGGTTAGCAAAACTGCAAATAATAAATACTTTTTCATCATTAAATTATTCTATAAATTAAATTTCAAATGTAAGATAAAAACTTGTCAAAGGTACAAATTAGTTATAAAAGAAACAAATTAGTTTGTAAAAAACTTCAACAAATAAACCCTTAATTGCTATTTAATAAGCAATTTATACAAATAATATTTCTTAATTTCCTTACTTAAAAACCTTTCATCCAATTGGTCAGAAGCATTAAATATTTCCTTAACCTCTTCATTCTTAAACAAAATATTTATTTTGTCATCTTGAAAGCTATAAGCCTTATTCTCTAACTCATCTTTCAACACAAAATAAGAGCTTAAATCCTCTTTACTTAGGCTTCCCAAAGAGTAAAACTCTTCTATCGTTTTTTCAATATCCTGCTCCAAAAAAGGCTTATCTTGAATTTGTATCTTTCCTAAGCGTCTATCGATTAAGCATTGCGAAAGATATGAAAGAATAAAGTCATTGCTCTTTGACCAAACTTTAATTGCGTTCCAAATATCCGTATCATCGAGCAAAGCAAAGCAATCTACGGCTTTATCATCTTCAAGAGTTCTGGTTCCATTCTTAATAAAATAAGCAAACGAAGGAGAAATAAATTCAGTAGTTTCTATTCCTTTGGCTTGAATTTCTCTTGCCCTTTCGAGAATAGTTCTAATGAGAATATCTGCGGCAACAACAGTTTTATGCATATAAACCTGCCAATACATCAATCGCCTTGAAATAATAAACTTCTCAATGGAATAAATTCCTTTTTGCTCAACAACCAACTCATCATCTTTAACAGCAAGCATCTTAATAATTCTCTCTGTTCCTATTACTCCTTCCGAAACTCCCGTAAAGAAACTATCTCTTGTTAAATAATCTAACCTATCCACGTCAAGTTGAGAAGAAACCAATTGATGAAGAAAACGTTTTGAGTATTTATTAGAAAATATATCAACAACCATATCGGAAACCCCTATCCTTTTCATAAGTTTTAAGGAAACCTTTTCGTGTGATTCCTCAAAAAAGAAATGCTCCAAGCAATGCGAAAATGGGCTATGTCCAATATCGTGTAAGAGAATTGCTATTAAGGAAGCCTCTGTTTCTTCATTTGTTATGGGTTCTTGCTTTTGCTTTAAAACATCTAAGGCTTGATTCATTAAAAACATAGCTCCAATTGAATGAGAGAACCTTGTATGTTCGGCACCAGGATAAACCAAATTGCTTAATCCCAATTGCTTTATTCGGCGTAAACGTTGCAAATAACTATGCTCTAATAAATCAAAAATAATTCCAGAAGGGATATTAATAAATCCATAAACAGGATCGTTTATAATTTTTTTCTTATTCACAACATTATTCATAATGCAAAATTACATTATTATTCCTAAAACTCAATCTCAAATCAAAAATAACTCTTTATTTACCTCATCTCAATTCCATTTAATATTAATTCCAAATGCATACATCTTATTTTGTGATGCAAAATTTATATCCTTAGTTATTGGAATTTGATTCTAAAAAATTAAAATCAAGTTTCAGAAAATTAGAATCAAGTTTTAAAAATTTAGAATCAAGTTTCAGAAAATTAGAATCAAATCTTGGTTCAAACAAAACTTAATCTTAGAATAAGATAATAATGTATATTTGCTATGCGATTGAGATTAATTAGAAATAAAATACTAATTTTGTTGGGAAAAACCATTGAAAAAGGCTTTAAATTATGACATCTATTTACGATATTGCTTTTGCAAATATTCACGGTATAGGTCCTGCTACGGCAAAGGAGATAATGAATATTTATTCTTCAACAGAAGAGTTTTTTAATGAGAGTAGAGCAAATTTGGAGAAGATTTTTAAGTCCAAAACAAAGACCATAGACGATATTATTAATAAAAGAATGTTTGATAAGTGTGAAAAAGAGATGGAGTTTATGGAAAAATATGGTATTAACTGCCTTTTCTTTAAGGATAAGGACTATCCAAAACGACTTTTAGAGATTTACGATTTCCCTATTTGCATTTTTTATCAAGGCAATCAAGATTTGAATAATAAACGTATGGTTGCAATAGTGGGGACAAGAAAGCCAACAGAGTATGGGAAAGAACTAACCGAAAAGATTATTAATGATTTGAAGGGATATGGTATTTCGGTGGTTAGCGGATTAGCTTATGGCATAGATATTATATCACATAAACGGAGTTTGAAAGAAGAGATTCCAACTTTTGCTGTTTTGGGGCATGGCTTAGATATGATTTATCCTCAGGAACACCAAGATTTGGCAATGGAAATGACAAAGCATGGTGGTTTAATCACAGAATTTATGACCAAAACCAAGCCTGAGAGGTATAATTTCCCAAAAAGAAATAGGATAATTGCAGGTTTATGTGATTGTGTTATAGTTGTGGAGGCTGCAAAGAAAAGCGGCTCATTGGTTACCGCAGACTTAGCTAACCAATACGATAGAGAGGTTTTTGCACTCCCAGGAAGAATTAACGATGAGTTTAGTGAGGGTTGCAATTATTTAATAAGCAGTCAAAGAGCTCATATAATACATAATACAAATGATATTATTCAGATAATGAATTGGGATATTGCTTTACCAAAACAAGCTGAACCTATTCATAAGAAGCCTTCCAAACTCACAAAACACGAAGAGATAATCTACGATATAATTGCAAGTAAGGACGAAATTAATATTGATGATATATCTTTTGCTTGTGCTCTGAGTCCTACTATAATTGCTTCTTGTCTTTTAAATCTTGAACTTGACGGAATAATACGTTGTCTTCCAAAGAAGAATTATAAGATTTGTAATTAGGGGAAAACTATTTGTTAATAAAAACCCTGAGCCAGCAAATTCAAGAAATTTGAGAAATAAACTGCTAACTATTTACCAAGTAGTGCAATCCTACGCTTTCTTTTCTTGCCATAGCCATTTTTATTATAAGGTAGCAATTGGCTATTAGGTTTCTTAACTCGCATAGTTTTGGAGTTAAAACAGAGCGATTATAGAGCTCTTCGGTCTCAGTATATATTAAGCCTACTCTATTGAAGGCTCTTTGCAGGCGAAGTTCAGAACGAACTATTCCAACATAATTTGACATTATTTGCTGCAATTCTTTTACCGATTGAGAGATAAGAACCATCTCTTCATTCAAGACCATTCCTTCGGCATTCCAATCGGGAACTGCGGTATTTATTTCCACGTTTTTAAGCCTACTTATGCAGTCCAAGGCTCCTCTATGTGAAAATACTATTGCTTCAAGCAAAGAATTTGAAGCCAAACGATTGGCTCCATGAAGTCCTGTTCTGGCACATTCGCCTGAGGCATAAAGATTTTTGATTGTTGTTCTGGCGTAGCTATCTACCACAACTCCTCCGCAAGAGTAGTGTGCCGCAGGAACAACTGGTATCATATCTTTCGTTATATTGACCCCTATTTCAAGACATTTGGCATAAATATTTGGGAAATGATTTATAATCTCTTGCTTATTTATGCTTCTGCAATCTAAGTAAACATGGTCATCACCCCTTACTTTCATCTCATTGTCAATAGCTCTTGCAACAATATCTCTTGGGGCAAGGGATTCTCTTTTGTCGTATTTCTCCATAAAGGTCTTGCCATCTATTGTTTTGAGAATTCCTCCTGCTCCTCGCATTGCTTCTGTAATTAAAAAGGAAGGCTTTTCTAATGGATTATAGAGAGAGGTTGGGTGGAATTGAACAAATTCCATATCGGCAAGATGTCCTTTGGCACGATGTATCATTGCTTGTCCGTCTCCGGTTGCAATAATTGGATTGGTGGTTGTGTTGTAAACATTCCCATTCCCTCCTGTTGCCAAAAGGGTAAACTTTGCTAAATAAGTGTCTATTGAATTGTCAATTTGGTTTAAAACATAGGCTCCATAACATTCTATATCTTTCCTATGACGTGTTACTTCCTCTCCCAAATGGTGCTGAGTGATAAGGTCTATTGTGTATTGTTTCTCTTTTATTATTATGTTTGGGTGCGATTTAACTCTTTCAAGTAAGGCTCTCTCTATTTCAAAACCTGTGTTATCTTGATGATGAAGTATTCTGAATTCGGAATGACCTCCTTCTCTTGCAAGGTCAAAAGCACCGGATGACTTCTTGTCAAAATTTGTTCCCCATCTAATTAGTTCTTTTACTCTTTCAGTGCTTTCTGTTATTGTTATCCTAACAGCTTTCTCATCGCAAATTCCTGCTCCTGCAATTAAAGTGTCTTGAATATGCTTTTCGTAGCTGTCAGGGGAATACATTACGGCAGCAATTCCTCCTTGTGCGTATTTTGTTGAACTTTCGGAAGCATTATCTTTGGTAATTATACATACTTTACCATAGTCAGCTACTTTTAATGCAAAGCTAAGTCCAGCAATTCCTGAACCTAAAACAAGAAAGTCTACTTCAAATCTCATAAAATTATCCGTTTAATGCTTCGGCAGCAGAGCTAATTTCTATTATTTCGTTAGTAATTGCAGATTGACGGGCTTTGTTGTAAGAAAGTTTAAGTTCTTTTAATAATCCTTCTGCATTGTCTGTTGCCTTGTGCATTGCTGTCATTCTTGCTCCGTGTTCGGCTGCAAAGCTATCTAAAAAGCAACGGAAGAACTGTGTTTTTAAGGCTTGGGGAAGAATATTCTGAATTATGTCTTCTCTTGAAGGTTCAAATATATAGAATTTGTTTATCGTTTTATTTTCACTATCTGAAAGAGAACTAAGCGGAAGGAATACTTCGTTAGATATTATTTGAGTTGCTGCATTCTTAAATTTATTGTATATTATTTCAACCCTATCGTATTTTTTACTTACAAATAACTTCATTACTTCTTGAGCAATGAGGTTTACTTTCTCAAATGTAAGATTATCCCAGATAGCGTCATCTGTTTTTATCACCTCACATTCTTTACTCCTACATAAATATTCTGATGTTTTCTTCCCAAAACTCATTATATCTACTTTGATATATTTGTCTTGTTGATATATTTGTTCTACTCTTTTTCTAACTTCTTTAATTATGTTTGAATTAAAACCTCCACACAATCCTTTGTTTGAAGAAAGAACAATTAAAAGAACTTTATCTAATTTCTCGTTTCTTCCATAAGGACTCTCCATAAGTTCATTTTCATCGTCCATTATGTTAGAAATAATTTTAGAAAGTAGTGCTGAATAAGGGCGAAGTGCTACAACAGAATTTTGAGCTCTACGCAATTTAGATGCAGAAACCATCTTCATTGCGGATGTTATCTGCATTGTTGAACCAACAGATGCTATTCTATTTCGTACCTCTTTTAAGTTTGCCATTATAATGAATATTTAGCCGACTTATCTTTTGCAATCTTCTCCAAAGAATTTAAAATATTATCATCAAGGATACCTTTACGCAAATTTTCTAAAATTTCCTTATGGTTATGCTCTAAGGTAAAGAGATAATCTTTTTCAAAATCAGGTATTTTGTTTGTTGGAACATTTTGCAACCAACCTTTAACTCCACAACAAATAATAGCAATTTGATGTTCTACTTTCATTGGAGAGTATTGTTTTTGTTTTAGTATTTCAACATTACGCTTACCCTTCTCAATTACTAATTTGGTTGTTGCATCAAGGTCTGAACTAAACTTTGAGAAAGCTTCCAATTCACGAAATTGAGCTTGGTCAAGTTTTAAAGTTCCTGCTATCTTTTTCATTGATTTTATTTGTGCATTACCTCCAACACGAGATACAGAGATACCAACATTAATTGCAGGGCGAATGCCTGCATTAAATAGATTATTCTCTAAGAATATCTGTCCATCTGTAATTGATATAACATTTGTTGGAATATATGCCGAAACGTCGCCAGCTTGTGTTTCAATAATAGGAAGAGCTGTTAAAGAACCTCCTCCCTTTACCTTATCTTTTAAACACTCTGGCAAATCATTCATATTTTTTGCTACACTATCTTCTTTAATGATTTTGGCAGCTCTTTCCAAAAGTCTTGAATGAAGATAAAACACATCACCAGGGTATGCTTCACGTCCTGGTGGACGACGTAAAAGAAGAGAAACTTCGCGATAAGCAACGGCTTGTTTGGATAAATCATCGTAAACAACTAATGCACTCCTTCCTGTATCACGGAAAAACTCTCCAATTGAAGCTCCTGCAAAAGGGGCATAGAATTGAAGCGTTGCAGAATCGGAAGCTGTGGCTGCAACAACAATGGTATATTCCATTGCTCCTTTTTCTTCTAATGTCCTAACTATATTGGCAATGGTTGAGCCCTTCTGACCACAAGCTACATATATACAATAGACAGGCTTTCCTTGGTCATAGAACTCTCTTTGATTTATTATAGTATCTATTGCTATTGCTGTTTTACCTGTTTGGCGGTCTCCAATAATTAACTCTCTTTGTCCTCTTCCAATAGGTATCATGGAGTCAATTGCTTTTATCCCTGTTTGTAAAGGCTCATTAACAGGCTGACGGAAAATAACTCCAGGGGCTTTTCTTTCCAAAGGCATTTCAAATAACTCCCCTTCAATATTTCCTTTACCATCAATCGGCTCTCCAACAGTATTAATAACCCTACCAACCAAACCCTCTCCCACTTTAATGGAAGCAATTTTATTAGTACGTTTTACAATATCTCCTTCATTAATATCTTCACTATCTCCCAAAATAACAACGCCCACATTATCTTCCTCTAAGTTTTGAACAATGCCTTGTACTCCGTTGTCAAAAGCTATTAACTCCCCACTTTGAGCATTATTTAATCCGTAAACACGAGCAATCCCATCTCCAACAGTAAGAACAGTTCCTACTTCTTCTAATGAAGCCTCTAAATTGGCATCAGATAAATGATTACGCAATATCGCTGTAACCTCTGAAGGTTTAATATCTACCATATCTCTTTCTTATTAAAATCCCTTTTCGTATAAATTCTTTGCAAATGATTTCTTCAATATTGATAATTGATTTAAAACCGAAGCATCATAAACCTTATTATCAACAATTATCTTAAAACCACCTATAATTGAATTATCTATTTTCTCTATTAATTCAATCTTGCAGTTTAATTCTTTCTCAAATATTGCAATTATCTTGTTTTTAATTTCATTTGTTGTTGGGTTAGCCACAATTAAAGTTGCGACCTTTATTCCCTTATAATCATTATAAATAACTTGAAACTCCTGAGCTATTTCTTTAAGAAAAACAACCCTACGCTTTTGAACCAAAAGTATAATGAAATCCAATGAAATCTTCTCTATCTTAGACTCAAATATATCCTTTATTATGCCCTTCTTACTGCCAATATTTATATTAGGATTCTTCATAATGGCATTTAAAATAGCATTCTCATTACACACCTTTTTCACAAAAGACATATCATTATTTACCTTTTCCAGTAAATTCATCTCTTTTGCCAAATCAAAAAGCGAACGAGCATAACGAGAAGAAAGAATACTTGAACTCATATTTCTTATTAATTAAAATTGAAGTCAGAAACTCTTTTTTCAATAATTTTCTTATCAATATCTTTATCTGAAAGCTCTTGCTCCAACACCTTTGTTGCAATGTCTATTGAGAATTGAGCTATTTGGTTTTTGAGCTCGGTCATAGCTTGAAGTTTTTCATAATTGATACTCTCACGAGCCGAAGCCACAATTCTTTGAGCCTCCTCTTGAGCCTTTATTTTAGACTCTTCCTTAATCTCTTCCCCCAAAAGACGAGCCTCTTTCAATATCTCATCTCTTTGCTCCATAGCTTGTTTTAGCAAAACTTCATTATTGAATTGAAGTTGTTGCATCTCTTGTCTTGCCTTTTGAGCCTCGTCTAATGAATTTTGGATAAGAGTTTCCCTTTCATTAATCATTTTAGAAATAACAGGCCACCCAAACTTCCCTAATATAAATAGTAATATTAGGAATACTAACGTCATCCAAAATAATAGACCCAGCCCAGGAGTAATAAGTCCCATAAAAATTAAATTAAAAATTTCTTAGATAAAAGCTCTCATTAATTGTAAAGAGCTTACTACTTCATAAATACAATTAATAAACAAGTTACAATTGCGAACAAAGAAGCACCTTCCACCAAAGCAGCAGCAACAATCATATTAGAACGAACATCGCCAGAGGCCTCAGGCTGACGAGCAATTGCGTCCATAGCAGAACGTCCAATATTACCAATACCAACTCCTGCACCAATTGCAGCCACTCCTGCACCAATTGCAGCCAAACCATAAGCCAAAGGAGCTAAATCCATAGCTGCTTGTAATAATACGTTTAATCCAGTCATAAATTCAAAATGTTTTTACGATAATTAATTTTATAAATTCACTATTTTCTTCCCTTAAAAAGAGGGGTCAAAGTTAAACATTTTTATTTGTATGAACGAATTTTAAAAGAAAAAAACCAAAAAATTCCTTTAAATCACAAGATATGAGGGAAATTAAATATTATGAAATTGGATAAAAAAGGAATAAAAATCATATAAAGATACAATAAAATTGACATAAAATCTAAAAAATAATAAAGAAAAAATATGTCTGTATAAGAAAAAAGAATATCTTTGCAAACTCAAAACTAAACCTTAGTTTTAGGTCTTCGTAGCTCAGTTGGCAGAGCAATTGACTCTTAATCAATGGGTCCGGGGTTCGAATCCCCGCGAGGACACTTTCTTTCAATAATCCTAAGCTCTTTTTCCTTTTGCTTAGGATTATTTTTTAAGTTCAAAAAAATATTCTCCATTCATATTCACAACACAACTACAAAATATTTCATGCTATTTTGAGATTATAATCCTTAAACCTTATTAAAGACAAGTTAATTATTAGTCTTGATGAGCTCAAAACAGCCTTTTTGCGACACTAAAACCTAATCTTTATGAGCACGAAATGGCATTTCGTTATATATGAAATGCCATCTCATCAAAACGAAATGCCATTTCGTTGCGATGAAATGCCATTTCGTGCTCATAAACTCTTCGTTTAAGGGTCGTGAAAATAGGGTTTTGAGTTTATCAAAGCGTTGTTTTAATCTCGTTATAACTAAGGTTTAAAGAGATTAATTAATTATCTTTATCTATGAAGAACTCATATCTCTTACATAAAAAAGTGATTGTGTATTATTTTCTCTCATTATAATTATCTAAATATCAAAGCCGCTTGAAAGATTTTCAAAAAAAACTTCATTTTAATTTGGAAGTCATAATTTTATTTATACATTTGCACATTGAAAAATAGTTATAACATAATATAATACAAATTAAAACAAAACAAACATGAAAAAGATTACTTTATTATTGTTGGGTAGCTTTTTAGCTTTTGGAGCTATGGCTCAACCAACATTTGTTTCAACAACACCTTCTAATAAGAATGTGGTTCTGGAAGAATATACAGGAGTAAATTGTGGCTATTGTCCTGATGGACATAGAATAGCAAATGAGATTGCTGCTGCAAACCCAGGAAGAGTTTCTATAATTAATATTCATCAAGGTCCTTTTGCACCTAATAATCCTAACTTTAAAACAATTTGGGGAGATGCTCTCGCTGCTCAAACAGGATTATCAGGTTATCCAGCAGGAACTATTAACCGTAGAGTTTTTTCAGGAGCAGTTACAGACCTTTATAGATCTAATTGGCCACAAGCTGCAGGCATTGTAATGGGGGAACCTTCATTTGTGAATGTTGCATCTAAAGCCTATATAGATACTATAACAAGAATAATTACCGTTGATGTTGAAATTTATTATACAGGCGACGCAACAACTAACATAAATATGCTTAATGTTGCATTATTGCAAGATAGTATATTTGGTCCTCAGGCGAGTATGACAAGCAATCCTACTCAAGTTGTTAATGGTCAATACCTACATATGCATATGCTACGCCATCTATTTTCTAATCAATACGGAGATCCTTTGGTTGGGAATGGAGCTGTTATCAATTCAGGAACATTCTTTTCAAAAAGATATGTTTACGAATTACCTCAACATATAAATAATATCCCTTTGATTTTGAAAGATCTTCATGTTGTTGCATTTATTGCAAAAAATACCCAAGAGATTTATACTGGAGCATCTGCAGAAATGAATTGGGGAGAATATACAAATGAAGTTAATAATAAGATATTCGCTGTATTACAAGCTTCTTCCAATGTTTCTGATTGTTCGGGCACAACAGATGCAATTTTAACATTTAAATTAAAGAATGAGGGTAATGAACCTATAAATAATGTTGTAGTTAAGTATCAAGAAATAAATACTAATGACTTTCTTTCCGTCACATATACTACTCCAATAAACGCAGGAGCAATAGCAGACATATTACTTCCTGACTTAACTGTTCCTTATAATAATTCTGTTAAAGGTTATTTTGCCTACATATCTGAATTAAATTCAGCTTCAAGCGACCTTAATGCAAATTCAGCTGAATTGTATGGAGGAGCATTTTATGGCTATCTTAAAACTCCTCAGCCTTCAAAAGACGCTAAAGGAGATGTAACATTATATCTTAAAACAGATAAATATGGAAGTGAAACAAAATGGAATATTTCAGATGTAAATGGAAACATAATTAAACAAGGTGGACCTTATCAAGATGGGGCATACCGATTTGATACTGTTACATTTAATTTCACTGAAAAAGGTTGTTACATATTTACAATCACAGACGACTGGGGAGATGGTCTTTTAGGCAATAATCCTGGTGGGAACTATAAATTAGTAGGTAGAGATGGAGTTATAATAGGTCAATCTAATGGTGCTTTTGGATCAAAAGAACAAAGACCTATTAATATTACATCACTTATCGGCTTAGAAGATATTGATGGAATTATCACTTCTATGAATATTTATCCTAATCCTGTAAAGGACATTGCTACATTAGATATTAATTTGGCTCAAAGTTCAAATGCAACTATTCAAGTGATGGATTTAATGGGAAGAAATGTAATTGAATTAGGAACAAAATCACTTAGAGCTGGTCAAACTACAATGGAAATTAATACTTCTAATTTATCTAATGGAATGTATTTCGTTAAGGTTTGTACCGATAATGGAGTTGTTACAAAGAAAATTACTATTAATAAATAGATAATAATTTCTCAAAAGTATTATTGGTCATAAAGGCTTAAAGACCTTTCAAGACTTTTGTTTTAAGGCTTATGTTTGAGGTTTCCTTTCTTAAACATAAGCCTTAAAACTTTTATATATGAGAAAAAGTTTATATTTTCGCAAGCTGAAATATATGAATTATAAACATAAATAATAACAAGAAATGAAAAAACTAATGTACATTTGCCTTGCAATCTGTATTCTTGGATTTGCAAGCTGTCAAAAGAAAGAAACAAAAAAAGAAGAAACAAAAAGCCCTATGCAAGAAAAAGTTGATGAATTTGCAATGGTACAATTGCAGACAGACCTTTCTCACCTAAGTGCAAATGAAAAGGAATTAATTAGAGTTTTCCTTGAAATTGGCCAAATAATGGATGATTTATTCTGGAAACAGGCTTATGGTAATAAAGCTGATATGGATACTATCTCTGATGAGGCTACAAGAGAGTTTGCAATGATAAACTATGGTCCTTGGGAAAGACTTGATGGAATGAAGCCTTTTGCTGCTGGTTTTGGAGAAAAGCCTCAGGGAGCTAATTTCTACCCAATTGATATGACTGACAAAGAATATAATGATTTAAAAGATAAGAACAAGGATAATCTTTATACAATTATCAGTCGCGATAATGAAGGAAAACTTGTTGTAAAATGGTACAAAGAAGAGTATAAGGAAGAATTGGCAAAGGTTGATGCATTAATGGAAAAGGCAATTACTTTGGCGGAAGACAAAGGATTGAAAACTTATCTTACTGAAAGAAGAAAAGCTTTCCAAACAGACGATTACTTTGCCTCAGATATGGCGTGGATGGATATGAAGGAGTCTAAACTTGATTTTGTTGTTGGACCAATAGAAAACTATGAAGATCGCCGCTTTGGGTCAAAGGCAGCATATGAAGCTTTTATTTTAGTTAAGGACGACAAATGGAGTAAGGATTTAGCAAAATTTACTGCTATGCTTCCTCAATTGCAAAAGGAACTTCCTGTTGAAGCAAAATTTAAAAAGGAAATACCTGGAACTGATTCTGATTTGAATGTTTATGATGTTATATTCTATGGTGGTGATTGTAATGCAGGAAGCAAAACAATTGCTATTAACCTACCTAATGACGAAAAGGTACAACTCAAAAAAGGAGCAAGACGCCTTCAATTGAAAAATGCTATGAAGGCTAAGTTTGATAAAATCCTTATGCCAATTGCAAATGAAATTATGGTTAAAGAGCAATTAGGAAACATTAAATTTGATGCCTTTTTCTCAAATGTTACCTTCCACGAAGTGGCTCACGGTTTGGGCATAAAGAATACTATTAACGGAAAAGGCTCTGTTAGAAAGGCCTTAGGCAATCAATATTCTGCTTGGGAAGAAGCAAAAGCTGATATATTAGGACTTTATATGGTTACCTCCTTAATTGAAAAGGGAGAGATTACAAATATTACCCAAGAAGATGCTTATGCAACCTTTATTGCTGGTATTTTACGTTCGGTTCGTTTTGGTGCAGCCTCAGCACATGGAAAAGCAAATATGATGTGCTTTAACTATTTTGAAGACAATGGTGTTTTTGTTCGCAATAGTGAAGGTAAGTATGTAATTGATTTTGCAAAAGCAAAGCAAGCTATGGATAGTTGGGTAGCACTTATTATTAAGGTTGAAGGAGAAGGAGATATTAACTATGCAACCAACTATAATAATGAGAATGGTGTAATACGTCCTGCTCTTCAAAAAGACTTAGACAAAATCAATGGAGCTAATATTCCAAAAGACATACGCTTTGAACAAGGAAAGAAAGTATTAGGTTTATAAGACATAAGAAATGAAGATTGCAATATTTGGAAGTGGTAGTTGGGCAACAGCAATTGTAAAGATTGCCTCTGAAACACATAAAAAGGTATATTGGTGGGTAAGAGAAGAAGAAATTGTTGAAGGAGTAACAAAGTACAATCACAATCCCCTCTATTTAAGCCAATGTGAACTTGATACTAATAAAATAAAAGTTTCTAATGATATAAAGAAGGTTATCGGCACAGCCGATAATCTTCTTTTTGTTATCCCCTCGGCATTCTTTGCACGCTCTATCAGAGAATTAAGCCCCGAAGACTTCAAAGACAAGAGTGTTATTTCAGCAATAAAAGGAATTGTTCCAGAAACAAATCAAATAGTTGCTCAATACCTAAGAGACACCTATCAAGTTTCTTATGCCAATCAGGCAGTAATAAGTGGGCCTTCTCATGCCGAAGAAATTGCAAAGGAAAACCTTACCTATCTGACCGTAGGCTCTCAAAATTCTCTTTTAGCTAAACATATTGCCGATAAGTTTAAGTGTAGGTATGTTAATACTACAACTTCTTCCGATATGGAAGGGATAGAATATGTTGGAATATTGAAAAATATCTATGCCTTAGCCGTTGGTATTTGTAAGGGCTTAGGCTTTGGGGATAATTTTATAAGTGTGGTTGTTGCCAATGGATTGCAAGAGATGGATAATTTCTTAGAAATTTGTGCACCTATGCCTGAGAGAAATGTAAATAATTTAGCATATCTTGGTGATTTATTAGTAACGGCATACTCGCAACATTCCAGAAATAGAACCTTTGGACAAATGATAGGTTCGGGCTATTCGGTTAGTTCTGCTCAATTGGAAATGCGTATGGTTGCCGAAGGATATTACGCAGCCAATTGTATTCACGTGCTTAATAAGGAACATAATGCTCAAATTCCTATTGCAGATGCTGTTTATAGGATACTCTATAAAGGCTTTTCAGCAAAGAAAGAGTTTGAATTATTATCAGAAAACTTTAAATAAGTATCTAAATACTCTTTCTTGATTTCAATTTTTTAGAATCAAGAGATAATAAATTGTCTTTTGATTCTAAAAAATTATCTTCAAAAGAGAGTAGTGGCTATTAGTATGCCCTTTTGCCATTTCCCTCGTAGTAGTTAATGAAGGCTTGATTAACAATACGATTTCCTCCAAGGGTAGGGTAATTTCCTGTGAAATACCAATCGCCTGTATGGTTTGGGCATGCCTTATGTAAGCCTTCTATGGTTTGAAAGACTATTTCTATTTCTGCCTTGCAGTCCTCAGGGGTAAGAAGTTTGGTTATGCGTGCTGTTATTTCATCAGTAGTAAATGGTTTATAGATATCTTTCACATAGTTTATAATTTCTTCTTTTGGAAGTCGTTCTTGTGCCTTACATTTTTGATAAACCTCATCTATTATATGCGTCAGATTTCTTTCTTTCAAAAGATCTATGGTTGCATTAAAGGCAATAAACTCTGTCATCCTTGACATATCTATACCATAACAATCAGGATAACGTATTTGTGGGGCAGAAGAGGCAACAACTATTTTCTTTGGATTGAGCCTATCTAATATCCGAATAATGCTTTGTTTAAGGGTTGTTCCTCTAACTATGCTATCATCAAGCACCACAAGGTTATCAACATAGTCTTTGATTTGTCCATAGGTTACATCGTAAACATGGGCTACCATATCATCTCTATCGTTGTCGTTGGTAATGAAAGTTCTCATCTTTACGTCTTTAACAACAAGGTATTCGCGTCTTAGGGAGTCTTGTTTAAAGATTTCTTGAAGGCTTTCTTCTGTTAGTTTGCCTTTTTCTTGACCCTCTATTATCTTACTTATTCTCTTTTGGTTTATGTATTCATTCAACGATTGTGCTAAGCCTTGAAAAGCAACGGAAGCTGTATTGGGGATATAGGATATTATGGTGTTGTTTAGGTCGTAGTTGATGGCCTTTAAGATACTTTCTCTTAGATTGCCTCCCAATCGTTTTCTTTCTTCATATATTGAAGAATCGGTCCCACGAGAGAAGTATATTCTTTCAAAAGAGCATTTTGCAGGCCTCTCCGATGGGGCTATAACTTGTTCAATCTTTATGTCGCCATTTCGTTTTACTATTAGAGCTTCTCCACATCCAAGTTCTTTTACATCATCTCTTTGCATATTTAATGCGGTGAGAATTGTTGGACGTTCCGATGCTGCAACAACAAATTCATCATTATAATAGTAGAAGCAAGGTCTTATTCCATTTGGGTCTCTTAACACAAAGGCATCTCCATGACCCAATACTCCTCCCATAACATAACCTCCATCCCAACGTTTTGATGATTGTTGAAGGATTTTCCCTATATTTATTTCTTCTGCAATCTTATGTGTGATTGACATATTGTCCATTCCTTGATCTTTATATTGGCGGAATATGGTTTCTACTTCTTTATCTACAAAATGTCCTATCTTCTCTAAGATTACTGCTGTGTCGGCACTCTTCACAGGGTGTTGTCCAAGCTCTACCAATTTCTCCTGCATTTGGTCTATATTGGTTAGATTGAAATTGCCTGCAAGTATAACTGAACGTGTTTTCCAATTGCTCTCACGAAGGAAAGGGTGAAGATTTTCTATTTCGTTCTTCCCAAATGTTCCATAGCGAAGATGTCCCAGATACAGCTCTCCAATGAATCCTTCGTTGGCAAAGGCTCTTGTTATTATATCTTGAATTGGCGTATTGCTATTACTCTTTTCTATGTGTATGTATGGAGCACCAGGTTCTGTGTTAAACTTAACCGAAGCTAAGCCTGCACCATCTTGACCTCTATTGTGCTGCTTCTCCATTAAAAGATACATTTTGTTTAAGCCCCAGAACTTATTTCCATACTTTTTTTCGTAATAGTCCAATGGCTTTAATAACCTTAGCAATGCTATTCCGCATTCGTGTTTAATACTATCGCTCATAATTTATTTAGGATATAGGAAATTTAATATCAAGCCCAAAGCAATACTTGCTTACTTTAACAGGTGTTGGACACTGACGGCGTTTCCATTCATTTATTTTAACTAATCTTATTACTTTTTCTATTATTGCTTTTTCAACATTTAATCCTTCTCTTTCGAATACCTCTTCAATCTCCTCTAAGGTTTTCTTCTTCTCTAAATGTTCTATTAATATTCTGTCTAATATAGGGTAATCGGGTAAGGAGTCGGTGTCTTTTTGACCAGGACGCAACTCTGCAGAAGGAGTCTTTTGAATTGAATTGTAAGGAATAGGGAGTTGGGAATATGTATTTTTGGTGCTCAACCACTCATTATTGATATGCTTTGCTAATTCCCAAACCTGAGTTTTGTAAACATCTGCTAACACTGAAATAGTTCCTGAGGTATCTCCGTATATTGTTCCATAGCCAACTGCTGCCTCTGATTTATTTGTTGTATTTAGCAAGCCTGCTCCCATTTTGTTGGCAAACCACATCAAGCTAACCATTCTCAAACGGCTTTGAAGATTTTCGTCTGCAACGTTAAAACTTTGGTTGGGCAAAGTTTGGTTATATATTTTACTACACTGGTCAAAGCAGTCCTTAATTGGAAGTAAATAATGTTCTATTCCTAAATTTTCTGCTGAGTCTAAGGCATCTTTTATTGAATGTTCTGAGGAATATTCCGAAGGCATAAGCAAACCAATAACGTTTTCCTTCCCTAAGGCTCTAACAGCGAGAGCTACAACAAGGGCAGAATCTATTCCTCCTGAAAGTCCAAGAATGGCTTTTTTTATTCCATTCTTATTGAAATAATCTTTTATTGCAATGGTAAGAGCATCATAGAGGTTTTGAAGCTGTGAGGAAGGATTCTGAACAATAGGTTTTAAAATAGAGCTTTCAAAGGATTGGGAATAATACTTAAAGCCCGAAAACAATGCACAAAGTTCTCCCTTTTGATTTAAGATTGAGCTACCTCCTGAAAAAACATATCCTCCTTCTGCTCCTGCTCTGTTGCAAAAGACTAATGTTGTTTTGAGTTTTCGTGCAGAAAGGATTAATTCTGTTAAAAGTTCTGTTTGAGAGTTATTATGGAAAAGAGAATTAGAGCAAATTACAAGTAGGTCTGTATGGGTCTTAGTTTCTACAAACTCTGCTAAATCTTCCAAAAAGCCAAAGCCAACAACCTTATTATTATAATTCACAAGCTCTATTCCTTCTCCTTGGTCGAAGCCTATGTCAAAAGAAGACAGGTTCTTCTTTGTTGAAAAGGCAACTATTTCACCTTCTTCAACCATCACTAAGGCATTATATTTTTTATGGTCAATTGTAAGTGGTGTTCCAAAAATCAAATCTCTCTTTTGTTCAAGTAGTTTATTGCAAACCTCTGCCGAAGATAAGAATACATTATTATAAGATGTTGCATCAAACAATACTGAGCCACTTACTGAGAGTTCGGGAAATATTGATAAGACATCTGAATTTACTTCCTTTAAACAATCAGTGATGATTTTATGGTTAAAATCAAAACCTAAACTCTTAGGGTTTAACTGATTTATTTGTATTTTCATCTACTACTTTAAGGCTTGGCGTATTTGTGCTTCAAGCTCTTGGGTGAGTTCTTCGTTGTCCAAAAGTAGTTGTTTGACAGCTTCTCTTCCTTGTCCAAGTTTAGTTTCTCCATAGCTGAACCACGAACCGCTCTTTTTGAGGATATTGTTTTCAACACCCAAATCAATTATTTCGCCAATCTTAGATATTCCTTGACCAAACATTAAATCAAACTCTACTTGACGGAAAGGAGGTGCTAATTTATTCTTAACAATTTTTACTTTAACTCTGTTACCTATATTTTGGTCTCCCTCCTTTATTGCTTCCTTGCGGCGTATATCCAAACGAACAGATGAATAGAATTTAAGTGCATTTCCTCCTGTTGTAGTTTCAGGATTTCCAAACATCACACCAATTTTATCTCTTAATTGATTGATAAAAATGCAACAGCAATTTGTTCTACTTATGGTTGAGGTCAGTTTTCTTAAAGCTTGTGACATAAGTCGTGCTTGAAGTCCCATTTTGCTATCTCCCATTTCTCCGTCAATTTCTGCCTTTGGAGTAAGGGCTGCAACAGAGTCAATAACTATAATGTCAATTGCTCCCGAACGGATTAAATTATCTGCTATTTCCAAAGCTTGCTCGCCATTATCGGGTTGCGAAATAAAAAGATTATCTATATCAACCCCTAATTTCTTTGCATAAGTACTATCAAAGGCATGCTCTGCGTCAACAAAGGCTGCAACTCCTCCTGCTTTTTGTGCCTCTGCAATTGCATGAATTGCTAATGTTGTTTTACCCGAACTCTCTGGCCCATAAATTTCAATTACTCTTCCTTTTGGCAAACCTCCTATCCCAAGAGCTATATCTAAAGATATTGAACCCGTAGGAATAATATTTACATCTGCTTTTGGTTTATCTCCAAGCTTCATTATGGAGCCTTTACCATAACTTTTCTCTATTTTCTCTATTGTTGATTGTAATACTTTTAATTTTTCAAGTTTTGCAGCATCAACTGAATTTTCTTTTGCCATAATTTTAATAATTTATTTTGGTTTTATACTTTTCTAATATTTATTGCTAATTCTACTCCTTCTATAACATCTATCGTTGAAATAGGTTTTGTGTTGTGTTGTCCGATATAAACTTCAATATCGTTCTTACGAACTAACGATAATTCTTTTGTTAGAGTTTCTCCTGTAATATAATTATAATACTCATTAATTGCTTCTTCCAAAAGAGGATTATACTCTATTTCTACAATTATATAGTCTATTACATCAAAGTTTTGTTCTTTTCTTATGTTCTGAATCCTGTTTACAAGTTCTCTTGATATTGCTTCCTTACGTAAAGTATCTGTTATAGTGGTATCCAAAGCAATAGTTACCGAACCTTCATTCATAACCACCCAGCCAGGAATATCTTGTGTTGTGATTTCAACATCTGAAAGCAGTAACTCAATTTTATTATCATCTATATCAATACTTATCTTACCTTCTTTCTCTATAAGTGCAATTTCTTCTTGATTAAAAGAATTCAAAGCATTTGCAATAGCTTTCATCTTTTGACCATATTTAGGACCTAATGACTTAAAATCTGCCTTTGCTTTCTTAACCAAAACATTGTTTTGAGCAGAAAGAAACTCTATCTCCTTTATATTTACCTCTGAAAGAATAAGCTCTTTAACCTTTTCAACTTGATTGATAAACTCCTTGCTTGAAGCTGGTATCATAATCTTTTGAAGAGGTTGACGAACCTTTAAATTGTTTCGTTTTCTAAGCGAAAGAACCATAGAGCATATCTTTTGTGCTAATTGCATTCTTTCTTCCAAATCCTTATCAATTAGAGTATGGTTTGCCTTAGGTAAGAGGGTGAAATGTACAGAGCCAATTGGATTATTATTAGTATCTTTATGTTTGTTTGAAATATTGTTTAGGTCAAGGAATAGTTTCTCTGCAAAGAAAGGAGCTATTGGAGCCATAAGCTGAGAAAGGACCTCCAAGCAAGTATATAAGGTTTGATATGCTGAAATCTTATCCTGAGAATACTCTCCCTTCCAAAAACGACGCCTACATAAACGAACATACCAGTTACTTAAATACTCGTCAATAAAATTACCTATTGCTCTTGCTGCCTTTGTTGGTTCATAGTCGTTATATGAAGCATCAACCATTTCAATTAAAGAATTAAGTTCCGACAAAATCCAACGATCAATCTCAGGTCTTTCATTAAATGGAACTTCTGCTTCTTCAAAAGCAAATGAATCAATATTTGCATACAAAGCAAAAAAGCTATAAGTGTTGTAAAGAGTTCCAAAAAGTTTTCTTCTTACCTCATCAACTCCGTCAATATCAAATTTAAGATTTTCCCATGGCTGAGAATTGGAGACCATATACCAACGTGTTGCATCAGCTCCATATTTCTCAATTACTTCAAAAGGATTAATTGCGTTTCCTAAGCGTTTGGACATCTTGTTGCCGTTTTTATCCAAAACCAATCCATTTGAAACAACATTTCTGAAAGCAACAGAATCAAATACTAAGGTTGCAATTGCGTGTAAAGTAAAAAACCAGCCACGTGTTTGATCAACTCCTTCGGCAATAAAATCAGCTGGGAAACTTTTGTTTAACTCCTCTTTTGTACAACTAAAAGGATAATGCACCTGTGCAAAAGGCATAGCACCTGAATCAAACCAAACATCAATAAGGTCTGTTTCTCTAAACATTTTTTCTCCCTTAGACGAAACCAAAACTACATCATCTATATAAGGACGATGTAAGTCAAAAGAGTTATAGTCGTTAGAAGCATATTTATTTTCATTCATAAACCCCTTAACTACACTCTTATCAATTTCATTTCTTAACATCTCAACCGAAGAAATACAAATCTCCTCCTTTCCATCTTCTGTTCTCCAAATTGGAAGAGGTGTCCCCCAATAACGTGAACGCGAAAGATTCCAATCAACTAAATTTTCTAACCAATTGCCAAAACGTCCTGTTCCTGTTGATTCGGGCTTCCAGTTAATTGTTTTATTTAGTTCTATTAGCCTATCTTTTAGAGCTGTTGTACGAATAAACCAACTATCCAAAGGATAATAAAGAATTGGTTTATCTGTTCGCCAGCAATGAGGGTAATTATGAGTTTGCTTTTCTATCTTAAAGGCTTTACCCTCTTGTTTGAGAGAAAGTGCTATTTCAACATCAAGACTCATATCCTTTTCAGTTAAGTTAGCATCATAAGCATTCTTCACAAATTTTCCTGCAAACAAAGAATATAAATCTATATTTAGATTTTCCTTAACAAAGTTTGCATCCAAGTCTTCTATTTTGTAGAATTTTCCTGTCCTATCTACCATTGGCTGACGCTTACCTTCATTATCAATAAGAGCCAATGGAGGAACACCATTTTGCTTTGCCACCCTATCATCATCAGCACCAAAGGTAGGAGCAATATGAACTATTCCTGTTCCGTCATCGGTTGTAACAAAATCGCCTCCAATAACTCTAAATGCCCCATCTCCTGGCTTAACCCATGGTAGTAATTGTTCATATTCTATACCTATTAAATCCTTACCCTTACATTCTTTGATAATTCTATAAGGCAATACCTTGTCTCCGCTGGCGTATTCCATTGGTAAGTCTTTTGCTTCTTCGGAGAAAAAGGAACCCAAAAGAGGCTTTCCTAACAATACAATTATTGGCTCAGCAGAATAAGGGTTAAAAGTATTCACCCAAACATAATCAATATTTGTTCCGACCGCCAAAGCAGTATTGGACGGCAATGTCCAAGGAGTAGTTGTCCAAGCAAGGAAATAAGCATTTGGATATTCGCTATTCTTTATTTTAAATTGAGCAACCATGGTTGTATCTTTAACATCACGATAACAACCAGGCATATTTAATTCGTGAGAGCTAAGTCCCGTTCCTGCTGCTGGAGAAAATGGTTGTATTGTGTAGCCCTTATAGAGCAAACCCTTATTATATAACTCCCCAATCAAAAACCAAAGAGTTTCAATGTATTCATTCTTAAACGTAATATATGGATTATCCAAATCTACCCAATATCCCATTTGTTTGGTTAGATTATCCCACATATCCTTATACTTCATAACCTCAGCCTTACAAGCCTCGTTATATTCATCAACAGAAATCTTTTTTCCTATATCTTCTTTGGTTATACCTAAGTTCTTTTCAACGCCCAATTCCACAGGAAGACCATGAGTATCCCAACCAGCCTTGCGAGCAACATGAAAACCCTTCATTGATTTGTAGCGGCAGAAAATATCTTTTATGGCACGAGCCATCACATGATGAATACCAGGCTGACCATTGGCAGAAGGAGGCCCCTCATAAAAAATAAACTCTGGACTTCCCTTGCTAAGACTAAGACTCTGGTTAAAAATATTATTCTCTTCCCAATACTTAAAAATTTCTTTATTTATTGCAGTTAAATCAAGTTGCTTGTATTCCTGATACTTCTTTCCCATACAGCTTCTGTTTCGGATAAAATTATGATTAAATATTAACATGCAAAAGTACTAATTATAATTAGAAAAATCAAAACATAAGGTTATTAAACATAAATATTGACAAGTTTTAATTAAATCAGAAATAGTTTAATTCTTTAATAATTAAAGCAATACGAAATACAAGAATAAATAAGAGTCATAAAAAAACAAAAAAAAGAATAAAAAATTTGTAGTAATCAAAAAAGGTTGTACTTTTGCAACCTCAAATCAGAGAGGGGAGCATAGCTCAGCTGGTTCAGAGCACCTGCCTTACAAGCAGGGGGTCACAGGTTCGAATCCTGTTGCTCCCACAACAAAAAGCCTTGCAATAAGTATAATTGCAAGGCTTTTTTGTGTTATGAACTCCAATTCTTATTTCAATACCATATTATTTGGTTATATTATTTTAGAATTAAGTAATAATTTCTCAGAACTTGATTCTAATAAAATAGAACTTGATTCTAATTTGATGAAATAAGGCTTTAATTTATTTTTGATTGATATAACTTTAAAAAGTCCCTATCTTTCTGCATAAAGATAGGGACTTTTTTGAAATAAACTTAGTCTTTTTCTGCAAAGACTAAGTCTTTTTTTGGTAAATTTTTAATCTATTAATGTTTTACAATTAACTTCTTTGTTGAAAGAGGCTTTCCGTCTCCAATAATTGAATAGAAATAAACTCCATTTGGCATATCGGAGGTTGAAATTGTCATTTTTGAGTTTGAACCTGCATTAATCGCAATTGTTTTAACTTCTTTTCCAATCATATTTCTAATAATAATCTTTCCAGAATTGTAATTGGAAGGAAGATTATAGCTAATAGTTGCGTTGTTGTTAGCAGGATTTGGATATACTTCCAAACTCAATACGTTAGATTGCTTTATTTGCTTACCTAATGAAATATTGGAAGGGTCTTTATAAAATGCGAAAAATGATTTTAAAGGAGTCTCTGTTGTTGCATCAAGAATTGATACTTTGGCTAAGCTATAATTAGTATTTTGATACATGTACATCAAGTCGAAATCTGTGTATTCTACGTTAGGACTTAAAGTAACTGCGGGAGAAATTAATACATCTTGACATTGTCCTGCAAAACACATTTGAAGTATTGCATCTGTTGCTAACTCTATATACTCCAATTGTATCTTTATTGATTTATCGGATTCGGTGTTATTGGTGATGTGTATGAAATCATATCTTGGATTTTCTCCTGCTTCACTAATTTCTATTTTTAAGGTATCTTGGATTTCCACTCCTTCTGCTGTGAGGGTGAAGTCCGATTGTGCTTTAACTCCAAGAGTAACAAGGACAAATAATGTTAATAATAAATATATTTTTTTCATATTTCTAATGTTTTAATGCTGCAAAGATAAATACTTTTTCTAAAAAACAAAAAAATCTATTCTTATATTGACTTTTTTGTTTGGGTTTTCTCTTTTTATAATTATAAATCTATTTTATTTACATTAACTATCTCCTTTGTATTTGCATTAGTTACAAACACAATAACCTGACATTTTGTTATATCTTTAATATCAGGGTCAATATTTAATAAATAATTCTTCTTGATTGTTTCTCCCGAAGCTGTGGAAGCCTGTGTTAGAGGGAAGTTAATGTAAGGGTTATCTCTCAAAATATGTTTGAATTCGTAATCCATAATTTTGTTTGCTCCATCTTGCTGAACCCCAATAATACCACTTTCTACCACAACTATATTAATTAATGTTGGGAAGTCCACATTTGATAGAAACTTATTTTCAACACTAATTAGAATCTTTTTTGTTATGGTATCTGCTGTGGCTCCTAAGTTTATATCTAATAAATGTTGCATATTAGCATACTGCTCTGAAACTTTTGCTGCCCAATCGTCTTTTGAAACAGAATAAGCTGAGCCATACTTTACTCTATTGATAACCCCAGAAGGATATGATGTTATTGCAAATTCAATTTTCCAATCATCCCCTGCCTTTGTTCTAAAATCTAAATTATGATTTGTTGCACTTGGTTTTGCAAATACTCCTGTGTGGATTGCCATAACAATAAATTTATCGCCATGAGTTGTAGATAAGTCTTCTGCTACAACAGCTGCTGCTGGGCAATTTGGACATGCCCAACCCGTATAGTCTTCCAAAAGAATTCTTTGGTTACTTGTACTTTCAGTTATAGGAGTAGTTTGAGAGGTTTCTCCTTCTAAGGCTTGTAATTGGTTTTCCTCTGGAATTGTATCACATGAGCCAAAAATAAATGGCAAAATTAGTACTATACTATATATTATCTTTTTCATTTTATTGCTTTTTTATTTTGTAAATCCAATATAAAATAATTAGAAACTACTTGTTATTGTTGCAAATAGCCCATTTGAAGCTGGCACTTCTCTACACACTCCTCCTATACAAATGATTCCGTTTCGTTGTTTGCCATAGCTTATCTGTATTCTATTTGTTCCCTTATTATATCCTACTGCAAAGTTATAGTAATGTACCTTTTCGCCTAATTTATTTCCGTAATTCCATTGGTCTGTTGCGGCAACAAAGAATTTTCCTGCGATATTGTATTCTAAGGTTCCTTGTATCCAATCTCCTTTTGCCCAATCGCCATAGGTTTGTTCTGTTTTCAACCATTGGAGTTCTGCTCTTAGAGAGTTCTTTCCTAATTTCTGTGTTGCATCAAAGGCGAAGATATTAGCATATACAAAAGGCTTTCCTTCTTTTCCAAAAGCAATAGGGTTGAAAGTTTGATAAGAATACATAAAGCTTAGTTTCAAATTGGAGGTTATTTTCTTTGAGGCTTCAAAGTTTATTTCCTCAAAATACAATTGGTCTCCTACCTTAAAGAATGAAGATGTGTAACCGTCTGTTCCTATTGCTCCTATTGGGGTTGAAGGATTTAGTTCTTGCTTGTCAATAGACATAATTTTAGAATAGTTTAATTTTAAATCTGTTCCATACTTTCCTCCAAGCAAAGTGTTTTTCTTGATTTTATAAATTATGTCTGCTTGTACTCCCATTTCACCATTGACCTGCGTTGCGTAAGGATACATTGCAAAAAGTGAATAAGAATGCTGACGAGTTAGGGCCGGAAGATAATTAATATTGAGCATATTTCCTGTTTCATTTCTTTTAGATTTTGTACTCATATTATCTATTCTCTTGGCTGAAACATTTATTCCTAAGCCTTTTTGTGAATAGCCTGCCGAAATAAAGGCTGCCTCTCCTTGATGAAAGATATATCCATTTACAGCATTAGGGTCTTGTCCTTTTCGTGCATACTCGGCATTTAAACTCCATTGATTGTACGACATTTGTATTCTTCCAGCAGCTGAACCTATGTTTTCGGGTAATTCTATCTTATAAGAACCATTATTTACATACATTGGCTCTGCTTTATCGTAAGTACTAACAAAACTCCCTCCAAAACTCATTTGAAAAGGAGAACTTTCCATGCTTTTAATTATTGAATTAAGCGAAATATCTGCGTCAAGTCCTCTGACTAATCCTAAATCTTCTCTTTCCCAAACCTTTTCCCAATAATATCTTTGTTTACCAATAATCCCTTTTAAAGCAATTCCTTCCATTGGACGAGCAACAACTCTCAATCCATCCATAGCATTATCTAATCCAAGGTTTCTTTCTTCATAGGAACGGAAGATTAGACCATTGCCAAACTGCTCATAATAGTTTCCTGCTGTTATTTCTAAGAAGTCTTTCTTATAAGAAGCATAACGATAGGCAAGACCTGCTCCTTTGTATTGCTTATCAAATCCAAGGATTGGGTTTAGATAGGCTTCAAAACGAACTCCTGCCGAAAAGTCTCCATTTGTGTAAAGAATATTTGTGAAAGCATTCATAAGAAGTTTCTCTTTCACCTCTTCTGCTCCAATAATGGAATCTTTCTTTGAGGCTTGCAAGTCCATTTGAAAATTACCAGTAACCTTACCTCCAAATATCCCTTGTGCAAAAGAATTGAAAGAAAGAGCAATTAAGAAAATAAGTAATAGTATCTTTTTCATATTATTTTATTTCTTCTCCTTGTAATACTTGCTTGAATACTTTAATCAAATTATCTTCATCACCAGGAGCGTATCCAACGTGTTGCCAAAGAATTTCTCCTTTTTCGCTAATCAGAAAAGTGTGAGGAGGGTTATTAACTCCTAAGGCACGTTTGAGTTCTGAGTTTTGGTCTAAGATAACTTCATAATCCCAATCAGAACCATTAACTAATGGTTTAACCTTTGGACAAGTACGAGCGTCATCTATTGAAACAGCATAAATCTTAATTCCTGTTTCCTCTTGCCAACTATCATATAATTCTGCCATTGCATTAAGCTCCATTAGGCAAGGTTTACACCATGTTGCCCAAAAACAAATCACAAATGGCTTACCTTCATTAGAAAACTCCGATGCTTTAATTGTTTTACCATCTAACGTCTTTACAGAAACATTAGGGAGAGTTGCTTTTGAAGAACCTTCTTGTGCAGAAAGAATTCCAAAACTTAATAACAATGCCATAAAGGCAAGGATAATCTTTTTCATATTTAGATGTAATTAAATTAAATAATTAAATTTGTATTCTAATATCTTTTTGATACTCTTATTATCTAATTAGTTCTTTTAGCCAAAGAATAAAGCAACTCTATCAAACTTGACTTGGTATCACTTTGTGCAAACTGATCAAGCTGTATTTCTGCCAAACGACAAAAACTTAAAACCTTTTCTTCTGCCTTAACATAATATCCCCCTTCATTAATCCTATGTATTAAAGACAATATTTCTTTCTCTTTCTTACTATCTTGCCCAATAAAATTAAGAATTTTGTTCCTCTCTCTTTCATCCAAATCGTTTAGCATATATATCAAAGGTAGGGTTATCTTTTTTTCTAAAATATCATTGCCAAATGGTTTTCCGGTATCAAATTCTGGCGAAAGGTCTAATATATCATCTCTGACCTGAAAGGCTAAGCCCATATAAAAACCAAAAGTTTTCAAGTTATTTATAACTTCTATACTTGCACCTGTGCTACTAATTGCTCCAAGCTCTGCTGAAACCTCTAATAGAGCTGCTGTTTTCTTTGAAATAACTTTAAAGTACGTTTCTTCGCTATAATCTAACTTCTCGGAGACTTCTTTTTGTAGGAGCTCTCCCAAAGGAAGTTCTCTTCCAATTTTTGCAAAATATGGTAATAGTTTGAAATCACTTTCTGTTTCCATTATCTCTAAGCATTTCCCATAAAGATAATCTCCAAACAAAATAGCAGTATTATTACCCCAAATACTATTTATAGTTGGTTCTCCCCTACGTTGCTGACCTTGGTCAATAACATCATCGTGAATAAGTGAAGCTGTGTGGAGCAGTTCTAAGATTAAAGCACATCTAATAGTTTGACTTGTTATGCCACCCGCAAGTTTGGCTGAAAGTAAATTAACAATTGGTCTAATCCTTTTGCCATTCTTATTTAGCACATGCTGAGTAATCTCATCAACAAAAAAACCCTCCATTGATATGCTCTCATAGAATCTATTATTGAAAAGATCTAAATACTCTCTTATAGGATATGTTATATTTTTTAAGTCCATTTCTTTTTTAATAAACGCACAAAATTACAAGAAATTTTAGATTTACCAATCAAATACCCCTTTTAAATGAGTTTTTGTTGAATTTTATGGAGCGAATCTTTTGTTGTAATATAATATCTTTTTAATCTAATTTCCTAAGATTTGAGTTGAGTTAAATGAAACTTGATTCTAATTTGCTGAAACTTGATTCTAAATTTTTAGAATTTAATTCCAATTGAGCCATGATATACATTGGAATTCAGTTATAAAAGATATATTGGGGTGGTAATAATGTGTATGGGTGTGGATTTTGAACCCTTTGCCCTGAAAATTAGAAAAATTGGACTATTATTTGAGTTTTATTATCTTGGATTTTACCAATATATAAATTTATTGAGGGTTTCTTGATATATTGTCCAATTATATTTCTTGCATATTTTTAGGAGGTTAGAATAATTCTTGAAAAGAAATCTTTTTAGAAATAATATAATTTCCATTACTTTGTCATCGTTTTTATGGATATTTGCAAAAAATTACGCTATATGTTATTTGACGAAATTATATTTGGCCCCATACATAGCCGAAGGTTAGGCAATTCCTTAGGAATTAACCTTTTGCCCTCTCATAAGAAGCTTTGTAATTTTGATTGTGTGTATTGCGAATGTGGTTGGAATAAAGACACAAAAGCTGTTAAAGACACCATTCCCAACAAAGAAGCAGTAAGAGAAGCACTTCAAAAAAGGCTTATAGAAGCTAAACAAAAGGCTATACAGATTGATTCTATAACTTTTTCAGGAAATGGAGAGCCTACCTTAAATCCTGAATTTAGTGAGATTATTGATATAGTTATTGAACTAAGAGACCTTTACGCCAAAGAGGCTAAGATTTCTGTTTTGTCTAATGCCACTAATCTTTTGAAGGAAGATATATTTAATGCCTTGCATAAGGTTGATAATCCAATCTTAAAGATAGATGGTGGTAGCCAAAAGATGTTTTATGCCATTTCTAAGGCAAATCCAGAGCTTATAAGCTTTGAAAAGGTTAAGCAAAAACTAATTGAGTTTGGCAATAGGGCAATTATCCAAACTCTTTTGCTAAGAGGGAAAAACGAAGGTGTTGTTATTGACAACACAACCGAAGAAGAATTTGGCTTATGGCTTGAAATAGTTAAACAGATTAAGCCTCGTTCTGTTATGCTTTATGCAATTGATAGGGTTACTCCTGAGAGTAATTTGGAGAAATTGAGCAAGGACGAATTGGAACTTTTTGCACAAAGAGTTAGAGCCTTAGGTATAGAAACTAAAACTTATTAATTGGCATATGGTATCGGTTTCAACTACTCGGAAAATAGACTCTGTTTTAACACATAAGTTCTGGGGCTATGTGTTTTTAGCCTTTGTTATTTGGCTAATGTTTTACACCACATTTTATATTGGTGAATACCCAATGCAATGGATGCAAGCAGGCTTCGATTGGTTAAGTGAAGTTTCTCACAATAACCTTCCAAATGGATTAATCTCCGATTTAGTGTCTTATGGCATAATTCAAGGCGTTGGGGGTGTTGCAATATTTTTGCCAAACATCATTATACTCTTTTTCTTTATCTCTTTAATGGAAGCAACTAACTATATGTCAAGAGTGGCTTGGCTTATGGATAACTTAATGCACCGTATTGGATTGCACGGAAAGAGTTTTGTCCCAATGATTATGGGATTTGGTTGTAATGTTCCAGCAATTTTGGCAACACGTTCAATTGAGAACAAAAAAGATAGGCTTTTGACAATGCTTATTATTCCTTTTATGTCCTGCTCTGCAAGATTGCCTGTTTACATTCTTTTGATTGGGACTTTCTTTCCTAAATATCCTGTGCTTGTGCTTTGTATTTTGTATTTGTTTGGTGTTTTGCTTGCGGTTGTGTTTGCAATTGTGTTCAAAAGAACCATAGCAAAAACTCTTAGTACTGACTATGAAATACTCCTTCCTCAATATAGAATTCCAACTTGGAGAAGTATTAAACCGGTTATCTGGTTCAACACAAAGGATTATTTAAAAAAGATAGCAGGAATTGTGCTTATTGCATCAATAATCATTTGGTTCTTGTTCAATTTCCCTAATCCTCACGAGACAGGTGATAGTTTCATCTCCTATATCGGTAAATTTATCGAACCTATTCTTTTACCTTTGGGCTTTGATTGGAAAATGGGCATAGGGCTTTTGGCAGGGGTAAGTGCAAAAGAACTTATTGTTAGCACTCTTAGTGTTTTAGAACCAACGTTTACCGTTGCTTCGGCTGCAAGTTTCTTAGCCTTTGTATTGGTTTACTTCCCTTGCATTGCCGTTTTTGCTGTGGTTTGGAAAGAAAGCGGAAAACTCCTTTGGGCAATATTCCTTGCTCTTTATACAACTATTTTAGCATGGATTTTAGCCTTTATTGTCTATAATATTGCTTTATGGATAGTTTAAAAACTAAAAAAGCTGAGCTTAGAAAAACTATTAAAGCTCTAAAAACACAATATTCTTTGCAACAAAAGAAAGAAATGTCAAAACCAATCTTTAAGGAGATTGAAGAAAAAGGCTGGTTCAAAAGTTCAAAGATTATATTAATGTATTGGTCTATGAATGATGAGGTTTTTACTCACGATTTTGTAATGAAATGGTATAAGAAAAAAACCATATTACTTCCTTGCGTTGAAGGGGATATTCTAAAACTAAGAAGGTTTGAAGGTATGGAGTCAATGCAAAAGGGAGAGGCATTTTCTATTATGGAACCTATTGGAGAAGAATTTATGGACTATGAGGCAATTGACTTAATGATAATCCCAGGTGTTGCTTTTGATAAAAAGAATAATCGTTTGGGACGAGGCAGAGGGTTTTACGATAAGCTTCTTTCTCAAACCAATACCTTAAAAGTTGGCATCTGCTTTGGATTTCAATTCTTTGACACTATCCCAGCAGAAGAGTTCGATATTAAAATGAATTACGTTATAAGATGAAGAAATTACACCTTTTTTTAATTGCTTGCCTAACTGGAATTTTCTTAGCCTTAGCTTGGCCAACCTTTGGTTTTGCTCCCGTACTCTTTTTTGCCTTTGTACCACTTTTGTGGGTGGAGAACTATATTGCAGAGCATAAAGATAAATATCCTAAATTTATCGTTTTCAACTATGCTTTCGTTTCTTTCTTTATTTTTAATATAATTACTACATATTGGATTTCTTATGCTACTTTGTTTGGACTATTTGCTCCATTTTTTAATGCGTTTTTAGGTGCCTTTATTTTCCAAGTATATCATTATATAAAAAGAGTCTTATTTGATAATAAGAAAGGATTTATCTTCCTTCCAATGCTTTGGATTAGCGTTGAGTTTTTGCATCATCACTGGGAACTTACTTGGCCTTGGATGACCCTTGGTAATGGTTTTTCAACAATGCCTTCTCTTGTGCAATGGTACGAATATACTGGTGTTTTTGGAGGTTCCCTTTGGATTTGGATAAGTAATTATTTTGTTTATAAAGTTGTGAAGCAAATAAGAATTAATGACACCAAAGGTATACTTAATATAAAAAGCAATAAACTTTTAACAACTAATATATTTAGTTTAGGTTTAGTTGTTTTGCTTCCAATTATATTGTCTTTGATAATATGGAACAGCTATAAAGACGAACCAAATAAGCCTTTGGACATTGTTGTTGTACAACCAAATTTAGAGCCTTATGATGAAATGCTTCAGCTATATAATGACGAGATAGTTGATTTGATTATGAACTTAGCCCAACAAAAAACTGACAATAATACAAGCTTTATTCTGGTTCCCGAAGGTTCTTTGGAGGAAAGAATATGGGAAGATAAGACTAATGAGAACTATAACCTCAGACGCCTAAGCCAATTTGTTGGACAATACGATAAAGTTCAGCTTATCACAGGTTCATTTACTCGTAAGCTACAATCTGAGGAAGAAAAAGATGAAGCTTCAAGAGAAATTATCAATGCACCTAAGCCCTATTATTCTGTTTATAATAGTGCTATTCATATCAAGAAAGAAAATCGTTTTGAGGTATATCACAAATCAAAACTTGTTCCTGGGGTTGAAAGGTTGCCATTTAAGAAATATATTGGTAAGATTTTGGACTTGGCAATCAAACTTGGCAATCTCCCTGTTGGGACATTGGCTACTGACAATAATCATCAATTATTTGTTTCTGATAGTTCCAAAGTGAAGATTACAACTCCAATCTGCTATGAATCGGTTTATGGAGAATTTATCGCAATAAGGGTTAGAGAAGGTGCAGGGTTAATTTTTATTATTACCAATGACTCATGGTGGAAAGACACACAAGGCTACAAACAACACGCTTCCTATGCTTCTCTTAGAGCCATTGAAACACGCCGTTATATTGCCCGAAGTGCAAATACTGGGACTTCTTGTTTTATTAATCCAAGAGGAGAGGTAAGTCAAAAAACTAAATTCTGGACAAAGGATGTGATTAAAGCATCTCTTGTTCCACAAAGCAGAATAACCTTCTACGTAAAATACGGCGACTACATAGCACGCATTTGCCTATTCTCTTCAATAGTTATTCTTATTATAGGAATAGTTTATAAAATTAAGCTTAGAAATGATAAGAAGTAGAGCGTAATAATCAATTCCCCTCTACTTTCCAAACTGATAATGTCCTATTATTTTAAATTCAAATAGGCAGTCTTCAAGCACTTGACCGTCTCCAATATTGTGGACTATCAGGTATCGCTTTTTATCTGAAGATTTTATCTTTGAAACAATACCAATATGCGTTATTCCTTTGCCTAAATCCCAACAAACTATATCCCCTGGCTCATAATCATTAGGGTTATATGTTATTTTCTTTACATCTCCATGCCTTGAAAAGAATTTCATAAGATTAGGAACTCGTCTATGGTCAATATTCCTATCAGTAGATTTTAATCCCCAATTATTTGGATATTTATTGAAATTAGCTTTCATATCCTCATGAACTAATTTCTGTAAATCTATTCCAAGTTTCCTATAAGCCCTAATCACAACATCAGTACAAACTCCCTTATCAGAAGGCACATCTCCATTTGGATATGCTATCACTCTATACGAAGGGTCGTAAACAACATTTTGCTTTGTAAGAACCAATGCAGAGTCAGCAAGCCTCTGATAAAAACTTATTTGACCTTTTGCGACTCCAAAGGTCAGTAATAAGATTAGTGTTAGAATGGGTCTCTTAATCATATATTATTTTTTTTACACTTACAAAAATACTATTTTTATTTATTATTCATTCTTTGTAGTTACATATATTTCTTAATTGAAAAATGATATTCTACTTTATTATTGTATTTTTGTGCGTTGTTTTATTTAAATTTAAATTTTAGAAGATATGTTTAAGAAAGTTCCTCACACTTATGTTATTATTTTTGGCTTGATTGTTCTGGCCGCTATTGCAACTTGGTTTGTGCCTGCGGGAGAATTTTTAAGAGAACCTCAAACTACCGAAAGTGGAAAAGTAATTAACGGAGTGGTTAGTGGCTCTTATGAAAGGGTGGAGCAAGCTCCGCAAACTTGGCAAATAATGTCGGCTTTCTTTAAGGGGTTTCAAAAGGCTCCTGCTATAATTGCTTTCCTGCTTATTTTGGGTGGGGCGTTTTGGATTTTGAACGAAACAAAGGCCATTGATATGGGAGTACAATCCTTCTTAAATCGTAGCAATAAATTAGAAAGGTTTCGTTTCCTTAGATGGATTGGAGTAAATAATCTTATAATTATTCTGATTATGGTTATGTTCTCTGCCTTTGGAGCTATATTCGGAATGAGCGAAGAGACAATTGCTTTTGTGGTTATCTTTGTGCCTCTGGCTATAAGTATGGGTTACGATTCTATTGTGGGAGTTTGTATGTGTTTTTTAGCAGCAGGATTGGGTTTTGCTGGATGTGTATTGAACCCTTTCACGCTCGGAATTGCACAAGATATTGCAGGAATTAAGATGTTTAGCGGAATAGAGTATAGGTTGGTGATGTGGGTTATTATAACAGGGATTGGAATTGCTTATGTTTTGTGGTATGCTAAAAGGGTTAGAAAAAACCCTTCTAAATCTATAATGTATGAGGAAGATGAGCATTGGAGAAAAAACCAAAGCTCAGCCGAAAAACTTGTGGCTTCAAAGGCAAACAAAGGAACCTGGCTTTCGTATATTCTTAGCTCTATAACTTTGATTGCATATACTATTTACATTGGAATTAATTCAGAAAGCTTCCGTGGAGGGCTTACAACATACATACTGCTTTTAGTTTTAACTCTTCTTTTTATTCTTGTGGGTTATAAGATGCTCAAAAAATCCATTCAGATGTTTTGTTTGGCAATTCTAATCTTTACTATTATCTATTTGGTTGTGGGAGTTATGGTTTTTGAATGGGATTTCGTTCATATTGCAGCCCTGTTCTTTGCTATGGCAATACTATCGGGAATAGCTTTGGGCAAAGATGCCTCGGAGATATCCAAACTCTTTATCGCCGGTGCTAAGGATATGCTTTCGGCTGCCTTGGTTGTGGGATTGGCAAGTGGGATTATAGTGATTTTGGAAGACGGAAAAATTATTGATACCTTCCTTAACTCTGTTGCAACTTCAATTGATGGCTCTGGAAAGGTTGGAGCTTTGAGTTTGATGTATGGATTCCAGTCTATTTTAAACGCAATCATAACTTCTGGAACGGCAAAGGCTGCAATGCTTATGCCTATGTTTCGAGAGATAGCAATAATGGTTGATATTCCTTTGCAATCGGCCGTTACGGCGTTTCATATTGGGGATGGTTTTACTAATTTAATTACTCCTACATCGGGGGTTTTGATTGCTGTTTTGGGCTTAGCCAAAATCCCTTATGCCAAGTGGGTGAAATGGTCTTGGAAGTTTATTCTGGCAATGGTTATCTTGGGCTGGGCTTTGCTCTTACCAACAGTTCTAATGGAACTCCCAGGGTTTTAGAATAGGATTTAGAGAAACTCAAATCAAGTTCTAAAAAATTAAAGTCAAGTTTTAAAAATTTAGAATCAAGTTCCAAGAAATTAGAATCAAGTTCCAAGAAATTATAATCAAATACTAATTTAGCTTTAAAGTAAGTTTTAGACCTAAAACTTTGCATATCAAAATTTAAATTGTATATTTGCCGCATAATAACCTATAAAAAGAACATTATGAAGAAAAAAGTTTTATTTGTATTGGTAGCCACAATAGGACTTACCGCAGCATTTGTTTCTTGTAAGGAAGATACAAATGATGGATTGACCAGCATAATAACAAATTACACCGAATGCTCAGACGCTCAAAAGAAAGTAGTTTTAGAGCCCTCTATGACCTATAATGTTATTGGGAATACATTATTTATTAATAGGGAAAACATATGGCGTAATTGTTTTACCGATTCAATAACAATTAGTTCAAACATTCAAAACGGCGTTTTAAATATCCAAGAAATTGAACCTATTAATGTGTATAACTGCATTTGTCAAAGGAATCTGTCATATAATATTAGCAATATTCCACAAGGAAACTTCACCGTGATAATCCAGCCCGGGTTTGACACTTTATATATTCATATTCCATAAGTTCAAGATATTTCAAAGAGTATATTTCAATGCTTAATTTGATGGGGAAAAATTTTAAACCCTCAAAAAAAGTCCCAATGCCTATTGAAAAGAACCCCAATGCCTATTGAAATTTTTTCTAAGGCCGTTTAAAATATTTCTAACGGCGTTGAAGAGAGTTCCAATGCTCGTTGAAAAAAATCCAAACGCCTGTTGAAATAAATTTCAATAGGCATTGAAAATAATTCTGATAGGCATTGGGATTATTTTCAATAGGCATTAGAATTTTTTTCTGGGGATTGCACATACTTAAAATTGGATAAAGGGATATAAAGTGTTAGAATTGAAGGGTTTTATCAAGCTTTCTAAAACTTTAATAGAAGATTCACTCTTATACCCCACTTCTCTCTTGATTCCAATCCTTCTGTATAGGTTATCCTACGCACATACTCCAATCCTATTACATTAAATAGATTTTGGAAACCAAATCCTGCTTCTACGTAAGGCATATTGGTGAATGTTTTAACGTTTTTGCCGTCTATCATAAAGAGGTTTTCTTCTCTTAAACCACCATAAGTCATCTTTAAATTTAGCTCTTCTCTTAGTTTGAGCTTTCTTATAAGTGGTATTCTGTTGAAGATAAGTCCGTTCAAATTATATATAGCAAACACTTGTACGTATTTGTCGGAGAAAAACTCCATTACACGCATTAGATTGAAAGCACTCTGATGATAGAGTACGCTGTTATATGTTGTGCTTGTGAATAAATAGGGCGAAAGCATTTGTCCCCAGATATATCCTCCCTCTGCCCAAAACTGCATATAGCCAAGCATTGGTATATTTAGCTTTCTATACGCATTGGCTTTAAGCAGATGTGTTCCTTCAAAGCCATATTCGTAGTTGAGTCTTACTGATGTGGAATTGGCTCCAATGTTATATCTTCGTTTTTGGTTTTGTATCCACTTGCCATTAAGTACCATATTGATGTTTATTCCTACCCTATCGTAGCGGAAGCCTGTGATTTCTCTTCCATAAAGATTGGCAAAAGTCCAATCGCCATAGGCTTTAATTTCTTGGAACTTGATATAAGGATTAAAGCTTATGCCTTTGCGAGTTTCGTACATCCATTGAAGCATTATTGATTTCTCA
This sequence comes from Bacteroidales bacterium UBA5371, assembly GCA_002407855.1. Taxonomy (GTDB): domain Bacteria; phylum Bacteroidota; class Bacteroidia; order Bacteroidales; family P3; genus UBA10566. The sequence goes on from DHPF01000017.1 coordinate 84,908, forward strand.
AAAGCCAATTTATAATCTACTATATCGGTTAGAGATATGGTTATGCGGTCGTAGTTGCTGTTGAAGATGGTTCTTCCTGGTATAAAGGTGTTGTAGGTATATTTTGCTCCTATGTAGTGAGCTGGGAAGGTGTAAGGGTTTTTGGCTGATTTATTAAAGCTATATTTAAGGTCTAAGTCGTATTTGAATTTCTTGTCTTTTGTTCCATATGCAAGCATCCAATCTAAGTACCAAGAGCGACTTAGTTTGTAGTTGGTTTTACCGCTAAAACGGAACCTTCCTCCTTCTACCTTATTAAATGAAAACAAATTATCCATTGGCCCTATGTCTAATGGTCCTGCCAAAAGGTAGCCTCCATAGAAAATTTCTGAGAGGTATTTTGTTACTTTGAACCATGTAATTTTGTTAAGGCTATCAGGTAGAACGTATGCTTTTTGTTCTGCTTCTGTTAGTGGCGATAATCTATTTGAATCATCTATTTCAATCTCCAAAAGTTCTTTTGACTTTTTCAATTGATATTGTTCAAAGTTTGGCTTTGAGTAGGTATTTATGCTATATCCGTAGGCTTTGATAAAGGTAAAAGTTCCTTTGGTGTAAACTGCGTCTTCGGTTATATATGTTATTTGTTTATTTTCTCCTTGTATATTAATGGTATCGGTTTTATACTTTTGGATAAACTCTATCTTGTCAATAAAGTTGAGATTTGCTCTTTCTGAAATGGAGAGCTTGGCACTAATTAGTTCGGCATTTGTATCGTTGGATATATATAGGTTTCCCATAAAACCAATATCGTAAAGGTTGCGAGGAATAAAAGCAAGCTGAATGCACTCTCTGTCTTCCATCATAAGGGTGTCTTCAATAAAGAACTTATAGAACTGAGGGGAAAAACTATTAAATGGACTCATAAGTTGATGTCCTAATAGGTTGACGTATTTGTCGTATAGGTTTATTCTTTGAAAAATACTTGCCTTCATCTGTCTTACATCTTCCTCATTGACCATTTCGGTAAGGTTAATGTCTTTTATTGCCAAACGCTGCTCATCCAATTGTCCTGATTCCTTACAAAATATTTCTGATAGTTCTTCAAAAAAGTAAATAGGTAAATAGTTTTCTGAGCCAAAATATGTGTGCTCTAATCCTGTCATAAGGTTAAGTACAGGTTTGAGCTTCATTCTTGCAAGTACAGTGTCATTAACGGGGTCTAAGGCAATAAGAGATTTGTTGTGTGAGCTATAATGTAAAGGACAATATTGCAAAATTGAGTTCTTGTCTCTATTCTCAATTACTTTTCTTATTAAGTCTACTGCTGGATTATTTTTGTTTGAGTATTTCTCTTTCTTAGCTGTAATTACTACTTCCTTTAATTGTGCAGTATGAGGTTCAAGAATAATTTTAATTGTTTTGGTTTTAATGAAGCGGATTGATTTCATCGCTGGCTTATAAGCTATATGAGAAATCTTTAAACTATCAATGCCATCAGGGACTGTTATTGTGAAATATCCATTATCATCACTTGTTATCCCTTTTGCAAATCCATCAACAACATAACTAACTGTTGCACGAAAGACTCCTTGCTTGTTTGATGCGTCAATTATTTGTCCGTTAAAAGTTCTTGATTGGCTCAACCCCAATAAAGAAATAGTAGAAAACACTAAAAAGAAGATTATGCTATGTATGTATGTCTTATTCATAAAATATCTATAAAGGTAATTTATAGCACGTAATCAAATATCATTCCAAACTATTATATTTTCTTATTTTTATTAATTACAACGTTTTTTTTGTAACATTATTTGTACTTTTGTACTTTATTCTTTGAAAGAACATTTTTTATGAAGAGAATTTTAGTAATCTACACCGGAGGAACAATCGGTATGGTTAAAGATAAAGAAACAGGAGCCCTTCTACCTTTTGATATGTCAAAGATTTATGAAGCATTGCCTGTTTTGCGAGAATTTAATTGCGAATTGGATTCTTTTCGTTTAGACCCTATAATAGATTCTTCTAATATGAGTCCTGAGTATTGGATTAGATTGGTAGAAGTTATTGAGAAGAATTACCAAAGCTATGATAGTTTTATTGTTTTGCACGGAACCGATACTATGTCTTATACTGCTTCGGCTTTAAGTTTTATGTTGGAGAACTTAGCAAAGCCAATTATTCTTACGGGTTCTCAATTGCCTTTGGGAATGATTCGTACTGACGGAAGAGAAAACATAATTGGAGCTGTGGAGATTGCTTCAAACGATAGTGTTTGTATTCCTGAGGTTTGCATTTTCTTTGAAGATAGATTGTATAGAGGAAATCGGACAACCAAAATCAATGCTGACTATTTTGAAGCGTTCTACTCAGGCAACTATCCTTCGCTTGCAAAGGTCGGGATTAATATTTCATATAAGCAACATCTTTTCTTGGATACTCCTTTGCAACCTTTCAAAACTTATAAGAAACTTGACAATAATATAGCATTAATTAAGTTATTCCCCGGAATAAAAGAAGATTATTTCAGAGCTATGCTTTCAATGAAAGGATTGCGAGCAGTAGTTTTGGAAACGTTTGGCTCAGGTAATGCTCCAACTGAAAAATGGTTTATTGATATTTTGAAACAATCTATTGATAGAGGGATAATTGTTTATAACGTTACTCAGTGTAAGGCAGGTTCAGTTGTTATGGGACACTACGAGACTTCGGCTCATTTAGCAGAGGTTGGGGTTATAAGTGGTCATGATATAACAACTGAATCGGCAATTGCTAAACTTATGTTTTTGTTTGGTAATTTTGAAGATAAGAAACTAATTATTGAAATGTTATCTTCTTCATTAAGAGGAGAGCTTTCAATTTAATTTTATGATAATGGAGTATAAAAAGATTTTTAATCAGTTTAATGATTTGAATATCCTAATCATTGGGGATATAATGATAGATTCTTACATGTGGGGAAAGGTTGAAAGAATTTCACCCGAAGCACCTGTGCCTATTGCAACAATATCCAAAACAGAAGATAGGTTAGGAGGAGCTGCTAATGTGGCTTTAAATATTAGAGCAATGGGGGCTAATCCTATTTTATGCTCTGTTGTCGGCTCAGACCCTAAATCCAAGACATTAATTTCCTTAATGAAGAAACTAAATATGGTTAAGGAGGGAATTTTGTTTTCAAAAGAGAGAGAGACAACCGTTAAAACAAGAATCTTAGGCAACAAAATACAAATGCTAAGAGTTGATCAGGAGATAACTTCTCCTTTATCAGATAATGATGAAAAAGAATTTCTTAAATCCATCTTTACAATATTGGAAAAGAAGAAGATTGATGCAATTATATTTCAAGATTACGATAAAGGAGTGATAACTCCGAATGTTATTACAGAGGTTGTTAAAGTTGCAAAGAAAAAGAATATCCCAACAGCTGTTGATCCAAAGAAAAGAAACTTCTTAGCCTATAAACAAGTTACTTTATTTAAACCAAACCTTAAAGAACTCAAAGAGGGATTGAAGATAGAATTTGACTTGCCTTCAATGGATAATTTAGTTGATGCTTCCAATCTTTTACAGCATAGACTGAAGGCTCAAATGATATTTATAACTTTGAGTGAGAATGGAGTATTTATTGCCGATTATAACTTAAAATATAAGAATATGGCAATTGTTCCTGCACATCATAGGGCTATTTCTGATGTTTCAGGGGCAGGAGACACAGTTATTAGTGTTGCTTCTTTGTGCTTGGCTTTAAAGCTTCCATTTAAAACAATTGCAGAAATATCAAATATTGCAGGAGGATTAGTTTGTGAGCAGGTAGGAGTTGTTCCAATTAATAAAGCTCTACTTCTAAGTGAGGTTTGTAATAAATTATAAGAAATCTAATCAGAATAATTAAAAAGAAAGAATATGAACAATTTTGTGTTTTATAATCCTACTAAAATAGTTTTTGGGAAGGATACCATTAAGAAACTTAATAAGTTAATCCCTCAGGAGAGTAGTGTTTTGATAACATATGGAGGTGGAAGCATTAAAAGAAATGGAGTTTACGAACAAGTAAAGCAAGCCTTAGGTAGTAGAAAAGTTTTTGAGTTTGGCTCAATTGAGCCTAATCCTCATTACGAAACTTGTATGAAATGTGTTGATTATATAAGGGAAAACAATATTGATTTTGTGCTTGCTGTTGGAGGAGGTAGTGTGATTGATGCAACAAAATTTATTGTAGCAGCATATTACTATGAGACAGAAGATAAATGGGAGATTTTAGAGACTAATGGGCAATATATCAAAAAAGCATTGCCTTTTGGAACTGTTTTAACCCTTCCAGCAACGGCTTCTGAGATGAATAATGGAGCTGTGATTACAAAGAAAGCAACATTAGAAAAGAGAGCATTTCATAGCAATTATGCTTTCCCTAAATTTTCCATTTTAGACCCTCAAACAACATTTACTTTACCTGAAAAACAGATTTCAAACGGAATAGCTGACACTTTTGTTCACGTAATGGAACAGTACTTAACCTATCCTGTAAGAAATCAAATTTCAGATAGATTTGCAGAAAGTATTATTATTACTTTGCTTGAAGAAGCTCCAAAGGTTTTTGCTAATACTATGGATTATGATGTTAGGGCAAACTTGATGTGGGCTGCAACAATGGGCTTAAATGGTTGGATTGCCTGTGGAGCTGTTCAAGATTGGGCAACTCATATGATAGGACACGAGCTTACAGCTTTTCATAACATTGACCATGGAACAACTCTTTCAATTGTTCTTCCTGGTGTAATGAAAATTCAAAGAGAAGAAAAGGGAGAGAAAATAATTCAGTTTGGAGAGAGAGTTTTTGGGATTAAAGAGGGAGAAAAACAAGAGATAATAACTAAAACAATTGAAGAAGTAGAAAAGTTTTTTAAGTCTATACATATTCCTACACGTCTTTCTGAGGTTGGATTAGATGAGAAGTGCATTGAACCTATTGTTCAAAGAATTAAAGATAGAAACTGGTCATTGGGAGAGAACGGCACAATTAATTATGAAAAAGTTCGTTTAATCCTCTTAGACAGGTTATAGAACTAAAAAATGAGAAGATTAATCTTATTATTACTTGTATTATTTACTTTTGCGTTTAGTGGGTTTGCTCAAAGAAGACCTCCTAATTTGCCTCAATACGATGAGACCTTAATTCACTTTGGGGCTTTAATAGGATATAATCAATTCTCTTCGCTTCTAAAAGTCAAGGAGCCTGTTCCCGACCCTGATAAAGTTGTTGGAATGAATAATGAGTTCCAACATGGATTTCAGATTGGGGTAATAGGCGATTTGAAAGTTTTTGAATACTTACGCCTTAGACTTACTCCCACTCTTTCGTTTGGAGATAGAAAGTTTAATTATAATATAATTGATAAGCAAGGACAATACACAACCTTATCTACAAATATAGAAGCCATCTATTTAGAAACTCCTTTGGAGTTAAAGATACAATCTAAACGTTGGAGAGATTTCCGTCCATATGTAATTGCAGGTGGTAAGCATGCCTACGATTTAGCGTCTTTGAAAACCAAGAAAATTGCAGAAGAAGACTTACTTCTAAGGGTTAATAATCACGATTGGATGTACACCTTTGGGGCTGGATTTGATTTTTATCTACCATATTTTAAGTTTGGTATAGAGTTGAAATCGTCTTTTAGCATTTACGATATGCATATTTCCGAAGCACATAAGCCTTATTCCAATATCATAGACCAATACAGAACAAGGATATTCTATATTACCCTCACCTTTGAATAGGAATTAAAAATTACAAGTATGATAAAAGAAATAGAACTAAATGTATTGCCTGAACAATTAGTTAATGAAGATATATTAAAAAGGACTATTGCAAAGAAAACAGGCATTACATTAGACTATGTTTTAAGTGTTGAGCTCAAACGTAAGAGTATTGATGCAAGAAAACAGCCTGTTAGTTATAGAATAAAGGTTGAGCTAAACATAAAAACAAAAGATAATCAGAATTTAGAGCCTATTAAAGAACTTAGCTCAGAAAGAAGATACAAAGACGTAAGCAAAGCAAAAAAAGTAATTGTTATTGGAGCTGGGCCTGCGGGATTGTTTGCAAGTTTGAAGCTTATTGAAAAGGGGTTAAAGCCTATAATTCTTGAAAGAGGCAAACCTGTAAGCCAAAGAAAGAAAGATACAGCACAAATAATTAAGTCAAAAGAGATAATTCCTGAATCAAATTGGTGTTTTGGAGAAGGAGGAGCTGGCACATTCTCCGATGGAAAACTCTATACTCGTTCCAATAAGAGAGGAGATATAAATGAGGTATTGGATATTTTTATTGAGCATGGAGCCGATAAAGATATAAAGACAGAAGCTCATGCACATATTGGAACCGATAGACTTTCACCTATAATTAAGAATATCAGAAAAACAATAGAGCAGTTTGGAGGAGAATATCATTTTGACACAAAGGTGGTTGATTTTATTGTAAAAGACAACAAAATAAAAGGAGTTATAACTCAAAATGATGAAAAGATAGAGTCTGATTATGTAGTTTTGGCAACAGGGCATAGTGCAAGAGATATTTACTATCTATTTAACCGAAAGAATTGGCTTTTGGAAGCAAAACCTTTTGCAATGGGAGTTAGAATAGAGCACCCACAAGAATTGATAAATCAAATACAGTATCACTCACATAATTATTCTAAACTTCTACCACCAGCAACCTATTCCTTAGCTTATAATTATAAGGGAAGAGGAGTTTTTTCCTTTTGTATGTGTCCCGGAGGTATGATTGTTCCTTCGGCAACTAATCCCGATGAATTGGTTGTCAATGGAATGTCTAACACTTTGCGTAACTCCCCTTTTGCAAATTCAGGAATGATCGTAAGCATTAATAAAGAGGATGTAAAAGATTATTCTGAATATGGAGAATTGGCTTTATTAAAGTTTCAAGAAGCCCTTGAACATAAAATGTTTAAAGCAGCACAAAACAGCATAGCCGCACCCTCACAACGATTGACTGATTTCTTAAAAAACAAGCCCTCCTCTGCCCTTAGTCCTAATTCCTATTTATGTGGAACTATTCCAACGGATTTGAACAAAATACTCCCTAAATTTATGACTGAAACTCTTAAAGAAGGCTTTAAAAATTTTGAAAGGAAGATGAAAGGGTTTATTTGCCAAGAAGCCAATCTCATAGGCTTGGAATCGAGAAGTTCGTCGCCAATAAGGATTCCAAGAGACAAAGACACACTTGAACATATTCAAATTGCAGGACTTTATCCTTGTGGTGAAGGCTCTGGTTATGCAGGAGGTATAACATCAAGTGCTATGGATGGCATTAATGTTGCTCAAAAAATTTCACAAACATTATAAGTTATTTCGCAAAAGGCAAACTCCTAAAAATTAATTTCATAAATTATGATTATTGGAACTTGATTCTAATTTTTTGTCTTTTGATTCTAATAAATTGTAATCAAGAGATAATTTTTTAGAATCAAGTTTTAGAGTAAGGTCTGATTGTTTTAAATCACTAATCCGACATTAATCCATTTGGTTTGTAGGTTTTAAGGATTTTTATTGTAATTTTGCAGATTAATATTACTAATAAAATTTATATGACATTTAAAGAATTGGGCATTAGTCCAGAAATCCTCAAAGCCATTACTGAACTCGGTTTTGAAAATCCCATGCCCGTTCAAGCAGAAACTTTACCCGTACTCCTAAGTCAAGATGTGAATCTTGTAGCTTTGGCACAGACAGGTACGGGCAAAACAGCAGCCTTTGGGTTGCCTATGATCCAAAAAATGGATTACTACAACAAAAACACAGAAGTATTAGTTCTTTGTCCTACACGAGAACTTTGCATGCAGATTGCAAAAGATTGTAAGAATTATGCTAAATATATTGATGGTTGTTCTATTTTGCCTGTCTATGGTGGTGCAAGTATTGATGCTCAAATCCGTTCCTTGAAAAAGGGAGTTAAGATGATTGTTGCCACTCCTGGAAGAATGAACGACCTAATTAATAGAGGAAAGGTTGATATTTCCAAACTCAAATATGTTATCTTAGATGAGGCTGACGAAATGCTGGATATGGGCTTTAAGGATGATTTAGATAATATCCTTGCTCAAACCCCTGATGAGAAACACACGCTTTTGTTTTCTGCAACTATGCCTAAGGAAGTTGAAAATATAGCAAAAGACTATATGACTGACCCTGTACGCATTCAAATTGGAACAAGAAATCAGGGAGCTGATAATGTGTCGCATTTCTTCTATTTGGTTCACGCTAAGGATAGGTATTTGGCTCTCAAACGCATTGCAGACTATTATCCTAATATATATTCAATAATTTTTTGTCGCACAAAGATTGAAACGCAAGAAGTTGCAGATATGTTAATTCGTGATGGATATAATGCAGATAGTCTTCATGGTGATTTATCGCAAGCCCAAAGGGACCATGTTATGAATAGGTTTCGTTGTAAGAATATTCAGATGTTGGTGGCTACTGATGTTGCGGCAAGGGGTTTAGATGTTAATAACTTAACTCATGTTATTAATTATAATCTTCCTGATGAGCTGGAACAATATGTTCATCGTAGCGGACGAACAGGAAGAGCTGACAAAATGGGTATCTCTATTGCCATTATCAATTTGAGAGAGCAGCATAAGATAAGAGAGATAGAGCGTCAGATAAAGAAAGAATTTACTAAGGCAAACATACCTACGGGAAAGGAGGTGTGTGAGAAGCAACTTTTCAATATGATTGACAAGGTTGAAAACGTTGATGTGAATTACTCAGAGATTGAAACCTTTTTGCCTGATATTATGAAGAAATTGGAATGGATGGATAAGGAGGAACTTATTCGTAAATTTGTTTCTTTGGAATTTAATCGCTTCTTAGAGTATTATAGAGGTGCTCCCGATTTAAACGTTGATGAATCAAAGCAAAGCAAAAAAGAGGATTCTCGCAAGAAAGACAGAAAAGGCAGTAAGGGCGGAAGATTTACACGTTTGTTTATAAGCATTGGTCATAAGGATAAGATTGTACCTCAACGTTTGATTGGTATGATTAATGACTATACTCACGATAGACATATTGAGATTGGGAAAATAGATATTTTAGATAATTTCTCTTATGTTGAGATTGGAGAAGATAAGGCTCAAAGGGTTATTGAAGCTTTTGAAGATAAATTTATTAAGGGTCGCCCTATAACTGTTGAGCTTGCAGAGGCTAAGGGAAGTTCTTCAAGAGGCAGAAGAGACGATAGAAGAAATGGTTCAAAGGATAGAAGAAGAGACGAAAGGAGAAGAAGTGATAGAACAACAGATAGGAAATCAAGCGATAGAAGAAGTGATTCTCGTAAGAGAGGAAGTGATAGGAAGAGATATTAATAAGTAAGTATTAAGTATTTGATTGATTAAAAATAATTGAAGATATGATTTTAGCTCCATCTTTATTATCTGCCGATTTTGGCAATTTGAAAAAGGATATTGAATTAGTGAATGAAAGCAAGGCTGATTGGTTTCATATTGACGTTATGGACGGAGCATTTGTTCCTAACATAAGTTTTGGTCAGCCTGTTATAAAGTGCATCAAGAAGTATGCAACAAAACCTTTGGATGTTCACTTAATGATTGTTGATCCTGATAGATACTTTGAAGATTTTAAGAAGGTGGGAGCCGATATTCTTACTGTGCATTACGAGGCTTGCCGTCATTTAGACAGAAGTATTGCTTCCATAAAACAATTGGGAATGAAAGCAGGAGTTGTTTTAAATCCTCATACTCCCATTTCTGTTTTGGAAGATATAATTCAAGAATGCGATATGGTGTTGCTTATGAGTGTTAATCCAGGGTTTGGTGGGCAAAGTTTTATTGAAAACACTTATAATAAGATTATTCAATTGAAGGAATTGATTAAAAGAAAAAGTCCTAATTGTTTAATTGAAGTTGATGGAGGAGTAAGTTTGAGTAACTACAAAAAACTTATTGCTCTTGGGGCTGATGCTTTGGTTGCAGGCAATGCTATTTTTGGTTCTGAGAATCCTATTGAAACAATAAACTTATTTAAGAGTTAATACTTTATGTTCAACTTTTTTAAAGCTAAATCAAAGGAATTAAATAAGGATATTGATTTATCGGTTCTGCAAACTGATATTCATTCTCATTTAATCCCAGGTGTTGATGATGGCTCTCAAAGTCTGGAAGAGTCTATCTCTCTTTTGAAACAATTTGAAGAGTTAGGATATAAGAAGGTTATAACTACGCCTCACATCTATTATAATAGCTTTGAAGAGGGTATTAATGTGTTGTATGAGAAGCTGGAAGAACTAAAACTTAGTGCAAAGGCAAGTGGGGTTAATATTGATATAGTACTCGGAGGTGAACATCTTTTGGATGATGATATTAGTAAAAGAGTTCAGAAGAATGAGGCAATAAGCTTTGGTGATAATTACCTTTTGTTTGAATTTCCAATGCGAACAGAGCCTATGGGATTTGAAGCATGGTTATTTAATCTTCAATTGGCAGGATATAATCTTATTATTGCACATCCTGAACGCTATGCTTATCTTTTTGATAGTAGAAAATTATATACTCAGTTAAAGGATAGAGGAATTTTATTTCAAATGAATTTTGCTTCTCTTGCTGGATATTATGGCAAGGATACTCAAACCATTGCAGAGAATTTGATTAAAGAAAATATGATTGACTTGATTGGTTCTGATTGTCATGGACAACGACATATTGATGCACTAAGAAAAACCTTGCGTAACCCTTTTTTAAAAGAACTTATTGATTCAGGGAAATTGATAAATAACAAATTATAGTATTATGGATTCATTACTTGCTATTTCTCCCATTGACGGAAGATACAGAAAACAGGTTGAGCCTTTGGCTAATTATTTTTCAGAAAAGGCTTTAATTAATTATAGAACAAAAGTAGAGATAGAGTATTTTATTGCTTTATGCGAGTTGGGTATAGAAGGATTGAAAGATTTTGATAAGGCAAAGTTTGAGACTTTAAGAGAGATTTATCGTAATTTCGCTGACCAAAATGCACAAGAGGTTAAAGATATTGAAAAGATAACTAATCATGATGTTAAGGCAGTTGAGTATTTTATTAAAAAGAAATTTGACTCTCTTGGATTGCAAAAATGGAAAGAGTTTATTCATTTTGGCTTAACCTCACAAGACATTAATAATACTTCTGTTCCTTTGAGCTTAAAAGAATGTCAAGAAGATGTTTACCTACCTTTAATTAATGAGGTTGTGGACTTGTTGGAAGAGAAGGCAACTGAATGGGAAGGAGTTCCAATGCTTGCTCACACTCACGGACAACCAGCCTCACCAACTATGCTTTCTAAGGAAATAAGAGTATTTACATATCGCCTTAAACAACAATTATCTTACTTTGCTTTTATTCCTTTTGGAGCAAAGTTTGGTGGAGCAACAGGAAATTTTAACGCACATCAAGTAACCTTCCCTGAACATAACTGGGTTTTGTTCGCAGATAACTTCTGCCAAACACTTGGCTTAGAACGTCAAACCTATACCACACAGATTGAGAACTACGATAATATGGCTGCCTATTTTGATGCCATTAAACGAATAAATGTTATCCTGATGGACTTATGCAAGGATATGTGGGCATATGTTTCAATGGAATATTTCAAGCAAAAGATTAAGGAAGGAGAAGTGGGTTCTTCGGCAATGCCTCATAAGGTTAATCCTATTGACTTCGAAAATGCAGAAGGCAATTTAGGATTAGCTAATGCAATATTTGAACACCTATCTTTGAAACTCCCTATTTCTCGTTTGCAAAGAGACTTGACCGATTCAACAGTTACAAGAAATATTGGTGTTCCAATAGCTCACACAATCATTGCCTTAAATTCAATTATTAAAGGAGTTAATAAGCTACTTTTAAACCCTATTGCCTTAGAAAGGGATTTAAATAATAATTGGTCTGTTGTTGCAGAAGCGCTTCAATCAATACTTCGCTCAATTGGTTATCCTAATGCCTACGAGGTTTTGAAAGATTTAACAAGAACCAATACTGAGGTTAATGCAGAAACCATTGCCAAATTTGTTGATAGCTTAGAGGTAAGCCAAGACATAAAGCAAAGAATGAAAGCAATAACTCCTATGAATTACGTTGGAGTTTATAAATAAAAAACAAAACAAGCAAGCAAAGAAAGTATGAGGAAGAATTTTACTTGGATATCTGCAAAACCATATATTGTAAACGTTATTATTTACTTCCTCTTGGTGTGTCTTGCAACAATATTCTCAATTGCTTCAATTCTTTCTGCTTCTAACTTTCTTGGAGTGCTATTCTCTGATGGGCTAACTAATAATGTTGTTTCTAACCCTTCAATATTAGATAATGCCCTTTCATCTTTCTACAACAGAATAATTGAATATGGAAGGGAGAACGCATTATTTATATTTGGAGGCTTAATCTTTGTAATATACTTATTTAAAGATATATTCACCTACTTAGCTTCTTTTGTAATAGCATCGGTTAGAAATAGAATAATTAGAAATATCAGAAACAAGATATTTGAAAAATATATCTCCCTACCTCTTTCCTATATAAACAATCATAGAAAGGGCGACCTTATTTCAAGACTTAGTAATGACGTTATAGAATACGACGAAAATGTATTAAAATCCATCCTATCCCTCATAAGTGCAATTATAACAGTATTACTATATTTCATTGTGCTTTTCTATATAGATTATGAGCTAACAATTACTGTATTAATTGTTTTCCCTTTGGTTGCAGGATTAGTTTCTTTAATCAGCAGAAGACTTAGAAGAGACTCAAAGCATCTTCAACAAAAGAATGCTAATCTATTATCAATAATTGAACAAACTATTTCGGGGCTAAGAATAATCAAATCACACACAGCAATAGAACTGATGAACCATAGGTTTATTAGCTTTAACTCCTCCTACACCAGACTTCGCAACACAATATATAGGAAAGTAGATTTGGCTTCCCCTGTTAGCGAATTTTTTGGCAATTGTATGCTGATAGGACTTTTGCTCTTTGGTTCATCAAGAGTTATTTCTCCATCATCGGTGCTAACACCAGAACTATTTATTGTTTACTTAGTTTTATTCACATTAATAATAAAACCTTCCAAAGACATACCTACATCTTTTTTTAATATAAAGAAAGGGAAAGCCTCCATAGATAGAATAGTGGAAATCTTCGAAATCAAAAATCCAATAGAAGAACCCCTACAACCAAAACCTTTTCCGCAACTCAATAGAGCAATAGAATACAGGAATGTCTCTTTTTCCTACTCTGAAACCCCTGTTCTAAATGATATAAACCTTTGTTTTGAAGCCAAGAAAACTACTGCAATAGTTGGAGCCTCAGGCAGTGGGAAGAGTACATTAATAGATTTGATACCAAAGTTTTATCAACCCAATCAAGGGGAAATATACTTTGATGATATAAATATTAAAGAGCTCAACTCCAAAGATATAAGAGATAGGATTGCCATAGTTACCCAAGACACAATTCTTTTCAACGATACCATTTATAATAATATAACCTTTGGATTCTCACATTATACTATGGAGCAGGTAAAACAAGCTGCTAAAATAGCTTGTGCTGATACATTTATAGAAGCCTTGCCAGAAGGATATAACACAATAATTGGCGATAAAGGCTCAACGCTTTCAGGAGGAGAAAAGCAAAGAATTAGCATAGCAAGAGCGGTGTTGAAGAATGCCGATATCCTTATTCTTGACGAAGCAACCTCGGCCCTTGACACCGAAAACGAAAGATTAGTTCAAGAGGCAATATCAAATATAACTAAGGACAAAACATCCATAATTATTGCACATCGCCTTTCTACCATAGTTAATGCCGACAAAATTATTGTTTTAGATGCAGGACAAATTAAAGAACAAGGCACACATAAAGAGCTTCTTTTGCTCAATGGTATCTATACCAACCTTTGTAAGATGCAAGAGGTGTAAATTATAACCCTGTCTTTGGCTAAAAAATAGACTGCATTTATCTCTTGATTCTAATTTTCTATCTTTTGATTCTAATTTATTAAAACTTGATTCTAATTTCCTGTCTTTTGATTCTATTTTTAGGTTTTTTGGAATAGAGATATTTCTCCTTTGGAGTTTTTTATTTTTAATTTATGTTGGGAATGTATAATCTTTTTTTTGTGCGAAATACTAATTATTATCTTGTTGTTAATCTGAATTTACGGATTTTGATTGGTCTTTATTTGGGTTTAAATTTGGATAACGATTATTTTTAATGTACTTTTGCAAGCTACAAGTCAATTTAGTGTTTAATAAATAGTTGAAATTATGTCAATTAACAGCAAGACACAAGAGCTTAAAGCCAGAATGCAAGCTATGCTTAAAGGGGGTGGCGATAAAGCAGTTGAAAAGCAAAAAGCCACAGGCAAGCTCACCGCAAGAGAAAGAATCTTAGAACTCTTAGACCAAGGAAGTTTTCACGAATATGACCTTTTTATCCAGCACTCAGGAAAAGATTTTGATATGGATAAAAAAATCTTACCAGGGGATGGTGTTATTACAGGCACCGGAACAATTAATGGTTATCCTATTTGTATTTATGCACAAGACTTTACTGTTGCAGGAGGTTCCTTGGGCTATATGCATGCAAAGAAGATTTGCAAAATTATGGACCATGCAATGAAACTGAAAGTCCCTATTATAGGTATTAACGACTCTGGTGGAGCTCGTATTCAAGAAGGAGTTAATGCCTTGGCAGGTTATGGTGATATATTTTATAGAAATACCATGGCTTCGGGAGTTATTCCTCAAATATCAGTAATACTTGGGCCTTGTGCTGGTGGAGCAGTTTATTCTCCTGCCTTAACTGACTTTGTGTTTGTGGTAGATAAGATATCAAAAATGTTTATTACAGGTCCTGATGTTATAAAAACAGTTTTAGGGGAAGAGATTTCACAAGAAGACCTTGGGGGAGCAAGAGTGCATGCCGAGATTTCTGGTAATGCTCATTTCTTTGCTGAAAGTGAAATAGAATGTTTTGAACAAATAAAATCTTTATTTACCTACATTCCTTGGAACAATACAAAGAAAGCTGAAAGTTTCGCTGCAAAAAAGCCAAAACTAAAAGATTATAAGCTAAGTCAAATATTCCCTACCGACCCTTCAAAACCTTATGATGTTAGGTTAATAATTAAAGCCATTGTAGATAACTCTGAATTTTTAGAAGTTCAAGAGTTGTTTGCTCCTAACATTGTTATTGGATTTGCACGTATTAATGGAGATACTGTTGGTTTTGTTGCCAATCAGCCTAATGTAATGGCTGGTGTTTTGGAATGTAATTCATCGGATAAGGCTGCTCGTTTTATTCGTTTTTGTGATGCTTTCCAGATACCTTTGGTTACTTTGGAAGACTTGCCAGGCTATTTGCCAGGAGTTGATCAAGAACATGCAGGGGTTATTCGTCATGGTGCAAAAATCCTATATGCTTTTTCCGAAGCTACTGTTCCAAAGATGACAGTTATTTTGCGTAAGGCTTATGGCGGAGGATATATTGCTATGTGTTCAAGCCACTTGAAGTCAGACTTTGTTTTTGCGTGGCCAACCGCTGAAATTGCCGTTATGGGGCCAGAAGGAGCTGCTAACATTATTTTCAAAAGCGAAATAACATCAGCAGAAAATCCTGAGGAAATGAGAAAGATAAAAATTCAGGAATATAGAGAAAAATTTGCTAACCCTTATGTTGCTGCTTCTTATGGATATGTTGATGCAGTTATTCAGCCTTCCGAAACTCGTCAATACTTAATCCATGCTCTTGAAATGTCAAAACATAAGGTTGTTGAGAACCCTTGGAAAAAGCATGGAATACCTCCATTCTAAAATCCAATAAAGGATTAAGTCAAAAGCAAAAAGTATTTAATGAATAATAAATAAGATTATGTCAGAAAATAAAGAAAACAGAACACATTATCGCCAATTATATATTAAGGTAGAACCTGGACAAATCTATGCTTTTATTCCAGGAACAATTATTGATATTTTTGTAAAGAAAGGGCAAAAAATAAAGAAGGGAACTCCTCTTTGCTCTCTTCACGCAATGAAAATGGATAATGAAATTTGTTCTCCTATGGATGGAATTGTTAAATCAATTAATATTAAGAAAGACCAAATCGTTAGTAAAAATGATGTCCTTATATTAATTGAAAACGAATATTCTGCAAAACAAGACAAAGAACAGAAAGATACAAAGCAGCCTGTTCCAAAAAAGGACGAAACAAAAGAAAAGAAATAAGAAATCCTATCTATTTAGAATTTCCTTAGCCTTTAATACTAAGCTATGCGAATCAATTTTGCATAGCTTTTGTAGTTCTTTAACAGAGCCATGTTCAATAAAATTATCATCAATTCCCATTACGTAAATCTTATTCATATAGCCTTTTTCGCAAGCATACTCTACAACCGCACTTCCAAATCCTCCTATCTTAGTCCCATCTTCTATTGTAATAATATTGTCAAATTTAGCAAAAACCTCTTCTAAGATTGAAGTATCCATAGGTTTTAGGAAACGCATATTATAAACAGAAACCTCAATTCCTTCTTTTTCCAAATCCTTAGCAGCACTTATTGCATTATTTCCTATAGAACCCAAAGCTAAAATAGCAATATCTTTTCCCTCACAAATCTTTTCTGCCTTACCTATTTCAATTTGCTTAAACTCTTGTCTCCAATCAACAATAAAGCCTTTGCCTCTTGGATAACGAATAACCAAAGGATAATTAATCCCTTGCTGAGCAGTAAACATCATATTGCGAAGCTCAATCTCGTTAAGAGGAGCAAATATTGTTAAATTAGGTATTGGTCTTAAATAACTCAAATCAAACACTCCATGATGCGTTGCACCATCATCTCCAACCAAACCTGCTCTATCCAAACACATAATAACAGGCAGTTTCTGAAGAGCTATATCGTGGATAATTTGATCATAAGCCCTTTGCATAAATGAAGAATAAACATTACAGAAAGGAATAAGTCCACTTGCAGCCATACCTGCTGAGAAAGTCAAAGCGTGTTGCTCTGCAATCCCAACATCAAAGGTTCTTTCTGGAAAAGCCTTTATTAAACAATTCATAGAACAACCCGAAAGCATAGCAGGAGTAATTCCAACAATCTTATTATTAACCTTTGCAAGCTCAACCAAAGTTTCCCCAAATACATCTTGAAACTTAATAGGACAACCATTTGGATCGTTGCAACTTTCTCTTTGGCCTGTCTTAGCATCAAAAACACCAGGAGCATGATAAGTAATAGGATTTTCCTCTGCCTCTTTCAAGCCCTTACCTTTCTTAGTAATGATATGAAGTATTCTTGGACCCTTAATCTTTTTCAAATCCTCCAAAGTTTTAACCAAAGTCAAAACATCATTCCCATCAATTGGACCAAAATATCTTATCTTCAAAGCCTCAAAGAAATTACTCTTACCCGAAAACATTGACTTAATGCCCGAAAGCGTCCTTCCAAAAACACTCTTATGCTTACTATACGATGGAGTATTCCCTCCAAGCATATTCCAAACCTTATTCTTCAATCTATTATAGGTTGCCGAAGTGGTTATTCTTGTGAAGTATTCGCCCAAAGCCCCAACCTTCTTATCAATAGAAATACCATTATCATTCAAAATAACAAGCATATTAGCATCAGTTGTTCCTGCATGATTCAGAGCTTCAAAAGCCATACCCCCAGTCATTGACCCATCGCCAATAACAGCAATATGATTATTCTTGTTGTTACCTTTGAGTCTATCGGAAATAGCCATACCCAAAGAAGCCGAAATAGAAGTGGAGGAATGTCCTGTTCCAAAACAATCATACTCACTTTCCTGTATTTTAGGGAAGCCACTTATACCCCCAAACTTACGAATAGAAGCAAAGGAATCCTTTCTTCCAGTAAGTACCTTATGGGAATAAGCTTGATGACCCACATCCCAAATCAAAGAATCCGTAGGCACATCAAATACATAATGAATAGCAACCGTCAGTTCCACAGTTCCCAAAGACGAAGCAAGATGTCCAGGATTTTCAGCCAAAACATTAATAATATACTCTCTTACTTCCTTGCAGAGCTGAGGTAATTCCTCCTTAGAGAGATTTTTTATATCTTGAGGCGAATTAACTTTCTTCAATAATTCCCCTTGGTTATAGTTATTCATATTTAATTCTAAATAAAGATGCAAATATACACAAAATAAGATATGAACGCAAAAAACTTCCTATCGGCTAATGTAGATTATCAAAACAGATATGTCGGAAGGGGAAACTCCGCTTATGCGGGATGCTTGCCCAATAGTTTTTGGACGGATTTTAGTTAGCTTTTCTCTTGCTTCAAAGCTTAGGGATTTAAGGGCATGATAGTCGAAATCATCCTTAATGATTAAGTTCTCATGTTTGGATAGCTTATCGGCAATCTCTTGTTCCTTATCAATATAGCTCTGATACTTTATTATTATTTCTGCTCCTTCAATTATCTCTTCCTTTATATCTATTGGGATTGAAAGGATATTCTCATTGAGAGAAGAAATATTATTTGCCAAATCCTTAATCGTTATTTGCGGACGAAGCAAAAGCTGAGAAATCTTTGTTTTTTGATTGATTGAAGGGGTTTGTTTCTCTTCAAACAAAGGATTTACTTCCTTAGGTTCGGCACTTGTTTTCTCAATAAAAGACACTAATTGACTGCAAGAAGCTTTTTTCCTCTCAACTCTTTCCATTCTTTCCTTTGAGGCTAATCCAAGGTCAAAGGACTTTGGAGTTAGTCTTGTATCAGCATTATCTTGACGAAGGAGTATGCGATATTCGGCTCTGGAAGTAAACATTCGATACGGCTCATCAACTCCTTTTGTGATAAGGTCGTCAATCAATACTCCTATATAGGCTTCGGAACGTTTGAGCACAAATGGTGGCTTTTGATTTATTTGCAAATGAGCGTTTATTCCTGCCATTAATCCTTGCGATGCTGCTTCTTCATAGCCGGTTGTTCCATTTATCTGTCCCGCAAAGTAAAGGCATTGTATTTGTTTTGTTTCTAAGGTGTCTTTGAGTTGAGTTGGTGGGAAGTAATCATATTCTATTGCATAGCCAGGCTTTTGTATTATGGCGTTTTCAAATCCTTCTATCTTTCTTAGGGCTTCATATTGAACACTAAGCGGCAGTGAAGAAGAGAAACCATTAATATAATATAGGCTTGAATAGTTACTTTCGGGTTCAATGAAGAGCTGGTGGCGGTCTTTTGAAGAAAAACGGTCTATTTTATCTTCAATGGAAGGGCAATAACGAGGTCCCCTACCCTGAATCCTGCCTTGGAAAAGAGGAGATTGAGAAAAGCCTTCTCTAAGTATGTCATGCACCTTTAAAGAAGTATAGGCCAAATAACAGCTTCTTTGTTGTAAAGGTTTAGTTCTAAGGTTTAGGAAAGAGAATTGCTTAGGATTAGCGTCTCCCTTTTGTTCTTCTAATTTAGAAAAGTCAATACTTCTTGCATCCACCCTCATTGGTGTTCCTGTTTTTAAGGATTGCACTTCAAAACCGTAGTCTTTAAGGTTTTCAGACAAACCTTTGGATTGCTCCTCTCCTATTCTTCCTCCCTTAAAATTAGTTTCCCCAATATGTATATTGCCATTAAGGAAGGTTCCATTAGTTAGGATAACAGCTTTGCTTTTTATCTCTAAGTCCATTTTTGTTTTAACTCCACAGACTTTTTTGTTTTCTATTACTAAGCTAATAACCTCATCTTGCCAAAGGTGAAGATTGGGAATATTCTCTAAGACCCTCCGCCACGAAATAGGGAACATAATGCTATCAACCTGAGCCCTTGGACTCCACATTGCGGGGCCTTTGGAGAGATTAAGCATTCGGAATTGGAGAGTGTTTTCGTCTGTAATTATTCCAGAGTATCCTCCTAAGGCATCTATTTCACGAACAATTTGCCCTTTTGCCACTCCTCCCATAGCAGGATTACACGAAAGCTGAGCAATTGCATTAAGATTTTGAGTTATCAATAATACAGACGAGCCCATATTTGCAGCAGCACAAGCTGCCTCACAACCTGCATGACCTGCTCCAACAACAATTATATCATAGTTTTTAAACATTCCTGCTCTGCTTTTCTCATTTGTTTTGCCTGATTTGGAGTCTTATCTTTTAATCCCAAAAGGTGCAAAACACCATGTATCATTACTCTATATAGCTCTAATTCAAACGTAGAGCCAAACTCTTTGGCATTATCCCTAACCCTATCTATGCTAATATATAAATCTCCTGCCGCAATGTCTTTATGCGAATAGTCAAAGCTGATTATATCGGTGTAATAGTTGTGTTTGAGGTAGGTTTTATTGATTTCCAAAAGATAATCATCCAAGCAAAAAATATAGGATATATCTCCTACTTTCATCCCTTTTTGTTCAACGACTTCTTTTATCCACGATTTAATCTTTCGTTTTTGAGTAAGAATATCTTTTGTTTCAATAAAATTGAAGCTAATAGCCATTTGAATTTTCCTATTTAATTAAAATCCTTGCAAAATAACGCAAAAAAATTAACTTATTATATAGTTTTCTTTTGAAATCAGATTTTAATTTTATTGAATCAAGATGTTGTTTTACGGAATTAGAGTTAATTTTTGCTCTCTGCAAGTATAAATACTGCAACTCCTAAGAATGCGGGCTACATCCTTAGGAGTTGCAAAAATGAAACTTGATTTCAGAAAAATGAAACTTGATTTTAATTTTTTAGAATCAAAGAAGAATTAATTAGAACTTAGTTTTAATAATGTGAAATTAAATTGGCTTGATTTCTCATTAATTATTGCGCTGGTAAATAAGAACCTTGCTATTGTAATCTATATTAAATTCTTGACAAATGCTTTCTCCAACAAAGCCTCCTCCGTTACATAAAACCTCACCCTTGCAAGAATGTAGAACATAAAGCATATTTGGGCTATCGGAATCTAATTCTACAATAAAACCTATTTGATTGGTTTTATAGACACATCTATATATTTTGGGATTAGAAGCATCATATTCAGGAGAATTAAATTCGTTTACCTTGGCTTTTAGCCATGCTAAATCTGTTAAAGGATTTTCAAAAACGCATCCTGTTTGGCTTGAATTGTTGTTATTATCTTGCTCTTTACAACCTAAAACAAAGAAACAACATAGAACAACTAATGATAAAACTGTTTTCTTCATAATATTCTTTTTTAAATTAATAATAGGCAAATTTAGCAATTAAATATTAATACCCAAAATTATAGTTATTGAATTTAACTAAAACAGAATTATATTATAGTTCTGTTTTTTGGTGATCTTGCTTTATTTGGGCTGTTGTTGATTTTTGTTTGAAGAATACTTTGAACTTTTCTTGACGCGATTTGAGTTCCGATTCGTCAATTCCATTTACATAGAAAATAAGCTCTAAGGTCTTGCCGTCATCTAAAATATTGTATTCGTTGGTCAGCATTTGAATAAGCTCGGTTACCGTAGAAAAGACATGCTGGTTTGTTTTGAAATTAAAGCATACTCCATTGACGCATTGTTCAAAGGTAAAGTCGGAGGCAAAATCGGAGTTTAGCTCTGGGTTTTCATATATCATATCCATAGCCTCATCAACCACAACAGAGAATATGCCAAAATAGTTATGCAAATTAAACCTATCGCATATCTCTTCAACTAAGGCTTGTGCTTTTATTCTTTGTTTTTGGTCTGCATTTAATTTTACAGTATCGTAGTTTTGTTTCATACCAATTGTTTTATTGTTCAACGTTCAAGTTAATAAAAAAATCATTTACCTTCTCTTTATAATACGGAGAAAATACTGGAGGAACTTGCTTGAATAGCTCTAATTCTCTATTCTTAAGTTTATCAAACTCCAAGAATTGATTATTTGAATTTTCAATTAAGTCCTTTCCCTCAGTAGATTCTCTTCTTTGCTCTTGTTCTTGCTTTTGTTGAGCTTTCTCGTGTTGCAACATTCTTGTGAGAATATTGTTTTGACGATTGATGGTCTGCTGATTTATGATTTTGTTTACGATATCCGTCTCAGTTTGTTCCATTTGTTTGATTAAATTATCAATTTCTCCTGCACTTTTTCCTTCTTCTGCCTTTAACTCATTGGAATACTGCTGCATCATTTTGCGAATTATTTCTTGTTGAGCTGCCATTCTTGCGAGCTCTTCATTAATTTTAGCATTCTCTCCTATTTTTGGCTTACCGGTTTCTCCTTTCTGCTTCTGGGCATCTAATTCCCTTTTCAGCCTTTCCATTTCTTTATTGAGGGCTTGTTGCAATTCTCGCATGGTTTTAGGGTTCTTCTTTCCCGACTTTGGACTATTGCATTGGTTCTGTGGATTAGATTTGCAACTACTGCTCTTTTCAGACATTGACTTCATATTTTGCTGCATATTATCCAAACTCTCTGCCAGCAAAAGCGAAAGATTATTCATTGAGGTCATAGTATATTGTTGTGGAGTTGTGGCTTGGGTGTTTTTGTATGAGCCATAAATCCCTTGATTGTATTGTAAAAGTTTCTCTATTGAAGAACCAATTTGATTGTCAATTGAGGTGAGTTCTTTATTTATTATATTACTTATTTGAGGCTGACGTTTACTCATAGCAAAAAGGCTATCCGAAATCATCTTCATATCATTCTTTATCTTGTTTTGAGAATTGATAAGATTTTGATATAAAGGGTCTGTTACGGAAGTTTCTCTCACTTTAAGGATAAGGTCTTCCTGCATAAAGGATAGCTTAACCAAATTTTTAAGGATTTGTCTGACCTGTTCAATATCTTCGGCTAATTGTTCTTGCTCTTGCTGTTGTTGTTGCTGTTGTAAATTATCAGCCATCTCTTGCATTTTCTCGGCTGCTTTATTTTGATTTTTAGAAGCGTCTTTATTCTTTCTGTTCTCCATCTTTTGTTGAGCCTGATTTTGCTCTTGAGTAATGCTATCTTCTTTGGCTTTGTCTCTTTTTATCTCCATCTTTTCTTCAAGCTCTAAGCCTTTTTGTTGAAGCTCTTTTAGGTCTTTCTTTATTTCTTCAAAGGATTTATTTAACTCACTCTGCTTATCTTGGAGGGGTTTATTGTCTTTGGGATTTTGTTCTGTTTTTTTGGCTAACTCCTTTTGCTCTTGGGCTGTTTTGTTTAGCTTATCTATTGCTTCTTGCATTTTTTTATCAACCTCCAAACGCTTATACATTTCAAGGTTTCTGTCAAGCTGCTTTTCTATATCTTCACTATTTAACTTTATCTTCTCTAAGGCTTGCTTCAAGTCCTCTTTGTTAATATTCTCTTTCATTAATTTATTAAGCTCTTCAAACATATCCTTAGCCACCTCTTGGTATAACCTTTCAAGCTCTTTTTGTTTGTTTATTATCTCTTCTGTTTGAGACTTATTATATCTTTGATCCAATTGATTATTCTCTTTTATCTTTTGGCTAATTTGCTCTAAGGCTTGTTTTATTTGGTCTTGCTTATGTTTTAATGCTTCTATCTGCTTTTTGTCTTGCCAATCCAATTCCTTCTTTTCAAGCATCTTCTTATTCAGTTCACTTATCTCTTGCTGTATTTTTTTAAGCTGTTTCAACGATTCTTCGGTCTCTTTCTTTATCTCTGAACTTGTCTTTTCTTGCTTTTTGTCAATCTCTTGCATTGTTGGGATTTCAACCGCAAAAGCATTAGAACGAGTGCTCTTAGCTCCATCGATGCCATCGTTGTCCCAAACCTCAAAATAATAAACCACCCTATCGCCAGGGTTAAGATTAAGTTGGGTTAAATCGTAAGCATAATAGTATTCTTGGGCTTTTTCTTTGGAATTAAGAGGAAGGGAATGCTTTGTTATTATTGCTTCGTTAGGGGCGTCTTGTTCGTATTTCTCAATAATGAACTCCAATTTGGAGAATCCATAATCGTCTTTTATCTGTCCTCTAAAATAGACCCTATCTATCAAAAGACTATCCTTTTGTTCAATAACCGCAATTTGAGGACTTAAATCTGCAATTGCCGAAATAAAGAATTGTAAAGAATCGCTAAAAGTTGTATAATCGTTCTTTGTATATATATTGTAGCTAAGGTCAGATAAAATTCGCTTTGAGAAAGACAGCCTTCCGTTTTTGTCAGGAGAGAAACTCTCTTGCTTATTATTGTAATTGAACAAAAAGGCTTTGGTGTCCCTTGTGGCTGCCTTCCAAGTAATTGTGCTTCCTTTTGGAACAGAGAAATTACTTACATTGGTGTAAGACTGCTGCTCTATTTGAGTGTAGGTAGGATAGGTAATAATAGCTTGAAGGTCTAAGAGAATTGGCTTAGGAAGAACTTCTATTTTATAGTCATTGCTTGTTATTTCAGAGGATTCAAAATGAAAGGAAGTGGTATTTTGTAGCTGCTTAATGGAATGAGAAAACACGTCTTTCTTTTCTTTTTTCATTTGAAACACTTGCTTATTTATCACTATGTTTACATTATCAACAAGCATCTGTCCTTCAATCTTTACTCTTATATCAATATCCTCATGCTGCAAAACTTGAAGCTTATTGTTTAAAAGTTTGTAAGAGAACGGGGCAGGCTTTTGAAAATGCTTGGAATGGTTAATGTAGCGATAGGTTGGCTCACTTATGAAACTTGGAAAGAAGATTCCACAAACAAGAATTATAAGCACAGGGATTATAGTCCATTTAACATATCTCTTATTCTTAGAGATGTCTATTGCTTTCACAAAAGGAATTGGAGTAAGCTCTTTTGTGCGTTGAGAAATGCTTGCTTCCAAAAGTTCGGAGTCTTGCTCTGTGGCTTGTTCTTGAAGTTGTAGGAGGTTGAGTAGCTTGTCCGACACCTCAGGAAAATGCTTGCCAATTATGTTTGCAGCTTCCTTATGAGATATGGTTTTAGTTAGTCGGAATATTTTTAATAATGGTATGCAAATAAAGAAATAAAGAATAAGGATTGCTATGATAAGAAATAAGTAGAAAAGAATTGAGCGTGTGAGAGTGGAATAATAACCAAAGTATTCAAGAGTATTGAGAATTAGAAAGAAGCTAAAAATAAGAAATATGCCATATAAAATGCCCTTAATTAGCCTATTCTTATAGTATTTCTTGATAAACTTATCTAACTTTGATATTATGATTTCATTAGTCATTTCATTAAATTCTCCATTGCTTATTTCGTTTTGGTAGCTTTTGATTTCGCTGAAATATCTCTTGATTCTAATTTATTATCTTTTGATTCTAATTTATTGAAACTTGATTCTAATTTTGCTTTATTTAGTTCCTTGTTTTTCTATGCTATTTCAACCACTTTTCTTGCTTATACCATGCAATTGTTTTCTCAACCCCTTTTTCTAAGTCTATCTTTGGGTCGTAATATAGGTCTTTTCGCAAGTCTTCAATCCCACAATTCCAATTTCTTGCTTTAAGAATGTTGAACTTATCTTTATTTAAGGTAAAACTCTTCCCTGCTATCTTTCCTGCAAACTCCATAAAAGAACTTATCCACTTTACTATAAACAATGGAAATTTGAGTTTTATTGTCCAAGTGTTTAATACTTTTTTGGTTATTTGGGCAAATTCTGTGTCTAAATAAAGCTTCCCATCACTCACAAAATAAGTTTTTTGGCTCACATCTGAGTTCATTGCCAGAATACTTAAATCAACCAAGTCATCAATATAAACGAAGGTTAGCCTTTGAGCCGTAAAGCCAAGATAAGGCTCTAAGTGATTGTTAATTGTTTGAAAATAGACAAAATAATCAGTTTCTCTTGGTCCATAAACCCCTGTTGGGCGAAGGATAATGTATTTGCCTTTAAAATTCTCTCTTATATACTCTTCGGCTTGAAGCTTGGCTTTTCCATATTCGGTATTTGGCTCATTTAAGTCCTCTACCCTACACTCACAAAAGGTTTTCTCTTCGCCAGGACCATGAGCTGCAAAACTGCTAAAAAAGATTAGTTTGGTTTCTAAGCCACTCAGAGCATCTACCAAAGACTTCACATATCCGAAATTAATCTTATAAAAATCTTCTTTTCTCTTAGCCTTAGTTAGTCCTGCAAGATGAAAAATTGTATTGTAGTTTTCTTCTTTTAATATCTTTTCTAACTCTTTTGGATTATTGTAAGGGAGGTCTAAGAACTTTATTCTTGTGTCTTGTAAGTATTTTTTACTGCTTGACTTTCTTATCCCTGCGGTTACATCATAACCTTCTTTAATTAATTTCTCAACCAAAGTGCTTCCAATAAAGCCACTTGCTCCTGTAACTAAAACCTTTTGCATTTCTTTATTTAGATTTCTTTAATGTAAGCCCTACGACGAATGGCTATCCTACTTTTATATTTTTCCCAAATTTGAGAAGCCTGATTCTCTTCAAGCTGAGGGTTTGCTATTGCCATCTTTGCGTTTAGCTCAATATAACGCCTGTTCATTTCAGCATAGTAAAGAGAATGTACTCCCTTGTTTTGCCAATCGGGATCAACGCCATTCAAATATAAATCAATGTAATCGTAATTTTTTAAGGCTTTTAGTAAATAATACCATCCAAATGGGAATAACCTTCCTTTGCTTTTTCTGAGAGCATTTGTTAAAGAGGGCATAGAAACTCCAAAAGCCACAACATCATCCTTAGAATCAACAATAAAACAAACTAATTTCGGGTCAATAAAAGCAAAGTATTGTTTTATGTATAGTTTAATCTGTCTTTCATTTAGGGGAACATAGCCAAACAAACACGAAAAAGAGCGGTTTATAAGATTAAATATTTTCTCTCCATAGAGGTTTACTATTTGTTTCTTGGTAAGGTTTTCAACTATCTTTAAGTTGTATTTATCTTTTATCAACTCATTTATCTTTGCAACCTTTTCTGGGATTGGTTGATTGGCGGGAATTTCGTATTGAATCCAATCTACTTCTTTCTTATAGCCTAATTGTTCTACTATTGGTGGATAGTAAGACGGGTTATAGTAACAAGCCATTGGGCAATT
Source organism: Bacteroidales bacterium UBA5371 (assembly GCA_002407855.1). Taxonomy (GTDB): domain Bacteria; phylum Bacteroidota; class Bacteroidia; order Bacteroidales; family P3; genus UBA10566. Next base: position 111,919 of record DHPF01000017.1, read on the forward strand.
GGTATCAAAGCCTTCTATCATCATTCCTTCTTTGTCCATATCTGTAAAGCCCATTGGTCCTACAATCTCTTGCATTCCTATCTCTTTTGCCCAATTTTCCACAGCCTTTAATAAAGCATCTGCCACTAAAACATCATCAATGCAATCAAACCAACCAAAACGCATCCTCTTTTGCTTCCAAATTTCGTTTGACTTTGTGTTTAGTATCCCTACAATTCTTCCCACAACCTTATCTTTTCGATATGCTAAAAACATTTTTGTTTGGCAGAATTCAAAGGCAGGATTTTTCTTCTTATTAAACGTTGCTCTCTCATCAATAATTAAGGCTGGCACCCACATCTTATCATCCTTAAAAAGCTCATAAGGAAACTTCAAAAACTTATTAAAACCCTTCTTGTTCTTAATTTCCTCTATACGTATTGTATTATCCATTTATGCTTAGTATTGTGTATTAATTTAATGAATTACTTCATACTTCTTAAATACCTTTGTTAGTTTGTCTATGGCTATATCTACTTGCTGATGAGTGTGAGTTGCCATAAGAGAAAAGCGTATTAGGGTAGCATCAGGCGAACAGGCAGGAGGAATAACAGGATTTACAAATATGCCTTCTTCGTAAATCTCTTTGGTTATCATAAATGTCTTTTCTGTATCTCTAATATATAGAGGTATAATTGGAGAATTGGTTGGACCTATTTCGAATCCATTTGCCTTAAATGCAGCAAGCGAATAATTAGTTATCTGCCACAAATTATCTATTCTTTGAGGCTCTTGTTCCATTATATCTAATGCTGCAATAACACTTGCAGTTGCAGAAGGAGAAATAGAAGCCGAGAAAATATATGGACGTGAGGTGTGTTTTAAATAATTAATTGTTTCTTTATCTGCGGCAATAAAACCACCTATTGCAGCTAAGCTCTTGCTGAAAGTTCCCATAATCACATCAACATCGTCAGTTAGTCCGAAATGATTGCAGATTCCTCTTCCTCCCTTGCCAAAAACACCTAAGCTATGAGCTTCATCAACATAAATATCTGCATTATATTTTTCTGCCAATTGCTTAATTTGTGGCAAATTTGCAATATCTCCCTCCATTGAATAGACTCCATCAACGGCAATCAATTTCAACTCTTGCAAAGGTATTCTTTTAAGAACCTCTTCCAAAGAAGCCATATCGTTATGCTTAAACTTATAGTTTTTAGAGTAAGAAATCCTTCTTGCTTCAATAATTGAAGCGTGATCTAACTCATCTAAAATCAGATGATCTCCCCTACCCAACATAGTTGGTATAGCTCCAATATTAGATTGAAAGCCCGTAGAAAAAACAATAGAGCTTTCCTTCCCTACAAACTTAGCTAACTTTTCCTCCAACTGAATATGAATATCCAATGTTCCATTCAAAAATGGAGAGCCTGCACAACCAGAACCATACTTTTTTAAAGCCTCTATTGCTGCTTCTATAATCTTTGGATGATTGGTTAATCCCAAATAACTATTTGAACCAAACATTAAAACCTTTCTACCATTCATCAAAACTTCACAATCTTGGTCACTACAAATTGTTCTAAAATAAGGATAAATTCCCATTTCTTTAACTTTTTGTGGCTCTGTGTAGAGAGAAAATCTATTTTTTAATTGCTTCATAATTAAATTATAAATTACATCATCTTTTATTTTAGTCTGCAAATTTACTACTTTATTTTAAAGCATAATGAATTATAGCTTAAAAAATAGCTCTGAGTATTCCAAGATTTGATTCTGAATTATTGGAATTTGATTCTAATTTATTGAAACTTGATTCTAATTTGTTGGGATTTGATTCTAATTTACTGAAATTTTATCTTTATATAAAATAACTTAGATTTGGCTACTTGTATTATAATGAAAAGATAGTAAACACTATATCTGATAATTATTTTTTTGTTTTCCTTTTCATCTATTAAGAATAAAACTGACCAAATTATCTTTCAATCTGCTCCCTCCTATTCTAAAATACTTAGAGTTTAACCTTTGACTTCCCCTAAAATGAGAGAATAATATGTGATATTCTATCGCCTGCTCAGCTGTTACAATACCTCCTGCGGCTTTAATAGATTTAAGAATTTTTGTTTGATTTTCATAATCTTCAATGGCTTTTAGCATTACTGCAAATGAGTAAATATCAGCTCCTTTGCTTGTTTTACCGGTTGAAGTTTTAATAAAATCGGCTCCTGCCTCTAAGTTGATAAGGCTTGCCTTGTATACATTTTCTAAGGAGTTTAGCTCTCCTGTTTCCAAAATAACCTTTAAGGTAATGTCTTTGCAGATTTGCTTTGCTAAGAATGTTTCTTGTGAAACTTCATCAAATTTCCCTTCTAAGAAAAGCCCTCTATTCATTACAATATCTACTTCCTCCGCACCATTATCAATAGCAAATTTGATTTCATTTAGTTTGAGCTCTATGGGATTTTGTCCTGAAGGAAAATATCCTGCAACAACAACCTTTTTTATATCTTTATCCAGCGTATTATTAAGTAATGGCAGGAAATTTGGATAAACACAAAGTCCTGCAACCTTTATATTTTCTAACTCTTTAATGTGAGAATTTTCTATAAGCTTTCTAATTGAATTCGCATTATCTTCCGAATTTAGAGATGTGAGGTCTAAGCATCTTAAACAATTAATTGCAGCATCTTTTCTATTTATAGTTTCTTTTCCCTCTTTAAGGATATTATCAATAATGTTTTTATCTATTTGAATCATGCTGGATGTATTGTTGTGAGAAGTTGGTTTTGGCAAATTGAGGTATATGTCTTGAAGTATGAATATTCTTTTTCAGTATTAGTTTAAATAATAAGTCCTTTTTCCAAGCTGCTTTATTTAATTTCTTTCTTTTGATTAAATGTTTTTTGATTAGTTTTATCTTATATCTATCCTTGAAGTCAATATTTTTAGTCTCAAAAATAATATTCCTATTGGCAATAATCAAATCTGTTATTGGTATATTCATTGGGCAAATCTTATTGCAATTACCACAAAGAACACAATTAAAACATAAATGCTTGGCTCCATCTATTGTTTCTAAAAATGGCAATACAACATTAGCCATTGGTCCTGTAAATACATTATTATACGGAGCATCTCCTATCAAAGCATAGATAGGGCAAACCTTTTTGCATGCATCACAATCAATACAAGTAAGAGCTTTTCTATGTTCTTTATAATCTAATAGATTACTCCTGCTATTATCTATTATAAATAGTTCAATATTATTTGCCGAATTCTTTTTAGGAGTTAAGATGGTTGATAAATTTAAAAGTGAAGTTTTGTTTTTATTTATTGAATATAGTGTTGAGAAGAGTTCAATGTCTTCAATATTTTTAAGGATATTATTAATTGGAAGTACAAATATTTTATACTCTGCTGAAAGAACTAATTCCATTTCTAAAGCAGAGTCAAATACTAAATACAAACTACCTGTTTGAGCAATTGCATATTTAGCTTCAAAAATAACGCATTCTTTTGATTGAGTATTTATTTGTATTTCGTCTTCTTTAAGGTTTTTATATAGGCCCAATTCTTCCATGAATCTACTTTCAAATAAATTAACCTCTTTTATTTTTTTCTCTCTTAAAAACTTTAATAAATCTTCAAAGAACAAATCATAATCTATTTCCCAATTGACCTCTGCTTCATTTTCAACAAATTTCTTATCAAATAATACTAATAATTCATCTATATGATTAATGTATTTTTGTCTTAGATTTGCTGCCCTTTTCTTAACATAGTTATAGTTTTTAAAGGTTTTAAGCACAATATCATCAATATTGTAAGAAATATCAATATCTTTTGGTTTTTCTAAGGCTCGTTTACAATCGGAGATAAAGAATTTATACTCATTTGTATTCATTACAAGAAAGTATTATTTTATAATAAAGTATATTTATAATAGTATGGATATTTTTTCTACTCTTCTTTGATGTCTGCCACCTTCATAAAGAGTGTTTAGAAATGTTTCAGCTATTTTTAACCCTTCTTCTTCTGTTATAAACCTTGCTGGTAAAGCACAAATATTTGCATTATTATGTTGGCGTGCTAATATTGCTATTTCTTCTTTCCAACATAAAGCAGCTCTAACTTTTGAATACTTATTAGCAGTCATTTGAACACCATTACCACTTCCACACATAATTAATCCAATTTCATAAACTCCTTCATTAATGTCTTTTGATAAAGGATGAATATAATCAGGATAATCACAACTATCTTTTGAAAATGTTCCATAATCTTTAAATTTATATCCTTTTTTAGAGAGATTTTCTTTTAGGAATTCTTTTAAATCATATCCTGCGTGATCGGAAGCTATAGGAATAATTTTTGAATTAATTGTCATATTGTTTATAACTTTTAATTGGTTAATACTTCTATTATTTTATTTATTTATTTGATTTTAAAGCTTATTAAATAAAAGCAAAGATAGTATATATTTTACAACTATTTTAATTTCAAAGCTAAAAGTTTTAACATATAAATTGTTTATATCTATCTTTTTTTGTTGAAAATTTGTTTATCAAATTAATATCATTTAATTTTGTTGAAAAATTATGAGATTATAAAGAAGTTATAAAGATGATTATTCACAGAAAAATAATAAATAATATAAATTAGTTTTCAACAAAATTACTTATTAGTATATTTGTTAGTAAGTATATAAATTAACTAATAATAAGTTTATTATAGTATAATATTTTATTAATAACTTCTTTATAAACTATATATTTTAAGAAAACAAAAAATAAGTTAGTTTAGTTTTTAACTCAATTAACAGGCTATTATTATAATCATATTTATATAAAAGTAATTATTAAATATATAAAGAAAAAATAAAGATGAATACAAAAGAGACAATTCAAAAGATATTAAAGCTTAAAAAGAAAAAGAATGCAATTATATTAGCACATTTTTACCAGATACCAGAAATACAAGATATAGCGGATTTTGTTGGTGATAGTTTGAATTTAGCACAAAAAGCAAAGGACACAGAATCTGACCTTATACTATTTTGTGGAGTGCATTTTATGGGAGAAACAGCAAAAATACTTAATCCTAAAAAGAAAGTTATTATACCAGATATGGATGCAGGTTGCTCCTTAGCAGACTCATGCCCAGAGGAAGACTTTAAAAAATTCAAAGAACAATATCCAAATCACATAGTTATTTCATATATAAATTGTAGTGCAAAGATAAAAACATTATCTGATATGATATGTACGTCAGGAAATGCTTTACAATTAGTTAATTCATTACCAAAAGATCAGAAGATTATTTTTGCTCCTGACAAAAACTTAGGAGGTTACCTTAATAGAATAACTGGTAGAGATATGGTTCTTTGGGATGGAACCTGCGAGGTACACGAGTTATTAACAGCAGAATACACTCTCAAACAAAAAAAATCTCATCCTGATTATCTCTTAATTGCACATCCAGAATGTAATGATGCAGTGCTTCAAATTGCAGATTATGTTGGTTCAACAGCAGGAATGATTAACTTTGTAAAAGGTCATAATCATAAAAAGTTTTTAGTTGCAACCGAATCAGGAATTGTTTATAAATTAAAGAAGGATAATCCAGACAAAGATTTCATAGTAGTAACCCAAGATGAAACTTGCTCATGTAATGATTGCAGGTATATGAAATTAAATACTCTTGATAAGGTTTTAGCTTCATTGGAAGAAGAAAAATATGAAATTATACTTGACGATAAATTAATTGAAGAGGCTAAAAAACCAATTATAAAAATGCTTGACCTTTCAAGAGAACTTGGAATAATAAAATAATGGATTATTAGTATTAAAATTTGAAATTACTCAAAAAGGATATAAAAAATTAATATTAATATTTTAACATTTAAATTATAATAAACATCTTAATAATAGCTAAATAACTTTACTAAATTATAATTTAGAGAGTGTTTTTTAACATTCTGAGCAAAAAAAAATCATAAAGAAGACCAAGAATACTCATATAATAGTTAATAAATCTTAATTTTATATTGGTGTAATAAAATAGAATCAAATTCTATTTTTTAAATAGTCTAATATAAAAAGAAAATGAAGTTTTAAAATCTAATGACTAAAAAAATTATTATAACAATAATTCTGATTTTCTTTTTCAAAATTTCCTTCTCTCAAAACTTTAAAGAGATTTTTCTTAATATGGATTGCAGAGATAAAGTATGGATAATTACAAGACCCTCAACAGCCATAAAGACAAAAAAGATTGCAAAACAAGTATCTAAATTATCAAGTAATTATCAAAAAGACAAATATTCTGAGTCCACTAGCTACGACCAAGAACAAGATATATTTAGGCATATTTTTTTAATGTACAAACTCTCTTCTAAAATAGGGATTGATAAATCAAGAAGAATTGGAGATATATACGAGAGATATAATGAGAATATTTTTTATAAAAAATCTAATTCTGGATACGATAAGGCAGGAGAAATGATGGATAAATTCAATAACGAAATTGGATTATATCTATTTATGAAATTAGGAAAAGTACATGATGAAATAATAATACAAGAAATTGGGAATCAGATAAAAGAAGGAAACGCAAGAAAAATAAAGAAAGATTCTAAAAACAGTAGTTTAACAATTGATAACAAGATAATTAAAGATAGTATTTGGAAGAAAAATTGGGAAAATGAGAGAGTTTTAATCCAATCTAACAAATAAAAACACTAAAATAATACATAAAACAATGAAACCAAGATTATTAATACTGATAATTCTATTCTCAAACATATTAAATGCTCAATCTTATAAATATGCACACTATTGTTTGGACTCTTTAATTTCAAAGGACTTTAAAGGCAGAGGCTATCAAGAAGATGGAGACAGAAAGGCAGCTAATTTTATTGAAAGTGAACTTAAAAACAACGGGGTTAAAGCTTTGGTAAACAATGTTTATCAACAAAAATTAAAGATAAATATTAATAATATTGAATCTTCAAAACTAAAACTTCATTCAATTGATAGTTCGTTTATGAAGTTAGGAGAAGAGTTTTTAGTTTATGGATCTTCACCGAGTATAGAGCTTAAAATCAAAAATATAAAGCTAATAAAAGTAGATTTTTCAAAAGCAAAGTATATAGAAAATTTAGAAAAATACAAGGATAAAGTTCTTTTATTTGATGTGAAAGAGGTTGATTATATGAAGGTTCATAGCTTTATAAGACTATTAAATGAAAAGAAAATTTCACCTCAAATTTTTATTATTCAGAATTGTGGGAAGATGCAATTCTTCTCTGGACGAGTAAAGTATAAGTTTCCTGTTCTTATGCTTAAAGATAAAGAGTTTAGTAGGAAGATTGACTATTTAGAATTATCAATTAAATCTAAATGGGTAGAAGGTTATGAAACTCAAAATGTTTGGGCAATGGTCGAAGGGACAACACATAAGGATAGTTTTTTTGTTTTTACGGCCCATTACGATCATTTAGGAAAGATAGGAGATGATTGTTATTTTCCAGGGGCAAATGATAATGCCTCAGGCGTTGCAGTACTTATGGATATGGCAAAACATTATGCCCAAAATCCATCAGAGTATTCCATCGTTTTTGTTTTTACAACCGCAGAGGAATTAGGACTTGTGGGAGCGGAGTATGCTGCTGAAAATCCGTTAATTGATTTAAGTAAAGTGAAATTTTTGTTTAATTTGGATATGTGTGGAACGGGCTCAGGAGGAATAGCCTTAATTAATGGTGAAAAAGAGAAGGAAGCCTCTAAGCTTATGGTAGATATAAATAAAGATAAGATATATTTTAATGAAATCAGAATAGGAGGGGAGTCTTGTAATTCAGACCATTGTCCATTTGTAATGAGGGGAGTTCCAGCTTTATTTCTTTTCACTTTTGGCTGCGAATACAATGAATATCACACTGTTTACGATAACGGAGAGGGGCTCTCCTTTACCAAACACCTTGATTTCTGCAATATTCTTAAAGATTTTATCGCCTCATATAAGAGATAACAAAAAGATAATTGCAATTAACCAATAAAAACTTTTATTTAGAAATACTAACTATTTCAAATTCAGCATATATTCCATAGGCTGGTCTAGGGAAATCATATCTTAAATCATGTTGATGCCCTTTAATATTAACCTTTATTGGAGAATCATTTTGGTTATATCCAATATCTTTTATCTTTTCCGGGTTACAAACAAAATATGTCTCAGGCCAACCCTTATCACTTGGAGTAACATTAGTTAATGCGTAATATCCTTGGTACACACCCTCAGACACATAGCCTAAAATATATGTTCCACTTATTTGATTTGGATTGATAATCTCTGTAGAGCAATTACATTCATCATCATCACAAGAAACTATGCTTGTGAAAAATATTGCAGATAATACAATAATTGAAAATAACTTTACTTTTTTCATAATATAAAATATTTATTAATTAGAAATCAATGATTTAAAGTATAAAACATCTAATATTTAGATTATATTTTTATAAATCTTTCTTATCCCAATACTTCTAAAAGCCTTATTTTCCACTTGTGTTTATTAGGTTCATTTTCTATTTATTTTGCAGAAAAAGAGTACTTTATAAGTATAACGAGGCAAAGATAGACTTTGTTTCAGTTTGAACCAAATATTTTTGTAAATAATTTTAGATAAAGGTTTTCAGGGATTTAAAAATTTGTATTTGAAAATAGTGAATTAGAATAAAGATATAGGAAATTATCTTTTGATTCTAAGAAATTAAATCTTGATTCTAATTTTTTCTCTTTTGATTCTAATTTTTCAGTTTACTTTTTAATAATGGAATTTAAAAATTCCATATTCCTAAAACTTTGGACAGATGAGATATTTTATGTATTTTTGTAGCTTGATTTTAAGTATTTCTTTTGATAAAGAAATAGTATGAATTTTAATTAATAGAAAATTATGGATTTTAAGCAAGCTATTTTAGAGGGTATTCCAGATTATCTTCCTGCAAAAAAAGAGTATGACACAACTGTTAATCATGCCCCTAAGAGAAAAGATATTCTCACAAACAAAGAGAAGAAATTGGCATTGAAAAATGCTTTGAGATATTTTGATGTGAAGTTTCACAAGGATTTAGCTAAGGAATTTGCTGATGAATTGGAAACTTATGGTAGGATTTATATGTATAGGTTTCGTCCTGATTATAAGATGTATGCAAGAGACATTGAGGAATATCCTGCAAAAACAAAGCAGGCTGCTGCCGTTATGCTTATGATTCAAAATAATCTTGATTACGCTGTTGCTCAACATCCTTGGGAACTTATAACTTATGGAGGCAATGGAGCAGTTTTTCAAAATTGGGCTCAATATCGCCTAACTATGAAGTACTTAGCTGAAATGACCGAAGAGCAAACTCTTGTCATGTACTCAGGACACCCAATGGGCTTATACCCAAGCCATAAGGATGCTCCGAGAGTTGTTGTTACAAACGGAATGGTTATTCCTAATTATTCAAAGCCAGATGATTGGGAGAGGTTTAATGCTCTTGGTGTTTCGCAATATGGACAGATGACAGCAGGAAGTTATATGTATATTGGGCCACAAGGAATTGTTCATGGAACAACTATAACTGTCTTGAATGCAGGAAGAAAGATTGGAACTGATGGGCTTGCTGGTAAATTATTTATTACAGCTGGTTTGGGAGGAATGAGTGGTGCTCAGCCTAAGGCTGCAAATATTGCTGGTTGTGTTTCAATTACTGCCGAGATTAATCCAAAGGCAACCCATACAAGACACTCTCAACACTGGGTTGATGAGGTTTATGACAATTTAGAAGAGCTTTGGAAAAGAGTAAATAAAGCAAGAGAGAATAAAGAAGTTGTTTCCTTTGCTTATAAAGGTAATGTGGTTGATTTATGGGAGTATGCTGCCAACAATAATATTAAGGTAGAATTAGGGTCTGACCAAACCTCTCTTCACAATCCTTGGGCAGGAGGTTATTATCCTGTTGGAGTAAGTTTTGAAGAGGCAAACAGAATGATGGCAGAGGAACCTGATAGGTTCAAAGAAAAAGTTCAGGAAAGTTTAAAAAGACATGTTGCTGCAATTAATAAATTAACCGCAAATGGAATGTATTTCTTTGATTATGGAAATGCGTTTTTGTTGGAGAGTTCAAGGGCAGGAGCTGATGTAATGAAGGAAGATGGAACTTTCCGCTACCCTTCTTATGTCCAAGATATAATGGGACCAATGTGTTTTGATTATGGTTTTGGTCCTTTCCGTTGGGTCTGCACCTCTGGTAAGAGTGAGGATTTGGATACTTCTGACCATATTGCTATGGAAGTGTTGGAGCAAATTGCAAAGACTTCTCCTAAGGAGATTCAGCAACAAATGAGAGATAATATTCAATGGATTAAGGGGGCGAAAGAGAATAATTTGGTTGTAGGTTCACAGGCAAGAATTCTTTATGCTGATTGTGAAGGTAGAACTAAAATAGCTGAAGCTTTTAATAAAGCTATAAAGGAAGGCAAGATTAGTGCACCTATTGTTTTAGGAAGAGACCATCACGATGTTTCAGGAACGGATAGCCCATTTAGAGAAACCTCTAATATTTATGATGGTTCCTCTTTCACATCTGATATGGCTGTTCAAAATTGTATTGGAGATAGCTTCCGGGGTGCAACATGGGTTTCATTGCATAATGGAGGAGGAGTAGGCTGGGGAGAAGTTATTAATGGAGGTTTTGGAATGGTTATTGACGGTTCTGATGATGCTGATAGAAGACTTAAAAATATGCTATTTTGGGACGTTAATAATGGAATATCACGAAGAAGTTGGGCAAGAAACGAAGGAGCTGTTTTTGCAATTAAAAGAGCTATGGAAGTAGAACCACGACTAAAAGTAACACTTCCTAATATTGCTGACGAGAATTTAATAGATAGCATTTTTAAATAAAACTATTTACTATTAATAGTTTACATAACTTGTTTCATATGAAACTCTAAGTAAGTGGTAGTAGAATTATAGATATATGAAAAGATGGTTTGCTCTTTATGTTCAGTCAAGAAAAGAAAAGGTTGTTGAAAGAGAGCTATTGAAAGATGGTTACGAAGTTTATCTACCAATAAAGAAAGAGCTAAGACAATGGAAAGATAGGAAGAAAGTGGTAGAGATGCCATTGATTTCTTCATATATATTCACATATATTGAAGAAAATGATATGTGGGATATTGTTAGAAAGAGCGGTTGCATTAAGTTTATTTGGTTTAATGGTAAGCCTTGTCCCATTCCTGATAATCAAATAGAATCTATAAAACTACTATTAGCAAAAGATATTGATATAGAATTTGACAATCAAATCCAACTCACCAAAGGCAATAAAGTTAGAATAGTTGAGGGAGCATTTGCAGGGTTAGTTGGGATAATTAAACATAAAGAAGGTAAGAGTAATTTTGCAGTAAGAATAGATGCCTTAGCAATAGACTTAACCATAACATTAGATAAATCAAACCTTCATTTAGTTGAAGCTATATCGGAAGAAAATTAAAGATACAATAATATTAAAATAAAATTAAACCTAAAATTATCATGAAACAATTTTTTAAATTTATGTTCGCTTCTTGCTTAGGAGTGTTCTTATCCACAGTATTAGTAATAATACTCCTTTTTGCTATAGGAACTTCAATTATAAGCTCCTCAACCAAGAGTGTTCCTAAAATAGAAGAAAACTCAGTCTTAGTTATAAAATTAGACAAACCTATTTACGACAGGGAAGTGTCTGATTTCTCTGCTTTGTTTACCCAAAGCCAAGAAGATATTGATATTAGTGCATCAATAGGGCTAACAGAGTTTATTTCAGTAATAAATAAGGCTAAAACAGACCCAAAAATCAAAGCTATAATGTTAGATTTATCTTATCTTCAAGCTAAAGGTTGGGCAACTGTTCAAGAAATGAGAGATGCCTTAGTTGATTTTAAAACATCTAAGAAAAAGATATATGCTTTTTCCGATAGCTATTCTCAAAACGCATATTATCTTGCAACCGTAGCAGATCAAATCTCTCTTAATCCAGTTGGAAATTTACAATTAACAGGGCTTGGAGGGCAGGTTATGTTCGTAAAAGACCTTTTGAATAAGTTTGAAATAGATGTTGAACTCATACGTCCTGCCAATAACGATTACAAAAGTGCAGGCGAAATGTTTGTAAACAGCAAGATGAGTGAAGCCAATAGAACACAAGTTAAGGCATATATCGGTTCCATTTGGGAATATATTGCAAATGATATGTCTCAATCAAGAAAGATAGATATTGCAACTTTCAATAATAATGTATCTAATCTTGAAACCTTTATTGCAGCAGATGCTTTAAAGAACAAATATGTTGATAACCTAACTTTTAGAACTGATTTGCAAGATAAAATCAAGAAAGATTTGAAATTGGAAAAAGTTAATTGGGTTCAATATAAGAAGTATAGAAGTTCAATAGTTGATATAATGCCAAAGGGTAAAGACCAAATAGCAGTAATTTATGCTTTTGGCGATGTTGGACAAGGTAAAGGTGGAGATTTGTCTATTGGGAGTGAAACAATAGTAAGAGAACTAAAAAGAGCGACAGATAATAGTAGGGTTAAAGCCATTGTCCTTAGAATTAATTCTGGTGGAGGCGATGCAATAGCTTCTGAACAAATGACAAATGAAGTAATAAAAGCTAATAAAATAAAGCCTGTTATTGTTTCAATGGGTGATGTTGCAGCCTCAGCAGGCTATGAAATGGCTTGCGGAGCAACAAAGATTGTTGCTAATCCAACAACCATTACAGGTTCAATAGGAGTCTTTGGAGTGGTTCCAAACTTTGGCAAAGCATTGAAAAAAAGCATAGGAATAGGATTTGACACTATTCAAACAAACAAAAATTCAATCTTCCTATCAGCCGTATCACCTATGTCCTCAGACACAAGAATAGTTATGCAAAGGAGTATAGATGAGTTCTATAAGAACTTTGTTAATAGGGTTGCAACAGGAAGAAACAAAACAGAGCAGTATATAGATAGCGTTGCAAAAGGTAGGGTTTGGTCAGGCAAAGACGCAAAGGCATTAGGTTTGATTGATGAATTTGGAGGCTTGAACAAAGCAATAGAAATTGCAGCTAAGGAGGCTAAAATCAAGGACTATGGAATAATTCCTCTTCCACGAACAAAAGATATAACAGAGCAAATATTTAGTGCAATGGGACAGGAAGCTGAGTTAAAGCTTTTTGCTAAAAACTTAGGTAAACCATATTCTTTCTTCTTAGAACTTAAAAGCATTTCCGACATGAAAGGTGTTCAAGCGAGAATACCTTATATAATTAGTTTTGAATAAGAAATAAACAACTTATTTCAAGCTTTACCCAAAAGGATAGCTTGGTGTTATTTTTTATATTGTGTATTTTAGAAAAACACATTAAATAATTGTGGCGTAGAGTTTAAATAAAAATAAATTAGAACTTAGTTTTACGGATTTAGAACTTGATTCCAATTAGACAGAACTAAGTTCTAATTTTACCAAACTAAGTTCTATTCATCACTCTAACTATTCTCAATAATTTTAATCTTAAATTTTACGAGCCTTTTCTATATTAGAGATAAATTTTTCGTATTTTATTCTTTGGATAGGGGAGTTTTTCTTTGCTTTTTTAAATAGGAGTTTATCCATTTCATCTTTGTTCATTGCCATAAGCAAGTCTTGCATATCAGGATTAAGTCCAAGTATTTTAGAGTCCTTAATTGCTGTTTTTTGATTCCATGGACAAGTGCTTAAACACACATCGCAACCAAAGACATAGCCATTTAATTCTATATTATTTGGAATACTATCCTTGTTTTCAATGGTTTGATACGATGAACAAAGATTTGCATTGATTATATTGTCATTAAGAATTGCTTTATTGGGGCAAGACCCAATGCAATTTACACAATCTTTGCATAAATCCTCTTCTAAATAAGTGTTATAATCAGTTGAGTAATTTGTTATAATTTCTCCGATAAGTATCTTGCTTCCAAATGTTTTATTTATTAAAAGAGAATTTTTTCCAATCCAACCTAAGCCCGATTCTTTTGCTATTAATTTTTCAAATAACGGGGCAGAATCAATGCAAACTTTGGCTTGGAAATCAGGATATATATCTTGTATGCAGTTGATTAAGTTGTAAAGGGCTTGTTTTATTGATTTATGATAGTCATTATAGAGACTATATGAGGCAAACTTTAAGGGGTTATTATTCTTGTTATCAGTTGTTTCAATATTATATGATGTTATAAAACTAATGATGGATTTTGAATTTTCAAGTAGGAGAGAGGGCTTTCTTCTTATTTCAAGATAATTCTCTAAGTACTGCATTTCAGCGTTATACCCTTTGTTTAACCAGTTAGAAAAGCTAAAAGTATCAAATTCTTTTACCTTAATTGCTCCACAGTCCTGAAAACCAATTTTTAAGGCTAAGGATTTTATGATTTGAAAGTCAATAAACTTATCCATTATAATTAGAAATTCCTTTTCTCTACTTCGTAGGAATAAATAGTTTTATTCTCCAACATTCCTTTTATTGCTTCTAAGAATTTCTTTATTGAAACAGAATGTTTTCTTGCTTTTAGTGTTACTTCAATATCTTCAAAGCCATCTTTTACAAAGAATGTTAGATTTGCTTTCCCTTTTGATTTTTTGGCAATATTAGTTATTTCTGTAACGAAATTCTCTGTTATGTTCTCCAAAGGTATTATTAATTTAATCCCTTTTCCATAATTGTCAAGCAGTTCGTCTAATGGTTCAATTTCCTGTATTTTAAATTCTAATGTGTCTTTGGATATATCATCTCCCCATCCTTTTTTCTTTACGGTGGCTTTTATTATAACAAACAAGCCTTCAATCACATATTTATTGAAATTAATATAGTCTTTTCCAAAAAGAGCAATCTCTCTACTTGCTGTTTCGTCCTCAAAGACAAACTTACCAAAGGCTTTACCTGTTTTGGTTGTCTTTTGTTCGCAATTAGTCATTGTCCCAGTAATATAAAGAGTCTTATCTTCAAAAGAGCTTAAATCTTCTGTCAATTCTTCAAGAGTGGTGTTTTCAAAGAGCTTCTTTTCAAGAGCAAACTTATCCAAAGGATGCCCAGATAAATAGAAACCTATTGATTCTTTTTCGTATTTGAGGAGTTCATTATTTGTCCAATGCTCACATTGAGGGATTTCAGGCTCATATAAAACATTATCTTCCAAATCTCCAAACAAAGAAACTTGAGAAGAATTTTCATCTTCCTTAAATTTATTTCCATATTTTATTAATCGTTCAATAAGGGATTCTTCTCCATTATTAGAGGTCTTAATCATTTGAAAATATTGTGCTCTATGAACATTCTCAAAGCTATCAAAAGCTCCTGCACTTATTAAGGCTTCAATGCATCTTTTATTTATAGTTTTAAGACTAACCCTTTTAATGAAATCAAAAGGACTTGTGTAGATTCCATTCAATTCTCTTTCTTTTATTATCTCTTCTCCTGCATTTGCTCCAACGCTCTTAATGGCAGCCAATCCAAAACGTATTTCTCCCTTTTTATTAACAGTAAAATCAAGGTCAGATTCATTAATATCGGGACCAAGAACAGGGATTTTCTGTCGTTGTGTTTCTTCAATATAATAGGTTATCTTCTTAATGTCATTAAGGTTATGAGTAAGAACAGAAGCCATATATTCAGCAGGATAATGAGCTTTTAGCCATGCAGTTTGGTAGGCAATATAAGCATAACAGGTAGAGTGTGATTTGTTGAAAGCGTATTCAGCAAATTTTTCCCAATCATGCCATATCTTCTCAACCAAAGTAGCGTCTAATCCATTTTCTTTACTTCCTTTAATAAACTTCTCTTTAAGCTCGTCCATTTCAGCTCTCTTTTTCTTTCCCATAGCCTTACGAAGTTTATCAGCTTCTCCTTTTGTGAAACCTGCAATGGCTTGTGAAAGTTGCATAACTTGCTCTTGATAAACAGTAATCCCATAAGTCTCGTCCAAATATTTTTCCATTATTTCAGGAAACTCGTAATGGACTTTCTCTATCTTGTGTTTTCTTGCAATATAGTTAGGAATATACTGCATTGGACCAGGACGATAAAGAGCATTCAAAGCAATTAAATCTTCAAACCTATCGGGTTTAAGATATTGCATATGTTGTCGCATACCATCACTTTCAAATTGGAAAGTCCCAATAGAGTCTCCTCTTTGGAAGAGTTCATAGGTTGCCTCATCGTTTAATGGAATCTCTCTTGGATTTATATGTATTTGATGAGTTTTCTGAATATTAACACAAGCATCCTTAATTATTGAAAGCGTCTTTAAACCTAAGAAGTCCATCTTTATCATTCCAACATCCTCCACAAACTTTCCCTCAAATTGAGTAATCATTGTCTCAGAATCTTTTGCAGAAGCCAGAGGTATATATTTAGATAACTCATCAGGGCCAATAATAACTCCGCAAGCATGCGTACCAATATTCCTAATAGAACCTTCAAGCTCTTTGGCAAACTTCAATGTCTTTTTAACTAAATCAGAACCATTCTCCAAGGCAACCTTAAGTTCAGGGACTTCATTATAAGCTTGTTCAAGAGTTGTGCCAGGCTTCTCAGGAACAAGTTTAGATAATCTATTGGCTTCGTCTAAGGGCAATTCCAACACTCTTGCTACATCCTTAATAGAACTTTTGGCTGCCATTGAACCAAAGGTTATAATTTGAGCAACTTGGTCAGTACCATATTTCTCTTGAACATATTCCAAGACCCTTGCTCTTCCGTCATCATCAAAATCAACATCAACATCAGGCAAAGAGATTCTATCAGGATTTAAAAACCTTTCAAATAAAAGTCCATACTTAATAGGGTCAATAGCAGTAATTCCTAAACAATACGCAACGACACTTCCTGCGGCAGAACCTCTTCCTGGTCCAACAATAACATCTAATTTGTCCTGTGCATAGTTAATAAAATCCTGTACAATTAAGAAATAACCAGGAAAACCCATGTTTTCTATTGTGGCAAGTTCAAAATCAATTCTCTCATTCAACTCATCAGATATTTCTTCTCCATAGCGTTTAGTTGCACCTATTGAAGTTAAATGTCGTAAATAAGCATTCTCAAATTTAGTTCTAATAATTCTATCATAGCCTCCCTTTTTCTCAATAATTTCTTGTGAGAACTCTGATTCAATTATCTCCTTAGGATATTTCGTATAAAACTCATCAATTGAGCCAAAGCTCTCAGGAATATCAAACATAGGAAGAATAGGGTCTCGATTTAATTCATACTTCTCAACCTTATCAACAATCTCCTGAGTATTAGCAATTACCTCAGGAATATCCTTAAACAATTCTTCCATCTGCTCTTGGCTTCTTAAATACTCATTACCTGTATAAAGTAATTTAGTATCTTCACTTAGCTTTTTGCCAGTATTAAGACAGATTAAAATTCTATGAGCATCAAAGTCAGAAGCATTAATATAGTGAACATCATTTGTAGCAATAACTTTCACTCCATACTTATTGGCAATTTCAATTAATATAGCATTAACCTCTTTCTGCTCCTTTAAGCCATGGTTCTGAATCTCTAAATAGTAGTCATCACCAAAAACTTTCTTGTATTGCTCTACGGTGTTTTCAGCATCCTTAATATTGTTTGAAAGAATAAATTGAGGAACAATACCTCCCAAACAAGCAGAAGTACAAATTAAACCCTCACTATATTCAAAAAGTAATTCTTTATCAATTCTTGAAGTACGATAGAAAGCCTTTGGGTCAAAAGAAAAAGAATTTAGCTTCATTAGATTATGATATCCCTTCAAGTTTTTTGCAATAAGAATTAAATGATCTCCACTCATATTCTTTCCGTCTTTTGCAAACCGACTTCCCCTTGCAACATAAACCTCACAACCAATTAAAGGCTTAATCCCTGCTTTCTTTGCCTCATTGTGAAACTCCAAAACACCATACATATTTCCATGATCAGTAATTGCCAAAGCTTCCATAGAAAACTCCTTTGCCTTATTAATCAAACCGGAAATGCTCGCAGCACCATCTAAGATAGAATATTGAGAGTGAACGTGAAGATGTGTAAACTTAGCCATAAAAATTAGAATTTATTATAATAAAGAATCATCTGCAAAGATAATGAAGTTCCTACGCCAAAAGAAAAGAAAAAAGCGAAAAAGTTATTAACAATCCTCAAAAATAACCAAAATATAGCCATTTAAATCCTCCTTTTGACACTCTTTTTAATCTTCCGAATAATATATCTTCAAAGAAATTGTATTTTTGCAAAATGAAAATTGCGGCATTGGTTTCGGGAGGTGTGGATAGTTCGGTTGTGGTTCATCAGCTAAAAGAAATGGGCTACGACCCTACAATATTCTACATTAAAATAGGAATGGAAGACAAGGATGGTTATATTGACTGCCCTTCGGAAGAAGATATTGAGATAACTTCCTATATTGCCAAGAAATATGCTTGCAAATTTGAGATTGTTTCGCTTCAAGAGGATTATTGGAAGGAGGTTGTCTCCTACACAATTGAGGCTGTTCGCAGGGGACTTACACCCAATCCAGATATGATGTGCAATAAGCTGATTAAGTTTGGAGCCTTTGAGAGAAAATGGGGAAAGGAGTTCGATAAGATTGCAACAGGACACTATTGCACAACGACTAAGATAGGGGAGAAGGTATTTCTCTCCACGGCAAAGGACAAACAAAAAGACCAAACTTATTTCTTGGGTCAGATAAACTATATGCAGGTTTCAAGATTAATGTTTCCTATTGGTAATCTCCTAAAATCTGAGGTTAGGAGTATTGCAAAGGATAATCATCTCCCAAGTGCCTACCGCAAGGATAGCCAAGGGATTTGTTTTTTAGGAAAGATAAACTATAATGATTTTATTCGCAGGTATTTGGGCGAAAGAAAAGGGGATATTATTGAACTTGAAACGGGGAAAAAGATAGGCTCGCATAATGGATACTGGTTCCACACCATAGGACAACGCAAAGGACTGGGTTTGAGCGGAGGCCCTTGGTTTGTAGTTAGGAAAGATATAGAAGAAAATATACTCTACGTCTCACAAGGATACGACCCTCAAACTCAATACGGAAGGATAGTGAACCTAAGTGGTTTTGAGTTTATTACAGAAGATGTCTGGGGGAATTTTAATGACGAAAAACAAATAATGTTCAAAATCCGACATAGCCCAGAGTTCATTAAAGGAAAAGTAAGAAAAATTAAAGAGATATATACCATAGAATCAGAAGAAAAAATTCAAGGAATTGCCTCAGGTCAGTTTGGTGTGATATACGATAATGAAGGAAAACTATGCTTGGGTTCAGGCGTAATTATTTAGAATTCAACCTCTCTGCTCTGCGAAGAAGCCTGAGAATAGCCCTCTCTTCTTTGGCAATTTTCAACTCCTTAGTAACCCGACGATTAATCTTTTGCAATTGCGTTAAATCGCTAATTCCCAATAGTTCAAGCTCTCTTAAAAACAATAAAGCACAAGCATAAGCATCCGAATCAGCATTATGATGCTCCAACTCAATGTTTTCCTGCTTGCAAAGGAAATCTAAGGAAGCTTTCTTTGAGTCCTTCCAAACAATCCTTGCAGTACGATAAGAACAGAAGTAACGAAATTTTGGCTCCTCCAACTTATATTGCCCCAGGGTCTTACGCAAAACCCTTATATCAAAATCCGCATTATGAGCAACCAAGGTTTGATTCTCAATAAAGGGCTTAATCTGGTGCCAGAGTTCATCAAACTCTGGTTCAAATTCAACATCCTCTTTGTGAATTCCATGAATCTTTTGTGCATAGAAGTGAAAATAAGGATAACAGGAAGGCTTAATCAGCCAATGTTTAACCTCCACAACCTTAGAGTTCCTCACAAGAGCAAGACCCAAAGAACAAGGATGAAAACTATCAGCAGTCTCAAAATCAATGGCAACAAAATCTATCATAAACCGAATTAAAGTATTAGAAATTAACCTCTAAGGCCGCCCCTATGGAAGCCAAATACAATTGTGCAAAGGTAGGAAGTTTTTTAATACTAATATAAATTTTTAACCCCAAGTTCCAAATTGCGATTATTGAATTAACACGTAGGGGATTGGAATTAATTGGGCGAACACATTGATTTATTGGGCGAACACATTGATTTATTGGGCGAACACATTGATTTATTGGGCGAACACATAGGTTCGCCCCTACAAACATTGAATTAACACGTAGGGGCGAACCTATGTGTTCGCCCTAAATATCATATATTTGCCCAAAATATTTATATGTTCGCACCTAATATCCATATCCCAAAACAAAATATCCGTAATAATCCAGAAAATATCCATCCTCCAAAACAAAACAACCGCCTCTGCCCAAAAAACAACCATAAAAAACCAAAAAATAACCTCCCCACAAAAAACAAGTCCCATTAAAAAACATTTAAGTGGAGTTTAAATTTGCTCAGGTTCCGTTAAAAAACGCTCCATGTTCCGTTTAAAGCACTTTTTTACCTCAAAAACGCCCCTTTCTTCCCTTTGCTTATACCCTAATTCCATATTTAAATCACTAAATTCCAGCCTGTTGCCATTAAAGAAAATCCCTATTATTTTTAACGGAACCCAAGCAAATTTTAACGGAACCTGAGCGAAATTAGGTTCCGTTAAAAAACGCTCAGGTTCCATTAAAAAACGCTCAGGTTCCGTTAAAATTCGCTCAGGTTCCATTAAAAAACGCTTAGGTTCCGTTTAAGTTCAATCGGGTTAAGTTTCCTTTTATTTTATCTCCATTAAATAATGCGGAAACGAAACTATTTGATAGAAAATCTCCATTAAATAATACGGAAATGAGATTATAGGATAGAAAAAATCCACGAAACAAATTTTTTATTCCTTTTGGAAATTTTCAAACCTAAGGGTAAGTGCCTGAATATAAATCTATTTATTGTAGGAAGCTAAGCCCTTTTCTAAAAATGAAACAAAATTATCAACACTCCTATCATAACCTTTTGGAGTGTTAAGCAAATTCCCTTCGGCATCCATCAAAACATAAAGAGGCTGAGCATTAGCATTATAGGTCTCTATCTGATAGTTGTGATTCTTCTTGCCAAGTGTCTTTACTACACTCCCGTCTTTAAGGGTTACCCACTCGTTCTCAGGAAGTTTAATCCAATTGGCATCTGCATATAGGGCTACCATAACATAATCTTGTGTGAGTATGGTTTTAACTCGTTTGTCCTCCCAAACATAGTATTCCATCTCGCGACAATTGGCACAGGTCTTGCCCGTAAAGTCCACAAAGATAGGCTTGTTTACTTTCTTGGCATAGGCCTTAGCTTCTTCAAGGTCGAAAAAGCCTTCAAAGCCAGTAGGGAAATGAAGCAAATCGGCATATTTCCTATTGGCTGGAAGGGAATTAGGATTGGTTTCTTGGGTATAGGATTTGTTCGCATTTTCAAGGATTGAACGCTCTATATTAAAGTCTTGTGTTGTCATAGGGGGAACGTAGCCCGAAATCGCTTTTAGGGGTGCTCCCCAAAGTCCTGGCAACATGTAAAGAGAGAACGAAAAGGATATTATGGCAAGGAATAATCTGCCTACTCCAATTTGTTGGAGCTCACTATCTCCCTTGAATTTCAGCTTGCCAAGTAGGTATAGTCCCAAAAGTGTGAAGACAACTATCCACAAAACTAAGTAGGTTTCTCTGTCCAAAAGTCCCCAGTTGGCACTAAGGTCTGCCATTGAGAGAAATTTTAGTCCAAGGGCTATTTCTAAAAATCCAAATACAATCTTAGTTGTGTTTAGCCACGAGCCAGACTTCATCTTTGTAAGCATATGAGGGAACAAAGCCAAAAGGGTAAATGGTAGGGCAAATCCAAGGGCAAATCCTATCATGGAAAAGAAGAATACTAAGCTATTGGTTGAGCTGGATGCAACGCCCATTAGGGCGGCTCCTAAGATTGGGCCTGTGCAGGAGAAGGAAACTAATACGGTTGTTAGTGCAATAAAGAATGCTCCTATATATCCTCCTTTGTCGGCTCCTTTGTCTGATTTGTTTATCCAAGAAGAAGGTAGGGTTATTTCGAACATCCCAAAGAACGAGAAGGCAAAAAGCATAAAGATAATAAAGAAAAGTATGTTTGGAACCCAGTGGGTTGATATTATATACATTGCGTCTTTGCCTAAGAGTAAGGTAAGGGCTAAGCCAAGTACTGCAAAGATAAATATGATGGAGCCTCCAAAGAAGAAGGCTTCTTTTAGTCCTTGTTTTCTGCTTTTCTTTCCTTTCATAAAGAAACTTATGGTCATGGGAACCATAGGGAATACGCATGGGGTTACAAGGGTTAAAAGTCCTGCTCCAAGGGAGATAAGGAATATCATAAGCATAGAATCGGTTTTTTCTTTTTCTTTCGTGGTAGGTTCAATTATGGAACTCTCCGAAAGAACTAAGGTCTGACTCTGGGTGATTGACTCTGATATGGTTGGAGTGGTATCTTCTTCCGTTTTAGATGCTTTTGGGTTGCCTTTAACTTCAAAACTAAATGCTACATCGTCAGGAGGAATGCAAAGTCCTTTCTCGCAGAGCTGGAAATTAACGTTACCTTTTATTTTGAAGTCCTTTTCGCTTCTGATTTTTATCTTTTGACGAAAAATAACGGAGCCATCAAAATGGCGTGTGGTGTCTTTTGCGTATATGTCGTAGGTAGAAATTGCTTTGGGTTCTAAAACATTTCCTATTCTTTGGTAATCTTGGCTTTTTTCGAAGGTAAATTCTATTGGGAGTTCGGTTCCTTTTGTGTGTTGGGAATAAATATGCCATCCATCTTTTAATTTCACCCTCAGCTCTAACTCTGCAATTGAGTCGTTAATCTTATTGGTCTTGAAAGTCCAAGAGGCTTGCGAAAAAGCGTTCAAACTCCAAAGAGAAAGAAGGCTAATTGCTAATATAAGTTTTATTTGTTTCATTTTCTATGTGTTATTTAATGCTTTTTATTTGTTAAATTATTTCTATCTTATCCATAAGGAAGGGTTTAGTATGGTGTTTCCTTTCCAGATTTGGAAGTTAAACTCCGAAACGTTATCGTTGTTTGTGTAAACTTTCCCTAAGGTTTGTTTTGTTGCGACCTTTGTTCCCAAAGAAACATTAACTCCAGAAATATTGGTATAAACGCTTAGATAGTCTCCATGACGGAGGATTATAACGCTTTGCCCGTTTGGTCCCTTGAATATCTTTGAGACCACTCCTTCAAAAACAGCTCTGATTTCGGCTCCTTTTGGGGTGCGGATATCTATTCCGTTGTTGTCAATGGTGATTCCTTTTATGTCAGGGTGAGGATGTTTCCCGAAATTGCTTGTAACAACTCCTTGCTGGGTTGGCCAGGGGAGTTTCCCTTTATTTGCCGAGAAAGTATTAGAAAGCTTTACTTCCTCAGGGGTAGCACTCATCACGTATTTTGTTGCCTCTGACGTTTTATCCGCACTCTTGGTCTTGCTGCTCTTGGAGCTTTCTTCCTTAGCTTTCTTAGCTTTTGCTGCAATTGCTGCTTGTTTTCTGACCTCTTGTGCAATTGCTGCATTGATTTCGTTTTGGAGTTTTTTCCTTCTGGCTTGTTTTTCTTTGATTTGCTTGGTGAGTTGTTTTTCTTTTTTGCTAAGCTGGTTAATATTCTTTTGCTTAACTTTTTCTTCTTGGGTCAAGCTCTGTTTGTTCTTCTCTTCTTGTTGTAGCAGGCTTTCTTGGTTCTTTTTCTTTATTGAAAGCTCGTTGGTCTTCTTCTCCAATTCGTCTGACTTACTTTGAATATTTTGTATCATATTCTTTTGCCTGTTGCCATACTGACGAAAGAAAACATATCTCTGGTAGGCTTGACGATAGTTCTTTGAAGAGAAGATAAATAGGATTTTATCGGTAGAGGTTTTATTCTTTTGGGCATAGCGAAGCATTTTGGCGTAGTCTTGCTTCAATACTTTTATCTCTTGATTGATTTCAACGATAGATTTCTGAGTGCTGCGGATTTCTCCGTTAAGCATACTCATCTGTTGTGAAATATTATTGATAAGTTTTTGACGAGAGGCAATTTTTTTCTTTAAGATAGAGAGTTCTGATGCCGATAATCTCTTGGTGTTCTTAGTTTCTTTAAGGATTGCGTTAATTGCATTGATTTCTCTTTCTATTTTAGCTTTTTCGTTTTCTAATTTCTGCCTATCCTGAGCATTGGAATAAAAACAAAATACAAGTAAAAGACAGGTTAGAGTAAATGTCTTTAAATTAAATGGTTTAATATGATATTTTGAGTTGAACATGCTTTGTCGGAAAATTAATTGCCAAAATTACAAATAATATATTAAATGGAGTAAATTAGCTTAATTTTATTGTTAATCAATAAGCGGAACTTAACTAAAAAAGACCTGTCCTTTAAACAGAAAGTCCTGATAATTTGTGTTTAATATTATTTCTTTTTGAAGAATTACTATGTTTTTTCCTCACAACATCAAATAAAGTACTTTCCTAATTAAAAAGTAGTTCCCAACAAAATATTTATTAAAAAATATTCATTTATGTTTATTTTTAAGAATAAATATATATATCTTTGCAGCATTAAATTATACATATATTTTACATCTAATATTATTTGTTATGAGTGAAGCTAAGAAAGTAGTGAAAAGATATTCTGACGAAGAGTTGAATGAGTTTAAAGCTATTATTGATGAGAAATTGGTTAAAGCCAGGGAAAATCTTGCTATGTTATTAGAGGCTGCTTCAAATGATGCTAATGATTTAGGAGACACTTCTCCAACATTCAAAGTATTGGAAGAGGCTAGTAGCGTTCAGTCAAAAGAAGAGAACGCTAATATGGCAGCCAGACAACAAAAGTTTATTAAGGATTTGGAGGCTGCATTAATCAGGATTGAAAACAAAACTTATGGCATTTGTCGTATTACAGGAGAATTAATTCCTAAGGAACGTTTACGTTTAGTCCCTCATGCAACCCTAACAGTGGAAGCAAAGAACATGCAAGGACAAAACAAGCCAATTAAACGGAAATAAGCTAAATGAAAAAGCCTTTTATCCTAATCTTTATAGTTCTGATTATTGATCAGGTCTTAAAGATATGGATTAAACTTAACATGACCATTGGACAGGAGATTTCTCTTATTGGTTCTTGGTGTAAGATTCATTTTATTGAGAACGAAGGGATGGCTTTTGGAATGAGTTTTGGAGGAGATTGGGGCAAATTGCTGCTAACTCTTTTCCGTATTATTGCCTCTGTGCTTATTTTCATGTATCTAAGGAAGCTTATCAAAAGAAAAGAATCTAAGTTAATAATATATAGTATGGCTCTGATTTTTGCAGGAGCTGTGGGGAATATTATTGATTCTATGTTTTATGGGTTAGTGTTTTCAGAGAGTACTTTCTTTCAACAAGCAGTAATGTTTCAAGGGGGCTACTCATCCTTTCTTTATGGTAAGGTTGTAGATATGTTTTATTTTCCTTTAATAGATACAACTTTTCCTCTATGGATGCCTTTTGTTGCGGGAGAGCCTTTCCGTTTTTTTAATGCAATTTTTAATATAGCTGATATTTCTATTACTATTGGTGTTTGTTTATTGATTATTTCTTTATTATTTGTGCCCAAGGGTAAAAGAGAAATATCAGCAAGCATAGAAAAAGAAGAAAAAGAAGAAGGAATAGAAAATAATAATATTTAGTATAATTGTGGAGATTCTAATAATTCTTGTTTTAATTTTGATTAATGGTGTATTCTCAATGTCGGAGATTGCTGTTGTTTCTTCTCGTCGTTCCAAATTAGAATCTCTGACGAAGAAGGGTGACCAAAATGCCAGAAAGATATTAAAAACGGCTGAACATCCTGAGTATTTTCTTTCAACGGTTCAAATTGCCATAACTGCAATTGGGCTTATAACAGGATTGTATTCGGGCAAAAGCCTTTCTGTTCCTCTGAGTAATTTTCTTTTAAAATTAGGTTTGGGAGCTTCTTCCATTTGGGTAGCTCATGTGTTGGTTGTTATAGTAATTACTTATCTTACCTTGGTCATTGGGGAATTACTTCCCAAAAAAATAGGCTTGAATAACCCTGAAAAGATTGCAAGCAGGATAATTTCTCCTATGAACCTTCTTACCAAACTAACATATCCTTTTGTTGTGTTATTATCGTGGAGTACTAATTTATTAATAAAGATTTTTGGGATAAAGAAGAATACTAATTCTGTTATAACAGAAGATGAAATCAAACAAATAATAAACGAAAGTACAGAGGTTGGAGAAATACAAGAAGTAGAGCAAGATATTGTTGAAAGAGTTTTTAGTTTGGGTGATAGAGATATCTCGTCATTAATGACTCACAGAAACGATTTTGAATGGTTTGATGTTAATGATAGTTTTAGTCAGATAAAGGAAAAATTATCTCAACATATACATTATATCTATCCTGTTGCAGACAAATCTTTGGATAATATTATTGGTGTAGTGTTTTTAAAAGATATGTTTAATAAGCAGGAAGGTACAATAAGAGATATAGTTAAGGAACCTCAGTTCTTGCCTGAGAGTTCGAGTGCTTATCATGCCTTAGAAATTTTTAAAGCAAAGAAGATAAACTATTCTTTAATTATTGACGAATTTGGGTTAATTATAGGAATGGTTACAATGAATGATATTTTAGAGTCTTTGGTTGGCTCTGCTGACCAAATAGGGATAAGAGATGAGTATGAAATGAAAAAAAGAGAAGATGGGACTTGGCTTGTTGATGGTCAATATCCGTTTTTTGATTTTCTAAGTTATTTTGAATTGGAAAATAAATATCAAGAATTAGATTATAATACCCTAAGTGGTTTAATTTTGGATTTAATTGGGAAAATACCAAAAGAAGGGGATAAAATTAATTGGGAAATGTTTTGTTTTGAGATAGTTGATATGGATTTAGCAAGAATAGATAAGGTGGTAGTTTCAACAATAAAATAGGATAAAACAAAAAAAAATCTTCAATAAATTTGTGGAATAAAATATCTTTAATACTTTTGCACTATCTAAAAAAGAAGTTTTAATACAATTACAATTAATAATTAATAACAAAATAAAAGAAACTATGAAAAAAGTATGTGCTTATTTGTCAATAGTAGTTATATTGACATTAGGTTTATCAAATGTTGCTTACTCACAAGCAGCTAAAGAAGAAACAAAAACCGAAACTGCAACAGAAACTGCTGCTACTGTTGAAACTGCAACAGCTCAAGAAGAAGCTCCTGCAGAAGAAACCCAATCATTCCATCAAGTTCTAAAAACAAAGTATATTGAGGGTGGAGTGCCTTGGATGACACCAATTTTAATTTGTATGATTTTGGGTTTAGCATTAGTTATTGAAAGAATTCTTTACCTAAATTTAGCAACCACAGATGCTAATAAATTATTAAAACAAATTGAAGAAAAAGTAGCAGGTAACGATTATGAAGGAGCAAAAGAAGTTTGCCGTAATACTCGTGGACCAGTTGCATCTATATTCTTCCAAGGACTTGACCGCGTTGATAATGGATTAGAAGATGCTGAAAAAGCATTGACATCTTATGGTGGAGTTCAAATGGCAAGATTAGAAAGCAATATGAGTTGGATTTCATTATTTATTGCAATTGCTCCATCATTAGGATTCTTAGGAACAGTTGTAGGGATGGTTCAAGCATTTGACGCTATTGAAAAAGCAGGAGATATTTCTCCAACAGTTGTTGCAGGAGGTATGAAAGTGGCATTGATTACAACAATCTTTGGTTTGATCGTTGCTTTAATTCTTCAAGTATGTTATAACTATTTACTTTCTAAAATTGAAAGCATAGTAACAACAATGGAAGATTCTTCTATTACATTTATGGACATCTTGGTTAAACATAGAAAATAGTAAATGAATTAGGAAATTTCTTTAATGAAGAAATGAAAAACTATTTTAATTACTAATTAAATTAAACCAAGGAGGTAAAAAATGAAAAATGATTTTAAAAAAATATATTGGACAATTGTAATAATTTGGGGTACGCTTGCATCTATATGCAGTTTACTATATGCTGTATTTTTTGAAAATGCATCATTAGCTCCAATTTTTTGGAATTTGTCTTATTGGACAGTAGTTATATTTATAGCTATTAGTATTATTTCTGCATTAGGATTTGCATTAAGTTTCATTATTAAAGGCTTTATGGATAATCCTAAAAAACAAATGAAAATTATTATTGCATTCGCAGTAATGATAATCTTATTAGTAGCTACTTATTTACTTGCATCTGGAACAGATATTCCAAAAGAATTATTTGAAAGGACAGGCTCTAATTATGGAAATTCAAAACTAATTGGAGGGTCATTATATGCAGTATATGTACTTATGGTAGGAGTTATTATAGCAGCTTTGTATTCAGAAATAGCAAAAAAATTCAGGTAATATGGCAAGAAAGAAAAAAGGGGTTCCAACATTGAACACTTCGTCAACGGCAGATATCTCGTTTCTTTTGCTTACTTTCTTCCTATTAACATCATCAATTAATACGGATTTAGGTATTCAGAGACGATTACCGCCGCCATCCGACCCAAATGTAAAACCACCAGAAATCCATAAAAGAAACACATTTACCGTTAAGGTAAATCGTGCAGACCAACTCTTGTTTGATGGAACAGTTGGAGAAATAAATGGACTTAAGAAAAGAGCTAAGGAGTTCTTATCAAATCCACAAAATCTATCCAACTTACCAGAAAAAACACCAACAAATATTCCCTTAATAGGAATGTATGATGTTTCAAAAGGAGTTATTTCTCTTCAAAATGATAGAGGGACATCTTATGATATGTATTTCAAAGTTCAAAACGAATTGACAGCAGCAATTAATGAATTGAAAGATGAATTATCAAGAGCTCAGTTTGGGCGTTCTTACAAAGATTGTAGAGAAGACCAAAGAGAAGCAATTGATAAAGCGATTCCAACTGCTATTTCGGAAGCTGAACCAAAAAATGTAGGAGGAAATTAATATGGGAAAATTTAAGAAAGAAGGAAGTAAAGAAGTTCCGCAATTCAACGCAAGTTCAATGGGAGATATTATCTTTATGTTCTTATTCTTCTTTATGGTTATTTCAACAATGAGAGAAAGCACTCTATTTGTAAAAGTAGATGTTCCTCAGGGTTCAGAGATACAAAAATTAGAAAAGAAATCACTAAGTAGTAATATCTTCGTTGGAGTACCTATTGAAGAGAAAAAATATGGCTCGGCTCCACGTATTCAATTAAATGATCAATTTGCTGAAATAAGCGATATTAAAGCTTTTGTTGAATCGGAAAGAGCTGCAAGAGATGAGGTTGATGTACCTTTCCTTACAACAACAATTAAATGCGATAAGGAGGTAAAGATGGGAGACATTACCGACATCAAACAAGAGCTCAGACAAGTTGGAGCATTAAGAATAATGTATGCCGCATCAAGAAGAGCAAAAGACACATACTAAACTTTAAATACAATCAAAAAAGCTGCTTAAAGGAATTTTAGGCAGCTTTTTTTATTATAAGCAAAGTAGATATAAGTTATAGCAAAATAATTAATAGGTTATAAGACAGAATTATTAAGTATGGAATTTGTATGTAAGCAATTCTCTCTCAATCATTCCAAAAGCACAATGAAGATAGGAACAGATGCAATTCTGCTTTCTGCTTTATCTCCAAATATTTCCCCAAAAAATGTTTTAGAAATAGGTACAGGTTGTGGAATAATTGCATTATGTATGGCTCAAAAATACAATAATGCCCAAATTACTGCAATAGACATTGACCATAATTCCATAGAAGAAGCCAAAGACAATTTCTCCCGTTCCAAATACAATGAAAGGCTCTTTGCAAAAGAGATAGATATCCAGAAATTCTCAAAAAACTCAACCGAGAAATATGATTTAATAATTTCCAATCCACCATTCTTTGTTTCAAGTTTGGAAAGCCCTTTTGCTAAAAGGAATAAGGCTCGGCACACCAGCACTTTGTGCTTTGAAGACTTGGCTTTTGCCTCCAAAAACCTTATCTCCGATAACGGAATACTTGCCATAATTCTTCCAAGCAAAGAGGCAAAAATTTTTGAAAACATAGCAATTAAAGAAAACCTCCACCCAATAGAAAGAATAAAGATATTTTCAAGACCTATCAAAGATTTTCAAAGAGTGATTTTACACTTCAAGAAGCTAAATTTTAATGATATAGCCCTAAACGAAAAGTATAAAACCATAGTTGAAAGAGAAATAATCATAAGAGATAATAATAATAATTTCACCCAAGAATATAATTCACTTGTAAAGGAATTTCTTCTCTAAAATATAATATTCAAATCTTACTATGCCCATCGCAGCATAATTAGAATCAAATTCTAAAAATTTAGAATCAAGTTTCAGTAAATTAGAATCAAGTTTCATTTCTCTAAAACTTGATTTGAGTTTATGGGAATCAGATAAAACAATATATGATTAAGTTTTTTAGGGATAAAATATATATTTGGGTAAAATAAACGTTATTTAAGTGGAGTAAGAGTTAGAATTGGTGAATTTTGATTAGATTTTCTTTGAGGATTAATCTTTAATTCTTACTTTTGCAAGTTAAATATTTTTATTTTTAAGTTGATGAAAAGAATTTTTAGTATATTATTAGTAAGCGTTTTCTTATTAAACATTGGATATAAGGCAAGTGCCATACCTGCATACCCAGATTTGATTTATAAACTCCAATCGGATAAAACCACTCTTTCCTTTTTCCTTAAAGGAGATGAAAAGGTTAATTGGGGAAAAACAACCGACGGTTTCACTCTTCTAAGAGCTAAGAATGGAGATTGGGTTTATGCAATTTCGGATAATGCTAATGGGATAATTCCTTCAAGGATTATTGCTCATAATCAAGAAGAAAGAACCGCAGAAGAAAATAATTTCACGAGCAATTTAGACACTAATCTATTTTTTTCAAACGACCAACTCCATACTCTTAAACAGATGTGGGAATATAAACAAACGCCCGATTTTATTAATGCTCTCAATCAAGCAAAATCAACCAATAGAGAAATAAGGGTTGTTGTGCTTTTGGCGGAATATCCTGACAGGCCGTTCGCTAATGATGCCGAGTATTTTGATGCCCTCTTTAATCAAGTGGGATATAATGTTAATGGCAACGAAGGAAGTGTTAAAGACTATTTTAATGCTTCTACTTTCGGGAAAGTAAATGTTATATCAGGGGTTTATGGACCTTTTATGGCAACAGGTAATGCTGCTGCTTATGCTAATCAAACGGTTGGGCATATTGGAGCAAGTAATTTGCTGAGAGAAATAATTGATTTGGCTGATCCAGTAGTTAATTTTGCAGATTATTGCAGCAATGGAGCCACAACTGTTGATTGTGTTTATATGATTTATGCAGGTTGTGCCGCAAGTAGCGGAGAAGATTTTGCCATTTGGCCTCATAGAAGTGCTTTATATCCTCCTGCTCAAAAAGATGGAGTGTATTTATTTGATTATGCATGCTCTTCGGAGCTAAGAGGAACTACTGCATCTGGCACGCAGCCTCCTGCCATAGGAGCTATTTGTCATGAATTTTCTCACGTAGTTGGTTTGGATGATGTTTATGATACCGATTATGATGTAAATGGTCAGGCTTTTACTTCTGGAACATGGGATATTATGGATCAGGGCTGTTATAATAATGGTGAGAGAACTCCTTCGCTTTGGAGTGCTTTTCAACGTAGTTCAGAAGGTTTTTTAGACTTAATTGAATTAAGCACAAATGCTTTTGGAGGCATAGGGAGTAAAACTCTTGCCCCTTTGCATCTAAGCAATACAGCATATAGACTATCTCATAGCTCGTCAGAATATTTTATTTTGGAGAATCGCCAAAAAGAAGGTTGGGATAGGTTTCTTCCAGGTCATGGAATGATAGTTACGCATATTGATAGGAGTGTTCCAGGATGGAATGACAACAAGATTAATACTAATGCAACATTACTTGGAATAGATATTGAGGAAGCAAATTCAATTAATCGTTGGGCTCGTTCGGGTAATCCTTTCCCAGGAACAAGCAATGTAACGAGCTTTACTGATAACTCCAACCCAAGTAGCAAATCCAACAATTATGCTAATCTAAATAAACCAATAGAAAGGATAACCGAGAACTCAACTACCAAGAATATAGTATTTGACTTTGGAGCATTACCTCAAAGTTTGCCAAGGGCAACAACAAATGCTGTAACAAGAGTTACTTATGATTCCATTTACGTTAGTGTAAGTGTTTCACAAACAACAGACCCTATTGTAGAGAAAGGACTAATTTATTCTACAACCACAACTCCAACTTCTGCACACACAAAAGTAATAAATCAAGATGTTCAAAATACTTTTACTTCAATAATTACTTCCATATCTCCTTCAACAACATATTATGTAAGGGCTTATGCCAAGAATGCACAATCTGTTTATTCTTATGGGGAGATTATTAGGGTTGATGTCCCTTGTGCTTCAATTAGCCAATTCCCTTATTTTAGTAGCTTTGAAGCAAATGATAATACATTAATTTGTTGGAAAGAAGAAAGCAATTCGTATTTGGCTAATACGTGGAAGAATGTTACTACAACAGAGACAGGAGGTATTGAAAACGCCTTTGAAGGTACAAATTTTGTATTATTATCCTCTTCTTTCCCAACTGCTCAGGCAAGAAAACTTATTACACCTGCTTTAAATATTTCAATTCTTTCTCAGCCATATCTTAAATTCAATTATGCAATCAAGCAGAAAGGGAGCAGTCAAGATGCGTTAAAAATATACTATAAAACATCTTTGCTTTCCAATTGGCAACTTATAAAAACCTATAATAATAGTACTTCTGATTGGACCTCTGACTCAATTATTCTCCCTAACAAATCCAATAATTACTATATTGCTTTTGAAGGAGAACTTTATGCAGGCTACGGAGTATGTATAGATAACGTGATTGTAAGTGAAGCAAATCTGAATGCTTTTCCTGTTGTTCAAACCATTAATGCTGATAACATAACAGATGTTTCTATTCGGGTAAATTCAAATGTTGTTTCTTCTGGCAATACTCCTATACAAGCAAGAGGAATAGTATATAGCACAAATCCAAACCCTACCTTAATGGACTCTTATGTTTCAACCACAGCAGGATTAGGTCAATATGTTATTAATGCAACAAATCTAAACCCAAACACTCTATATTATATCCGCTCTTATGCACAAAATCAAGGCTTAACTTCATATGGTAACCAACTAACAGTACTTACTAAATGCGAAAGATTAAATTCCTTCCCATATAGTTTTGATTTGGAAAGTATGGATACAAACTGCTTTGAAAAAGAAGCTAATTGGCAACTTGTAAATCAAGATGGTACTATAACAGCACACACAGGAACTAATTTCTATGCCTTTAAATCAGAAAATAGCGCAAGTTCCAAACTAATAGTTCCGCTATTAAACCTTTCTTATCACGATTTTACTAAGTTAAAATTTTACTATCAGAAACCTAATGCAAGTTCTACCCTAAAAGTTTATTATAAAGTAGGTATTGATGGCCTATGGACAGAATTAAAAACCTATTCTTCGCAAGTAAACGCTTGGACAATTGACTCAATAAGCCTTCCTAATGCAAATAATAACTACTATATTGCATTCGAAGCAGCAGCAGATAATGGTAATGGTATATATGTTGATGATATATCAGTAGAGGCTGTTCTTCAAATTCCATTAGTTCAAACCCTTAGTGCAACTCTTGCTACTTATAATAGCATTCAAACCTCTGGCAATGTTTCTTATTCGGGACTAAGTCCTGTTACGGAAAGAGGCATATGCTATACAACAACATCTAATCTTCCTACAACTGCCGATAGTAAAATAATGATTGGCTCAGGAATGGGACAATTCTCCACCACTATTTCAAACCTTAATCCTGAAACAACATACCGAATTAGAGCTTATGCAACCAATAGTTATGGTACAAATTATGGACAATTAATAACAATTGTTTCTCCTCCAACTCCAATATTTAACAATTTAATAACAGGAGACCAAGAGTTATGTTACAACTCAACAACACAAACATTCCAAGGCTCTTTGCCAACAGGAGGTAATGGACAATATCAATACTTATGGTTACAAAGTTCAGACAATATTCAATGGGATTTAGCTTCGGATGCAGATTTTAGAGTGCAACAAAGCTACTATTCATTTAGAGCAAGAGAAACTGCATACTATAAAAGAGTAGTTTATTCCAGATTAGTATCAGACACAAGTAATACAATTCTTTTAAGGGTTTATCCTCATACAAGAGCAGGTAACATATTTAGAGTGCAAGACACTATTATAGAAGGTTCAAGTTTAAGAATGGAATTAAGAGCTTTTGAAGGTAGTGTTTTGGAATGGGAAAGAAAGAAATGGGAATTTGATTGGCAAACAATACCTAACTCAAAAGATAGCATTTGGCTAACAGATACTCCTGAGGATTGGGGAATGTATTATTATAGAGCAAGAATTAAGAGTGGTGTATGCGAAGAGCTTATTTCAGGACAAGATTGGACTTATGTAAAACAAAATATTGGTTTAGATGAGGTTAATAATCAGGACAACAAAATAATTGTCTTTCCAAATCCATCAAAAGGAGAGATAAATGTTCAGTATAGTGGAGATAAGGTTTTTGTTGGAGAGTTGATGCTATACGATATTAATTCAAAAGAAATCCTGAGCATAAGCCAAGTATTAAAGCAAGGAGATAATATGATTAATTTAAATCCAATTGATAAGGGAACTTATCTTCTTGTATTCAAAAACAAGCAGCAAGCAATGACAAAAGTAATAATAGTGCAATAAATAATAATTAAAAATAAAAGAATCATGAAAAAGAATTTTACAAGATTGCTTTTTATAGCAATACTACTAATTTCTCAAATTAGTATGGCGGTTCCAGCCTATAAGGGTTTGGTTCAGCTCTCTCAGCCCGATGGGACAGAAGTTTCTGCTTATCTGTTTGGAGACGAAAGAGTCAATTGGGTAGAGTCAGAAGACAACTACACTTTATTATACAATAAAGAAGGTTATCTTGAATATGCAATAAAAGATCAACAAGGAGACCTAATTCCATCAGGAATTATTGCAAAGAATCACAACAATCGTTCAGTTGCTGACCTTAATTTTCTTGCATCAATTCAGAAGCAATTAAGATATTCTAAAAATCAAATCAACATAATGTTAGAAATAACAGAAATGTTAGACAATTCCAAAGCAGCAATTGAAGGAAGAACAGTAGGAATTAGGAAGTTATTAGTAATATTAGTTGCATACACCGATATTCAGTTCACTTACACAAGAACACAATTTGATAATCTCTTTAATCAAATAGGATACTCTGCATCAGGAGCAACAGGAAGTGTTAGGGATTATTACTTAGCTAATTCTTATGGTAAGTTTGACCTCCAAAGTGAAATAGTAGGGCCTTATGTATTACCTAACAATAGAGCTTTCTATGGAAGAGAAACCGATTTAGCCAATGATGCCAGAGCTCAACAAATGATTATTGATGCATGTAATGCAGCTAATAATGATGTAGATTTTTCTGTATTTGATAATGATGGTGATTTAACGGTGGACGGAGTACATATTATCTATGCAGGACAAGGTCAGCATAATGGTGGAGGAGCAGACGCAATTTGGGCTCATAGGTCAAGGCTTGACCCTCCTATTATCTTAGATGGAGTAAGGGTAAGAGAATATTCTTGTGCCTCAGAAAAAAGGTCATATAATGAAATGTCAGGAATAGGAGTACATGTTCATGAATTTGGACATGTTTTAGGACTCTTAGACTATTATGATACCGACTACGAACAAAATGGAGTATCTAAAACATTAGGAGACCTTGAAGTAATGGATGCAGGAGCTTATAATAATGGTGAGAAAACTCCTCCTTTATACAACGCTTATTCAAAGATATTCTTAGGTTGGGTAAACCCATATATAATAGACTCAAATATGTTAATGGATATAACGTCCATCCCAACAGAAGACACAGCCCTAATATTTAGAATTAATACTCCAACCGAAGGAGAATACTTCTTATTAGAAAACATTAATTTCTCAGGCTGGAATGCTTATCTACACTATTCTATAATCAATTATAGAAATGGTACAGGAGTAAATAGCGGAATTAGAGCCTTGCATGTAGATGAATCAGAAAACGCAACGGGATGGGGATTATTTACAGTAGGAGGCAATAGTATTAATTGTGTAGCTGCAAAAAATAATGTATTACTTATGTCAGCGGATGGAGTTTATAATGGAGGTGAGTATGGTCAAACAGGTTATATATCTTGGAATTATAATGAAATGACAAATATGCTATATCCTGGCTCTCAAAATATAACTTCTCTAACCGACCAAACAACAACCAATCTTAAATCATGGAATAATCAAAATTCTAATGTAGCATTAACAAACATAACAAGACTTTCAAATGATAATATCACCTTTAAAACTAACGAAGGTGCAGCTTTCGGAGTTCAGGTTCAAACATTGGCTCCTTCACAAATAACACACACCTCAGCAGAACTTTCAGGCTCAACACAGACATCTTTACAAGGAGATGCAACAATAACAGAAAGAGGATTTGTTGTAAGCACCCAAGAATACCCAAGACTTTCTGACCAAAAGTATATTGTAAGTGGAACAACCGGAGATATGACCTATAATCTAATTGGGCTAAGCGAAGGAACAAGATACTACTATCGTGCTTATGGAATTAATCAAAATGGAGTAGCTTATGGAGAACATTTTACATTACTTACAACCTCTGATGCAATTTCCAATAATGCAATTGTAGATAGTAATTTTGCTGCATGTGAAACAGGAGAAATGCCAACCATAATAGGAACTATTCCAACAGGAGGAAGCGGAACATATTCATATCGTTGGTTGGAAAGCACAGATAATATAAATTGGATTATCACAAAAAACGCAGGAATTAAGAAAGACTACACCCCTTCAACCCTAACAGTACCAACATACTTCAAAAGAGTGGTTATATCAGCAGATAAAATAGATACCTCAGCAGCAAAATTAGTTCCAATAGTGCCAGAAACAGTTGCAGGAGAGCTTTCTTCAATCAACGATTCTATTGCTCCAAATTCCTCAACAGGAGAAATGACCCTAACAGGTAATGTTGGAGATGTTGTCTTGTGGCAAAGAAAAGACGGCAACGGAACTTGGACAATAATTCCAAATACAGCAAATCTAACAACATTTACTCAAATAATAGAGAACGAAGGAACATATCAATACAGAGTGAGAGTTAGAAACGGAGCATGCCCTCAAAAACAAACCACACCAATCACAATGATTGTTTCATCCTTAATAGGATTGGAAGATATTGATAATAACTTTAAAGAATTTAATATTTATCCTAATCCAACAAATGGAATATTTACAATAGATTTAAGTGTATCTAATTTAAGCAATGTAGATGTGCAAATAATAGATGTTTTAGGTAAACCGGTATTTGTAAAACAAAATCTAAACACAAAAACACAAATTAACATAAGTTCAATAGAATCAGGAACATATTTTGTTATTCTTAAAGACAAAGACAAGATACTTGGAAAGAAACAAATAATTATCACAAGATAATCAAAAACTAAAATCCAACAATAAAAAAATAGCGAGGCTTAAATGTATTCCTCGCTATTTTTATTTATCCTTAACCTAATATTTTATTATCAGATTGCAACCAATTCAAAAAAGAGAAAAATAGAATTTGATTCTAATTCATTAGAACTTGATTTTAAAAATTTATCTCTTGATTCTAAATTGAGCGGAATTTATATTTAAAAAAATTGAGCAGGTTATACCAAAAAAAGAATAAAAGAATTATTATTTTATAATTATACGTTTGAGTTCTGAAGAAATAATCTGTTTTATTTTCTCTAAGGTTTTTTGTTCAGAAAGTAAAATAAGTTGGTTTTCATGCTCTGTTTCTTCTTTTAACTTTGCTTTAACCTCTCTTATTTTTCGTTCTAACTTATTTATCTTCAAACTTAAAAGACTTTCTTTTATATCTAAATCAATTCTTTCTGAGCTTTCAGGGTCTGGAGTATGGATGTTCCATTTAGTTTGCCAAAGTTCACTAATACCATAATTATTTATTAATAGTGTGGCTGCAATATCCTGAATTTTGGAGTTTTGATGATTAGTAAATAAATTAAGGTTGGGCAATTCGCCTTTTTCAAAGAGATATTCCTTATAAACATCAAATATTTCTTGGTAAGACTCGTTGTCAAAATCAATTTGATCGGTTATAATATCTCCAACTAAATAATTTGCAACTGAAAGCTCCGAATCAGTCTTTTCATTACCCTCTCCAATAATAGATTGTTTTGTTAGTTTATCTCCATAGTTAAGAAGAAGAGAAATTATCTTCCTTTCTTGGGCTTCATCAGGGAAGAGTTCTTCAATAATTTGTTTTTTAGCTTTTTGTGTACTAATATAGTTTGAACCATCATCTTCATCAAGAAATAAATCATCGGGCGGAGTTTGTGTTGAAGATGATGTTTCTTCTTTCCTTTCTTCCTTTATCTTCTTAAAATATCTATTCCTAAGTACTTTAGTTAATTCATTATATAGAACTTCTTCCTTCATATTCAGAATAGAAGAACATTGCTGCACATATGCATCCCTTTCAATAATGTCAGAAATGTAGCTAATTGTATTAATAATTTCAATTATTAAATCACTTTTTTTGAAAGGATCATCTTTTGCATCACTTAGCAAAAGATTAGTTTTGAATAAAATAAAGTTTTCAGCCTTATCAGTAATAAAGGTTTTAAATTCTTCTTGAGGTAGTTTCCTGCTGTAAGAGTCTGGGTCTTCGCCATCAGGGAAAAGAACAATCTTTACATTAAGCCCATTCTCAACAAAGAGGTCTATTGCACGGAATGCTGCTTTAATCCCAGCAGAATCTCCATCATAAAGCACAGTTACATTCTTTGTATATCTTTTAATAAGCCTTATTTGTTCAATAGTAAGAGCTGTTCCTGAGGTTGCAACAACGTTTTCCACATTGTTTTGACTTAGCATAATGGCATCCATATTCCCCTCCACCAAATAGCAAAGGTCTTGCTTAGCTATTTCATTCTTGGCAAGGTGAAGCCCAAACAATACCTTGCTCTTAGAATAAATTTCGTTTTCAGGAGAGTTTACATACTTTGCTTTGGTTTTCTCCGAACTCAAAACCCTACCTGTAAAACCCAAAGCACGTCCTCCAATATTGTAAATAGGGAACATTACTCTGCCTCTAAACCTATCGTACTGCACATGGCTTTCCTGCTTTGCAATAGTTAGTCCTGAACTAATTAGAACTTTATCTTCATAGCCGTTCTTCTTAGCATAATCTGTAAACTCAGACCAATTGTCTTTGCAATAGCCAAGTCCCCAACGCTTAATTGTTGATTCCGAAAGTTCTCTTTCAATGAAATAACTCAACCCTATTCTTCTGCCTTCTGGGTCGTTGAAAAGAGTTTCTGCAAAGTATTTTTGGGCAAATTCAGTTAGATGAAACAAGGCATCTTTCTCATCTTGAAGAGCTTTCTCCTCTGAGGTTATTTCCTGTTCTTGAATTTCTATACCATACTTATTAGCCAAAAAACGCAGAGCCTCAGGATAGGAATAATGTTCGTGCTTCATAATAAAATTAACCGCATTGCCCGACTCGCCACAACCAAAACATTTATATATACCTTTGGAAGCACTGACGGTAAAAGAAGGAGTCTTTTCGTTATGAAAAGGACAATTGCCAATGTAATTAACTCCTCGCTTTTTTAGAGGAACAAAGGCATTAATAACATCAACTATTTCGGTTGCATCAAGAATTTTGGATATATCTTCCTTCTTTATCATCGGTGCAAAAATACATTTTTATTTTGTTTTTTATTACCTTTGCCCGTTCAAAACGTGGAAAAAATATATGATAAGCTATTTAAAAAAGAACTATTCGTTAATAATAATTGTTGTATTTGGACTCTTATACCTAATTTTCCTTTCTAATAATCCAACATCTGACTCTTACTCAAATGCTTTTTCTTCTTTGAGTAAAGAGGATATGTTTCGCCCACATCACCTCCTTTATTCTGCCTTTGGATATCTTGTTTACCTCCCATTTAAATGGATTAATATTGAACCAATAAAGCTTTTCCAAACAATTAATGTATTATTTGCAGTAGGTTGTTTGCTTGTGGTAAGAGTAATGATGCGTAGGATTTATCTTAAAGAAGCACTTATTGTTGCCTCTATTTTATTTATTGGCTCTTGTTTTGGGTTCCAACGCTTCGCAATAGACAATGAATGTTATATAATACCTCTTTTCTTTATCCTTTTATCAATGAATTTTGTTCAGAGCTTCCTTATAAAAAACAAATTTTATAAAGTAGTCCTTTGTGGATTGGTATCTGTGATAGGATGTTTATTTCACCAAATAGCAATCTTCACTTTGATTTGTTCATTCTTTGTTTTCGTCTTTAATGGAAAATGGAAGAATATCATTACATTCTTTATTATAAGTCTGATTATCCCAATTGTTTACTCTCTAATTGTATTTCTACAGGAAGAAACTTTAAGTGCACAGCTCCTAACTAACTTTGTGTTGCACGACTACAAAACCTCTTTTGCAGAAATGCCTATCCTAAAAAATGTAATCCTTCTTTCTGCCATCAGTTTCGTAAGAACATTTATTCAAGTACATGGATATGTTTTTGAAATCTTTTCTCTTTATCCTGTTATTAGCATATCGGTAATATCTATTGCAATAGGATTTCTTATAATTGGGGTATATTTTTGTTTTAAGCTCAAAAAACGAGAGCTAACCCTTTTCAATGAAAAACGTTTTGTTAGATATTGCTGGGTTATGCTAATTCTCTATTTTGGTTTTGCCGCTTTCTCCAATGGAAATGCAGAGTTTATGATAATAATTCCATTTTTGATAATCCTATTATTAATATATTATTTTGTATATCTTCGTAGAGCAATTTTTGGCTTAGGACTTTTTATGTTTATATGGAACTTTCTCTTTGCACTATTTCCAATGGGATATATGAAATTAAATTCCAATCAAGAGCTTTATAGCTTGGTAATAAAGGAAAAGGAAGCCGTTTTTGTACTTAAAGATAAGGTTGCAGTAGATAATATTTACGCATACAAGCAATTAAATCAAAACATCTCCAATACATACAAACTTTCCCAAGTTACCAATGAGCAGTTTAGTAATTGGATAAAAGAAAACAAAACAATTTATACTGATTATTTCGGAGGCAAAGAGGCTTTGTCCAGAGTACATATTGCAGAATCTAATACTAATAAAATAGCTTCC
Organism: Bacteroidales bacterium UBA5371; assembly: GCA_002407855.1. Lineage (GTDB taxonomy): Bacteria > Bacteroidota > Bacteroidia > Bacteroidales > P3 > UBA10566. Next base: position 153,366 of record DHPF01000017.1, read on the forward strand.
GATAGTCCAATTATTAATAATCAATCCAAGTTTCAACTAAGACATAAGTTTATATTTTTTGCCGGTGAAAAAGATATATGGGAGTTTGTTAAATAAAAAACTATATATTTGCAACTTTAAAATGTCAAGAATTAAAGTATTAATTAAAAAAACAAAATCACTATGAAAAAGATTATTGCATTATTCGTTATAACATTTAGTATTCTTAGTTTTTCTTCTTGTAAGGAAGATAAAGATACTACTCCAACCGCAAATACTTATACTAATATTTCATTAAAGGATGCACAAAAATATGTTGGATTAGATTATAATGAAGCTAAAGTAGGATTGGAGGCAAAAGGATTTGCATTTGACCAAACAGAAAGTAGTCCAGATTTATCTTATCAAGTATTTACTGACACTGATAATATAGTTAGCTATGTCTTAGATGCTAATCCAGAAACAAATATTGTTTATAAGGTAACAGTTAGTAAGAGAAGTGAAACTGCAAATAATTCTATAAGTAATTATGATTTTTGTCAATCAGAGTGTTTAGCAGCAACAAATAATAACACTGCTTTTTCTTATGCTGGCTCGATTAATTCATTTGATCAAGAATACACATCTCAATCAGAATTCCAGAATGTATATAATTCGTTAAAGCCAATGTTAGGATTTTGTGCTGAAGGGTGGCAATCAACTGAGAAAGCCTTTGTAATATATTTTATGAAGATTAATGCAGAAATTGTTGATGTTGAAATAACAGAATCAGGTACAACGTCAAGCACCACTACTTATGATAACTATTATATGTTTAATGTAAGCTATTTAGACTATAATCATAAACCAATAACAATAGAAAACAAATCTTTAAATACTACACTTGAAGAATATATCAAGTAAACAAATAGTTGTTTGTTATTGTATTTGTTCTTCTAAATGTTTGTGAATAATAATGAAAGAATATATATAGCAACCAATAATAAACATAAGTCTGAAAAAATTCAGCAGGCATAAAAATAAATATAAACCATAAAAATAAAATATCATGAAAAAGATTATTGCATTATTCGTTATAACATTTAGTATTCTTAGTTTTTCTTCTTGTAAGGAGGATAAAGATACTACTCCAACCGCAAAGCCTTATACAAATATTTCATTAAAGGATGCGAAGCGTTATGTTGGACTAAATTATAATTCAGTTAAAACAGAATTAGAGGCAAAAGGATATAGACTATTAAATATTGAATTAGAATATAACTTGTATGGATTTGCAAATGCTGATACAACATTATCATATGCTTTATTAGTTAATTCCTCAAATATTATTTATAGAGTAAGCTATAGTAAGATGAGTAAGAATATTGATAATACCCTATCTAATTATGAGTTTTGTAAAGGAGAATGTATAACTGAGGTTAATAATAGTTCTGATTTCTCTTATTGGGCTACAAATCAAATATTGTTTGGAGATGAGTTTTATTCACAAGAAGAGTTTCAAAATTATTTTAATCTAAATAAATACACAATGTCTTTTTGTGCAGAAAAGTGGGAGTCGGACAAATACTTATTCGGTATAGAGTTTATTAATATATTAGCATTTGAAAATGGCGACAAACAGCCAGAAACTAAAACAAGTACCAGTACAACCTCTCCTACAACGCCAGAGGAACAAACCTTCACAAATCCTTATGGAGTTGGAGTTACATATATTGATAAATCATTGGCTCCAGAAGGAACTTCTGATAAATCAAATATAACAAAAGATTCTTATCTAAAATACTTCTCCATACATAACCTTAAATATTAAGCTCACAGAACTTGATTTCGTCTTCTTAGAACTTGATTCCAATCTTTTATAATTTGATTCTAAATTTCTATAATCAAGTTATAAAATATTGATGCTTTATTTTAGATATTTGAGAGTTGATATTTGTAGAATATATTTTGTAATTTTGCTCTTTCAAACAAACATGAGCAATGAAAGAATATATAATTGCAACCAATAATAAACATAAGGTTGAGGAAATTCAGCAAGCCTTAGGTATAGCAATTAAGCTTATCACTCTAAAAGAACTTAACCACAAAGAGGATATCCCAGAAACCTCCGATACTCTTAAAGGAAATGCAAAACAAAAGGCAGAGTATATTTATAATAAGTTTAAAAAGCCGTGTTTTGCTGACGATACAGGTTTGGAAGTGGAAGTTTTGGGAGGACGTCCTGGTGTTTTTTCGGCACGATACGCAGGAGAGGGTTGCTCTTTTGACGATAATATAAACCTTTTGCTCGAAGAGATGGAAGGAAAAACCAATAGAAAAGCATCATTTAAAACCGTTATTTGCCTTATTGAAGATGGAAAAGAAGAATATTTTGAGGGAGTTTGTGAAGGCTCAATACTAACTCAGCGTTATGGCAAGGGAGGATTTGGATATGACCCAATATTTATTCCAAAGGGCTATGGGGAAAGTTTTGCCGAAATGTCCTTAGAGCAGAAGAACAAAATAAGTCATAGAGCCAAAGCAGTAAGCAAATTGGTTAAGTATTTAAACACCAAAAATAAATAATAAGCAAAATAAAATAAGAATATCAATATGTTAGAGTTAGCAAAAATTCGTAGTGATAAGGAAGAAGTCATTTTAAGATTAAAGGTAAAGAATTTTCATAATGCAGAAGAGATAGTAGATAAAATAATAGTTTTAGATGAGCAAAAAAGAAAGCTTCAAAAAGAGCTTGAAGAGCAAAAAGCTCAAATGAACCTTAAATCAAAGGAAATAGGGCAGTTTATGGCTCAAAATCTGAAAGACAAAGCCGAAGAATCAAAACAAGATGTTGCTCAAATAAAAGAAAAGACCAAAGAATTGGAATCCTTACTTAAAGATAAAGAAGAAGAATTACAAAAAACTCTTTTAATAGTTCCAAATCTTCCTCACGTTTCTGTTACAAAAGGCAAGAGTGCAGAAGATAACGAAGTAGTGTTTCAAAGTTCGGAGTTACCAAAATTAACTTCCAATTCTCTTGCTCACTGGGATTTATGTCAGAAATATGATATTATTGACTTTGAATTGGGGAACAAAATCACCGGTTCTGGTTTCCCTGTCTATAAAGGCAAGGGAGCAAAGCTCCAAAGAGCATTAATCAATTTCTTTTTAGATAATGCATATGCCTCAGGCTTTAATGAAATGCAGGTTCCTATAATGGTAAATGAACAATCTGCCATTGCAACTGGGCAGCTCCCAGATAAAGATTCTCAAATGTACTTTGCTCCATTGGATAACTTCTATTTAATCCCCACAGCCGAAGTTCCGCTAACCAATATCTATCGTGATGAAATTGTAAAACAAGACTCACTTCCTTTAAAGCTATGTGGATACACACCATGCTTTCGCCGAGAAGCCGGCTCTTATGGAAAAGATGTTAGAGGGCTAAATCGCCTTCATCAATTTGATAAGGTAGAGATAGTTTGTATTGATACGCCAGAGCATTCTTATGCTCAGTTGGAATTTATGAAAGAACACGTAGCCTCTTTGCTTCAAAAGCTTGAACTTCCATATAGAATACTACGCCTTTGTGGAGGAGATATGAGCTTTACTTCTGCTCTAACCTTTGATTTTGAAACTTTCAGTGCAGGGCAAAACCGATGGCTTGAAGTGTCTTCTGTATCTAATTTTGAGACTTTTCAGTCCAATAGACTAAAACTTCGTTTCAAAAACTCCGATGGCAAAACCCAATTAGCCCATACTCTTAATGGCTCAGCCTTAGCTCTTCCGAGAATAGTAGCAACTCTTTTGGAAAATAACCAAACAGAAAACGGAATAAAGATACCAAAAGTTCTTGTTCCTTACACAGGATTTGAAATTATAAACTAAGCTTTTATAAAACATTATTTTTTGTTTTATAAAAGTGTATATCTATTTCATTTTAACTCGTTTAAGTTTTGTCATTTTCTTTCTTTATTTGGCGAAAATGAAACTTAGTTTCAATAAAATAACTCTTAGTTCTAATTTTTTAAAACTAAGAGTTATTTTTCTATCTCATTAACTTTTTTTGATTTTATCTGTAACTTTTTCCTATCTTCGCTTGTCTTATGGATACAAAACGACAAAAGAGTAAAGATTAATTTTGTTTGGGCGGCTTTAAAAATAAGTCGCCCATAACTAACTAAAAAACTAAGAATGACCGAGAAAGAATACAATTTTTGTATTGATAATTTTGCCTCTTCGCTACTAAGATTTGTTAGGAAACATCTTAACAATCACCAATGGGCAGAAGATATTGTGCAAGAAACTTTTGCTAAGGTCTGGGAAAAACGAAAGGATATTAATTTCCAAAAAGCAAAAAGCTATTTATTTACAACATCTTATCACCTTATGTTAAACGATATAAAGAAAGAAGAACGTAAAGAAAACCTTGTATCAAATAATATTGAGGCTAATTCAAATGAGTTTAATGATATTTCAGATGTTTTGGATTTGGCTTTTGAAAAGCTAACTGAGAAAGAAAAAACCTCTGTTTTGTTAAGAGATTATGAGGGATATTCTTATGAAGAGATAGCTCAAATACAAGATATAAGTCTTGAAAATGTTAAGATAAATATTTTTAGGGCAAGGGTTAAACTCAAACAATACTTAGTTTCAATTGATAATATAGTGTAATTATGATAACAAAAGATAATATTGAGGCATATTTGCTTGATTTTGCAGAAGGTAATTTAAATAAAAAGGACAAAGAGGAGCTAATCCTTTTCCTTGATAATAATCCGGAGTATAAGGAGTTAATGAACTCTTACGATAGTTCATTAGTTCTTGTGCCAGATGAGAGTATAGTTTTTTCTAATACGGATGCTCTAAAACACAAATCAAGAAAGAAAGTATTTTTTGTTGCATTTAAGTATTCTGCGGTGGCTATTGCGGCTTGTCTTTTAGTCTTTTTGTTTGTTTCAAAGCTTGTTATCAAGCCTATGGATAATGAAAATACAAACCTAAACCACGAAACATTGGTGGCAAAGATAAGTCCAGAGAGCGTTATTGAAACAGAAAAGGAGACAATTAAGCCTAAAACAGTGCCAACAGAAAAAGAAATCAAACCAAAAGAAGAACCGAAGAAAGAAATTGAGCCAAAGATTATCCATTCCAATTCATTGGTTGTTTACGAAGTTGATAATATGGTAAAGATTATTGAACCAGAGGAGAAGGAAATAAAGTTGCAAAATGTTATAGAGGTTGATAATATGATAGTATTTCAGGATAAGAAGGAGATAAAGAAGAATAATTTATTGGATAAGTTAAAGCAAAATATTGAAAACAGAATTGATAAGGGCTTTCAGAGCTTTAATTCTTCTATTGCTTATTTTCAAGAGAATGTTCGCTTAGAAGACGGCGGTATAACTTTATATAAGAATAAAATAATTAACAATTAAAACAATAAAAGAGATGAAGACGAAGATTTTTTTAGCGGCTGTCCTATTTTTTGGGATAAACGCAGTTTCTTTCTCACAAGAAGAAATAACAATTAAGCAGGTGCTTAGGAATAGTTCAACAGATGCAATTCAAGGTACAAAAGATAAGATTTCTTATGTAAGAATAAATACTTCTATTCCAGTAACAATTAATAATGGAGAGCAGAATACTATTTATTTAACAGGGAAGTTTAGCAGCGAGGATGATTATTCTGGTTTTTGCACTCTTGAAGAAGGAATACTATATGTTAATTCTCCTAAAAAGGGTACTAATATTACTTTAGAATTAGTAGATAATGTTAGTATGTATTATTTTGGGAATAATGCAAGTGTGTTAGTTAATAAAGATATTAATGTAGAAAAGTTTGGAATTATTGGCATAGAGAATAATTCTATAGCAACTATTAATAGTAATATTAAAGGAGATGATTTATCGATACGCAGTAGGAATAACTCTAAAATAAGTTTTTATTCTATTGATGTTGATAAATTAGATACTCAGATAGAAAAAGGTTCTGAGATTATTTTAAATGGGAAGGCAAATACACTAAATATAGATAAGGATGAGAGCTCAAAATTTATTAATAATAAGTTTTACTATTCCGATTTAACTGAGGCAATAAAACCAAAAGGGGGAGATACCGTTCTTGCACAAGGAGAAGTTTTATATAAACTCAAAAGAAGTCCTTTCGATATTGAAAAGGATAGTGCAGGAAATATTATAACAAGTACAGGAGATACACTTTCAAAAGATGAGCTTGAATATAATAGCTTCACCGTTTTGCGTTCTTCCGACAAAGCTAATGTTCTTGTTGGAAAGAATGCAAGAGTAAATATTTCTTTCTTAGATAGGGGTTTAATAGGAGAGGATTACGTTTCTAACTATCCTATTAAGGGTTATGAGAAAGGTCAGTTGGTTGTTCAGGATGATTATCCATTGGATTTAGACCTAACAATAAGGAAAGATATAGGCGATATAACAATAATGGATGGAGCAGAAGTAAATATTAATTCTAAGATAGATGAAAAGGAACGTTCTTACTTTTTATTCAAGGATGCAAAGCTAAACTTTAATCAGGAAACTAAAATAGAGGATCTTCTTCTTGAAATGGATAATGGTTCAAAGGTAAGTTTCAAAGACCTTAAAGCAGATAAAGTTTCCTTGCAGGGAGATGGAACTTCCGATTTGGAGATAAATGGAAGGGTAGGAATATTAGATAGATATAAGTATGATGATATTAATCTTAAAGGAGACTATAAGATAGATTCAATTAAAGAAAGAAAAATAAAAACGCTTGCTATAGGAACTCACATCCCTTTTAAAATTAATAAAATTGAGGCAGAAGAAGTCAAAAGCGAAAAGATAAAGGCTCAAGACCTTGGGAGAGATAAAATGAGTTTTGCCCTATCTCTTTCTTATGGAATATTAAATTGGTCTGATAGGGTAACAAAGATAGATGATTTATTTTCTTCTCCGACCAATGAATATGATTTAAGATGGGGAAACTCTTGGAATTTTGGGATTAAGTATGGATATAAACCTAATAAGAGGTTAAGCCTATTGTTAGGTATAGGAATGGAGTTTAACACTTTTAAGTTTCAAAATAATGTAATGATGACTGATATTAGTGGAGTGAAAAGACTTGCCTACGAAACAGATCCTTTGATAAAAGCAGAAAGCAATTTGAATGCCTACTATGTAACAATCCCATTGCATTTTCAATACTTCTTTTATAAGGAGTTTTCCATTCACGCAGGAGGAGTATTTGGAATAAATTTTAGAAATTCTTCAACAGGCTTCCAAAGAGAATATAATATTCCTAATGTTGAAATAACAGAAGAATGGGGAACAAATTATAATAATTTCAAACCAATTAAGCTGGAAGTTCAAGCAGGGATTGGCTGGTCAACAATGAATCTTTATGTTAAGTATGCCCTTACACCACTCTTTAAGGATAATAGAGAAAGAGAGGTCTATCCATTCAGTGTTGGGCTTTCGTTAGGAATTTAGATTTAAATAAAGATTAGTGAAAATGTCTTTTGATTTAAAGAAAATGAAATCAAAAGACATTTTTTTATCTCTTGAAAAGAAAATTTTCTTTTCAAGAGATAATTTTCGTTATTCTAAATTAAGATAATTAAAATAAAATTATACCTTTGCAAATTAAATAATGATAATTTTAAACCTAAAACACTAATAAAAATTATTTGATATGAAAAAATTAACCTTATTTATCGTTGTCCTTTTTCTTGGACTTAATGTTTTCGCACAAGATGTTATTATCAGAAAATCTCCTAATGGAGCAATTAATTGCAAAATTATTGAAATAGATGATGACGAGATAAAATATAGTATGGAAATTAATGGACAAATAGGCAATTTCTCTATTGATAAAGATAATGTAGAGGCTATTAAATATGAGAATGGTGATGTTGAAAATTTTAATACTAAAAAGCAAGTTAAAACAGATTTTAGCAAGGATGCAAAGAATGCAATTAAGTTTAACTTTCTTTCTCCACTTTTTGGTTATACCTACTTGTCTTACGAAAGGGCAATTAAGCCAGGAGTTAGTTTTGAGATAGGACTTGGAGCAATAGGGCTTGGAGGAGACCTTGATGAGATAAAACCATTAGGAGGGGTTATGAAATTAGGAGTAAAACTACGTAGAAGCCCAAGTTATAATATCTTGGCTGGTGGTTATTTTATGCCAGAGATAGTATTTGGTATGTACGAATTTGATGATATGCAAAACGTTCCTACTCAGAATGGTTCTGTAATAATACATTCATTCCAGCCGGTAAGAGAGAAAACTGCAACTCTTGGAGTTTTGGCAACGTTTGGTTATTCTGTTGTAATTAGAGAGTCATTTGTGATTGAATGGTATGGAAGTGTTGGTTATGGATTCACAAAACATTCTGGATTAAACTTCGGTTTCTTGGGAGCAGGTCAAAAATTCCCAATTGCAGTTGCAACAGGATTTAAATTTGGTTTTGTTTTCTAATAATAGATTAAAGCAAGTTAAAACTGCTTTAATTTCTTAGAAGTTCCTTTTTAGTTGTTTTTTTTGTATTTTTGCACATTTAAGTTTCTTAACTTAAATGTGTAGCAGTTTCTTTTTTGTGATAGTTTAAAGAACATATTTTAACAATCTAATGATAACTCTTAAAGAAATTAAAAATATAATATTCAATAATTCAACCCTTGAATTAAGTTTAGAGGAAAGAAAAAAGATAGAGGATAGTTATAATTTCCTTTTGTCGTTCTCTAAGGATAAGGTTATTTATGGAATAAACACTGGCTTTGGACCAATGGCTCAGTATCGCATTTGCGATGAAGACCTCAATGCTCTTCAATACAACATTATCCGTTCTCATTCCACAGGTGCAGGAAAGGATTTGGAAGAGCTTTATGTTAGGGCAGCAATGCTGGCACGCTACAAAACCTTTACCTTAGGGAAGTCGGGTGTGCATATTGATTTGGTTAATCAGCTAAAAGAATTTATTAATAAAGGAATCTATCCTTCTATTCCAGAGCATGGAAGTGTTGGGGCAAGTGGTGATTTGGTTCAATTGTCCCATTTGGCTTTAGCACTGATAGGGGAAGGGAATGTTTACTATAAAGGACAAAAGAGATTAGCCAAAGAAGTATTGCAAGAATTAGGTTTATCTCCCCTAAAACTTTATTTGAGGGATGGGCTTTCTGCAGTAAATGGAACAGCATTTATGACAGGCATTGGCTTGGTTAATTTGATTTATGCAAAAAGACTAACTTCGTGGTCTGTAATTTTCTCAGTCTTAATGAATGAGATTGCTTCTTCCTACGATGATTTCTTCGCAAAGGAGCTAAATGAAGTAAAGCTACATTTTGGTCAGAGAAGAATTGCTGAACTTATGCGTCAAACAGCAAAAGACTCTAAGTCTATGCTCAAACGTCAGGAGCAACTCTATAATCAAAAGCATCAAGAAATGTTCTTTGGCAATGAAAAGAAGGTTCAGCCATATTATTCTTTGCGATGTGTTCCTCAAATTTTAGGACCTGTTTTAGATGAGCTTGTTGATTGTGAGAAGGTATTGATAAATGAGATTAACTCTGTGGATGATAATCCAATTGTTGATAAGGATTCAAAGAATGTTTATCATGGAGGGAATTTTCATGGAGATTATATTTCTTTTGAAATGGATAAGCTTAAGATAGCCATAACTAAGATGACCATGCTTTCAGAAAGACAGCTTAACTATTTGCTTCACGACAGAATAAATGGAATACTTCCTCCTTTTGTAAACTTAGGAACATTAGGACTTAACTATGGATTGCAGGCTTCTCAATTTACTGCAACCTCAACAACTGCCGAATCTCAAACCCTTTCAAATCCAATGTATGTTCACAGCATACCAAACAATAATGACAACCAAGATATTGTTTCAATGGGAACAAATTCAGCTCTTTTGGCAAGGAAGATAATTGATAATGCCTATCAGGTTTTTGCAATTCAGTCCTTAGCACTTGTTCAAGCAGTGGAGTATTTGAAAATTCAAGATAAATTATCTTCAATAACCCTCCAATTCTACAAGGATATTAGAAATCTTGTTCCTATTTTCATTGAAGATACTCCAAAGTATGAGGAAATTGAAAAGGTAATTGATTTCCTTAGAACAAAAGAAGAAAAAATAAAACTATACTAACAATAAAATTAAGGGAGCAATGGAATATGCATTAGTTACAGGAGGCTCACGAGGAATTGGTAAAGAGGTGAGTTTGGCTTTGGCAAGAAAGGGTTATTGTGTTTTGATAAATTATCTCTCAAATCAAGCTGCTGCCAAGGAAACAAAGGAACTTATTGAGAAGGAAGGCAACAAGGCAGAACTTCTTCCTTTTGATGTTTCAAACAAAGAATCCATTGATGAGGTTTTGATGAAATGGTCGGAGCAGCACCCAAATGATTATATTTCTATCTTAGTCAATAATGCAGGGATAAGAAAAGATGCTGTTATGATATTTATGCAGGATGAGCAGTGGGAAGATGTAATCAACACCAATTTAAACTCCTATTTCTACGTGACAAGACGAGTTTTGAAGGATATGCTAACAAAGCGTTTTGGTAGAATAATAAATATTGTGTCCCTTTCAGGAATTAAAGGACTTCCTGGTCAAACCAACTATTCAGCAGCAAAGGCAGGAGTGATTGGAGCAACAAAAGCATTAGCTCAAGAGGTAGCCGCAAGAAAAGTTACAGTAAATGCAGTTGCACCAGGATTTATTTCAACAGATATGACTAAGGATATGGACGAAGCTTCATTAAAAAAACTTATTCCAACAGGAAGATTTGGAAAGCCAGAAGAGGTTGCAAGCTTGGTTTGTTTCTTAGCTTCAGAGCAGGCATCCTACATAACAGGAGAAGTAATTTCAATCAATGGCGGGCTTTATACTTAAAATTAATACAAAATTCAACAAGACAAGAGCATTATGAAAAGAGTAGTAATAACAGGAATGGGAATTTATTCTTGCATTGGAACAAACTTAGATGAGGTTGCAAAATCTTTGTATGAAGGGAAGTCAGGGATAGGAATTGACCCAATGAGAATAGAGTACGGCTATCGTTCACCCCTAACGGGAATTGTTGAAAGACCTCTTCAAATAAAGGAATTATTAAATCGCCGACTGCGTATTTGCTTAGCAGAACAAGGAGAATATGCCTATATTGCAACCTTAGAGGCGATGAAGAATGCAGGAATTGATATGGATTATTTTGAGAATAATGAGGTAGGAATATTCTATGGAAATGATTCTTCAGCAAAGGCTGTTATTGATGCACACACGATTGCTATGGAGAAGAAAGACACAACCCTGATTGGTTCTGGTGCAATCTTTCAATCAATGAATTCCACCGTAACCATGAACCTTTCAACCATATTAAAACTAAAAGGAGTAAATATGACAATTAGTGCAGCCTGTGCAAGTGGTTCTCATGCGGTAGGTTTAGGAATGATGTTTATTCGTAATGGTATGCAGGATATGGTTATTTGTGGAGGAGCCCAAGAAACAAACTATCTTTCAATGGGGAGTTTTGACGGAATAAGTGCTTTTTCAACCAGAATTGATGAACCAACTAAGGCTTCTCGTCCTTTTGATGCAAATAGAGATGGATTGGTACCAAGCGGAGGAGCAGCAACCCTAATTTTAGAAGAATATGAGCATGCAGTCAAAAGAGGAGCAAATATTATTGCCGAAGTGATTGGATATGGCTTTTCATCCAATGGGGCGAACATTTCTCAACCAAGTGATAGTGGTTCAATGATTGCAATGGAAAGAGCTTTGAAGGATTCCAACCTAATGGCAAAAGATATTGACTATATTAATGCTCATGCAACCTCAACCCCACAGGGAGATACCTTTGAAGCAATAGCATTGGATAAACTATTCAGTTCTTCTTTCCCAATGATTAGTTCCACAAAATCAATGACAGGACATGAATGTTGGATGGCAGGAGCAAGCGAGGTTATTTACTCAGTTCTAATGATGCAGAATTCATTCGTTGCTCCAAACATTAATTTTGAAACACCTGATGAAGCTTCCAAAAACCTAAACATTGTAGCACAAACAAAAGAAAAGAATATTGATATTTTCCTTTCCAACTCTTTTGGTTTTGGAGGAACAAACAGTGCATTAGTTATTAAGAAAATTAAATAATATATAGTTTTATGACAAGAAAAGAAATCATAGAAATAGTAAATGAATTTCTGATTGAAGAAATAGAAATTGAAAATTCTGACTTATCAGAAGAAGCCCTTCTAAACGAAGATTTAGGAATAGATAGTTTGGATTTTGTTGATATTGTAGTTATTGTTGAAAGAAACTTTGGATTTAAGATTAAGCCGGAAGAAATGGCGAATGTTAAAACTCTTGGACAATTCTACGATTACATTGAAGAAAAGCTAAAATAGGGAGTGTCCAAGTTAAATAAAAAGTGGGAAGGCAAAACAGGAGGAGGACTCTTTGGTCAGGCTTTTTTATTCTTACTTCTGAAAAGAGTAAGGGTAAGTCTGGTTTATCCAATTCTGTTTTTTGTTATTCCATTTTATTTAATCTTCGGAAGAAAGGGATATAAAGCAATCTTTTCTTATTTTAACCTTAACTTAGGCTTCAATAAGTTTAGGTCTTTCTTGTCAACATTTAGAAATCATTATATTTTTGGGGAGGTTGTTTTAGATAAATTTGCTCTTTTGGCAGGAAATTCCAAACAATTTCAGGTTGAGGTTGAAGGAATTGAACTTTTTAATAAGCTGATAGAAGAAGAAAAGGGGTTTATTATTGCAAGTGCACACATAGGAAACTTTGAATTGGTAGGACATTGTTTGAGGCAAGACAAAAAGAAGATAAATGGGATTATCTACGGAGGAGAAACAAAGAACTATCAGAAACAAAGAATAGAGGCATTGGAAAAATCAAGCATAAATCTTATTGAGGTAAGTGATGATATGTCGCATTTGTTCGCAATAAAGGAAGCTCTTGATAATGGAGAGGTAGTTTCTTTGCCTTGCGATAGGGTTTTGGGAAGCAACAAAACAATAGCAAAAGACTTCTTAGGCAAAAAGGCATTATTCCCAATAGGGACGTTTAAATTAGCTGCCCAGCTAAATGTTCCAGTGATTGCAATATTCATAATGAAAGAAAAGAAACTAAGGTATAAAGGATATGCCTATTTGCTAAATTCCCTTGAAGAAGAAAAATCTTCAACCAAAAAGGCTGAATTTATAGCAGAACAATATGTAAATACCTTAGAAAAAACAATAAAAAAATATCCTTACCAATGGTTTAACTACTATAAGTTTTGGGAATAAGAATAAAGTAATAAATAAAGATAATGAAATTAGACTCTCCTCAAAAAGAAATATATTCAAAAGAAAGGTTTTCTGCCTTAGAGGCACAGCGTTTGGCTCAGGAAATAGTTTTTGGTCCAATTGTTTTTCAGGTTTCAAGACTTATGGTTAAGTTTGGAATTTTCCAATTGTTAGATGATAACAAGAATGGTTTAACGATGAGGGAAATCTCAGAGAAAACTTCCATTAGTGAATATGGTGTGAAAGTTTTACTTGAGTCTTCGCTTACTATTGGAACAATAATATTCAGGGAAGATAGATTTATTTTGGCAAAAGCTGGTTGGTTCTTATTGAATGATAAGATGGCAAAAGTGAATATGGACTTTAACCACGATGTAAACTATTTGGGGATGTTTGATTTGGAAGGTGCAATACTTAATGGCAAACCGGAGGGATTAAAGGTTTTTGGCAATTGGGCAACCATTTACGAAGGCTTATCAGAATTGCCTGAGCAGGTTCAGAAGAGCTGGTTTGGATTTGACCATTTCTATTCCGATTGTTCCTTTGAACAGGCTTTGGATATTGTTTTTAAAAATCCAGTTAAAACAATTTTAGATGTTGGTGGCAACACAGGACGTTTTGCAATGAAATGTGTGGAATATGATAATGAAGTGAATGTTACTATTATGGATTTGCCTCAGCAATTGGAGATGATGAGAAAAAATGTTTCAAACACAATTGGCAAAGAAAGAATTCATGGACATGGAGCCAACCTTTTAGACAATACTACTGCATTTCCAAAGGGATTTGACATTATTTGGATGAGTCAGTTTTTGGATTGTTTTTCTGAACAAGAGGTAACAAGCATATTAAGCCGTGCCTCCAATTCAATGGGAAAAGACTCTAAGCTCTACATAATGGAAACCTTTTGGGATAGACAAAGGTTCGAAACAGCTTCCTATTGTTTAGCCCAAATAAGTCTATATTTTACTGCATTAGCAAATGGAAATAGCAAGATGTATTATTCCTATGATATGGAAAGATGCGTAAGAGATGCAAATTTGGAAGTTGAAGAAATTGTTGATGGCTTGGGCTTAGGTCATAGCATAATGATTTGCAAGAAGAAATAAATACAATACAAGTTAATTATGCAAAAAGAAAAAGCTCATATTTATATTCCTCAAAAGCCTCCCTTTGTAATGGTTGACGACTTATTGTTTTGCGATGATAAGATTTGCAAAACGAATTTTGTTATTGAAGAAGATAATATCTTTGTGAGGGAAGGGAAGTTTATTGAGGCTGGAATTGTAGAAAATATTGCTCAAACCTGTGCCACAAGGATAGGTTATATAAATACTCATTTCCAAAAAGAAAAGGTAAAGATAGGGATGATAGCCTCTATAAAGAATCTTAGCATTAATAAACTGCTTAATGTTGGAGATGTTTTGGATACAACTGTTGAGGAAACAATGAGTGGATATTTTAATATGACTATCCTCAATGCAAAGGTTGAGTGTAAGGGAGAACTAATTGCAGAATGTGAAATGAAGGTGGCATTGACAGATATTGAAACAAATTAAAATAAAAATGGAGAATCAAGAAATAGTATTGCAGACAGAGAAAGAGATTGAAATTCGTTTTAGCGAAGTAGATTCAATGAATATTGTTTGGCATGGTTCCTATGCTCTTTACTTGGAAGATGCTCGTGAAGCCTTTGGGAGAAAATATAATTTGGAATATCTCTATATGTTTGGAAAGGGATTCTATGCTCCATTGGTTGAGATGAAACTAAATTATAAACGTCCATTAAAGTATAAGGATAAAGCTAAAATCCAAATCACCTACCGAAACACCGAAGCTGCCAAAATCATTTTTGACTATAAGATTCTTGACTTGGAAACCGAAGAGGTTTTGGCAACAGCACATACAATTCAAGTCTTTCTTGATAAGGATTATAATTTGGTTTGGTCAATTCCGGATTTCTTTTTGGAATGGAAAAAGATGAATAATCTAATATGATTTACAGATTAAGCGACAATATTATCTCTACTTTGGGATTTAATTCCAAGGATAACTATTCTCAAATAAAGAATGGTAATTCAGGATTAAAACTATACGAAAATAGGTTTAATCTTCCGGAGCCTTTCTTTGCATCACTTATTGATGAAGAAGAGATAAACGATAGGTTTTCCTCACTTCCCAAAACCACAAATGAGAAATACACTAAGTTAGAAAAGCTTTCCATACTCTCTTGCTCCGATGCAATAAACCTTTCCAATATTAATCCTTCCTCAAATGATGTAATTTTTGTATTCTCAACAACCAAAGGAAACGTAGAACTCTTGGAAGAGAATAAAGAATTTGAGAAAGAAAGGGTATACCTTTGGAAATCTGCACAGGTCATAAAGAACTATTTCCATAATCCAAACCAACCAATAGTTGTAACCAATGCCTGCATATCGGGAGTGGCAGCACAATTGACCGCTTTCAACCTTCTTAATAATCATAATTTCAAATATGCTATAGTTGTTGGAGCAGAAGTATTGTCAAAGTTCATAATCTCGGGCTTCCAGTCCTTTAAGGCTCTTTCAATGCAGATGTGCAAACCATTTGACAGGGATAGGGATGGGCTAAATCTTGGAGAAGGAGCATCATCAATAGTATATAAGCTTGCCGATAATGATGAGGTTTTGCCAAAGGAGAGAATAGAATTTATTAGTGGTACAGTACGTAATGACGCAAACCATATTTCAGGACCCTCACGAACAGGAGAAGGACTTTTCAATGCAATAAGTGAAACAATAAAAGGATACGATACAAGTAAACTATCCTTTATTAATGCCCATGCAACCTCCACTCCATACAACGATAGTATGGAATCCTTCGCAATTGAAAGAGGAGGAATAAATAATATTCCAGTAAATAGCCTTAAGCCATATCTTGGACACACATTAGGAGCTGCAGGAATATTAGAAACCATAATCTCATTCCATAGCCTTATTGATAACACCATAATCAAGACCCTAAACCACCAAAACTATGGAGTTGAGAAATCAATAATTGTAAATGTTTCAAATAAGGAAAGTAAAAAGCCAGCCTTCATAAAACTAATCTCAGGATTTGGAGGAAGCAATGCAGCAATTATGTTTGAAAAATCGGGATATGATAAATATTGAAATAAAATCGTGGTGCAGGATAACCAATACAAAGGTTTTGCTTAATGGAGAAGAGTTGGAAATACCATTAAGAGAAAACACATCTTGGCTAACCAACATATACAAAAGCCAAAAGATAGACTATCCGAAGTATTTTAAGATGGACACACTCTCAAAGGCAGGATTTCTTGCCTCCGAAATAATAATGCGAAGCCTTAATATTGACCCTTTGGAACCAAAACCCAAATGGTCAATCATATCTATGAACAGCTCTTCCTCATTGGAAACCGACAAGAACTATCAACAAACCATACAAGACACCAATAACTATTTTCCTTCCCCATCAGTCTTTGTTTACACCTTGGCAAACATAGTTACAGGCGAAATAGCCATAAGAAACAAGATAATGGGCGAAACACTTTTCTTTGTCCACAAAGATTTCTCACCACACCACCTCTATCAATATTCCATAGATGCACTTTCCAACGATTCCATAGAGAATTTGCTATGTGGTTGGGTTGAAGACGGAGATAATAATATTGATGTATTGATGTTTGCCCTTAAGAAGAACACTAAGGTTAATAATTTCAATATAGAGAATATAAAGACCATTTATTAGAATCAAATTCTAATAAATTAAAACTTGATTCTAATAAATTAAAACTTGATTCTAAAAAAATAAACTAAGCTTAGACAAAAATAAACGGGACTTATTTCAAATTATCTCAGAGAAAAAAATAACTATCTCAGAGAAAAATAAATTTATATAGGGGATAATTTCAAATACCTTATACAATGATTTATTATTTGAGTGAAAAATCCTTGCTTAATGTATGAATAATCTGTGTTTGACTTAACAAAAAAACTCTTTATTTAGGTTATTGAGAATTATTTTGTAATTTTGTAATTGAGAATTAGGTAGTAATTACTATCGGTTCGGACATATTATCAAGTTATACAAATAAAAAACTTATTTAATTATATGGAAGATTTAATATTAGAGCTTAAAAAAGAGATTATTGAAGTTTTAAATCTTGAAGAAATAACTCCTGAGGATATTGACAGCAATGCTCCTTTGTTTGGTGAAGGTTTGGGCTTGGATTCTATTGATGCCTTAGAGCTTATTGTTTTGCTCGAAAAGAACTACGGCATTAAATTAGAAAATGCTGCTCAGGGAAAGGAGATTTTCAAGAGTGTTAGCGTAATGGCAGAGTACATTAAGAACAACAGAAAGAAATAGGTTTTGGCTTTGAACGATATTCTTGTTACGGCAATGGGTATTCTCACTGGTTTGGGATTGGGAAAGGATGAAACTCTTCAATCCTTGATTAATCAGAACTCAGCCATTGGGGAATTGAAACACTTGAACACCATTCATTCTTCGCTTCCGGTCAGCGAAGTAAGATTGAGCGACAAAGATATGCTTTCTTTGTTAAATTATAATCCCCAAAATCCTCTAACCAGAACAACCCTTCTTGGAATGCTTGCCCTAAGAGAGGCTTTGGAGCAAGCCAAGATAGATAAGGATACTCCCAAAAGGATTGCTTTCATAAGTGGGACAACTGTTGGTGGAATGGAGAAGAACGAGGAGTTCTATTTGGAGTTTTTCCAGAATAATTCTAAGGATGAGTATATTTCTCTTCACGATTGTGCTGCCTCAACTCAGGATATTGCGGATTATTTTGGAGGGTTTGATTTCATAACAACAATTTCCACAGCTTGTTCTTCGGCTGCCAATGCAATTATTCTTGGTGCAAACCTAATTAAGGCAGGATATGTTGATATTGCAGTTGTGGGAGGAACTGAATGTTTGAGTAAGTTTCATCTCAATGGGTTCAACACTCTTATGATTTTGGATAAGGAGGCTTGCAAACCTTTTGACAAGAACCGTCAAGGGCTGAACTTGGGTGAGGGTGCTGCATATATTGTTTTGGAGAGGATGGAATCGGCAAAGGAAAGGGGAGTTGAGCCAATTTGTAAGCTTAGCGGATATGCAAATACTTGTGATGCTTTTCATCAAACGGCTTCTTCACCCGATGGTCAGGGTGCTTTTCTGTCAATGAAAAGAGCATTGGAAGATAGCGGGCTTTCAGCAGAAGATATTGACTATATTAATGCTCATGGAACAGGAACGGATAATAATGATTCGAGTGAAGCCTCAGCAATCAAGAGGGTCTTTGGAGAAAATCCACCCTATGTTTCCTCAACCAAATCCTTCACAGGACACACAACAAGTGCGGCTGGTTCAGTTGAGTCGGTAATATCCATTCTTGCACTAAAGAATAATTTTATTCCTGCCAACCTCAACTTCCAAACCCCAATGGAAGATGTTGATTTGGTCCCTGCTCAAAGAACAATTCAATTGCCAAACATCAAACATATAATGACAAACTCCTTTGGCTTTGGCGGAAACGACTCTTCTTGTATATTCTCAAAGATAATCTAAGATGGCAATATATATTCAATCCATATCTCAGATTTCCATTCAGGAACCTCTTTGCGATAATTGGTTTGAGAACCCAATCTATCATAGTCAGAGATATGTTCCCTCAATAGAACCAAACTATAAGCAATACATTAACCCAATGTCTTCAAGACGTATGGGCAAGATATTGAAGCGTGCCGTAACAACCTCACTTAATGTTTTGCACGAAAGGAAGGATAACGAGATTGATGCAATCATAACTGCAACAGGTTTGGGATGTATTGAAAACACAGAAAAGTTTCTCTATTCAATGCTGGAAAACAACGAAACCCTTCTCACTCCAACCTATTTTATACAATCAACTCACAACACAATTAGCTCTCAAATAGCTTTGGAACTAAAATGTAATAACTATAATTCAACCTATGTTCATCGCGGAATTTCGTTTGAGAGTGCTTTGTTTGATGCCTTTTTACAATTTAAGCTGAATAAGATAACTAATGCCTTGGTTGGAGCTCACGACGAAATGACTAAGGATATATTTACCTTGTATGATAAGATAGGCTATTGGAAAAAAGGCGATATTTGTGTGGAAACCCTAAGGAAATCTGAAACTTTGGGGTCGTTCTCTGGAGAGGTTGCTGTAAGTTCTTTCCTTAGCAATGAAAAGAATGAGGATTCAATATGTTCATTGGCTGGGATGAATATTCTGCATAAGCCAACAAAAGAAAAGTTGGAAGAAACCCTCAAAAGACTTTTGGAAGAGAATAATCTAACCTTGTCGGATATTGATGCTGTTCTTGTTGGTCATAGTGGAGATAAGGAAAATGATGAGGTTTATTCCAAGACTAAGGAAAATCTCTTTAATGATATTCCTTTTGTCTGGTATAAGCATTTGTTTGGAGAGAGTTTCTCAATGAGTGGGTTAGGGTTTTATGTTGGAGCAACATGCTTAAAGAAAAATATTATCCCTAAACATTTGGTATTTGATTCCCCAAAGGAAATCCTAAATCCCAAACATATATTGATCTATAATCATTTCCAAAACAGCGAACATTCATTCATACTCTTATCAAAATGCTAAAACTTGCAGGTTTAATCTTAGGACAAAGTGTGCTTTTAGTAGCCGCTCAAGCTTTCTTGAAATTATCGGTTCAAAGCTTCGGTAAATTCTCATGGAGTCTAAGCTATTTCAAAACAGTATTCACAACATGGCAGTTCGCAGCATCGGGAATTTGTGCTTTGGGAGCAATGCTAACTTGGATGTATGTCCTGAAAAACTATCAGTTTAGCTTGGCATATCCTCTTTTGAGCGTAAGTTAACGTGAGTTCGGCGAATTTCA
>DHPF01000016.1 GCA_002407855.1 Bacteroidales bacterium UBA5371
TTTTTGTTTGGATGGTGTCTTTTTATTTGGATTGCCTATTGCCTTATTTTGATTATTTCTTCTCATATTTTGATTACTTCTTCTCTTATTTTGATTACTTCTTTCTTTATTTTAATTACTTGTTACTTTTGTTTTAATTACTTGTTTTTCTTTGTGTTATGCTGATAATTTTTTCTTTAATGGGACAAGGAAAAGTTCAACGCCTATTGGGATTTATTTCAATAGTTATTGAAAATTATTTCAAAGCCTATTAGGATTTATTTCAACGCCTATTGAAATTTTTTCTAATAAGCGTTAGGATTTTTTCTAATAAGCGTTAGGATTTTTTCTAATAACTATTTGGATTTTTTCTAATAAGTATTAGGATTTTTTCTAACGCCGTTTAAATTTTTTTCAATAGTTATTAGAATTTTTTTCAACGCCATTTAAAATATTTCTGATAGTTATTAGAATTTTTTCTGATAGGCATTGGGATATATTTCAATAGGCGTTAAACAAAAGGCTATATATATACAAACTGCGGTTATGGGTAGGTGTTGTGTTTTTAAACTTTTATTCATTAGTTTATTAATGATTTAAACTATTTTCATTACCTTTGCCGAGTTTTTTAACACTAAATTATTTAATTATTACTTATATGAAAAAAAATCTATTTAGCTTAGTTATTGCTCTTTTGGCTTTAACTACTTGTGCAGTGGCACAAATTGACGATGCGAAAATAAAAGAATTAAGGCAAAAGGCTCTACAAGAAATGAAATCTGCTCCAAATGATGCCTACAAGGATTACTACAAAACTCTACATTCGCGTATGCCAAGGAAATTGGACGCTAAACAAAATGTAAATAAAGATATAAAAGAAACTAATTCTTCAAAAGCTCCTTTGGATGTGCCTGCAGATATGATTTATCCCGGTGAGTTTGACCAGGTGCAAGCAATTATGATGACTTGGCCATACATTACAAGAACTGTCTCTGGAAATCAGTATGCATCACAAATCTTTGAAGGAAAAGGAGTGCCTGATAATGGTGGTAATAGTTTGGTTCCAGTGTATTCGGTGCCTGATGTCTCAAATAGTACATTCGTGAAGGTGTTTAGAGATCTTGCAAATGGAATTCAGCAAAATGCTCAAGTATGGATTAATGTTTGGAATGCAGAGGATACTACAATTATTAAAAATCACATGGCGGCAAAGGGAATGCCTTTAACTAATTATCGTTTCTTTGTTAATCAAGGGAATTCTTTTTGGTATAGGGATTGCGGTCCTGTTGCTTTCTATTACGGAGAAAATGATAGTATTGGGTTTATGGATTTTGAATACTATGGAGGAAGACCATTGGATGATTTGATAGCAAAGAGAGTAGGTGAGCAAGCAGACTTCCCTGTCTATACTTCTACAATTGAATATGAGGGTGGGAATATATTGGTTGATGGTGTTGGTTCTTTGTTTACTTCAACTGCTATTTATAGTTTGAATGCTAACACTTATGGCTTGCTTAAAGAAGACTCAACAACACCAAGTGGATATATTTATCAATACAAAGCACCTTTAAATCAGCTACAAGTAAAAGATAGCTTGACGCATTTAATGAATTTAAATCGTTGTTTTATTTTGCCAGAACTTAATTTTGATGGAGGAACAGGACATATTGACCTTTATACAGATATGGTTGATGAATGCACATTTGTTTCGGCAAAGTATCCAGATGTAATGGCAAATCTTTCTGACGCTGTAAAGATTGAAAAGAATATGGATACCATAACAAGTAAGGATGCTTCGGCTCCTTTTAGTCAAAAATATTATAATACCCGTATTCCTCTTCCTGCAAAAGATAATGGTTCTTGGTATTCTTCTCAACAAGAGTATCATGGTTACTACACTCGCTCCTATTCTAATCATACCTTTGTTAATGGAGCAATTATGCAGCCTGTTTTCTATACTGCTACCTCTGGAGATATTGCAGGCAATCAAGCAGCTATCGCAAAGATGAAGCAAGCCTACCCTGGCTATGAATTTATTGAGATAGACGTCAGAGAGTTTGATGGAAGTGGTGGAGCAATACATTGTATTACCAAACAAATTCCTGCCGAAAATCCTGTAAGAATATATCATTATCCTGCACGTTGGCAAAATACAACAAATAATCCTGCAACTCAGGTGCGACTAACTACACTTGCACAAAACAGAAGTGGAATAGAAAATGCAAAGCTTTATTATAGAACAAAAGGACAAGAGAGTTGGATAGAAAAGCCAATGAGTATCTTTGATACTAATATATATGAAGTTCTTTTACCAATTAACCCAACTATTGAAAGGGACACAATAGAATACTATATTTCTGCAACCTCTAATAATGGCAAAACAATGACAAAGCCTTTCACTGCACCAAAAGGATACTACACATTTATCTACGGAACAGAAGTTAATGGTAATGGGGATTATGCAGGAATTGTATGTATGGAAGACATCAAAGCTCTTAATTTAGGAGAGTTTTATCCTAACCCAGCCAAAGACATAACTAAGATAGAAATTCCACAAGGAGCATTAAGTGAAATTCCTGTAAAGGTTATCAATTTGAAAGGACAGGTTTTAGCTTCTACAACAATAAGTAAAGGACAAACTTCTTTTGAAATAAATACATCTTCAATGAGAAGTGGTTACTATTGGGTTATCTTAGGAGACAATACTAATGTTGCAGTAAAAAAGATAGTTGTTGTAAGATAACTACCCATTAAGCATAAGTCATAATAACAGCAAAACAAATAAAGCCAACTCTAATTATTAGGGTTGGCTTTTCTTTTTAGCGGAACTTATATTCTCTTTTATCTGCCCTTTCCTTTAAAACACATACTCAAAACCAACACTTAATCCATAAGATAATAAGCCTCCTTCAGAAGCACCAAAGTTTGGAGTTTCTCCATTAGGAATTTCAGAATAGTAATAATCATAAGCAGAGCTGGTTCCCCATCGAGGATGGTATAGGTAATATATATTATCTTTATCTATTTTGTAATCAATAAAAGGTTCTAAGGTAAGATTAATATTCTTAAATACTTCAGTTGAAAGAGTAATACCTCCTCTAACTGCAATATTAACATCTTTAAATTTATAGTCTTTGTAGGTATTTTGGTCACGAAGATAATTTAGTTGTACTCTATAATTGAGTATGTGGTCAAATATAAATCCTCCTGTAATGCTTAATTTCACTCTTTTAAAAGAATACCCAACAGATACTAATATTGGTAGCTTAATATAATCAATGTCATAATCAGTTTTATACATATCTTGATATTTAGGAGCATGTTCAAGTCTGAACATTTCGTATCGTCTAATGTTTTTAGTAGAGTACATAATTCCTGTGGTTAGCTTTATCCACGAAAACTGTTTAGACGGAAGAATATAAAATTCATAGTTAAATCTATTAGAATTCATCTCCATATAAGGATGACGGAGAAAATAGTTATAAGTACTTGCTCCTATCTCCAACGACCAAGCATTCTTTTTCTGGCTAAATGCTCCCAATGAAAGAAAGCATAAACAAATAATTAATAATATTCTTTTCATAGTTTAGATATTACTAAAACACATACTCAAAGCCAATACTTAATCCATAAGATAATAAGCCTCCTGAATAAGTAGAATTAGGGAAATCAGAATTATAATATAATAAAATAGAGCGATCGTTTGGATATATTTTATCTGCAACTAATTTGTAATCTACAAAAGGTTGTAAGGAGAGATTAATATTATTGAATATTTCAGTTGAAAGAGTAATACCCCCTCTCACTGCAATATTAATACCATTAGGTTTATAGTCTTTATATTCACTATCACTAAATCTATAATATGCTTTTTCTCTACAATTAAGAATATGGTCAAATATAAATCCCCCTATAATACTTAATTTAACGTGAGTTCGGCGAATTTCA
>DHPF01000010.1 GCA_002407855.1 Bacteroidales bacterium UBA5371
AAAATTCACCGAACTCACGTTAATTTAACTCTCTTAAAAGAATAACCAACCGATGCTAAAATTGGCAGCTTAATATAGTCAATATCATAATCAGCCTTATAAAAGTAATTGTTATCATTCTCTATATATGTGCTGTTCATTCTGATGTTCTTTGTTGAATACATAATTCCTGTGGTTAGCTTTATCAATGAAAAGTTTTTTGAAGTAAATATGAAGAACTCATAATTAAACCTATTATAATTATCATATATCTCATTAATGTTATAAGCATAAGTACTTGCTCCTATCTCTAACGACCAAGCATTCTTTTTCTGGCTAAATGCTCCCAATGAAAGAAAGCATAAACAAATAATTAATATTAACTTTTTCATAAGGCTATTCTATTATTTTGATTAAATGCCTTTATATTTCTCTCTGGGTTGGCAAGACCTAAACAACACTGCAAAGGAACAAAATAAAAATTATAAAAACAAGTATTTAGGAAAATATTTATAAAATAGAGTACATAATACCTTAGTCTAAAATTAATACTGTTCTTTTAAAGTTTTTTCACAATTGAGTTTTATTCATATTTTATTTCCTTTAAGGCTCACCATTTCCTAAGTGCTTACGTCAAAATATAATTATAGGAAATTAGAATCAAATTCTAAAAGATTAGAATCAAGAGATAGGAAATTAGAATCAAGTTTTAATATTCTAAGATTTGATGTTATAGGATAAAGATTTTGAATGACTATTATTCAAATAGACTTAACTCACCATAAAGGTTGAATGTTTTGCGGTGATAGGGGCTTATGCCAAATTGTTTTATGGCTTGTCTATGTTCTTTGGTTGGATAGCCTTTATTCCTTTGCCAATTGTAATTGGGATATTCTTTGGCTAAGGCATCCATATACTCATCTCTATAAGTTTTTGCAAGAAAGAGTAAGTGTAAAGTTAAAAGGAATTGGAGTTTTTGGAGTTTGGGTAACGAGCAAAGGCTACTACAAACCCAAAGATATTAATCCTAAGAAAGTTAGGGCAAGTAAGGTAGCTTTTAGGGCAGACAGAGGTTTGGTAAAGTCAATCAAAGAGATGAAATTTGACAATATGCCAAAACCTCCAAAAGGTTTGGTAACAAAGAAAAAGTAGTTAATTTAAGAAAGAAGCACAAGCCTTGCGTATTTTGTTAAGACGAATGATGGTTTTCTTTTCTTGTCTTGCAATTTGAAGGTTATAGCGGCTTTGCATATTGATTAAGAGTTCTGCACTAATACCAAGAGCAGACTCAATAACTAATGCAATTTCCGTTGTGATAGGTCTTTTTGCATTAAGTATTTCATTAAGCATTGTATAAGACAAATCAGAATACATAGAGAATTGTTTTTGAGAAATACCTCTAACACTTAATTCTTCTTTTATTATCTCACCAGGATGAGTTGGATTAATTGTTTTCATATTATTTTTACTTATAATGATTTGTAATATCTTTAATTGTGCAGATTGTAATTATTGGTTCAAGTTCTGATTCCTTGCTAACAATAAATTCTAATCTATATTGGTCGTTAATTCTAATAGAAGAAATACCTTTCTTGTCTCCTGTAAGCACTTCATAATTCAAAGAATGAAAAGGAAACAAATCTTCAATTCTGTTTGCAGAAATCAAGGTGTCAATTCTTTTTATATAGTTCTTTACTACGGAAGGTTGAAATCTATATTTTTTATCTTTAGTTTTCCCTTCTTGATAAAGATCTAATAAGTAATCCTTTTCAAATCTTATTATCATATATTTTTAATATTAACGGTGCAAAGATAATAATTATTTTTAATTCTTCACTAAAAAAGTGAAGAATTAAATGATATTTGATATAAAAGGTTGTAAAAGAGAAAAAATAGATAAAATAAATAATAATTCTTTCAGTAGAGATAGCTATTCTATAAGGTATAGAGTAAATATTTATTAAATTATTTGCGAAAATATTAAATCTTTTATTACTTTTGCAAATAATAAAGGTGAGAACCTTTTATTTTTTATTATAGAAAAATAGCGTTAGCTATTTGTTCTTTGCGGCTGGAACCTAGGAAATTTCAAGAAAACGTAACAAGAACAAGTATGTTTTACGCTCGTGTCATAGGCATGGGTGTAATTTATCTTGTTACGTAAGGTCTTCCTAGGACCTCAGCTGTCAGTTAAGTTACTAAACCCATGCTTTTTTGTAACTTTCCCCAAAGAATAATTAGCTCCGTATATAAGTAAACTTTATGATTAATAATCATAATAAAAATTATGTGATAGAATTGAAATAAAGATAAAGAAAGATTAATAATGGAAATGTTAGGAGGGTAATGAAATTCGGAATAATTGACATTATTAACAAAAAGAATGATTATTTAGTATTGTAAATTAGTTATAAATTATCAACAAATTATTTTATTATGATTAATAAGACACCTTTGATTACTTGCCCACATTGCAAGACTAGCACTTTTGTGGACTATCTTGAATATCGAGATTATGAGACTTTAACCTGTCCATATTGTAATAACAGTTTTCAAAATCCCATTAAATATCCTCCAAAGGATAATAGTAAAAAAATTGGAATTATAGTTCTAATAGTGATTGTATTGATTTATATTTTGTATAATGCATCCGGAGGTTCTTCTAATAAGGTTATTGAATATAATCAATCAGATAGGAAAGAAATATATTACCATGATGAAAATGGTTATGTGATTAAAAGGAAAACAATATATTATGATGGTAGACCTGACGAGTATAAATATTATTAATATTATATTATGAAAAAAATAATTGTAGTAGCATCAATTTGCATCTTTGTTATTTTAATAACAATATATCTTTCTATTCAGCACACCGCTAATATGAAACATATTTACAAACAAGACTTAAGTAATGTAAGCAAAAGTGAATCTTTACCAGAAATAGAAAATAATAATATTATTGTTAGCACCCAGCAAAGCCAAAGTATCACAAAAAGTAATGAAGCGCATTCTAATAAATCAGACAATGTTAATAATGCATATAATCCTGAAACTGACTCATTTATTTTTGAGACTGAGTCTTTGATGAGTGAAAAGCAATTTATTAATGATGTTAAAAATGAATTGTCTTATATGAGAAGGTCAAATTTACATGAAAGCATACTCTTAAAAATGTATAAAGTATATGTTAAATTGAGAGGGAAAATGATACCTGATGATTATCCTATATTATATAGGTATTTTGAGTTAAATTATAGTGTTAATGAGGCAGCATTAAAATTGAAAAAAGATCAAGAAGCAAATGGTATATTTTTTAAATAATCCTCAATAGATAATCTTAATATACAGAATTATGATTAAAAAATTAACATGGGATCAAATACAATTAAAATCAGATATAATTTTATCTGATGGAATTAATAAATTAAAGTCAACGCAACTTTTGAATAGTCAAGAGATAAAAAATGAAAAATATTGTGGGAACTATTTGTTAACTTTGAACAATGAACCTTATTATATTGGGGAAGGGAAAGAATTATCAAAAAGACTTAAACAACAGTTCAATCCAAAAACTTCTACATTTTTTAAAAACTTTCAAGAATTTTATGCAATTAATCAAAGCAATATTTCGATTGATAAATTTAAAATACAATTTATTCCAACAAATATCGGAAGGAAAGAAATAGAAGAATTTGGAATTGTAAATTTGCTAACTAAACTTAATAAGTTTGAGCTTAATAAAAGAAGTCGATTTATTATTCAAGAACAAAAAGGAATATGGGATTATGTGCAGAATAATTATTTAGAGCTATTGCAAGATGCAGAAAATAAAATTATGAAATTGAACTTTATTCCATGGATTTATTTTAGTTGCGAAAACACAGCAGGAGTTTATATTGTGAAAGATAAGTCAGATAATATTATCTATATTGGAGAAAGCTCAAATCTTGAAGAAAGAATATCTGTTCATGCTACTAGAACATATTTCTCAGCTTTAAGAAGGCATATAGGTACTAATTTATTAGGATATTCACTACTTGAAATAAAAGGGAAAAAGCGTTATTTTAGCACTTTTGAGGATATTCAAATAACTGAGTTCTTAAATTCATGTAGAGCAATTGCTCTTCCTATTAGTTTTGGAAGATTTGAACTTGAAGAGTATTTGATTAGAAAGTATAGACCATTATTAAATAGAAAAGATAATAAAGAATAATTATGCAGCCAATAAATATAATTCTCCAATAAGATAGAAACATTATTAAGGCGAAAATAAGAAGTTTTATTACGCAAAGTGCGTTACGCATTATGCGTAATTGAAAAATAATTTATATCTTTGCAGGGATTAAATTATTTTGTTATGAATAAATTATTAAGTCCTTTTTTAATAAGTGGTTATATTTCTAAGGAGTATTTCTGCGATAGGGAGTCAGAGTATGAAATACTAAAGAAAAACACTCAAAATGGTGTAAATACGACACTAATTTCTCCAAGAAGATTAGGAAAAACAGGATTAATTTTCCATTTTTTCGACTCTTTAAAGAATGAAAAAGATATTCAAGCAATCTATGTGGATATTTATTCCTCATTAAATATTGATGACTTTATAAGGTTATTAGCTGAGTCTATTTTAGAGAAGTTTCCTGAGAAAACCTCCTTTGGTAAAAAGTTTCTAACTCTAATCAAGGGTTTTCGTCCTCGCTTTACTTTTGATAGCATTAGTGGTGCACCACAAATTGAATTTAATTATCAATCGCAGAACGATAAGGAATATACCCTTAAACAATTATTGCTATTCTTAGACAGTCAGGATACAAAGATAATAATAGCAATTGATGAGTTCCAACAAATAGTAAACTATCCTGAGAAAAATATTGAAGCTATCTTAAGAACATACATTCAACAATTAAAGAATATTAATTTTATTTTTAGTGGTTCTCAAGCACATATATTAGCCGAGATGTTCCTAAGCTCAAAACGTCCTTTCTTCTCAAGTACTCAGTTTTTGAATCTTGAAAAAATTGAAAGAAGTAAATATAAGGAGTTTATTCAATATCATTTCTCTCAAGGAGATAAAGCTATTTCGGAGGAATGTATTGATTATATTTTAGATTGGACAAAGGGATATACTTTCTATACTCAAAGTGTATGCAATAAAGTGTATAGAAATAAAAAAATAGACTTGGATGTTATTAAACTTGAATGTATAGGATTGATGAAAGAAAAAGAGCCTTCTTTTTTCCAATATCGTAATTTCCTAACTCCAAACCAATGGAAGTTTCTTATTGCACTTGCAAAAGAAGAAGAAATTGTGCAAATATATTCTTATGATTTTCTAAATAGATATAATCTTGGAACTCCTTCAAGTGCAAAGAGAATTGTTAATTCCTTGCTTGAAAGAGAAATGATTTTAGAAAGCAACAACAAGGAAGGTAGTTCATACTCCATTTATGATGTATTCTTAATGAGATGGCTACAATTGACCTATTAGTATTTCTTTAAAAGTTTTTAATTTCAATCTTCAAACAAAGATAACTCACCATAAAGGTTGAATGTTTTGCGGTGATAGGGGCTTATGCCAAATTGTTTTATGGCTTGTCTATGTTCTTTGGTTGGATAGCCTTTATTCCTTTGCCAATTGTAATTGGGATATTCTTTGGCTAAGGCATCCATATACTCATCTCTATAAGTTTTTGCAAGAATGGATGCTGCTGCAATGGATTGGTATGTGGCGTCTCCTTTGACAATACATTTATAAGGAATGTTTAATTCACTGCGAAAGCGATTACCATCAATAAGTAGTAGTTCTGGTTTTGTTTTGAGCTTTTCAACGGCTCTCTGCATTGCTAAAAAGGAAGCGTTAAGTATATTTATCTCGTCTATCTCTTCGTTTGAAACAAAGCCCACTCCGAAGGCTAAGGCTTCTTTTTCTATAATAAGTCTTAATTTCTGTCTTTGTTTTGGGGTTAATTGCTTGGAGTCGTTTAGGGTTTGATTGCTGAAATTACTTGGTAGAATAACTGCTGCTGCAACAACTGCTCCACATAAGCATCCTCTACCAGCCTCATCTACGCCGCATTCAATGGTGTCTGTGGATTGGAAAAAGGGTAGTAACAAGTGATTAGAGAATTACTTTATATGCTTTATGATGCTTTCAAAGAAAATACTCCCATCTGTATTGCCTAATTCTTTGTCTGAGGCTCTTTCTGGGTGAGGCATCATTCCAAACACGTTTCTTGTCTTATTGGTTATTCCTGCAATATTCTCAACAGAACCATTAGGATTAGCCTCTGGGGTGATATTCCCTTTTTCATCGCAATAACGGAAAAGTATTTGGTCATTATCGTTAAGGCGTTTTAAGGTTTCATTATCTGCAAAGAAATTACCTTCTCCGTGAGCAATTGGAATATTATAGGCTTTGCCAATTGTGGCTTCTTTTGTAAATATGGTATTATTAGTTTGTGGGGTAATAAATTGATTTTGGCAAATAAATTTTTGGGTATTGTTATGGAGTAATGCTCCATCTAAGAGTTTGCTTTCTGTCAAAACCTGAAATCCATTGCAGACTCCAAGAACGTATCCTCCCTTTTTTGCAAATTCAATAACATTCTTCATTATTGGAGATAAGCGTGCTATTGCTCCTGAGCGGAGGTAGTCTCCATAGGAAAAGCCTCCTGGAAGGACAATTAAATCGCATCCTTTTGTGTCAGTAGTTTTGTGCCATAGCTCCACAACTTCTTGTTTTAGAAGTTTATTTAGAACATAAATCATATCGTGGTCGCAGTTTGAACCTGGGAAAATAACAACTCCAATTTTCATCTTATTATATTTTTATTTTATTTTGTGCAAATGTACGAAAAAACTATTAATCTGATTGTAAACTTATATACATGACTTAAAAGAAAGTACTAATCGGGATATTATAATTATTAAAAATAAAGTGAATATTATATTTGAATAGATTAGTTTTCGCTTTTCAGAGAAGCAGTTAAAGAGAAGAAAAGCAAGCGAAGGGGCAAATAAAAAGATTATTTCTTCCTCTTCAATTAAAT
This sequence comes from Bacteroidales bacterium UBA5371, assembly GCA_002407855.1. Lineage (GTDB taxonomy): Bacteria > Bacteroidota > Bacteroidia > Bacteroidales > P3 > UBA10566. Next base: position 7,032 of record DHPF01000010.1, read on the forward strand.
ATATGGCGGGCAAAATTGAAATAACAAAATATATAATCATAATATTTGTTTTCTTCCTGTAACTTATATTATTATCACTTTTATTGAATAATGTTGTGAAAAGGGAAATTAGTCCAAGGATTCCAATTGATATATAGAATATAATCTCCATTGGTGGAAGCGAAATAAAGAAATTAGGTATGTATGAAATGTTTTTAAGGAATATCTCTTTTTGAAGAATTAGACTATCTGTAATAAAATAATATATAACTAAAAATAGGATAGGGGTTATTAATCCAAGTAAACTCACTGCCCAATGTCTCCAATTGTAGAATCTATAATTCAATAATGCAAGACCTACCCAAAGTGTTAGGAGTATGGAAGGGAAGAATGTTAGTGTTGCCAAAGAAATAAAGAAATTTGCATTAAATATCTCTTCTAAGCCTTCTTTATGATCAAATGCTTTTAATAGGAAATACATAGCAAATAATATAAAGCAGTTTGCAATTAGAATTGGGCTAATTGTCATTGATGAGTAGCTACTGCTTAGTAGTAAAATATAGATAAAGGCAGGGAAGAAACTTGTTTTTGGGGTGAGCTGATTGGAAGAGAATATGCTATTAATAAGTATTGCTTGGATAAAAACCAATATAAAAGCAATAATGGAAGAAAGTAAAGTCAAATTGGAAAGTCCATTATAAATTAGTTGGTATATCGGATAGGAGAAATTTGTTTTAACAAGACTTGGAGGAAAGATAAATGCAATAATCCATAGCAATAAAGGAATGATTGCTAAAATGACTAATTGCATTGTGTAGTCTTTCTTGAAAGTTTTTACAAACATTATTTTTTTAACTCTAAGTTTAAACTACAAAATTACTAATATTCTAATAGTCTGCAAGAATAATTATGCTTTTAATTAGAATTTAATGTAATTAGCATTCTTTATGAGTCATTATTTCGAGTATGAGATTGTCTATTTCGTCCATTCCATAACGCCCTACCTTTCCTAAATTCTTTATGGAGCGTTCAATATCTTTCTCGCTTATTCCATCACTTTCATCTACCACTATGTTTTTCATTGCAAGCGTAGAACAATCAAAGGCAGCGTTTAGTCCTGCTGACATCTTTAAGGCACAAGAAGGCTTAGCTCCATCGCATATCATTCCTGTTATAGTGTTTATCATATTCTTGATTGCAAAGCATACTTGTTCGTAGCTTCCTTTCTGCAAATAAACTAAGGCAGAACTAACTCCAATTGAAGCATTAACTATTCCACAAAGAGCTGATAATCGTCCTATATATTGTTTGATATAGATTGACATAAGGTGAGAAAGCATCAATGCTCTGATTGTGTCTTCTTTTGACTGGTTTGTTTGTTTGGCAAATTCGTAAACAGGTATTGTGCATGTTATTCCTTGATTGCCCGAGCCTGAATTGGAATACACGGGTGTTTGGGCTCCTCCCATTCTTGCATCGGAGGCAGCACATGCTTTGGCTATTACTCTTTTCCTAAGAGAATTACCTTCATCGTTGTTTAATATCTGACCCAAGTTTAAACCATAACTTTGCTTTAAGCCCTCATTGGAGGCTTGTTCTATAATATCAACGGTCTGCATTATCCACTCCAATTCTCTCAAATCTGTTTGGGTAGAATATTCAAAAACGTCTTTGGAATTTATGTTTAAATCTTGATTGGTATTAGTTAAAGAAGAGTCAATAGGAACCTGCTCTGCTTGAAAGATAATATTATCATCTATTTGTAGATGTACGAAGTTTTGATGAGTTTTAGCAATAATTACTTTGCTATGTTTATTGTCTGCGTAAGCATTACACTCTATATATAGCTTATCAACATTTTTGGCGTGTGCAATTTCAATTGTGGAAGTTTTTAACCAATGCTTAGCTTGGTCTAAATGCTCTTTGGAATCATTTAATACATTAAGCCCCTTTGAACTATCGCCTCCAACTGCTCCCAAAGCAATTGCAATAGGTAAGCCTTTCATATTAGTTCCAGGTATTCCTACTCCCATTGCATTCTTTATTATGTTAGGACTTAGCCAAAGATGTATCTTTTCAGGGGTTTTATTAAGAAGTTCTTTGGCTTTTGCAACCGATAAAGCCACTGCCACAGGCTCAGTGCAACCTGTGGCAAGTAGGATGTTTTCTTTTAAAAGAGTTTCAATAGTTTGTTTTTTTGTCATTTCTAATTACTGCTCTCTATTTCTTTGCTTTTTGAGCTTTTGTAATCTCAGCCATAACTTCCTTCTTTATCTTAGTCTCATATTGTTTTTGAAACTCTTCAAAGCTATATTTTTCTTCATATTTACCTCCCATAAAGACTATCATTGGTTCAAAGTCTTTGGCAGTATAGTAGCCAGGGATTATGGTAGCAATAGATAAATCAGAATTAAGAATTGAAAAAGAAGGATAGGAGAGGCGTTGATTTAAAAGCATAATAGCTAATTCGTGAGCCGACCTGCGTCCATTTGGGTTCGCATTTTTATATTCTTTCCCTCCAAAGGTAATGTTTTCTTTTGTTTCTGCATCAAACTTTACACTATAGAAATAATAATTCATTATCATTGCTATTGTTGGGTCTTCAAAAGTGTCTTTATCCATTCTCTTACACCAACCACACCAATCGGTATAGCAGTCAATAAAAACTCTTTTGGCGTTTTTACCATCTTTCTTTATTTGTTTTTCAACATCAGTTATTTTTAACCAATTAATCTTTGTCTGTGCATTAGATACTCCTACAAAAAGAGTTAATATTAATGCTAATAGTGTTATTTTTTTCATTCTTTTCTTCTCTTTATTTGTTATTAATTATTCTTTATTTAACTATTCTTTATTTCCATTTATTATCTTATCTTCATCTAAGCGTTTTACTTTTGCCCCAGTGTAATAGTGCTCTACTACTTGCCAATATTCGTAGCCCTCTTCGCACATTCTAATTGCTCCTTCCTGACTCATCCCAACTCCATGTCCATAACCTTTTCCTTTAAGTTTAACTTCTGAACCCCATTCTTGACAATCAAAAAAAGTAGAACGCAACCCAAAGTCTTTTCGTATTTGAATTAAGGACACGCCAAGCATTTCTTTCTTTCTTCCTTCCTTTTGAGAGAAATTAAGAAGTTCATACTTAACAGAGTCTTTTTTAATATTAACGCCTTTTTCTTTAAAATAGCGTTGCCAATCCCTTATTTTTATAAATTTTTCCCATTGATAAGCTTTCGTTCCTATTGAAAAGGTATCTTGTTTCCCTACCAAATGAGAAAAATGCTTACCCCAAACATCCACAGAACTAACCGTTTCACCCCCACTATTGGAATGAAAAAGAGTCTCAATTATATTGCCCATAGAATCTACAATAACTTCTCCTTTACTATTATATGCACCCTGAACAACTTCCACTTGATTGGCCCTGCCTTTGTAGGCTTGACAATGAACTCCATCGCAGAGGTTATACTTATCAATTTTGTGTTTGTTGAGATTCATCATAAGATAATTTCTAACACAGATAGCTTGAAGCTTAAAGAAATCAACATTAGTGGTTGCTCCCCAAGTTTCAGCTTGAACAACCCCTGCAATATAGCTTTCTATTTCCACATTATTGATTAGGCGTAAGGCTTTGTCTTGAACACTAACAATTAGATTGTCATCATAACGCCTTTCTTTTATAATAGTTGTGTCTTTTGGGAAAAGAAGGAAGAAACTCATCAAACCTTCCGATAGGAATTTTATTTGCTTATACGAACCAATAAGAGAGTCGTTAATGGATAGTCGTACTTTATCTGCCTTTACATTTAGGCTAATTATATCTGTTTTTTTGAGATTTTGTTTTTTATTGTCAAATTCTATGTAGTATTTTCCAAACGATGGAACGAAGGATATTTCTTCCATTTTGGTATCAGCAAAGATTCTGATGTCAATCTTTTGAGCCTTCAAGCCAAAAGAAGCAAGTAAAATAAGGATTAGCAGTATATGTGTTTTTAATTTCATATTTGAATGTATTAATTTTCTGAAATAATCTCTACTATTCTTTTTGCAATCTTCTTACTTGCACCAGCCGAACCTAAGATTGTGCGTAAATTAGAATAGTTCATTTCCATCTCAGCTCTATATCCTGTATCGTAGGCTATCTTTCTAAACTCCTTTTCTAAGTTATCTTCATTCCAGTTCCCTTGCAAGAGCTCAACCACAGCCTGCCTATTAAGAATAAGATTAACCAATGAAATAAACTTCAATTTAACTAACATTTTACCAATTGCAAAAGAAATAGGATTAGCCTTATAGCAAACGACCTCCGGAACATTAAATAAAGCAGTTTCTAAGGTTGCTGTTCCAGAACAAACCACAGCACAATAAGCAACATTGAGTAGGGGATAAATCTGATTATATACAATATGCACAGGAGCATTGTCTATTAGATTAGTGTAGAAAGTATCTTTATGGGTGTTCATTCCAGCAATAACAAAATCAAAATCAGGATATTTTTCAGCCAAACTAACTTGAATAGGCAAAAGAGCCTTTATTTCTTGTTCCCTACTACCAGGTAAAAGAGCCACAATAGGCTTTTGTCCGAGTTTATTCCTATCTAAAAATTCAGTTTTGTCTTGAAATTGATTATAAGCTTGAATTTCGTCAAGCAGAGGGTTACCATAATATTCTACATCAAAATTATAGCCCTTAAAAAATTCAACCTCAAAAGGAAATATCACAAATAGCTTAGTTAAAACCTTTTTCATCAAAACAATTCTTCCCTTTTTCCATGCCCAAACCTTAGGAGAAATATAGTAAATTGTTTTTAGACCTTTCTTATGACAAAATGCAGCCATCCTTAAATTGAAACCAGGGTAGTCCACAAAAATTACGCAATCGGGCTGGTAAAATAAAATATCTTTCTTACAGAATCTTATGTTATAAAGAATTGTTCTAATATTTGCCAACACCTCTACAAACCCCATAAAGCTAAGATCTTTTATGTGTTTTACAACAAAAGCTCCTTCCTTTTGCATATTATCTCCACCCCAAACCCTAAACTCTGCATTTGGATCTTTTTGCTTCAATTCTCTAATCAAAAAAGCTGCATGCAAATCGCCCGAAGGTTCACCAGCAATTATGTAATATTTCATCTATATTTAGTTTTATTTCATACTCATAAAAACACCCATATTATATAGTATTAAAATATAGGAGAGAAAGCTTATAAAAAGTATAATAACAATAGGAATAGCAGTTTTTGTATATTGGAGCTTAAAATACCATCTCATAAGTAATATGGCAGGAACAAATGCAAATAAGAAAATCTTAGGATCATCGTAAAAGGTTTTTGAAATTAAGAAAAGGAAAAGCCAAAACAAGCCAAATCCCACTGCAATAGAAACAATAGAAATCAATATCCCAAAGAGATAATTATCTTTCTTTAAAATTGTTATCAGATTCATTTCTCAAAACGTTTTTTATATTTCTCTAAAACCTCATAGGCAGTAAAATCAATTTGCATAGGGGTAATTGCACAAAAGCCATCTTTCATTGCAATATGGTCGGCTCTTGGGCTATCGTCTTTACAATTATACACTCCCGTTAGCCAATAATAATGTTGTCCCATTGGGTCTGTTCTTTGAACAAAATCCTCATTCCAATAGGCCTTAGCCTGATGACAAATCTTCACTCCCTTTATGCTATCTTTTGGAAAATTCACATTCAAACAAACGTTAGGGTCTAATCCATTTTCTAAAACATCCTTAGTTATTTGTTTAATGAAATCAGAACAATAAGAAAAATCAGCATCTAAGCAGTGATTGTCCACCGAAAAGCCGATAGAGGGAATACCTTCGGCAACAGCTTCAAAAACCGCAGCCATAGTGCCACTATATATAGTATTGATGGAAGCGTTAGAACCATGGTTTATCCCCGAAACTAATAAATCGGGCTTAGAGTCTTTAAGAATTATATTAAAAGCAATCTTCACACAATCCACAGGCGTACCATTACAAACATAAGCCGTATAACCTTCTTTTTCTTCAATTTTGTGAAAACGCAAAGGCTCTTTGGTTGTTATGGCATGGCTTTGCCCACTTTGCTGTTCTATTGGTGCAACCACCACAACATCCCCAAAAGTTTGCATTATTTCTATCAAAAGTTTTATTCCTTTGGAATGGAAGCTATCATCATTAGTAACAAAAATCAATGGTCTTTTCATAGTTTTCTAAGTAAAATAAATCATAAACAATTTACAAAGATAAACATAAAAATATTACTTTTGCTCTTTGAAATAAAAAATATGATAAAAAGAATATTGCTTTGCCCAATACATTTGTTATGGAAGATTGAAAATAAATTCCTTAGATTTCTTTTTGTAGGAGCTTTAAACACAATAGTTGGCTACTTGCTTTTTCTCTTCTTTATTTGGATAGGACTACATTACTCTTTGTCGCTTTTATTTTCGCAAATAATTGGTATAATCTTTAATTACAAAACCACAGGTTACCTTGTCTTTGAAAACAAAAGCAATAAACTTCTTTTAAAATTCTTTTTGGTTTATGGCTTTGTTTATCTAATAAATGTATTAGAGCTTTACCTTTTGAACCGCTCAACACTCTATGATATAATTCTTTCAAGCAACGCATTAGCTTTTGTACATAATTTGCCAATAAATCCTGATAAGCTATCCGATGCCATAGGTCAAGCCATAGTTATTCTTCCGAATGCAATCTTAACCTTTTTGCTCAACAAGAAATTTGTTTTTAAATCTTCTACAAAGGAATAAAATCAATATTTTATCAAAATCCGTGCTATTAAGGAAAAATTAAAGAATAAGGATAATTTAAATCCCATTTTTAGAACTTAAAGATAAAATTTTAGAATCAAAAGATAATTTCATAGAATCAAAAGATAAATTTTTAGAATCAAGAGTTGTCTTTCTTTAATCAGCTACATATCTTTTGAAATATCTTTTTGTTGTTTTCTCAATTAATCAAAATACTAAGAATATCCTCTTTTAGATAAATCTTATTATCTTTGCAATTGCTAATAAAAAGAGGTAAATGTATTCAAGAACAGAACTATTGATTGGTAAGGAAGCTTTGAAAAGGCTAAAAGAAGCTCATGTTATGGTTGTTGGCTTAGGAGGAGTGGGAGCTTATGCTGCTGAAATGCTTTGTAGGGCAGGAGTTGGTAAGATGACAATTATTGACCAAGATATAATAAATAAAACTAATCGTAATCGCCAATTAATTGCCCTTAGTTCAACAGAGGGCAAGCCTAAGGTAAATTGTTTGGCAGAAAGATTAAGAGATATAAATCCCGAAATAAATCTTGTTGCTATTAAAGAATACATTAGAGATGAGAGAATGATTGAAATATTAAAGCAAGATAAATACGACTATGTTATTGATGCAATTGATACTCTTTCTCCTAAGATGTTTCTCATTATTCACTGCTTAGATTTAAATATACCTATTGTTTCTTCGATGGGTAGTGGAGGAAAATTAGACCCAACACAGGTTAGAATTTCCGATATTTCACAATCGTACAATTGCCCTTTGGCTTCCAAGGTCAGAAAGAAAATCCATAAGTTTGGAATTTATAATGGCTTTGCTGTGGTCTTTTCTTCGGAGAAAGTTGATGCGGATGTCATAGTAGAAGACATTGAACCCAACAAAAAAAGTACTGTTGGAACAATATCTTACTTGCCTCCAATCTTTGGATGTATGGCAGCTTCGGTTGTAATTCGTAAATTAATTGGACTTACTCCATATGACCAAGTCAAGGATAAGCGTTATTATGCTAATAAGAAAGAAAAAAAGAAAATATATGCCGGAAATGATTGAAATAATCTGCAAGAACACAGATTCAAAACTATTAGTTCCCTTTGGTTCAACTTTAAGTGAGATTGAAAAGTTTGCAGGTGTCAAATCCAAGTACCCTTTGCTTGGAGCGTATGTAAATAATAAGGTTCAAAGTCTAAATTATAAGATTTATATTTCAAAGACAATTGAGTTTATTGATATATCTAATTCAAATGGAAGGCGAATGTATGCAATGAGTTTAATGTTTGTGATGTATAAAGCCATAAAAGAACTCTACCCAAAGAGCAATTTAAAGATACATCACTCAATGTCCAATGGTTATTATTCTGAAATAGATGATATTGATGAGAAATTAGACAAACAAGCTGTATCTTCAATCAAAGAAAAGATGGTAGAGATAATTGAGAAAGATATAGTATTTAGGCGTAAGCATATTCCTGCTCAGGAATCTATAAATATTTTTCGTAAGGTTGGGTTAGAATTTAAAGCAGAATTAGTTAAAACAACCAATCGTTTGTATTTTGATATTGATTTACTTGATGAGACAATCAATAATTTTTATTATGCCTTAGTGCCTTCAACATCCTATTTGAAGGTCTTTGATTTGGTTCCCTTTGATAATGGTCTCCTATTAATAATGCCCGACAAGAAGAATCCAGAAAAAGCATATAAGAATAGAGATAAACAAGAGAAAATATACTCTGTTTTTAAGGAGCATAAGCAATGGATAAAGATATTGGGGATATCTTATGTTAGTGAATTGAATAAGGTGGTTGATGATAAGGGATATAATAGGCTGATTCAGGTTTCGGAAGCTCTTCACGAAAAGAAGTATTCGCAAATAGCCGATGAAATATACAAAAGAAAGGATGAGGTAAAGATAGTTCTTTTAGCAGGACCTTCTTCTTCGGGAAAAACTACAAGTTGTCGTAGGATTTCAACACAATTGTCTGTGCTTGGCTTTAACCCAATCCAACTTTCCTTAGATGACTATTTTGTGGATAGGGAATTTACTCCCAAAAAGGAAAATGGCGACTACGACTTTGAAGCTTTGGAGGCATTAGATATGGATTTGTTTAATAGCCAAATACAAGAGCTTATGAAAGGAAACGAAGTCTCTATACCACGATTTGACTTTAAGACAGGCAAGAAAACATATAACGGAAAGAAAATAAAACCTCAGAAAAATACAATCTTTATCATTGAAGGCATTCACGCACTCAACCCTAAGCTAACAGAGCATATTGACAAGAAGTATAAATATAATGTATTTGTTTCGGCACTTACTCAAATTTCAATAGATGAACATAATCTTATAAGCAGTAGCGATAATCGTTTGATAAGAAGGATTGTAAGAGATTATAGTTATAGGGGATATTCGGCAACTGAAACATTGAATAGGTGGCAAAGCGTTAGAGAAGGGGAAGAGAAGCATATATTCCCTTTCCAAGAAAATGCAGATAGTATATTCAACTCTTCTCTTTTATATGAATTGGGCGTGTTGAAGAATTATGCAAGACCTCTTTTAGTAGAAGTTCCTCAAAATGAACCTTGCTATGCTGATGCAAAAAGACTATTATATTTTCTTTCAAATTTCAAAACGATTGATGATAAATCCATTCCACCAACCTCAATTCTCAGAGAATTTTTAGGAGGTTCGAGTTTTGAATATTAAAGTTTTTGAACAATAAATCCTTTTATATCTCGTTAAATAATAAAGAGTTTGAAAGTTGCTAACAAATAAAGAAAAAAAATATTTGATTAAAATTTGTGCAGAATGCAAAAATGCAGTAATTTAGCAACCTAAAAATAGTAGAAAATAAAGATAGATTAACATAAAAGCCTAACGGATTATGGAATTAAAAAAAACAGACAAAGCAAATCTTGAAAACAAGAAAGCTTTATTCGTTCAAATAGGATTGGTTTTAGCATTAAGCGTAACCATATTTGCTTTTGAGTATAAGACTTATGAGCAAAAAGAATCTACATTAGTAGAAAGACAGGCTGTTCAAGAAGTTGAAGAAATTGTAATGCAAACTCAAGAAGATACACCTCCACCTCCACCAGAAGATGTTCCAGCTCCTGAGACCACAGAGTTTGAAATTGTGGAAGATGACCAAAAGATAGAAAATGAGTTTAAGGTTACAAGCTTTGAGCAAACAGCTAACGTAACAGCAACTGTTGGAAAGATTGAGATAGATGTAATAGAAGAAGACATAGAAAAAGAAGAAACCATTTTTACTGTTGTGGAAGAGGAAGCAGGTTTCCCTGGTGGCTATGAAAAACTCTTAGAATACTTGGGTAAATCTATAAAATACCCTCAACAAGCCAGAGAAACAGGAACCAGAGGTAGAGTTACACTAACCTTTGTTGTGGAAAAAGACGGCTCAATTACTGACATAAAAGTTTTGCGTGATATTGGCTCAGGTTGTGGCGAAGAAGCAAAGAGAGTTGTACAAGCAATGCCAAAATGGAAACCAGCAAAACAAAGAGGAAAAGCAGTAAGACAACAATTCGTTTTACCTGTAACATTTAATCTTCAATAAAGAATTTCATAAGGTTTTAATTTTAAACATCAAGTATTGGTATAAATACTTGATGTTTTTTTATTCTCTAAGCCTTTCCTTATGATAAGATTTCCAAAACAAAACCAAACTTCTTACCTTTGCAAATTAATTGCATAAACTCTAAAACTAAGAACTTTAATGATTACAATAAATAACCTATCCATATATTTCTCTGGAATATGTCTTTTTGATAATATCTCTTTTGTAATTGCCGATAAAGATAGAATAGGACTTGTCGGAAAGAATGGTGCAGGCAAAAGCACGCTATTAAAAATCCTTGCCTCGATACAAGAACCCGAAACAGGTACAATTATAATCCCTGACTCCCAAACCATAGGTTATTTGCCTCAGGAAATGATACCATCTTCCTCAATGACCATTATAGAGGAGGCACTTACAGCTTTTGAAGAGGTGAATCTCTTAGAAAAGAAAATAGATAGGCTAAATGAAGAAATTAATCAAAGGACAGATTATCAGAGTCAATATTACCATAATCTGCTTCACCTACAATACGAAGCCAACGAACGATTGATGCTTATAGATGCAGTCAATGCCGAAGCCCAAGCAGAAAAAATACTATTAGGGTTAGGATTTACAAGGAGTGATTTTAATAGGAAGGTAACAGAGTTTAGCTCGGGGTGGCAGATGAGAGTAGAGCTTGCGAAGATACTTCTTAAAAAACCTGATGTAATTCTTTTGGACGAACCCACAAATCATTTAGATATTGAGTCAATTCAGTGGCTTGAAAACTTCCTAATTAATTATTTTGGGGCAGTGGTATTAGTCTCGCACGATAGGACATTTCTTGACAAAATAACAAAACGCACCATTGAGATAACAGCAGGGAAGATATACGATTACAAGGTTCCTTACTCCGATTATGTAGTCCTTCTTAGGCAAAGAAGAGAAACTCAGCAGGCTATTTTAACTAATCAACAAAGACAAATAGCCGAAATAGAGAAGTTTGTAGAAAGATTTCGCTATAAGGCAACCAAAGCCAAGCAAGTGCAATCGCGTATCAAACTCATAGAGAAGATGGAGCTTGAAGCCATAGATGAGATAGATACTTCCACAATTCATTTTCGTTTTCCCCCAGCTCCTCATTCCGGAAAGATAGTAGTTCAAATAAAGAACTTAGGGAAAAAGTATGGAGAAAAACAAGTACTCAAAGATGTTAATATAATAATTGAAAGAGGAGAGAAGATTGCCTTCGTTGGTAAGAATGGGGAGGGAAAGAGTACGCTTTCAAAAATAATTGTTGGAGAAATAAATGATTATAGTGGAGAATACAAAGAAGGACATCAGGTTTCAATAGGCTATTTTGCACAAAACCAGACTGCTCTCTTAGATGGAAATAAAACAGTGTTTGAGACCATTGACGAGGTTGCAACAGGTGATATTCGCTCTAAGATAAGAAATATTTTAGGTAGCTTTCTTTTTGGAGAGGAGGATATAGATAAGAAAGTGAAAGTGCTTTCGGGGGGAGAGAAATCACGACTGGCTCTTGCTAAACTAATACTTTCTCCGGTTAATCTCTTAGTTTTGGACGAGCCAACCAATCATTTGGATATGGATTCAAAGGACATACTAAAAAATGCTTTAATTCGCTACGATGGAACTCTAATTATAGTTTCGCATGACAGGGATTTTCTTCAAGGGCTTACCGATACTCTCTATGAATTTCGCAATAAACACATAACAGAGTTTCGTGGAGATATATTTGAATACCTTCAACACCGCAAGATAGAAGACCTTAAATCCTTAGAACTTGTCAAGGCTCAAACCTCTCAGAGTAAGGAAGCTGCCATTTCTCAAAACAAGATAGAATATCAAAATAATAAAGAAGCAGAACGTGAATTGCGGAAGATTAAAACTAAGATAGAAAAAACCGAAAGTGAAATACAGACCCTTGAAAACGAGATAAAAGAAATGGATAATAAACTTTCCAATACAGAGTTTTTAGAAAAAGCAGTTATAGACGAAGCCTTTTACAAGACATATCAAACTAAAAAGGACAATCTTGTAAAGGCAATGAACCTTTGGGAAGAACTATCCTTAGAATTGGAAGAAAGGCAGAGGTAAATCTCAATTAGAGCAATATTTCTTAAAGAGTTCAAAATTTAGGTCTAATAATCAGATTTATATTGTCAAACTATTACAAACAAATTAGAAGAGTTAGTATTTGTTTTGTTAATGATATTTTATTGAAGTCAAGAGTTGGGAAAATGAAATCAAAAGATAATTTCTTGAAATCAAAAGACAAATTTTTGAAATCAAGAGATAATTTCCTAAAATAAGGATTTAATTATTTCTTTATTCTTGCTATTGTTTTAGGGTTTGAAAGTTCTCTAAGGGCATCTTTTCCTATCTTTCTGTGGGTAGGATTTTCGGAAAGGGATAGTTTTTCTGATAGTTCCAAAGCATAAGGGTGCAAGAAAAGACTTCGTTTGCCTATCTGCCTTAAAGCCCAATTGACAGCCTTCCAAACAAAATTTCTTTCATCAAAAGCATACTCTTCAATTAAAGGTAGAAACTCTAAGAAATCTTTATCTGGTTTTTTCTTTAATCCTATTGCTAAACCAGCTATTAAAGAAAATGACGTCCTTCTAATATACTCTTTTTCACTCTTGCAATATTGAAATACTTTTTCATCAGCAAAAGGTGTATAGCGATAAAGATTATAGCAAGCTCCATCAACAATTGCCCAGTTGTCAAAATCTTTTGTCCAAAGGTCTATTTGCTTAGAAGTTATTTGATTTTTATCAGCTATTAATGTTGCCAGCATTCTTGCCTCGTGATATTCTTTTTGCCATAGTTCAAGTGCAAGAGGATGATTTGTTTTTATTTCTTTTGCAATTCTACGCATATCAGGAGCAGATATTCCAATAATCTTTCCTCCTTTTACTCCAAAATACTCTGCTTTTTCTATTTTATCCTTATCGGAAAGAGATAAAAGATGTTTTATTACTTTGTCTGCCTCAGTCATTGATGATTATTTCTTTGAGGTTATAAGTTTGAGAAAGATTGGGAAATGATCACTTATCCCTGCTTGATACTTATATCCCTTATAGGTGCTAAATGGAGTTATTGCTACTTTGTCAGGGTTCTTATCTATCATAAAATCAGGCATAAATATATGTGAATTGGTTGAAAGGGTATCTATTTTTTGTAATAATTCTTTGCTAACTAAGAACTGGTCAAAGTTTAGTGTCTGTCCTGAATAGGTATAGGAACCTCTTTTGCCTTTATCCTTTTTCATAAGATTGGTAAAAAGAGGATTGTGATTTGTGTATCCCTTTGTTTTAAACCCTTCTTCCACTGTTTTATCCCAAGGGTTATCGTTGAAGTCTCCCATAATCAAGATGTTTTTTTCTCCCTTATCATAAAGTTCCTTTGCTCTCTTGTATATTATTTCAAAGATTGCTTTACGCAAGGGTTTATTTCTATCTCTATTACGTCGTGAAGGAGCGTGAACAACAAATATATGTAGAGGTAAATTATTTAGAACACCATTAACATAGAGTATATCACGAGTTGGTTCATCAATTATTAGGGAGCTATCTATAATAATGCTTTCGTGCTTTATCACCTTAAACTTATCCTTACGGTATATCATAGCAACATCCATTCCTCTTATGTCCTTTGAGTTATAGTGTATGTATTGATAGCTACCTTTCCTTAGAGGAGAGTCATTGCATAAGGCATCTAAAACTCTATCGCTTTCAATTTCGCAAAGTCCAATAATAGCAGGAAGATTGCCTTTTGATACAGCAATATAGGTCTTAGCTAAGAGGTCTTTCTTCAAATTGAAACGCTCCCAGTTCCAATTGCGAGGGGAGTTAAAAGTGAAGGCATCATCATTTGTTAATGTGTCATCAGTAGGGAAAAAAAGTTTTCGCAATTGTGAAAGACAATTGTTTCGGTTTGTGATTTTAGCAGTAAGGGTACAAGCATAATTAATATTATAAGATAATATTTAGTTAGGGTATTAAAAGGTCTCACAAGGTTTTTAGTTACCCTTTATAGAAAGGCATTTTTACAACTATTGCTTTGAGGAGTTTGTCTCTAACTTTAATGAATATCTCTGTGTCTTTCTTGCTGAAAGCAGTCTGAACATGGGCTGTTCCAATGGCTTTTCCAACTGATGGAGCTTGTGTTCCCGAACAAACCTTTCCTATTACATTGCCTTCTGAATCGCAAACTTCGTATCCTTGACGAGGAATTCCTCTATCAATCATCTCAAAGCCTACGAGTTTCTTCTTAACTCCGTTTACTTTCTGACTTTCCAAGTATTCTCTATCTATAAAGTTATTTCCTTCTTCAAACTTTGTCATCCAGCCTAAGCCTGCCTCAATAGGAGAAGTCTCATCATCAATTTCGTGTCCGTACAAACAGAATCCCATTTCCAAACGAAGCGTATCCCTGCAACCAAGACCTGCTGGCATAATACCAAATTCTTTTCCAGCTTCAAACACTGCGTCCCAAATCTTAGAAGCATCCTTTGGTGCAAAGTAAATTTCACATCCGCCTGAACCAGTATAACCTGTTGTTGAAAGCAATACATTATCAATCCCTGCAAAGTTTAAGAACTTAAAGGTATAAAACTCCATATCTTCTATTGGAGTTGAGGTTAGTTTCTGCATTGCTTTAAGAGCCAAAGGCCCTTGAATAGCAAGTTGTGCATAAGAATCAGACTCGTTTGTAAAGTCCTTTCCCAATTCTAAGCCCATATCAACAGCTATCTTACTCATCCAATTCCAGTCCTTTTCAATGTTAGCTGCATTAGGAACCATAAAATATTCTTCCTTACTAATTCTATACACTAATATATCATCAACAATGCCTCCTTTTCCATTAGGCAATACCGTATAAAGTATCTTGCCATCGTAAAGAGAATCTATGTTGTTGGAAGTACAATATTGAATAAAATCATGAGCCTTTGGTCCCTTTGCTCTAAACTCTCCCATATGGGAAACGTCAAAGACCCCAACAGCATTTCTTACATTATTATGTTCAACAACTAATCCTTCGTAGGAAATAGGCATATTGTAGCCTGCAAATTCAGCCATCTTAGCTCCTAATTCTATGTGCTTTTGTGTAAATGGTGTTTGTTTCATATTCTTTTATTCTATTAATATATTAAATCGTGATATTTGAAATGCAAAGTTAAATCTTTTATTTGTTATTCAAAGCTTTTTAATTTTAAATCCTCTCCACACCAAAGAGCATAACCACTTTCATTAATCCAATCACTTAATATGATTAGCTTCTTTTCCTTCTCAAGAATATATTCCTTATTCAAATGACGATGACCCAAGATAAAGTAATCTATATCCTTAGTTTTAAGGATTTCATTGCAATACTTGAATTGCAATTCTTCTTCTCCCTTATCTATTAAATCATATTCTGAATGTGATTTCCTACTACTCTTAGACCAAGCATTACCAAAAGCTATTGCCCAACGAGGATGAATGGAAGCAAACATAATCCTGATAATTTTAGACCCAAAAAGTCTTTTCATAAATAGATATTTCTTGTCTGTTAAATCAAACCCATCTCCATGAGCCAAAAAGAAATTTTTCCCATCAATAGTTATTTCATATTCTTTTGTATGAACAATCATTCCTATCTCTTTCTGAAAGTAATCTCTTATCCATTGGTCGTGGTTGCCTGTAAAGAAATGCACAGGCGTTCCTCTATCAACAATGGAAGCCAAAGTGCCAAGCAAGCGAACATAATACTTAGGCACAACATATTTGTATTCGTGCCAAAAGTCAAAAATATCCCCAAGCAAGTAAATTACTTTTGCATCTTTTTCTGCCTCTAAAAGAAATCGTACTAACTTCTTTTCTCTTACCAAAGAGGCTTCGTAGTTAGGTACTCCTAAGTGAGTGTCAGCAACAAAATAATGTTTGTTCTTTATCATTTCTTATTAGCTAATTTAGATTTGTTTTCAATTGTATCTTGTTGAGATTTTAGTTTTGCTTTTTCAATTAAGTTTTTAAGCCCAATTGTATGCTGATTATTAGGATAGGTTTTATTCAATTGCTCATAAACTTGCTCGTAAACGTTTAGGTCATTTGTTAAACTAAAAAGATAATGATTGTCAAACAATCGGTAAAGAGCAATAATACAAGCAAGCGAACCCTTATTGGTATCTATAAACTTTTTGATTATACTTCTTTGGCGTATTTCCAATATATTATATTGTTCAAGTAAATTCTCTTTCACTTGGTCAATATTCTCTGAGTACTTATTCTCGTGAAGAGTTTGTTTGATTTCAGCCAATATAGCATTGGTATTTATGTATTCTTGATTTAATTTATGCAATAGTTCTGAATCCTTTGAGTTCTTTATGGTATAAGAACTTGAAAGGGCATTGAAATAACCATTAATTATAATATCCTCTTGCTTATTAGGAATTATAGTTATATAATCATTTGGATTTGCCAACAAAACAAAAATTGAAGCCTCTTGTAACTTATAGCTAAACTTAAACTTTCCCTTGTTGTCAATAATAATAGTGTCTAATGGTTTTAATCCTTGCCCTGTCATCTCTAAGAAATAAAGAGGCTTCTCTGCACCATTATTTAATTCTCCACTAATTTGAAAACTATCCTTATCAATCTTATTACAACCTGCAATAAAACTTACAGCCAAACCCACTAATATTAATAATCTCTTCATCTGTATTATTTTTATATCTTATTTGTATAACTCCTTAGTAAATGATCTGCAATTGTTAAAGCTGCCATAGCTTCCACCACAACCACAGCACGAGGCAAAAGACATTTGTCGTGCCTACCTTTATTCTCTATTTTATGTATTACTCCTTCTTTATCAATACACGAGAGTTCTCTATATAAGGTTGCAATAGGCTTAAAACCCACCCTAAACTCAATATCCATTCCGTTTGAAATACCTCCTTGAATTCCTCCCGAATGATTGGTCTTGGTTGTAAAGTCTTGGTTCCAATTGTCCAATTGTTGGCTACCATATTGTTTGCATCCCTCAAATCCATCTCCAATCTCAAACCCCTTAGCAGCAGGAATACTCATCATAGCCTTAGCAATATCAGCACTTAACTTATCAAAAACAGGCTCACCTAAACCAATAGGCACATTTTTCACTACACAAGAAATAGTCCCTCCAATAGAATCTCCCTCTTGGTTTATCTTTTCAAATTCTTTCTCAATCTCCTTTTGTTCAGTTTTATAATCCCATTTTCCAATCTTTTCAATCCTTGCTTCAATTGCAATATTACTCTGTTGTTTCAATAATAACTTAGCAATACTTCCTCCAATAACTCTTGTTAGAGTTTCTCTTGCCGAAGCACGTGAGCCTCCGGTCTGGGCATTTATGCCATACTTTTTGAAATATGTAAAATCGGCAGTACAAGGACGAAACATCCCCTTAAAGCCATCATAATCCTGGGTTAAAACATCCTTATTTCTAACAATGAAAGTAATAGGGGTACCTAAGGTTATATTGTTTTCTAAGCCCGAAACAAATTCAACAACATCATCTTCAACTCTTGAAGTAGATATGGTTTTGTTGTTTGGTTTTCGTCTTTGAATCTCTGAAAGGATAAAATCAAAATCAATTCTTAGTCCCGCCAAACAACCATCAATAACCCCACCAACGTATTTGCCATGCGACTCTCCGAAGGTTGTTAGCTTAAAAACTTCACCAAAACTATTGCCTGCCATTTATTTGATTTTATGTTTAGTTAATTTTTGCAAAAATATCTAAAAATGCCCTTACAACAAAATATTTTATAAAACTCTTTGTCATAAGTAAAATTTAAATTGCAAAAATACTATTATTAAATGAAAAATAGTAGTAGTTTATTTATCAAAATTAGAATTTGATTTGAGCTAATTAGAATTTGATTCTAATTTATTGAAACTTGATTCTAAAATTTTAGAACTTGATTTGAGTAACTTGTTTTTATAATGTAAATGTGAAAGTATTATTTTTAAAATCATCAAGAGAAAAATCCCTTTTTATTTCATATCAATGCTTTTATGTGGAAATAAAAAAATACTAAGATAAAAATGAAAGAATAATAAATAAACTTATGTATCTTTGCAGATATTTTTATATTAACAAGTTTAAAGAATTATCAAATAATAACAGAAATGACAACAGAGAAACTTAATGAGAAAAAGGGCGTTGTTGTAAGATTCGTTGGAGATTCTGGCGATGGAATGCAATTAACAGGAACTCTTTTCTCCGAAACGGCTGCTTTGGATGGGAACGATATAGCAACGTTTCCAGACTATCCGGCAGAAATTAGAGCTCCTCATAACACCATTGCAGGTGTTTCGGGCTTTCAAGTTCACATAGGGAAACGCATTTATAACTCAGGAGACAATTGTGATGTATTGGTTGCAATGAATCCAGCTTCACTGAAATCAAACCTCAAATGGGCTAAAAAAGGATCTATTATAATTGTTGATGCTGACACTTTCACCGATGACGCTATCGGAAAAGCAGGATACACCAATAGTCCTTTGGATGACGATAGTCTTTCTGGCTACATTTTAATCAAGGCTCCAATAACAAGTTTAACCGTTGAGGCAGTAAAAGATATATTTACTGATAAGAGATCTGCTGAACGTTCAAGAAATATGTTTGCCTTAGGTATGATATTCTACATATATAGTAAGGAATTAGACCATACTGATAGCTACTTAGAGAAGAAGTTTAGTAAAACTCCTGATGTGGTAAAAGCAAACAAAGCTGTTGTTAGAGCGGGTTATAATTTCTGTGAAAACACTGATGTTCTTCAATCACAACAGGTAAGAGTTGAACAAGCTATAATGCCAAAAGGAAGGTATAGAAACATTACAGGTAATATAGCAACTGCTTGGGGGCTTCTTGCAGCAGCAGAAAAGGCTAACTTACCGCTATTCTTAGGTTCATATCCTATAACCCCGGCAACAGATATTCTAATAGAACTTGCCAAACATAAATCACTTGGAGCAAGAGTATTTCAGGCAGAAGACGAAATTGCAGGTATATGTTCTGCAATTGGAGCATCTTTTGCAGGAGCTTTGGCTTGCTCTTCAACCTCTGGCCCTGGGCTTTCGTTAAAGAGTGAAGCAATAGGATTAGCCGTTATGACAGAACTTCCACTTGTTATTGTAGATGTTCAAAGAGGAGGCCCTTCAACAGGATTGCCAACAAAAACAGAACAAGCCGACCTATATCAAGCATTATATGGCAGAAACGGAGAAGCTCCTTGTATTGTTATTGCAGCTTCAACCTCTGCGAATAGTTTCTACTATGCTTTTGAAGCAGCTCGTCTTTCGTTGGAACATATGACTCCAATCATTCTTCTAACAGATGGTTATTTAGGTAATGGTTCTCAACTATTTCGTATCCCAAAAATGTCGGAGCTTCCAAAGATAAATCCTCCTTTTGCTACACCTAACGATGAGACATATGCACCATATAAGCGTGATACAGAAACTCTTGCAAGGCAGTGGGCAATTCCAGGAATGGAAGGGCTACGTCATAGGATAGGAGGCTTGGAAAAATTAGATGGAAAAGGAAGTGTTTCAACAGAACCAGCTAATCATCAGAAGATGGTTAATCTTAGAGCCGAAAAAGTTCAAAGAGTTGCTAACCGTCTGCCTGACCAAAAGTTAATTGTTGGTGATGAAACAGCAGATTTATTAGTTGTTGGTTGGGGAGGAACAGAAGGAGCACTTAAACTTGCAGTTGAAGAACTTTGTGAGCAAGGAAAGAAAATTGCTTTCACACATTTCAACTACATTATGCCTCTTCCAAAAAACACAGCTGAATTATTCAATAAGTTTAATAAGATAATTGTTTGCGAATTAAACATGGGACAATTCGTAAACTACCTTCGCTCAAATTTTGAAACCAAATCATTCCTTCAATACAATAAAACGCAAGGACTACCTTTTGAAGTGAGCGAATTAAAAGAGAAGTTTAATCAAATATTAGGAGGAAAATAATATGGCAATAGAACATTCACAAGTACAGCTAACCAAAGCTGATTTCACCAGTGACCAAATGGTTAAATGGTGTCCTGGTTGTGGCGACCACGCAATTTTAGCTTCGGTTTTAGGAATCTTTCCTGAAATAGGATACAAAAAGGAAAGCTATTGTATGGTGTCAGGAATAGGTTGTTCATCACGTTTTCCTTATTATGTAAACACTTATGGCTTTCACGGAATACACGGAAGAGCAGCAGCAATAGCAACAGGTGTTAAGATAGCTAATCCTCGTCTTAGCGTTTGGATAAATTCAGGTGATGGTGATGCAACAGCAATAGGAGGTAATCACTTTATTCATCTTATTCGTCGTAATATGGACGTAAACTATATATTGTTTAATAACCGTATATATGGATTAACCAAAGGCCAATACTCTCCAACAACCAAGCAAGGTCAAATAACAAAGACCTCTCCTTATGGAGTAATAGACTATCCTTTTAACCCAGGTGAATTAGTTATGGGGGCAAGGGGTACCTTCTTTGCAAGAGCAATAGACAATTCACCTAAAAGCCTTGGGGAAGTGTTTATGGAAATGGCTAAGCATGATGGAACAGCAGTTGTTGAAGTATTGCAAAATTGTGTTATATTCAATGACAAAACTCACCAAGAAGTAACCAATAGAGATATTAAGGAAGATCGTCAGTTGTGGCTAAAACAAGGCGAACCAATGATATTTGGTAAAGATAGAAGTAAAGGAATTGTCCTAAAAGGCAATCACCTTGAAGTTGTAGAAATAGGCAAAGATGGAATAACTGAAAAGGATTTACTTGTTCACGATGCAACAAGAGAGAACACAGGAGTTCATATGATGCTTGCACAGATGTGTCCACCTGAATTCCCAATGGCTTTCGGCGTGATTAGAGCCGTAAAGCAACTAACCTACAACCAAATCTTCGAAAAGCAAATGCAGGAACTAACAGAAACATCTTCCATAAAATGTGTTGATGATCTATTGAATAGTGGCGACACTTGGGAAGTCTAAAATGTAAACTCCCAAAAATAAACTCAAAGAGCAACCTTACAAAAGGTTGCTCCTTTTTTTTGCAATTAAAAAAGCTACTCCCTATTTTAAAATAAAGAGTAGCTCTTAATAATATAATATCAAATAAATTTGTCAAATCATTTGTAATTACTTCTTGAAAAAAGCCTTATGTCCCATTTCTACCTATCATTAGTATAATATTTTGGCTGTTAAAACAAATAGAATTGCAATAATGATAGATAAAATACTTCTAATTCTTTTCCTGAGTATTATTGAATTAGAAATAGACCAAATAGCCTTTATTCTATATGATTATTGATTGGAGCTGATAAATTGTTTTGGCTATCTTATAATCTTTATGAAGGCGATTTAAATAATAATTATATCTTTGAGAGACATTATTATTTAAACAAATATCGTGGTTTTGCGAAAGGATATTATCAAATTTGAATGTTACAAATCTATGGTCTGATAATATAAAGTCTAAATTAGTTTTTGAAGAAGTTTTGTGCGGATTAATAATTAGGCTATTTACTCCTTTGGCAAGGTCTTTCTTAATTAATAATCCCGATTCAAACTTTAAAGTAGTATCAACTTTTTCCTCAAAATATATTTTGGGACTAACAAGTAGCCCTAAGATAAAAAGGATAGAGATTATATAAGTTTTGAATTCACGCATAAAACACCCATTATAATGGACTGCAAAATTAAATTAATTATTTTTTATTCGCAAATAATATCTAAAAAAAATGGAAAAATATATTTTTTATTGTCTGGTTTAGTTTTTTATAGTAGTTTTGTGTTTGAAATAAATAGGAAAATTATGTCCCCAAATGTCTTTACCTTTAACGAGAGAAATTGTACATCTTGTTATTCTTGTGTTAGGAAATGTCCTGTAAAAGCAATAAAAGTAAGCCAAGAAAGTATTTATCCCGAAGTAATTCCAGAGAGATGTATTGGTTGTGGAACCTGCATAAAAGCTTGCTCGTTCAATGCAATAAAAGTTTTGGATTCAATTCAAACAGTTAAAGAGCTAATTAATTCCAATCATAAGGTTGCAGCTATTTGCGACCCATCAATTGCAGGAGAATTTGAAGATATTACAGACTACCGCAAGTTTGTTAAGATGATTAGAAATATAGGCTTTGATTACGTTACAGAGGTTGCTTTTGGAGTTGATTTGGTTGCAAAAAATCAAGCAGATTTAACAAATGAGAAAACAGGTAAGTACTATATCACTTCACATTGCCCTGTTATGAACCTATATATTGAAAAATACGCAACAGAATTAATATCTAATATCTCACCAATAGTTTCTCCTGCCTCAGCAACGGCTGTTGCTTTAAGAAATCTTTATGGTAATGATGTCAAGATAGTTAATATATCCCCATGTCTTGGAGCAAAGAAAGATATTAATCGTCATACCAATTCTGCAAAAATAGATGCAGTCTTATCGTTTAGAGAGCTTAGAAAGATGTTCAAGGAGCTAAATATAAGAGAAGAATTGGTTGAATTCTCTGACTTTGACGCCCCATTAGGATATAAAGGTGCCTTATACCCAATTCCAGAAGGATTTGTGGAAGCCTGCGAAATCTCCACCTCTTTAATTGATGGTTCGTTTATTTCAGCACAAGGCGACGAGGATGCAATAAATGCAGTAAAGCAATTCTCTCAGTATGGTAACAAATTTAATAAACATTTCAACCTATACTTTTGTAAAGGCTGTATTGTAGGACCAGGCTCCTCGGATAAGGGACAGAAATTTGTTAGACATAATTTAGTTACAGAATATGTCAATAAAAGAATAATCAATTTCAATAAAAATACTTGGCAAAGCAATATGCTCAAATACGTTCTTTTAAAAGATTTGAAATGTACCTATAATAAAGACGACCAACACCTACCAGTGCCAACCTCAGAAGAATTGGAGGAAGCTTTTATTAAATTAGACAAAGCTACATCGGGACGTCATACCGATTGTAGGGCTTGTGGATACGGAACATGTTACGGACTGGCAGAAGCCATTGCACAAGGAATTGCCACAGAAGACATGTGCTTCACTCACACTCAAAGCGGAAATAGAAAATTCCACGAACAATTAACCTCAACAACAAAAGAACTCATCCTCTCACAAGAAGAAAACTCACAACTAAAAGAAATACTAAACTACCAACAAGCAGCCAATTCAGAAATATCCAAAGCCATATCCCTAATCATACATAGCATGAAGATAGGGGCTGCAATTGTCGGTGAGAATATGAAGATAACCGATTCTAATAATACATTTATAGATATTCTTGGCGATGAAGCCAAAGAGATAGGCGAGATAATACCAGGGCTTGTTGGAGCAAATATCAATACATTAGTACCAAAGGCGATTTCCTCACAGATAGAATTTATTCTAAAAGGAGAGGAAGAAGGCATAGTTAATAAAGACATAGAGTTTGAAGGAAGATTGGTAAATGTATCCATATTCCTTTTAATTCCAAAGAAATCAGTATGCATTTTGGTCAGAAACCTTTACGACCAAGAAGAAAAGCCACAAGAAATAATAGATAGAGTAACGGAAGTGATACAAGAGAACCTTCGTCAAGTTCAAGAGATAGGCTTCATTCTTGGCGAGGGGGCATCACAAATTGAGAAGAAACTCAACACAATAATTAAGCTCACCAAAAAGGAATAAGTTTTATCTCTCAGATATCTAATATTAGTTTCCTGAGATTTGATTCTAATTTTTTAGAACTAGATTCTAATTTACTGAAATCAAGTTCTAAATTTTTTAATGTCTATCAGAATTTTTTCTAACGCCTATTGAAATTTTTTTCAAAGCCTATTGAAATATTTTTCAAAGCCTATTAGAATATTTTTCAAAGCCTATTAAAATTTTCCCCAACACTTCTTAGAATTTTTTTCAACGCTTGTTTGGATTCTTTTTAACGCCGTTTGGATTTTTTTCAACGCCGTTAGAATGTTTTTCAATAGGCATTGGGATTGTTTTTGACGGCTTTATGTTTTTTTTCAATCAAGTTAAGCATTAAAATATACCCCTTGGAATGTCTTGAAACCTTATTTTAATATTAAAATCTTCTTAGTTATTTTACTATTAATATTTTCTTAGTTATTTTTCTATTATCAACACTTATTTGAAGGTAATAGCTGCCGCTTTGAAGGGAGGAGGCATCTATGTTTTTTGGGAGTTTGCTCCATTTTTGAATTAATTGCCCGTTTTGATTAAGGAGCTTTGTTTCTCCAAATTGGTTGCCCAAGTATTCTATATTTAATGCCTCTTTGGCAGGATTAGGAAAGATGCTGATTTGTGAGCTATAATCTATTTCGTCTTCTAAGGAAGATAATCTAAATTCAATAACTGGCGTCCAATTACTTGTGTCGCCAATTGCACAAATGGCTCTTACTCTAAACATATATTCTTGTCCCATATCCAAATTACGCAAGGTGTATCGTGGATAATTATATACTATTATTCGTTCCCAATTAAAAGCATACTTATTCTTGTAATCTAACTGCCAAACGCTCTGTCCCTCAATTGCATCCCATCGGCATTGAATTGTACCTTCGGTTTCGTTGTTTGTAAGGTTTTCGCAAACAAAGTTAGTTGGAATAACGCAGTTTTGGATTGAGGTTGTGGTAATTACTATTTCGCTTACAGAATTTGCAACACTATTACCGCAGGAGGATTGTATGGTTATTTTATATGTGTGTTCAGGTGTCAGGTTTGTTATCTGAAATGGATGAGTTGTAGTAGAGTAGTTAGTTATGCTATTTGTTGCTGTGTCAATCACTGAAATAATCCAACTTGTATTATTTGAATAAGTCATCCAGTCTATTGTTGCTGTTGTGGCTTCTACTTCAATTAATGATATACCCTCAGGCGATGTACACACATCTTCAATAGAGAAATCAAGTGCTTTAAAATAAGCCAATGACATATTATAATACTCTGGCACAAAGGCAACCCTAACATAAGGCATAGTGCTAAATGAGGTTAAGGTAATAGACGTTTGGGTTATATCAAGAGTTTGGTTTAGGTTACTTATATTATAGTATGTAATTCCATCATTTGTTGCTATAACCTTAAACTTAATGCTTCTATAAGTGCTATCCACATACATATATTTAAGATTAAGCTCTGGGAAACCTAAGTTGGTAAAATCAAAAACAGGGGATAAAAGAGTGTCTCCTTTAAGTTCCCAGCAGGTGTTTATGTATGAGTAACCTGTTTTATCTGTCCATTTCAATGTGTCTGCAAATGCATTGTATGGATATTGATTGAATGTATTGCAAAGCGTATGGAAGATATATTCTTCTGAATATCTTGATGTGTCGTTTTGCGTAGAGATGGCTTTTACTCTCACTCTATAATTTGAATTTGGAGTTAGGTTAGTTAATGTATCAAATCGTGAAGTGAGAGCTCTTCTTGAATATGTGGTATTTTCTCCATTGTCTAACCCATATTCCATTATCCAATTTAAAACGTTAATATCATCATTCCAAGTTATTATTGCACTATTATTGGTGTAGGAAATGGCGTGAACATTTTCAGGAGGAAGGCATTGGATTAGGGTTGTAAAGGTATCTATTTCAGAAAAGAAGCTTTCTTCCATTCCACAATCAGCTTGCACTCTATAAATATATGTAGTGTTATCATCTAAGCTGTCAAGCAAATAGTTTGAAGTAACTGAATTAATTTGATTCCATTGAGTTGTTCCAGCTTTGCGGTATTGGATGTTAAAATTTGATTGTTCTTGTGCAAAAGTCCAGCTGAGTGCTGCTGTTGATGAGGAAACGTAGTTGTGAGTTGGGTTTGTTGGGGTGGCACAATATCTTCCTGTAATATAAATATCATCTATTATAGCTCCACCAACGCCTCCAATAGTGTTGTTATTTTCCCATGCAAAAACTAATCTGCGTACCTCTCCAATAAACTCTGCGGGTATTTCTATATGTTCGCTTTGCCAATCTGCATTATAATTATTATAAAAGGTTTGTCCTATTTGGTTTGATGAGATTGGCAACTGATGAATGTCTAATGGAGTATTCTCTCCCATTAAAAACACCTTCATTCCGTCATTACCCAATTCTCCCAAGCATTTCCATTTGAAGTCCAAATAGAAACTTGTTGCATAGGAAGGTATCAACACATCAATATATGCATAACTAATTACATTCTCCAAAGGATAGTAATCATTTGTTAAGCCTCCGTTTGAAGATATATAAATAGAGGTTTGTCCCTCTGCTGTTGCGTTATAAGAGTTGCTTAATACCCATGGGTTCAATGTTCCATTCACAAAACCAAAGGTAGAGTTTTGAATGTCGCTTTCAAAGGTTTGTTGAACAGGGAGGTCAAAGTGTTGATTGGAAATATAACGTGTATTAATGTATTTCCATCCGCTATTTGCTCCTTGACAAAGGTTTCTTACGGCTATTTGATACCAGTGGTTTAGAATTAGATTATTTGAAGGGATTAAATAGAAATAATTATTAGTAGTTGCACTTACTCCATCGTATTCTGGGTCAGAACCCAATTCTCCATAAACGACCTCCCATTGAGTTTGTGTTGTATCGGCTGTCCATTGAATTGTTATGCCTGTTTGTCCCATTGCATTAATAGATAGTTGGGATATTGGATTACATCCTGTATTTTCGAAAGGAGTTCTAAAAATAGAGATATTAGACCAATTTGTCGTGTCTCCTACCAAATCAATCATCCTTACCTTCCAGTTATAAGCTACTCCCGAAATTAAATTATTCACTTGAATAGAATTAGAAGCCGAAATAACTTCAATAACATAACTACTTTGAGAAACATTATAAGAGACTATCCAAGAGGAAGCGTTTGCGTTATTGCTCCACGACAAATCAGCACTGCTATGAAGTAAGTTTGAAACAGAAAGATTTGTAGGGGCAGGAAAAGTTGATACATCTGCTTTTGCGGAATAATTTGCTGCGATAAAAAATACTAATATTAATATAACTCGTTTCATACTTTATTTTATTGTAAATGTTCACACCATATAAAACAGCAAAAGTAGGTAAAAAGTAAGTAATAAACAAAACTTTTTGTATTTTTGCACTCTATGACATTGGAAGAACAGATAAACAGAGCTAACTATAATGACGAAAGCGTAAAGTCTCTTAAATGGAATGAACATATTCGCCTTCGCCCAGGAATGTATATTGGGAAACTTGGAGATGGAGCTTCGCCTGATGATGGGATTTACATATTAATAAAAGAAACTATTGATAATTCAATTGACGAATATGCAATGGGTTTTGGGAAAACCATTGATGTTAAGATTGATTTTGAAACCAAAAGAGTTTCTGTTAGAGACTATGGAAGGGGGATACCATTAGGAAAGGTTGTCGATTGTGTTTCTAAAATAAATACAGGAGCTAAATACGATTCTGTATCTTTTCAAAAGTCAGTTGGTATGAATGGTGTAGGGACTAAGGCCGTTAATGCTTTATCCGAATATTTCTATGTTCAATCAGTACGTGATGGGCAAACTAAAATTGCTGAATTTGAAAAAGGGGAACTGATAAACGAAACAAAAATAGAGAAAGTCTCTCTTGAAGAAGGAACTTTGGTTGAGTTTATACCCGATAAAGAGCTCTTTGGGAATTATTTCTTTCTTAGCGAATACATAGAAAAGATGATATGGAACTATGCTTATCTTAATCGTGGCTTAGTTATTACTTTCAATGGAAAGAGATTTGTTTCCAAAAATGGTCTTTATGATCTTTTGGAAAATAATATTGACTCCGAAACTATATATCCTATAATTCATATTAGAGAAGATAATTTTGAGTTTGCTTTTACTCATTCTGATAAATCTTACGGAGAAGAATACTATTCCTTTGTTAATGGACAGCATACCACACAAGGAGGAACACACCAACAGGCTTTTCGTGAGGCCTTAGTAAAAGTTTGTAGAGAGTTTTATAAAAAAGATTATGAACCTTCTGACATTAGAAGCGGAATAGCATGTGCCATTAGTCTAAGAATACAAGAGCCAGTCTTTGAATCACAAACAAAAACGAAGCTTGGTTCAATATACATGGAGCCTAATGGAAAAGGACAGAGTGTTAAAAATTTTATTACAGATATCGTTAAGCGTAATTTGGATAATTTCCTTCACATCAATTCAGAAACAGCAGAAAATCTCCTAAGGAAGATTGTCCAAAGTGAGAAGGAACGAAAGGATATAGCAAGTATAAAGAAGATTGCAAAAGAAAGTGCAAAGAAAATAAGCCTTCATAATAAAAAGCTAAGGGATTGCAGAATCCATTACAACACAAAAGATGATAAGAGATTAGAATCTACTCTTTTTATAACAGAAGGTGATTCTGCTTCTGGTTCAATCACTAAGTCAAGAGACGTAAACACACAAGCAGTTTTCTCATTAAGAGGAAAGCCTCTTAATAGTTTTGGAGCAACAAAAGAAATTGTTTATAAAAATGAAGAGTTTAATCTTTTACAATCGGCACTCAACATAGAAGAAGACTTAGATAATTTAAGATACAATAACATTGTAATAGCAACCGATGCTGATGTGGATGGAATGCACATAAGAATGCTTTTAATGACTTTCTTCTTACAATTCTTTCCCGAATTAGTTAAGGCAGGACATGTATACATACTTCAAACCCCATTGTTTAGAGTTAGGAATAAGCAAAAAACTTTCTATTGCTACTCTGAAGAAGAAAAACAAACAGCAATCACAAAACTTGGAAATAATCCTGAGATAACCCGCTTCAAAGGATTAGGTGAAATCTCTCCTGATGAATTCAGGCATTTCATTGGTAAAGACATACGTTTAGACCCTGTGCTTTTAAATAAAGAGAGTGGAATAAAAGAAGTATTAACATTCTTTATGGGAGATAATACACCAGAAAGACAAAACTATATAATAGAAAATCTTAGATACGAAGAAGTAATTTAACATTAAAAACATATTAGAAATTATGAAAAACATATTTTTAGCAACGCTTGTATTAATATCTATAATGAGCTTTTCAACAAAAGCACTTATAGCACAGGAAGAACAAGAAGAAAAAATAAAACCATGGACAGATATAGTCAAAAATACTGCTGACCCAGCCTCAT
Organism: Bacteroidales bacterium UBA5371; assembly: GCA_002407855.1. Lineage (GTDB taxonomy): Bacteria > Bacteroidota > Bacteroidia > Bacteroidales > P3 > UBA10566. Next base: position 36,533 of record DHPF01000010.1, read on the forward strand.
GGACATGGGATAAGAACGAAAATACTCGCTTTGCAATTCGTGGAGATTGGGACGGAGATGGTTTTGATGAAATGCTTTATGAAAGTGCAACAAAGCTCTTTTCGGATAATGACGAGATAACCCCACTAAATTTGAGTGGAGACTTAGGCGTTTTCTTCCTAATTAACGAAGGAGACCTTGATGGAGATGGTGGAGATGAGGTTTCTTTTATGACCGTTAATAGAGATTATACCAATTTAAATGTGATTAGAGTTTGGTCGTACACAGGCAACCGTTGGAAAGAACTATTCCAAACAGAAGTTCGTATTTGGGATTGTCCAAACTACCAAGCCAAAACTCCTGAGGAAAGTTTCACACATCAATGGAAAAGAAAGAACAATTATTCTTTAAACAGAGTTGTCTTAAAAAAGCATGACGGAATAATAGATGTTATAGGTATTCATCCAAATGGAAGGTACGCAATAGAAGAGATAAAGATATTAGATAAAGACTCCACGAAAAGAAAGTGGGGAATGATAATTCAACCAAGAGAAGATTAATTTCCTTTTGGGTTTCACATTAAATTTATATGAAAAAGACCATATTTTTATTAGCCTTTTTTCTCCTGACAACTAATATATTTGCTCAAGAGAATGAGCACTTACTTAATAACCGCGAGTCAGAACCAGTTGTCTATGAAATCAAGAAAGCCGTTTACTTTCTTGCATCCGAAGAATTGCAAGGACGCCTTCCTTCAACTCAGGGCGATAGCTTAGCTGTGCAGTACATCACAAATATATTTCAAAAGAATAATCTCAAACCCCTATTTAGCACATTTCATCAGGAAGTTGCCTTCAAAGATATCTCCTCAATAATGACTAATCCCAAACAAGCAGGACCTAAAACGAAATTCTCACGCAATGTTGTAGGAGTTTTGGAAGGCAATGACCCTATTTTGAAAAACGAATATATTGTTATAGGAGCTCATTTTGACCATTTGGGTTTAGCAAAAGATGGAATTATCAGTGGCTCTCGTTCCAAAGAAACAAATAAAATACATTACGGAGCAGATGATAACGCTTCGGGAGTAGCCCTTATGCTTGATTTGGTTCATAAGTTTTCTTCAAGAGATAGGAAGCGTAGCATAATTTTCATTGCTTTTACTTGCGAAGAAACAGGATTGATTGGTTCAAGAAAATTTCTTGAAGAATTACCTTTTAATCCAAAGCAGATAGTTGCAATGTTTAATTTTGATATGGTTGGGAAGCTAAAAAACAACTCTTTAACAATAGGTGGGAGTAAAACCTCTAAACAATCAGAGAAGATAATAAAGAAATACGCTAAGGCTAATAATCTAAAAGTTTCTCTTTCTCCAAGTGGTATGGGACCTTCTGACCATGCTTCGTTTTACGCTAAGAATATTCCTGTTTTCTACTTTACAACAGGAGCCGACTCAACCTATCATACAAATTATGATAAACCAGAACTCCTAAACTATAAAGGGATGAAAAAGGTGTCTGCACTTGCATTTGATATTGTAATAGATGTTGCAAACAGGAAGGATAGACTAAAATTTAAAGTCGTAAAAGAATCTACAAACAATGGAGCAAGACCAGAATTGAAAGTTACCTTAGGAATAATGCCCGATGTTTCGGGAAGCACAGAAGGTATAAGGATTGATATGATTAGTCCAGATAAGCCAGCATATAAGGCAGGACTGCAAATAGGAGATGTAATAATTGAGTTAAATGAAAAGAAAGTAACAGACATTTATTCTTATATGAATATACTTATGTCTTTAAATGAAAATCAAACAGTAAAGGTAAAAGTAAAAAGAGAAGGCAAAACTAAAACCTTTAAACTAAAATTATAATAAGATTGGCAAATGAAAAAGTCAACCATAGCAATATTTTGGATACTTGCAGTTGCTCTAACTCTTGCAACAAGTGTCTATCAAAGAATAACAGGACCAACAAATCCAAAGAAAGCAACAATAGAAATCAATAATAAAAACTATAAACTCTCTTTCCCACGATCTGCAACTGCAAACACTAATCTGATTCAACTAAATATCCCCGACAATAGTGTTAATGCACAGCTAATATACAGAAAGTATCCAACCAACGATGCCTTTTCAACAGTAGACTTCCAAAGAGAAGAAGAAGCTCTTATTGCAACTCTTCCTGTTCAGCCCAATGCAGGAAAATTAGAATATTATGTGAAGGTAAATGAGGAAGTCCTATTTGAGAAAGACCCGTTAATAATTCGCTTTAAGGGAGAAGTTCCAGCAGGAGTGCTAATCCCACATATAATATTTATGTTTGTTTCCATGCTATTTGCATCCTATGGACTGATATTGGCAATTGCCAACAAAAAGAATGTTGGAAGATATGTTGTACTTACCATAATAACATTAATAATTGGAGGATTTATCTTTGGACCAATTGTTCAGAAATATGCCTTTGGAGTATATTGGAGTGGATTTCCTTTTGGCTACGACCTAACTGACAACAAAACCCTAATAGCATTAATTCTTTTACTTTTGAATTTACCATTCTTAAAGAAGAAATCGTTAAGAATAACTGCAATAATAGCATTTATGGCTATGATAATTATCTTTTGTATTCCTCATTCACTTAGAGGAAGTGAGTTAAATCATCAAACAGGAGTTGTAGAAACAGCAAGATAATAAACTTATTATAATCTAACGAGTAAAGTTAAATGGTTTGGTGAGCCGTATTTGTGGTATTCGTTTCTTGCATAGCTCAATTGGAATTTCTTAATCATAAAGCCAAAGCCATAGGAGAAACCAGCCATTGAAAAAGCATCTTGAAGATACATTTCCCTATTTTGCTTCCAGCTATAACCTAATGTTATATAAAAATTCTTGGAAGGCTGAAAATCTATTGCAAAATTCAAATGTCGGAAGCCATTATCTAAAATGCCAATAAATGTATTCTCACGTGTTATTTCTCCTGTAAAAGGATCCACTTCGTCCCTTGGATTTAAAGGGTCATCTTCCCTCAAATCCCATTTTTGAAGATTGGTTGCCAAAACAAAAAGACGGAAAGGAGCATACTTTAACTTCTTGGAAATACCCAATTCCAACTGAAACGGAAGCTTCTCTTCTACACCACTAAACGATTTTAGCTGAGTTCCAAAATTCCTTGCCATAAGCGTTGCACTAAAACTCCTATTGTTGCTAAGATATGTTGCTGCCACATCAAAAGCAATGGCAATAGCTGAATAACTTTCGTATTGAGAAAAGACAGGCTTTATGTTTGCTCCAATATAAACATTACTATCTAACATCCTTCCCCAACCAATAGTAAACATATAATCATTTACACTAAAATCACCCTTTTCATCACCATTAGGTTCGGTGCGTTTAAAATTACCATAACCAACATAATTCATTCCAAAACTAAAACTTCCCAGCTTATTGAAGCTATGAGAATATGCAATATTACCTTGCCAAATACCTGCAAACAAATCAGTATAGCCAATAGCAAATTGATTGTTCATTTCTTTTGAAAGAATGGAAGGATTGGTAATAGCCACCGAAATATCATTAGTCTGCCACGAAAGAAAATCCATTCCAAAGGCAGCCACGCGAGCAGAAGAACGTAAATTTAAAACAGGGTAAGCCTCATAAACTTCTTTTTGAGCATTCGCACTAAGTATAAATAATAAGAAAAGAGAGGTAAATGCAATTTTTTTTAGCATAAATCGTATATATTATAACAGCAATAATAACGGAAGAAATTAAAGATTATTATTTTTATCGTTTGTATTTGCAAAACAAAAATATTAATTAAAAAAAACATTAAATATGAAAAAGACAATTCTATTAGTCCTTGCACTTGGGATATATACTATTTCACTTGGACAAAGCACCAGCAAGACAACCACAATCTTAATAGAAACGAAATATGCAGGTGATTCAACCATTACAACCAAAACCACAACCACTATCCTTGATGGAAAAACAACAACAGAATCAGAAGTAACAATAGAAAGAAATGTTTATGAACCAGAACAGGCCTTAGTAATTGACTCACCAAAAAAGAAAACAGCAAGAGGTATATCTGGATTTAATCTCAATGGTTCATTTTTGAATGATAATAAAGCATTAAACAATGTTTTAGGTATGCGAGATATTAATAATTTTAATTTTGGATTTGAATTTAAATTTGGAGTAGTAACAAAATTTAATCTTGAAACTACTTTCGATTTTGGATTTGAAGGAGGTACAAATAAGTCAAATAACAGACAGCTTAATTCCCAATCAGCATTTCTAAGCTTAAATGTTGGTTATCCTATAATAAATTATAAAGAAAAGTTTATGATTGTTCCAAGAGTAGGAGTAGGGTATAACGGCAATAGTCTCAACTATGTAAGGACTTCTGATAATAACCTTACAATTGCAACCATAGCAGGTAATGCTTGGACTGTTGATAACTATACTTTCTATGTTCCTTTGGGATTAGAGTTCCGTTTTGGAGGTAATTCAACTTATTTCACTCTTGGCGGCGAGTATCGTTATGCTTTCTATAATTCAGACACATACCTATCGTTATCAAAACAAAAAGTATCTGATTTTCCAGCTTTTGGATTGAATAATATTGCAATTAAATTAGGTTTTGTAGGAATATTCTAAACATAGAGTTTTCATAAGGTAAAAATTAAAACAAACCTTTTGAATCCAAGATTTTTATTTTTCAAAACCCCAATACTAACTCTTCGTTTTAATTTACTAACTCTTCGTTTTAATTTATTAGAACTTGATTCTAATTTAGGAATAAAATTACCTCCTTTACAAACTTTAATTAGTCAAAAAAATAGGTAAAATTATTAGGGAGTAGGATTAAGCTTTCCAAAATAGAGGATAAAACGTAATACAAGTAAACATAAGGTGTCTAATATTTTTATTGATAGTTTTGTATTTTCTTTTGGATTTTAACTTGCTCGTTTAGATTTTTAATTTCTTCTTTGTTTTCTAAAAGACAGACTTTCTAAATTTTTCTCTGAGATAAATTTATTTTTCTCAACTCTTTTTCAAAATAGACGGAGTTTAAATAAAAGTATATATTTTTATGACCTATTTCTCTTTTTTGAAATGTCCAAATAAGATATTTATTATTAAAATAAGTGCAGTAGATACTATTGCTATTTCATATAGACTTACGCCTACTAAAACACCAACTGCTGCTGCACACCAAACAGTTGCTGCTGTTGTAAGTCCTGTAATTTGTTCGGCATGTTTAAATATTATTCCTGCTCCCAAAAAGCCTATTCCTGTAACAATTTGACCAATTATTCTTGTAGGGTCTGCTTTAATATAATATATAGAAACTATGGTGAATATTGTGCTGCCAAGGGTGATTAATGACATTGTTCTTATCCCAACGGCTTTGTGAGACTTTTCTCTTTCCAATCCTATTAAAAATCCTAACCCTACTGAAATTAGGAGTTTTAAAATCATATTTAGGGTGTCGCTATTCATTTTCTCTTAGTATTAAGTGGTATTTTGCAAATTTACTCTTTTTCTTATAATGCAACTTCTTTATTGTAAATAAAAAAAGGAGGCAATAGACCTCCTTTTTCCTAATATTTAATTATAAATAAATTACCTTACAATTAGTTTTGCTGTATTTGTTGCAGTGTTAGTTATAACGCGAATAACATAAATCCCTTTTCTCATGTTTTCTACGTTCATTTGTAGGCTATGATTTCCTTCTGCTTGACGTCCTTTATCTAATGAACTAACCAAACGTCCATTCATATCATACACTTGAAGCATAACGTTTGAAGCTTGTGTTAGATTGTAGTCAAGAGTTGTTGTTCCATAAGCAGGGTTAGGGTATACTTTCAATGAAACTTCTCCCTTAGATGGGATTATGTTTTCTCTTATTCCAATCACATCTTCGCGTGGAGCAATGGTATCTCCTAAGAATGCAAATAATCCTTTTCCATAAGTAGCAGCATAAATAGCTCCTGGTAATTCTGTTCTTAAGAATGTTGTATGGAATGCATTTTGTCCAACGAAGTTATAGTATTCATGTCTTGGAAGGTTCATTGTTTGTTGAGTCAATTGGAATACTGGCACATTTGGAATACCACTCATCTTATACCATTCAACTTGTTGTTTTAGGCCGTTTGGTGTTCCTAAGAAATTATCTGTTCTGTATATTCCGTCTTCTGCTCCAATGTATGCAACATTGCCTGTTGTATTCTTAACACTTTCTATTAGTCCACAGAAAACAGGCTTGCTGTTTGGTAAGAAATCTGTTCCATTTTCAGGGTCAATGTTTATAACTTCTTTAAAGGTTGCAGAGGAGAAAGGTTCAGCTAATGCATTGCTTGAAACTTGAATGTTTGAATTAGCACTTATGTATGTTCCAAAGGTTAATAGAACATTGTTTCCATTCTTCTTATCAACATTAATGGAAGTTATCTTACGAGTGAATAATTGCACTTGTGGAACTAATGTTATTGTGGCATTAGATGTTAAGAAATTGATTTGAGATATGTCAAATCTATATAGGAATGATGTGTCTGTAATTGCTCCAACTTTATCTGTTGAAACGAATAATGTTTTTCCATCATCTGTAATTGCAATGCAATGAATTTCTTCGGTTGGCTCATTTGCAAATTTTGTCGTTTCGTAGAATTTTACAAATGAAATTTTAGTTAATGAACCATCTAATGGTGAAGCCATATAGTCATTAATATTAGAACATGCGAAGAGTCCTTGTGATGTTCCAAAGAAAAGTCTTGATTGAACAGGGTTTTGAATTAAGATTGCTGTGTCTTGGTTGTATTGAAGTGAGTCAGTAAATACATAGTAGAACGGATATTCCATATTTGGACTCTTAGCTGTTACAGTGTCGTTTGGTTTTATCCATGCTCCTTCTTTCCAATCAGGGTCATACACTCCATTAATTGCAGTATTCTTATTTATAACTAAGAACATTGAGTCTGGGAGTTGAGAATTGATAGACTCCCATAAAAGCATTGGGGTAACACTTGGTTCGTAAGGAGCCCAAACTTGGTTTTCATTAATACCAGCAGGGAATAAAGTTTTTCCATAGTTCCATGTTACGTCGTCAATCAATTGATAGTCGCCATTATTTCCATAAGTACGAGCTATTTGTGCATAAGGTCTTGAAAGGATTAATGATTTTCTTGAAGTAGGGTCTTGACGTTGGAATTGAGAAGCTCCAACATTTCCTCCAGAGGTAGTGTATTGGAATGAATTTGGATTATATCCTTCTGAATTTATTGTCCAAATTACGTCTCCTGATTTATTATTACCAAAGCCATTAGCACTTGGAATATAGATAGAGCCATTTGCTTCTGTTCCTCCAACAATTGAAGCATCAGGAGAAACAGCTACACTATAAAATTGAGTAGTTATCATCCCTTTTGCAGATACTCTCCATGCTGTTTGATATAAAACTGAATCAAAAGAATAGATATGAATTCCAGCATCAGTTGCAACTGCAATAAAAATTGAATCATCAATTGTTTTTGGATTTTCTTTGAAGATAATTTCATTTATTCCACTACTAACATATGAAGGGGAAGTTCTTACACCGTCATTATCATCAGGAGAATTATAGTAATTACTTATTCTTTCCCAATAATATATATCGGAATTATTTGCATTATAGCCTCTTCTAACTATATTACCTCCAAGGTAAACATATTCTATTTCTCCTCTATCATCAACTCCGATAGCTAAAGCAGAAGGGTCAGATCCATTTGAATAACTTATAGGAGTAGTTCTTTTCCAAGCAATATTATTAACATCATCTGTTCTAACTAAAATCTCCTTATATCGCCTTCCGCTTGCGTCTTCGTTTATGTAGTTTGTGTAAGCATATAATTTATTAGGATTTTTTGTTCCGAATGCTAATTTTATGCGATTGATTAACAAAGCTGTTGCGTCAATAGCAGATAGATTAGCTGTATTGAAGATAACAGAATTGGTTGCAAAATCATCAACAGAGATCATAACCTTACCTTCGCTATCATTAAAATAAGTTGCAATAACACCATTATTATTAACAATAACATCTCCAACAGAAGCCGTTTGAGGAATAATGCTAACAGGGTTCCATCCAGTTATATCATTATTCATAACCATAAGACCTGCATCAGTAGCAACATAAACTTTATTATTTGCTTTATTGACTGCAATCTTGTTTACAAACGATTTGCCATCTCCATAATTATGTGCTGTGGCTGGTCTGGTGAAATCTAAAATTTCAAACTTAATATTTTCATCAACCCATGCATACTTCTCTTGATCAGAATTTAAGTTTGCAGCCCAAGTTTTATTGCTTGCATTTAAGGTTGTTGATTTATAAACACCATTTCCAATCATACCAATTTTTGCATTGTTGATTCCAAAACCAGCTCTTTTGTAATGACCTTCTCCTGTTCCAAGATAAATAACTCCGTCATTATCTTGTGCAATAGTTGTTATTGCTAAATTGCCTTGCCCGTTAGCAATAACAATCTCATGCCAATTCTTTCCGCTGTTAACACTAATGAATAAACCACCAGCAACACCTCCTGAATACATAACATCGTCATTAAAACGGTCAAAAATAATTGCTCTTGTTCTGCCTCCTACGTTGTCAGGTCCAAGAGAAATCCATTGATCATTTGATTGAGCATTAACTGAATTTAAACCAAAACAAGTAAGGAATAAAACCACTAATCCTAATAGTAAACTTCTGTTTTTCATAAATTTATTATTTTATTACTTATAACTAATTTCCAATTTTAATGAGCAAAAGTACAAATAATCTTAATACAAAACTAATTTTATGAATATTTTGTTTGCTTTAAATGAAAAATACTTTCAATAGCGAGAAGTAAAGCTATTTAGTTCTAACCTCAAAAGAAAATAATTATGAGGATTTTATATAAAAGCTAAAGCCTTTATCTATTTTTTTTCGGAGTTTAAAAATAATGAAATAATATATGATAATTGAAATAATAGCGGATAGAGCTGTTAGAGCTTCATTATTTGGAAAAACATATTTATTGAATACTAGGGCTGTTATAAACATAACTAAAAAAGGTAATATAAATCCAATTAAAACAGCCTTTGCTCCTAATTTTTGCTTCAAACAAACCGTTACCTCTTCACCAATTTTATATTTTAAGCCTTCTTTGGTTCTCACCTCAATATCTTTTTCTTTACTATCGTGAGAAATACATGCTCCTTTGGCATGACAAGATGAACACATTGACAAAGAAATAATCCTTACCACAACCTTTTCGTTAGTTATTTCTACAATGTTACCCTTATGTTCAATAGCTTCTTTCATAAATTAATGTTTTGAATCATTAATAATACAATTCAAATTTTTTAGAATATAAAGTCTTTAAATAATAATAATATCTTTGTCCTCTATCCAAGCCTCTTTTCCATCTTCTGTTTTAACCTTTACCCAGTTATTATCCTTGTCAATAATTCTTATTTTCTGACCCTTAAACATCTTAATCTTGTCAGAAGAATTCTCCTCTGGTGAATCCTTACCTATGGTTCTATCTCCAAAGACTATGGCATGTGCTTTATCATTAATTTGATTTTGACGAGTAAATCCACTAAATATAGAAATAGAGAATAGTAATGTTAATAGAATAAAGCAATAAAATAAAATGGTCTTTTGATTAATAGAAAAATAGTAAATAACAAAGACTACGCCACAGGCAGTGAGGAGCAGTATTGAAATAAGCTTCCAAATATTGGGCGTAAAGAGATTCGCAATTGAGTTTTTCCAATTAATTAAAAAGAAATTAGGCACAATATAAACCTCTCCCTTTAATCTTGATTTCGCTACTTTTAAATTAAGATTTAAGTTTTTATTCTTTGGATCTAATTTCAATCCTCTTTCGTAGTATAAAATAGAATTTGCATATTCATTTAACCTAAAATAAGTATTTCCTATATTATAATATAACTCTACTGAGAATGCTTTTTTGTTTTCAATTGCTAAATAGTTTTTTAAAGCTAATTCATATTCTTTATTGCTAAAATACTTATTCCCTGCCTCAAAAAGCTGCTCATTGTTTTGAGCATTCAATCCCAGGCTAAAAAACAATACAATTAAATATATAATCTTTTTCATATCGCTAATATGCTACTTTTTATCAATTCTTATTATTTAATTTCTGCTTCAATATCCGAAATTGCATGTATAGCTTGCTCATATAAACTATCCATTTTAGAAAGCTCCTCACCAGGGGAAAACCTAACATATTCGCAGTTATTCAGAAGAGAAATTAAATTATTAATGGTTTCTTCTTTAAGGTTACGTGTTTGGAGGATTGTTTTCACATTGTCAAAGCTCAAATCCATCTTTACTATCTTAAATCTATCAGACAAATAATTCCAGGTGGCTTGTGCAACTTCGGTATAAAATTCTTCTTTTTGTTGTTTTTGAAGATATTGCTTTGCTTTCTTTAACCTATTTAAAGCTACCCTTGTTGCCTTTTTATACTTCACATATATCACATCGCTATTTTTTTTATTAGAATAGTTCTTGTAAAGAATAAATCCAAAGCAAAGAATAGGGATAAAAGCTAAAAAAACATAAAGCAAGGTCGTATTGTATTTCAAGTCTGTATTAGAAAGAAAATTTGGCGATTTTGTAAAAATATGTTCTATGTCTCTTTTTAAATATTTCTCTCTTTCGCTCATTTGTTGAGCTAAGCCACTTAGCTCTTCCTTCCCTTTGGCAATATTTAAATTTATTTCTTGTGTGGAAATAGTTTTATATTGTTTAGCCTTTAAATCAAAATAAGTAAATTCAACCTTAGGAATTTTAAACTCTCCCTGCACTCGTGGAATTAATATGTATTCAAATGTTCTTTTCCCTGTGATACCAGAGTTAGTTTTGTTAATTTGGTCGTTTATGGTTGGGTCGTAAGAATCAAAATCTGAAGGAATTTTCAAATCAATCTTATCAATAAGACTCAAATTACCAGAACCAGATATTGTATATTTTAAAGTTATGGCTTCATTTGTTTTGCATTTTAGAGGATTGGCTGATGCAGATATTTGGAAATTTCCAACTCCTCCAGAAAATATAGAGTTAGTTTTTGGTAATTCATTAACAGATATGGAGATTTTGTTTGACTTTATATTCTTTTTTACCCTTTCATACCCTGCTTGTCCAATTGATTGAAAGAAAGGGTCATTGAAGAATGAATCAAAAAAGGGGTCGCCCGTTGAAACTCTTCTTTGATTACGAGTGGCAATATGAGCGACAACGTCAATATCTAATGGTGCAATTGTCAAATTACCGCTCTCTTGTGGATAAGCAATAACTCTTCTTAGAGTTGCAACTTGATATCTTTTTCCGTCAATGGTTTCTGTTGTAATTGTCGGGTCTTGCGACATATCAAGTTCTTCAATCCAGAAACCTTTATTGATAGGCATTTTATTAACTTGATATTCGGATATATTAACAAGTGTATATAATTTATAAGTAATAATTACTTCCTCGCCAATAAATGCCTTTGACTTGTTTGCATATGCTTTAATGAAAAGAGCTTTATCATCTAAAACTGTTACAGGTTTTTGTGTTTGCGTTTGATTTTGAGAATACGCTCCTTGCCTTTGGGCTCTTTGCGATTGAGTAGGATTTTTCTGAACTTTTATTGTCAAAGAGTTTGAAGCATAAGTTTCGCCCTTCACATTTATCTTAGCCCCTCCAATATTAAAGTTTCCTTCTCTATTTGCCATTAAAATATAAGTAAAGGTAGTTGAAGAGTTATTAGTTATCTTGCCATTAACACTACTATACGAAGAAACACTTGAAGAGCTTGGGCCTCCTAAGATATCAAAACCACTTATTGAAGGAGCAACAAAATTGGAAACATTATTGGAATTAATAGTAAATTTAATGCTGAACTGTTCTCCAACTCCTATAACAGAAGGAGAAGATGCAGTGAAACTAATGTTTTGAGCAAATGAATTAATGCTCAAAAGGCCAAATAATGATAATAAAAGTAATTTAAACAATCTTCTCATAAATAAAAAACTACCAATCTTTCTCGTTCTTAATTTGTTTATTATTCTTATCTTTTTCTTTTTTCAATCTTTGCAAAGTGTTCTTTTCATTATTTTTTAAAGCCTCCAACATCCTTTCGTTATCTTGGTTCATAGGCTTTTGCATCTTTTCTTCGTCCCCTTTTTGCTGGTTTTTATCTTCTTTGTTTTGAGATTGATTTTGTTTGTTTTGTTTGTTTTGTTGTTTGTTTTGTTGGCTTTGACTTTTGTTCTTGTTTAAAAGATGCATAGCCAAGGAAAGATTGTATTTGGCAGCACTATCTTGAGAGTTAATCTTTAAAGTCTTTTTGTAATCATTAATTGCTTTCTGCAAGCTTTCGTTATATTTCTCTGTTTTATTTATAGAGTCAAGCAAGGCTATTTGAAAATTAGTATTTGCTCTATTATATAAAGTATTTGCAAGAAAATTCGTATCCATAATACTATCTTGCATAAGGGATTTATCATAATACATTAAAGCCTTCTCATAGCCTGTTTCTTTACTCTGTTTATATATTGAGTTGGCAAGATTATACTGAGCATTCTTATAAGTGCTATCAATAGTTAAGGCTTTCCTATACAAATCTTCTGCTTTATTAAACTCCTTTTTGTCAAATTTTTTATTCCCATCTCTTAAATAATTCTTTTCCTTATCACAAGAAGAGAACAGAAATAAAACAATTATAATATAAATAACTCTTTTCATAAATAATTATCTATTTTCCAAAGAAGAATCTTCTGTTAATATACTTATTCTTCTTCTCAAAAATTAAAAACTCTACAACTAATATTAATAATGCAATAAAAGCAAAAATATAGAATCTATTCTCATAATCCTTGTATGCCACAGCTTGATATTCGTTCTTTTCCATCTTATTAATTCTTGCCAAAATATTATCCAACCCAATTGAAGCATTATTTGCTCTAATATAAACTCCATTACCAACACCTGCTATATCTTTTAATAATTCTTCATTGAGTTTTGTCATAACATAAGAACCATCTTCAGATTTTTTATATTCCAATTTGCCTGATTTTTTTGCAATAGGTATTAGAGCCCCTTCTGGAAGTCCAAGACCAATGGTATTAATAACAACTCCCTCCTTTGCAATTTGTTTTGCAATAGAGATAGCTTCTTGTTCATTGTCTTCTCCATCGGAAATAAGAATAATACTTCTAGATTTCTTGTTGTTTTTCTCTCCAAAGCTTTCGTTAGCCTTTTCTAAGGCTTCTCCTATTGCAGTGCCTTGATTTGAAATCATGGAAGGGTCTATAATATCAATAAATGTTTTAGCAGCACCATAGTCATTAGTTATAGGCAACTGAACATAAGCACCGCCTGCAAAAATAACTATTCCAATCCTATCATTGCTCAATTGGTTAATAAGATTTTTTAGAGATTGCTTTGCCCTTGATATTCTGTTTGGCTTAATGTCTTCTGCCAGCATACTATTTGAAATATCCAAACAAATCATTAAATCTGTACCTTTCCTTTCGCTCTTTTCAATAGAAGTCCCAATTTGAGGATTAGCAATTGCAACAACAATAAAAAAATATGCAATATTCAATAATATGAATTTAGTCCATTTCTTGCCATAAGATAGTTCAGGAACAATTATATCAATTAAACCCTTGTCAATAAAACTCTGCAACCTCTTCTTTTTTTTCTTTATATATATATAATGTATAATAAAGAAAATCGGAATAAGTATTAAAAGGTATAATGCCTGTGGATACTCTGTTCTAATCATATTAAGGATTTGCTTGTAAAATGGTTTTTCTTAATAATACTTCAATAATTAACAATAGTAATGCTCCTATCAAAAAAGGAAAAGCTAAGTCTTTCTTTGTTTTATAATAAGAAACATCAATTATGGATTTCTCCATACTATCAATTTCCTTAAAGATTGTTTGTAATGAGTTTTTGTCAGTTGAACGGAAGTATTTTCCTGTTGTTATTTTGGCTATTTCTTTTAATAGTGGTTCATCTATTTTCACTTCAATATTCTGATACTGCTTTCCAAAAGGAGTTTGAAAAGGATACGGAGCCATTCCTATTTTTCCAATGCCAATGGTGTAAACTCTAATCTTATAATCTTTTGCAATTTCAGCAGCAGTCAAAGGGTCAATTGCTCCCATATTATTAACTCCATCTGTCAAAAGGATAATTGTTTTACTCTTTGTTTTAGTATCTTTAATCCTATTAATTGCAGTTGCCAATCCATCACCAATTGCTGTTCCATCTTGAATAATCCCACTTTCAATCTTAGATGTAAGGTCTATAAGAATTGAATGGTCAGTCGTTGGAGGACATTGAGTAAAGGCTTCTCCTGAAAAAACAACAAGACCTATATTATCTGTTGCCCTTCCTTGCATAAAGTCTATTGCAACATCCTTTGCCGCTTCCAACCTATTGGGTTTAAAATCTTCTGCAAGCATTGAGCCAGATATGTCTAAGGCAACAACAATATCTACCCCCTCAACATTCATTTCGTCTTTACTTAAATAAGATTGCGGTCTTGCAATAGTAATAATCAAAAGAGCAAGTACAATATATCTAATGTAATTTGGTAATAGTCTCAAACGAACTCTCCACGATTTCTTTACATTCTCAAAAGGAGAGGTTTGAGAGTATTTTATCTTTGGATGTCTTTTCTTATCATAAAAAGCTTGAAAAACAATCAATAAAGGAATAATTGATAATAATAATAACAAATAAGGATATTCAAAACCATTAATCATTTTCTTCCTCCTTTTCTTGAGTTTGAACAATTAATTTGGTTTGATTAACAAATTCATTAGCATCTTTCATGCACTTATCACTAATATAAGAATCTGGAAAGAACTTTGCAAACTTAACCAAGTCAGAGTTTTTTAGAATATACTCCAAAAGTAAGTAAGAATTATTATTTATATCGCTATACCTTTTAACTTCTCTTAGTATTTCCTCTGTCGTCATCTCCATTGCACTAATTTCGAACCTATTATAAAGATACTCTCTTATGATTTCAGATATTTCGGAATAATATTCTTTTGTTCTGCCATTCTCAATCAGACGTTTTAATCTTAGCTCCTCCAAAGAATTTAGAGCAATAATATCAGCAGGTAGTTTAGGCTTAGGTTTAATGAAAATCTCTTTAATCTTTACCTTCCTATATTTCTTCCAAAGCTTATATCCAAAATAGCTTCCAATAAGTAAAGCAGTAGCGACAAGAACCCAGATTATAATTGGCATTATCTCACTAATGGTAAATGGCTCTTTTGAATTTGCTTTAATATCTTTTATTTCTATTTTAAGAGTATCAATTGGAAAAGGCATAACTTCAAAATCTAAAACCCTACCATTAGGATTAATTATCTTATGCTTGCCAGCAACAAAAGACGTAAAATAACACCTAATATCTAAGTATTTCTTTCCTTGCCTTTCAATAGTATCTATGGTTTGACCAATAATCTCTAAGCTATCTTTGATTTCTTTTGGTAAATAAATTCCTATTTCATTAGACTTTTCAATAGGCAATGAAAAAGAATAAACTATTTGATCTCCAATCTCAAACTTTGTTTTATTAAGATTAGTAATAGCTGATTGAGAAAAAGAAGTTAAGTAAATAAATAATGTAAAGATTAAAATAAAGAATTTTCTCACCTTGCACCTCCCTTTTCAAATAATTTCATTAAAGGTTTTATGTAATCCTCTCCCGTATAAACCATAATATTATCTATTCCCAAACGACTTAGCTTTTGCTTTAAGATATATTCCTGATTCCTTCTAAATTCTGCAAAGCTTTTTAAGAGCTTCTTATCGGAAGAATCTATCCAAATATCTTTCGCAATTTCATTATCAGAAACCTTCACAAGACCAATGTTCGGAATAATATCTTCTCTTTTGTCTCTTACAAGAATTGTAGAAAAATCATGTTTGCGAGAAACAATCTCTAAAGAATCGTCAAATGCCCCATAACCATCAGTTATAAGAAAACAAGTAGCACGTTTTTTTATAACACTACTCATAAACTTTAAAGCGCTATCAAAAGAAGTTCTCGTAGAACTTTGTTTATAAGTGATCAATTCCCGAATAATTCTTAAAATATGCGAAGAACCCTTCTTTGCAGGAATATACTTTTCCATTCTATCGCTAAAAAAGATAACTCCTACTTTATCATTGTTCTCAATGGCAGAGAAACTAAGTACAGCGGCTATTTCTGTAATTATATCCGATTTTAAATTCCCATTTGTTCCAAAGAAAGTGCTCCCGCTAACATCAATCAAAAGAATTACCGTAAGCTCTCTTTCTTCCTCAAATACTTTTACATAAGGGTGATTAAACCTTGCCGTAACATTCCAATCAATGCTACGAATTTCATCACCATAATGATATTCTCTTACCTCACTAAAAGCCATACCTCTTCCCTTAAAGGCACTATGATACTGCCCAGAAAAGATGTTTTTGGACAAGCGTTTAGTCTTTATCTCAATCTTACGAACCTTCTTTAATAAATCTTCATTCATCTTTTAAGGAACATCAACCTTATTTATTATATCATTAATTATATCTTCCGTAGTGATATTATCAGCCTCTGCCTCGTAAGTTAAGCCAATTCTATGACGCATAACGTCCAAACAAATAGCCCTAACATCCTCAGGAATAACATAACCTCTTCTCTTAATGAAAGCATAAGCTCTTGAAGCCAAAGCCAAGTTGATTGTGGCTCTTGGAGAAGCACCATAACTAATATAAGGTTTTAATTTATCAAGATTATTATTTTCAGGAAAACGAGTGGCAAAAACAATATCAGTAATATAACTTTCAATCTTCTCATCAATATAAACTTGCTTAACCACTTCCCTTGCATGCAAAATGCTTTCAGGCTTAAGCACTGCTTCAATCTTTGGCAAAGCAGACCCAACCTGCTGACGCAAAATAAGTTTTTCTTGCTCTTGTGTAGGATAAGTTATAACAACCTTCATCATAAAACGGTCTAACTGAGCCTCAGGTAAAGCATAAGTTCCCTCTTGTTCAATAGGGTTTTGAGTTGCCAAAACTAAGAAAGGTTCTTCTAATTTATATGTCTTTTCGCCAATAGTAACTTGACGTTCTTGCATAGCTTCCAAAAGAGCTGACTGCACTTTTGCAGGAGCACGATTTATTTCATCAGCCAATACAAAGTTTGAAAATATAGGTCCTTTCTTAACAGCAAAGGACTCATCTTTTGGACTATAAATCATTGTGCCAATAAGGTCGGCAGGCAAAAGGTCAGGAGTAAACTGAATCCTGCTAAACTTTGCATCAATACTCTTAGCCAAAGAAGTAATAGCTTGAGTCTTTGCTAAGCCAGGAACACCTTCCAAAAGAATATGACCATTAGCCAAAAGCCCAATAATTAACCTTTCAATCATACCTTGCTGCCCAATAATAGACTTATGAATTTCGTTGTTAATCATATCAACAAAAGCACTCTCACGCTCAATCTTTGCATTTAATTCAATAATGTCAATCATAATATATATGTATTAAACTCTAAATTTCTTAAACATAATCCTAATTCTACCCTTCAAAGCCCAATCTTACCTCAAACGATAAAGTGTCCATATTATTATACTTATTTGAAAAAAATAAATCAAGCAAAGGTTAAAATAAACAAGGGATAATAAAAAATATCTCCTATATAAATAAAATTATCTCAGAGAAAAAATAATTTATCTCAGAGAAAAATAAATTTATCTCAGAGAAAAATTTAACCCCATTTGTTAAGTCATATATTTTTTAACGATGGAAATGTTAAAAGAGCAAAAGTGGAACATTTTATGTACTTTTGCACAAATTTTTCTGTTATGAAAGGAGCTTCAAAAGGACATATTGCAATTCTTGTTACCAATGTTATCTTTGGATTGAATATTGTTATTGCAAAGCAAGTTCTTTCTAATGAAAGCATCGATGCATTGACCCTAACCTATTTCCGATTTGCAGGAGCAACCATTGTATTTTGGATTACATCTTGCTTCATTAAAGAAGAAAAAATGTCTTTGAAGGATTTTTTAATGATATTAGGAGCATCAGTATTGGGGGTTACCATTAATCAAACTTCTTTTATTGCTGGTTTAAACTCTACGTCCCCAATAGATGCCTCACTGATAATTACCCTTACGCCAATTCTTACTATGCTTATTTCTGCTGCATACCTCAAAGAACCGATTACATCTAAAAAGGTTATTGGGGTCTTGGTTGGTTGCACAGGGGCAGTAATACTTATCCTTTCTAACTACTCACTTAACGGCAATCAAAGCCGCTCTTGGATAGGCAATGCTCTTTGTTTACTTAGTTCACTTTCTTACGCTTGTTATTTGGTTTTTTTTAGGGATTTCATTAAAACAAAACATCCAATAACCTTAATGAAATGGATGTTTTTGTTTGCAGGAGTTTTACTTTTGCCAATTGGAGTTCCTAAAATAAAAATGGTGGATTTTACTCAAATTAATACATTATTATATATGGAGATATTATATGTTGTTTTATTTGCAACATTTCTTACTTATCTTTTAATTCCAATAGGTCAAAAGAATCTCAGACCTACAACCCTTACCATGTATAATTATCTTCAACCAATTATAGCGGCTGTCATTGTAGTTATTTTGGGTCGGGATAACTTTGGTTGGGAAAAGATTTTATCCACAATATTGGTCTTTTTAGGAGTTTATATCGTAACTAAATCTAAATCACGTCAACAATTAGAGCAAGAAAAAGAAAGTAAATCAATAAATTAACTTTTTTTGTTGGCAAGTAAATCAAATTTTTACATAATAAATTTGCTTTTTATATTTTTAGTATTTACTTTTGCAGTCGTGAAATTTATTTAAAAAAATAAAAGCATCTAAAAAAATTATTGTTTAACAAACACATTAAAACATCATGAAAAAAGTATTGTACTTTCTTTTGGCGATAGTTTTCGCCATTCAAGGTTGGTCACAGACCACATTAAACGAAGGCTTCGAAGGAACAACCTTTCCTCCTGAAGATTGGACAAAAATTACAACTCAAGGAACTGTTTCTTGGGGGAGATATACATCTTCTTCTCCAAGAGGTACTGCTTCTGCAAGTGTAAGTTATGAGAGTCCAAACCACACTAACTATCTTATTACTCCTAAATTGAATGTTACGGCAGGACTTGATACCATTAGTTTTTGGGTAAAATGCCCCAATTACTATTCTGGAACAACATTAAGCATTTTAGTCTCCACGACAGATAATGATGTATCGTCTTTTAGCACAACAAGTCTTCTTTCTCTTTCCAATAATTCTATTACTACAACTTGGACAAAACATAGTGTCGCACTAACTGATTATGTAGGACAGGATATTTATGTTGCATTTAAAGTTGTAGATACAGATGGATTAAGAGTTATGTTGGACGATGTGACAGGTCCAAATTTATTTGTTCCAACATGTCCTAAACCAACAGCACTCTCTGCTTCAAACCCAACAACAACAGGAGTTGATTTAGGCTGGACAGATGCAACAGGAAGTACTTGGAATATTCAATATATGCTTAATTCTGAAACTGATTGGGCAAATGCAACAACAATTTCTGGGGTGTCAAACCCATATACTTTTACAACTCTTAACCCTTCTACAGTATATAAAGCAAGAGTGCAAACAGATTGTGGAACAGAACAAAGTGAATGGTCATCTGTAATAACATTTGCTACTGCTTGTGATGCAATAACAACATTCCCATGGACAGAAGGTTTTGAAACTGCATCTTGGTCTCCTGCAATTTTCCCAGGTAATGCATTAGCTCCGTTATGCTGGACTAACATTAATAAAGGTTCAGGAAGTACAAATATTTGGTCAAGAGGCACAACAGCACACACAGGAACTGGTGCCGCACAAATGTATACTGATAATAATAGTCAAAATAATGACTGGCTTATTTCTCCAAAAATCACATTAACTGGAAATGAGAGATTAAGATTTTGGGCTCAAAATTATAGTGCAACAACATCAGAGGTTGATGAAATTTCTATTTGGATTTCTGATGGAATTATAACATCTATTGATACAACCAATATGGGCGTATATGATTCAATACAAGGATTTACTCAAGTTTTTCAAACAGGAATACCTATTGGAGCTTGGCAACAATATGAGGTTAATTTAAGTCAATACTCAGGAGATAGATACATTGCTTTTGTTAGAAGAAATACTCCTAATAATGGATATTATCTTCGTTTAGATGATGTTGAAATATCAGAATTGCCTACATGTATGCGTCCTACAAATCTTATAGTTTCCAGCATCTCAACAACAGGTGCTGAAATTTCTTGGGTAAATGGTAGTTCAGCAGATGCTTCTTGGTGGTTATATTATAAACAAGGTTCAGCAACAGATTTTGACTCAATTCAAATAAATTCAAATCCATACTTAATTCAAAGCTTTATTCCATCAAGTAGCTATCAAATATATCTCAAAACAGATTGTAGTGTTGAAGTTTCAGAAGCAAGCAATTTGGTAAGTTTCCAAACCTTATGTGAAGCAATAGATGGTTTAACAGATTTACCTTGGAATGAAGGTTTTGAAGGCATAACTGCAAATAATCAACTTCCTGCTTGTTGGAGTGCTACTAATTTAGGAACTTATACATACACTCAAACTTCAAATTATAATTCTTACAATAGAAATGCAAGGACAGGAACAAAGAGTGCTTACTTTAAATGGTCTTGTAATGATAAGTTTGTAACACCAATTTTTAATTTGTATGCAGGCCAAAGTTATGATTTTTCTTTCTGGTATGTAACAGATGAGTATTCAGGATGGCAAAATTTAAAAGCAGGAGTTAGAGAAGCAAATAACCCAACTGCAATTCAAACAATAGGAACTCCTCTAACAAATATTACTAATTCTACTTATGAAATTTATTTAGGGACTTTTACTCCAAGTGCAGATGGATTATATGAATTCACCATCGAATGTCAAGCAGATGGCAATCCTTATTATCTTACAATAGATGATATTTCTCTTTCTGTTACTCCAGATTGTCCAAATGTTTATGGATTAATTGCACAACCTGCTACAACATCTTCAGTTTCTGTTAATTGGAACGATGAAGGAGATGAAGGAGATGGTTATGTTATTGCTTATGCTTCTAACTTAGCAGCACCATTTGACCCGACAACAGCTACTACAGTAACTATCCCTACAGGAACAACTCTACCATATATTATTCAAGGATTTAATGCCGGAGATTCTGTTTGGGTAGCAGTTCAAAGAGGATGCAATGGTAACTGGACAGATGCAGTGAAAGTTAATTTACCAGAATTTGCTAATGAATTACCATTAATAGTTGATTTTGAAGATCCAACAGAAGATAATATTTGGACTATTACTAATGGAACTCAAACAAACAAATGGTATATTGGAGTTCCGGGAGCAAATGACTCTGATCCTACTGATGGTATTGATGAACGTGGACTATATATTTCAAGTGATAACGGAGCAACAGCAACTTACTCTTCTGCATCATCATCTATTGTGTTTGTATCTACTTTAGTTGAATTTGATAATTCTCCAGCATTTGAGCTTTCTTTTGATTGGGCAAATAATGGAGAGATTGATTGGCACGATCTTAATGTGTATTTAATGCCTTTGAGTATTGCTTTAACTCCTGGGACTTTGCCAAATTCTCAATATCAAATCAATACTGCATCTTTAGCGGAAGAGACTTCTTTCCATACATTTACAAGGGTTTTTGATGGGAGCTATTCTAACTCAGTAAAACAACTTGTTTTTGCTTGGCAAAATGATGAATATGGAAATTATAATCCTCCTGCAAGGGTTGATAATATTTCACTTGTAGCATTTACTTGCGGAATGCCTTATGGTTTAGCAATGGATTCAGCATCATTTAATGGAACTGATGTTTATTTAAGTTGGACTGAACCACAAGGAGCAACATCTTGGATAGTAGAATATCAACAAACAGGAACAAGTACTTGGAATCAAGCATTAGCAGCTTCTAATCCTTACACTTTAACTGGATTAAACCCAGGAACATCTTATCAAGCAAGAGTTCGTTCAATTTGTAATGCAACAGATACATCTGCAATTTCAAATGTAATCAACTTCCAAACAGCTTGTGTTGCATTAACCGTTCCAACTGTAGTTGAAGGATTTAATACTGTTCCACCAAGCACATGTTGGGAAAGAAAGACAGGAATACTTCCTACAACTGTAAATGCAACATTAACATCAACAACTTCCGGTTGGAATTCTCATTCAACTCCTATGATGCCAAGTAGTGGTAATCATGCTTACATTAATATTTGGAGTACTTCTACAAAATATTGGTTAATATCTCCAACTTATGATTTAGGAGATGGAACTATTCCTGCTCAAATAGAATTTGATGCAATTCTTTCAAATTATGCTGGAACTGGAGCTCCAAACACTACTGGAACAGATGATAAATTTGCTGTAGTTGTTTCAACTGATAATGGTTTAACTTGGAATGCTGCAAATGCATTTGTTTGGTCGAATGATTCTGCTGCAACAAGAGTTTATAATAACCTATATCCTCTAAAACATATCATACTTCCATTATTTGATCCAGCAACCTCACTTCCATACACAGGAAATGTAAAAATTGCATTCTATGGAGAATCAACAGTATCTAATGCAGATAACTATTTACATATAGATAATATTGAATTAAGAGACTATGAAGCTTGTCCAAGACCACATAATGTTCATGTAACCGCCTTTACAACCACAGATGCAACAATAGCATTTACAGAACAAGGAACAGCAACTTCGTGGGAGTATGTTTATGGAGATGCATCCATAGTAACAGACCCATCACAAGGAACACCAGTTACTGAAACCAATAATTCATTCCAAATTACTTCACTTTCACCGCAAACAGAATATAATGTATGGGTTCGTGCAAATTGTGGAACAGAATACTCAAGTTGGTCAAATGTCCTAACATTTGTTACACAACCACTCCCTGCATTAGTACCTTATACTTGCGATTTTGAAATTCCTTATGAAAATAATGGTTGGACAAGATTAAGTGGAGGAACTAATAGATGGGCTTTTGGTATAGCAGCAGGAAATGGACCTTCTTCCTCAAATCCAACAGACACTATGGCATTTTATATGTCTAATGATAATGGAGTAAGTTATTTAGCTCCTACATCAACTGTCTTTGCATATACATATAGAGATATAGATTTTGGAACAGATACTGCATCTTACGACTTAACTTTTGATTGGAAATGTCAAGGTCATATAGAAGGAACCTCTGTATATCATGGGCTATTAGTATATTTTAGAGATCCAGCAGACCCAATAAATCTTACAGGTTTCCCTACTGGAATTAATGATTATGTTGGATTGTTCCATAGTCAATCAACATGGCAAACAGTAACTAAGTCATTAGATCGTGCAGCAGGAGTACAAAGATTAATGTTTTTGTATTTTGACCAAGGTTATGGCAATGTGCCACCAGCAGCCATTGATAATATTTCAATAGTTCAATCAGCTTGTGCACGTCCAACTGATTTAACATATGTAAGCGCTACATCTTCATCCATAGAAGTTGCATGGACTAATGCTTCTTCTACAGATGCTGCATGGAGGATTTATTATAGACCCGCAACATCAACAGATTGGGATTCTATTGATGCTAATTCTAATCCATTTATTATACCAAACTTAACAGATGCAACTGAATATGTAATTTATGTAAGAACCGATTGTGGCTCAGCAGTATCACTTGAAAGTAATGTAATACGTGCATCAACAATGCAAATCCCTGCCACCATTCCATATACATGCGATTTTGAAGAGTTAAGCGAAAGATCCTCTTGGAGTCTTTCTAATGGAACAGCAACAAACAAATGGTTTATCGGTACAGCAGTAGATGCAATGCCTATTACAGGACATTCTCTATATGTTTCGGGCGATAATGGATTAACTAATGATTATGTAAATAGTTCAACCAGCACTGTTGTTGCAACAAGATTAATTGAGTTTGATGGCTCAGGAGCATATACTCTAACATTTGATTCAAGAATGGGAGGAGAGACTTCTTGGGATTATATTAAAGTTTATCTTGTAGATCCAGATACTACATTTGTTGGAGTAAATACTACACCTTATTATGGAACAACTTCGTATAGCCAAGGTATTGTACTATATAATGGAGTAAATGCCTATTATAATAATGTAAATAATCCAACAACTGTTGTTAGTCATAGTATTGTACTACCTCATCAAGGAGAGGCAGGAACATTAAAAAAACTAATCTTTGTTTGGAGGAATGATGGCAGTGGTGGAACAAACCCTTCTGCCTCAATAGATAATATCTCAATAACACCAATACTTTGTGTTTCTCCAACACTAACTATTTCAGGTATTTCAGAAAACTCTGCTGTTGCTACATGGACTGCAACAGAAAATGATGCATCGTGGTATTTGTATTGGAAAGAAGCGTCTGCAACAGATTACGATACAATTCAAGTTACAGGAGACCCAACAGCAATATTGTCTAATCTAAATCCTAATACAGCATATAATGCATATGTTGTTTTAGATTGTGGTGCAGACGGATTCTCTGATCCAAGTCAAGTAATTAGTTTCAATACATTATGCACAACCGTAACAACTTTCCCTTGGACAGAAGGATTTGAAAGTGGACTTGCTTGTTGGTCACAACAATACACTGTAGGTACTATTGATTGGACTAATGAAGATTATTATAGTTCATCAACACCAACACCTGCACATGGAGGTCAAAAGATAGCTTACTTCTTTGATGATAGTTTTTCTGGGTATACAACAAAACTTGTTTCTCCTCTTTTAGATATTTCAGGATTAGCTACACCTTACGTTAGTTTCTGGCATCTACAAGAAGCTTGGGGATCTGACCAAGATGAGTTAAAAGTATTCTACAGAGCAAGTGCAGATAGTGCATGGACACAGTTAGCATACTATACTTCTAATATTTCATCATGGCAATTAGATTCAGTTGCTTTACCTTCAGCATCTTCAACCTATCAAATAGCTTTTGAAGGAATTCAAAATTATGGATATGGAGTTGGATTAGACGATGTAACAGTATACGACCCAAGTGGCATCACCTGCACACCTCCAACCAACCTAACCTCAGTTC
>DHPF01000008.1:0-2797 GCA_002407855.1 Bacteroidales bacterium UBA5371
GTGTTTTATATGAAGAAAAACCGGGAAAACACCGAAGAAAATCTGGAAAAACACCGAAGAAAAACCGGAAAAACACCGAAGAAAATCCGGAAAAACACCGAAGAAAATCCGGAAAAACACCGAAATATTTCTGTTTTTTTACCGAAAAAAAGATGTTTTTTATTAAAATTTTCATTTATTTCTTTGTTAATATCAAATAAGTATCTATATTTGCATCAAAATATAATATATGAATTTAAAAATACTTTTTTTTATGACTTTTATTACTCTTTTTTTTCGTATTTTTAATCGTATTTTTTTTCTGATTTTTCTTTTTGGAACGTTAAATATTTTTGCTTCAATTAATGATAAAATATCCTCTATTGACAAATATTCTTCTCAACTTCATTCCCAAATTGACACAATGGAGTGGAAGAATGTTGTCGGTTATTGCAATTCGTTATTAAAGAATAAAAAAACAACTCCTCAACAATCTTTTGTTATCAACAGAGAGCTTTCAAGTGGGTATGTGAAAATGTCAGAATATTCCAAAGCTCTTCAATATTCTTTAGAGGCTCTTTTGGTTGCTGAGAAAATTAATGATACTTTTTTAACTGCTATTGCCAATAGTCAAATTGGAACTGTTTATTATAGGCTAAAAAAATATGATAAGTCTAAGGAACATTTGCTTAGTGCAATTAGAATCTTGTCAAAATATGAAGATAGCAAGTACTTAGGCTATGCAAACTATAAAATGGCTATTGCTTCGGAAGATTCAAAAGATATTAAAGGAGCTTATGATTATTATATGAAAGCTTTGAAGATTTTTGAAAAAGAAGGTTCGTGTAGGGATATGGCTGATGTTTATAATGGTCTTGCAAGCTGGAATTACAAACAACGAAAAATAGAAAAGACAACACTTTATGCTAATAAGGCTTTGGAAAAATTTTTGGAGTGTGGGGAAAAGAATGATGTTGCTGCTATGTACACTAATATTGCTGCCTTGTTTAATCTACAAAAACAACATAATAAAGCTATTGAATATAACAATAAGGCTATTGAAATTGCAACTCAAATAGGTGCATTAAACCAAATTAGTGAGGCTTATTTAAATTTGAGCGAAACTTATTCTTATTTGAATGATTATAAAAAAGCTTACGAAAATCATGTATTATATGACAAGTTCAACGATTCAATCTTCTCTTTGGAAACTAATAAACATATTTTAGAACTTAATGCAAAGTACGAAACTGCAAAAAAGGAGAAAGAAATTTCTGAGCATAAGAGCAAACTTAGTCAAAAAGATGGAGAGTTAAAGAATACAAAGATTATTACTTATTTTCTTTTTGCAATTATTATTCTTGCAATTTTAATTGCTGTTTTTATTCATTTAAGAATGATTGATAGAAAGAAGTTTTTAAATGAATTGAAAAAGAAAAATGATGAACTTAAAGATAATAATGATGCTAAGGATAGGTTCTTTTCAATTATCTCTCATGATTTGTCTTCTCCAATAACATCTTTTACAAAGATTATTGAGGTTTTGGATTCTTCCTTAGATGATATTCCAAAGGAAGAATTGAAGGATTATATTTCTTCTCTTCATCAATCTTCTTGTAATATTAGGCTTCTGTTAAATAATCTTTTGCAATGGTCTGTTAAGCAATCAGGACATTTTAATCCTGAGTTTGAGAGAAGAGAGATTGGAGAATTAGTAAATAATAGTTTTGCTTGCCAATGTCAGGTTGCGAAAGAAAAAAATATTAATATATTAGTAGATAAGCCTAATGATGTTTTTGTTAATGTTGATGTGAAAATGATTGAAACTGTCGTAAGAAACATTGTTTCAAATGCAGTTAAGTTTTCACCCAATAACTCTGAAATCAATATTAATATTAAGGAGATTGATGATAAGGTTGAGGTGGTAATTATTGATAGAGGGGAGGGTCTGAGTAATGAAGATATTGATAGATTGTTTAAAATTGGGGAGAATACCAATAAGATAGGAAAGGATAAGAGCCAAAAAGGTTCGGGCTTAGGATTGATATTATGTAAGGAACTTTTGGATTTGAACTTTGGAGAAATTAAAGCAGAGAGAAATGAGTTTGGAGGGATGAGTTTTATTGTCAAACTTAATAAATCAAAATAGCAATGTGTACAATTAAAATAGGAGTTATTGACGACCATAAGATTGTTAGAAATGGCATTAAGGCAGTTTTTCATAATAATTCTGAAATAAAGGTTGTTTATGAATCAGGTACTGCCTTAAAGCTTCTTAATGAACCAGCACTATTAGAGAAGTTGGATGTCATTATTATTGATATTGATATTCCTGATTTATCAGGGATTGAGTTTGTTATTAAAGCTATGGAAATTAAGCCAGATATAAAAGTCTTAATCTTTTCTGCTTATAGTGATGAACACCATGTTGTTAGCGCTGTTAGGGCGGGGGCAAAGGGATATGTTTCAAAAGATGCTGACAATATCGTTTTGATTAATGCAGTAAAAGAGGTTAATGAAGGAAATGAGTACTTTGGGGGAGAAGCTTCAAAGATAGTTTTTAAGAAATTTGCTATCTTTGAGAATGAAAATAGTAAAAATGTTTTAAGCAATAGAGAATTAAGAATTATTAAGTATATTGCCCAAGGGCTATCAGTTAAGGATATTTCGGAAAAATTATTTGTTTCAAGTAGAACAATAGAAGCGGACAAGAGTTCAATTATGATAAAGCTTGGAGTTACAAATATTATCGACTTGGTTAAGTATGCAATTAAAGAAAATATCGTAAACGTTTAATAACTCTTCGTTTTAATAAATT
>DHPF01000008.1:3009-27216 GCA_002407855.1 Bacteroidales bacterium UBA5371
CAGAAGATAATTTACTAACTCTTGGTTTTAATTTTTTCTTTTCTGAAAAGAAAAAATTCTTTCTTCGTTTCAGTAAATTATAATCAAAGAATAATTTCTATTTAAATAATAAAAAAAAGAGTAAACCAATCAAGGCTTACTCTTTTAGCATATATTAATATGTCTTTATTGTTTTTTGATTGCTGCTTGTGCGGCTGCTAAGCGTGCAACTGGAACTCTAAATGGTGAACAAGAAACATAGTTCATTCCTGTTTTGAAGAAGAATTCTATTGAAGCAGGGTCGCCTCCGTGTTCTCCACAAACTCCAACTTTTAGGTTAGGTTTTGTTTTGCGTCCTCTTTGAACTCCAAACTCAACTAATTGTCCAACTCCTTCTTGATCTAAGGTTTGGAATGGGTCAAATGAGATTATCTTCTTTTCTTTGTATTCGCTTAAAATAGCATTCACATCATCTCTTGAAAAACCAAATGTCATTTGTGTTAGGTCATTTGTTCCAAAAGAGAAGAAGTCAGTAGAAGCCGCAATTTCGTCAGCAACTATTGTGGCTCTTGGAATTTCAATCATTGTTCCATATAAATAATTGATTTTTGCACCCATTCTCTTTTCCACATCAGCATGTACTTTATCGCATATCTCCCTTTGGTGAGTTAGCTCTGTTAATGTAGATGTTAGAGGCACCATTATTTCTAACATAGGATTATTTCCTTCTTTTCTTAGTTCTGCTTCTGCTTCAAAAAGTGCATCAAATTGTGTTGCTGAAATCTCTGGGTAAACAATTCCCAAACGAACTCCTCTTAATCCCATCATTGGATTAACTTCGTTAAGAGCTTCTATCCTTGATATTATTTCTTGATGTGATATTCCAAGTTCTGAGGCTAATTCTTTTTGTTTTTCAGCTGTGTGAGGAACAAATTCGTGAAGTGGTGGGTCAATCAAACGGAAAGTAACAGGTTTTCCGTCCATCACTTTCATAGTTCCTTTAACTGCGTCTTTTATATAAGGATGTAATTCTGCCAAATGTTTTTCTCTTTCTTGAGTATTTGTAGAAAGTATCATTTTTCTAAGAGCTGCAAGTGGGGCTTCTGAATTTTTACCATAAAACATATGTTCAATACGGAAAAGTCCTATTCCTTCTGCTCCAAAATCAATGGCTTGCTTTGCATCTTCTGGTGTGTCGGCATTGGTTCTAACCCCCATTGTTCTGTATTTATCCACAACTTGCATAAAGGTTTGGAAAAGCGGATTCTCAGTAGCGTCAATCATTGCAACCTCCCCTTCGTAAACAAAGCCTTTGGTTCCGTTTAAACTCAAAGTATCACCCTCTTTAAATTCTGTATTATGTATTTTGATTTTCCTTGCATCCATATCAATATGTACAGCTTCGCAACCAACAATACAACATTTTCCCCAGCCTCTTGCAACAAGTGCAGCATGTGAAGTCATTCCGCCTCTTGCAGTAAGGATACCCTTAGCGGCTCTCATTCCTTCCACATCTTCTGGGTTGGTTTCTTCTCTTACCAAAATAGAATTAATACCTTCTTTTTCTAATCGCATTGCCTCTTCACTTGTTAAGGCAATAACACCAACAGCTCCTCCTGGTCCTGCTGGAAGTCCTTTGGCAAGAATTGTATGTTTTGTTTCATCATTTGAATCCAAGATTGGGTGTAATAGCTCATCAAGTTGGTCGGTACTAACACGGCGAACAATTTCTTTCTCTTCAATTAGTTTCTCGTTAAACATCTCAAGAGCCATTGTCATTGCAGCTACTCCTGTACGCTTTCCAACGCGACATTGTAGCATATAGAGTGTGCCATCTTGAATAGTAAACTCAATATCTAACATATCTCTGAAAGCATCTTCTAAAATATCACGAATATCGCAAAGTTCCTTATAAGTTGTTGGCATTGTCTCTTGCATTGAATGAAGATGAGCGTTTTGTTCATTCTTTGTGTCATCATTCAAAGGATTTGGTGTTCTGATACCTGCAACAACGTCTTCTCCTTGTGCATTAACCAACCACTCTCCATAGAATTGATTTTCTCCTGTTGCAGGATTACGAGTAAAGGCTACTCCTGTTGCAGAGTTCTCTCCCATATTTCCAAAGACCATTGCTTGAACATTTACTGCTGTTCCCCAATCGTCAGGAATGTTTTCTATCCTTCTATATGAAACTGCTTTCTTTCCATTCCAGCTCTTAAATACTGCTTTAATTCCACCTTCCAATTGCTTAGAGGCATCGTCAGGGAATTCAACGCCAAGGTTTTCTTTGATTGTCTTTTTAAAAGTTTCTGCCAAAGACATTAAATCTTCGGTTGTTAAGTCTGTATCCGATTTATATCCTTTTGAATGTTTGTACTCATCTAATATATCATCTAATATACGGCGAATACCTACACCCTTTGTTGGCTCTAATCCTTCTGCCTTTTCCATTACAACATCAGCATACATCATAATTAAACGGCGGTAAGAGTCATACACAAAGCGAGGGTTATTTGTTTTCTTTATTAAACCAGGTATTGTGTTTGATGAAAGCCCTATGTTTAGAACAGTATCCATCATACCAGGCATTGAACTACGAGCTCCAGAACGACAAGATAATAATAAGCAATTTTCTTTATCATCATACTTTAATCCCATTACTTGTTCAATTTTCTTCATTCCATTCCATACTTCTGTCATTAGGCTATTTGGTAGTTCGCAATTGTTTGCGTAGTAATCAATACAAGCCTCTGTTGTAATGGTTAAACCAGCAGGAACAGGAAGCCCTAAATGGCACATCTCAGCTAAATTAGCTCCTTTTCCTCCTAATAAATTCTTCATGTCAGCCTTACCCTCAGCAGTCTTTCCACCAAAAGTATAAACGTACTTTTTTTCGTTTCTCATCTTCTTTTAAATTGTTAAAATTAATATATCTATATTACGTGTTTATTATTAATAATTACCTAACTAATAGGTAACAAGCTTGCAAAGATATAAAAAAAAAGGAAAATAAATAAATAATAGTGTAAATTAATATACATTTAACATTGAAATGCATTAATAATTAATTAAATTAATAAGCTAATTTCTCTTTCTCAAAGGGATAATGGCGTATTCCAAAGCTCCAATTGTCCTATATGAAAGTCGGTCATTACCAGCCAAATCATAAGGGAAAAAAGGATACCAGCTAAGATTCGCCATCCCAATTGCAACAGAACCTTCTTGAATCCTTAAATCGCCTTCCATTGGCTTATTAAACAAAGGGTCTTGATTGAATACGCAATTACTAACAAAAGGACTTTGATTATTAAGTATGCTTGTCTTCAATAAACTACTCTCAAAGGCGTAGTTCAAATCAGCACCTTCCATCTTGTCAATAATAATTTCTTCGTCTTGTGAGCCATATATTATGGTATTATAGAAATTACATTCAATAATAGGGCGAAGTTGGATATTATTATTAAAATCAACATAATAGTTTTGAAGAAATACTGTTTTGGTTTTTCGTGATTCGTAATTCCAATAGTTAGCAAAGGTGCAATAAACAAATTGATACTTACCACCAATTGTTAAGGCAAGAGTCTCTTTTGCTGTGTTTTGAACCAATAGATTACCTGCCTTAATATGCCCACCTCTTGACAAAATACCATAAGCAGACATATTTTCAATTCTCACATTTTTTATATCCACAGTAGGAATATCAACATCTGCTGTAACACAACTATCAATAATAAGTCCAATTGTAGCATTTTTTATTATAGCATCGTGCAACACATTATTCTTACTCCCAGGGTAATAGTGTATATAATCCCATTGACCAGGCAAAGAAGCATAGTAACCATCTCTTCGGATGGCTTCAAACACAACAGGGTCTTGAGTATTACCTATAACATTAAGAGAAGCGTCTCTATAAATCAAGAAGCTTGCCTTTGAATTGAAGTGAATGCGAGTTCCTGACGTTATGTTAAGAGTGTACAACGAATCAACGCCCAGAACTCCAAACACAACGTGAGGCTTATCGTTATTCCATTGAATATCGTAGCCATTTACCGTAACCCCATTTTGAGCACCCTCTTGATGAGCAATGGATATAAAATTACCTGCCTTTGGATAATGATAATACGCATCTTGACCAAAGGCTTCCAATTGAACATACTGCTCTTTATTGTTGAAGGAAAAAATAATGGAGTCAGAAACTAATAAAGGATTATTCTGATTATTAGGGTTAATGGTTACTCTTGCAAATATATACATACTATCCTTAGCTCCAATTTCTACATCTTTTATAATAATATTTGTATCTCCATCAACATTTATTCTATAAAAAGAGTTTCTTCCTCCGCCAAGGCGTATCTGGTCTATTTTAATAGGTTTATTTTCTTTATTATAAACCATAATTTGTTTTGTTACCGACCCCATTGAAGTAAAGATAGTATCGAAACGCAGAGTATCTGATGAAAACTTTAAGTTAGCTGATTTATCGCGAATATAATCTTCTTCCGAAATGCACGACACAAAGACAAATGCAGCCAAAACAAGACTAACAACACAATAAACCAAATATTTAACAAAATTATTCATACATAAGTATATTTTAATACTAACTCTTTTTATATATCCCTTGTTCTTTACTTAATCTCAACTAATTTATATTTTCTTGTTCCCATACCCAGCTCCTGACCATACTTAATTTGTCCGAGTCCACTAACACCGCTTTCCTTCAAAAAAGCATCCTCACAATTATGTCCCTTTGCAACTAAGTCGTGAGAGGCTTGTTCAATGGCAATTATATCTTTTGAGGCAAGTATTCCAATATCCTGAGTAAAAGGAAGCGGAGCTCTTGCACTGCAATCGCAAGAAGAGGATATATTTGCTAAAACATTAATATAAACCATAGGTTTTCTGCGAGAGAACACATAAGCATATTCAACTAATCGTTCCAAGAAAACGTTTTCTCCTAACCTTTTATTCTCTGGTTTGATAATTCTTTTAGGACATTCTGCAATACATTTAGCACAACCAATACATTTATCCTTGTCAATTGCAATTTGCTCATCAATATAAGCAAGTGCACCCGCTGGACAAGCATTAATACAATTGGAACATTTAATACATTTGCTTGTATCAGTAATCACCGGAACATCGGAAGCGTGTTGAGCCATTTTGCCTCCTGGTGAAGCAAAGCCCATAGCCAAATTCTTTATTGCTCCACCAAAGCCTGCCGAACCATGACCTTTGAAATGAGAATATATAATATAGTTATCATAATTTTCAAAATGAGAACCAGCCTTCACTTTCTTATAATGCTTCAAGCCCATTCCAGAGGTATTAAATTCCACTTCTGCTTCGGAGTCCAAAATATCAATAGGGGCAAAGTTAAAACCGTGTTCTTTGGCAAGTTTTATATGGGTATCGGTAAATCTTCTCTTACCCACATAAAGCACATTGGTCTCTACCCAAGTGGCATTGGTATATTGCATAAGAGGTCTTGTAAGCTCTGGGTTTAAATAATTTCTATTACCACTTTCTCCAAAATGAATCTTTACCCCAGTTTTACCTTTATATTCAACTCCAAGAGTTTTATAGAGCTTTAAAACATTTTCAGGAGTTATTTCCTTAATAAAATAAACAATAGCAACACTATCAGACTTTATCTTATCTTTATTTATGGCTTGGGCAAATAGATTGCTTGATAAAATAATAACTAATAATGTTAAAATAAAAGATAATCTTTTCATACTTGTTGTTTTGAGTTTGGATAAATTAAAAGAACAAAAATACAGAATTAAATAAAGCAAAATTAGAACTTGATTATAATTTTTTAGAACTTGATTCTAATTTATTGAAACCTAATTCTAAAAATTACTTATGAAGAGGAAAATATTATTGCTTTTTCTTGAATAAATGTTTTTGTTATAATTAATAAGCCCTTTTTATTAATGCTTTTAAGGATAATAAATCTTTATACAATCAAATTTTATGTTTTTATCTTTTCTTCTAAATCATAGACTTAGCCTATATAAAATATGTCTTAATAAATAATTAATGTTAATTTATTTGCTTTATTCCAAATTATGTAATATATTTGTAGCATAAATAATACTGATTTTGAATGTAATAATATATGGAAAAATTAATATTTAATAAAGAAGAACTGGTTAATTTGAGCTATTGCTTAGAAAGAGAAATACTTGGAGCAAGTTCAAGTGGAGCTTATGCAAGTACAACTTTATGCTTTTGCAATACAAGAAAGTATCATGGTTTGTTAATTGCTCCTCAACCTCAAATAGATGATGAGTACCACGTTATACTCTCCTTTTTAGACGAAACAATTCTTCATCACGATATTCCATTTCATCTTGCTCTTCACCATTTTCCAAACGATGTTTACGCACCAAAAGGACATAAATACCTGCATCATTGTGATATAACTAAGGCTACAAAACATATATATTCTGTTGCAGATGTACGTCTCTCGAAAGAAATGTTATTTGTTTCCAATCAAGATAGGTTGATAATAAAATATAAGGTGGAAGATTGCCAAGGAACATTCAAAATGCAGTTTAATCCTATCTTGGCGTTTCGTCAAAGACATAAACTCTCAAAATTCAACTCAGAGGCAAACACTTCTTATAAGGAAATTTCAAATGGTGCATCTTTTAGATTGTATCCTCAATACAATGATGTTTATTTGCAGTTTTCAAAAGATGATGTTAAATATGTGCATAATCCTGAATGGTATTACAATTTTGAATACATAAAAGAAGCTCAAAGAGGATACGATTCCTTAGAGGATTTATTAATGATGGGTTATTTCGAAACTGAATTAAAGAAAGGCGATACAATCTATTTTACAGCCTCAATGCAAGAAATTAACCCCAAAGATATACGCACTTTATATTCTTCTGAACTAAGGAAAAGAGAAGCTATAACTGACTTTGAATCTGCATTAAGGCATGCTGCTAAGATGTTTTTTGTTCAAAAGGATGATAAGGTTGATATAATTGCAGGTTATCCTTGGTTTGGTCGTTGGGGAAGGGATAGTTTTATTTCGCTTCCTGGTTTATGCGTTGGGCTAAACGATATGAAGATATTTAAGAAAGCCATTGATACTCTAATTGGGGATATGCACCAAGGGTTATTTCCTAACATTGGTTCGGGCAACAACTCTGCTTATAATTCGGTTGATGCTCCTATGTGGTTTTTCTGGGCTTTGCAACAATATGTTGAATACACAGGTAAGGGTAAGCAGGTTTGGAAAGAGTATAAGCAGGTTATGCAAACTATTTTAAGAACTTATAGAGATGGTACTAATTCTAATATAAAGATGTTAGACAATGGTTTGATTTGGGCAGGTGAGGATGGAAAGGCTCTAACATGGATGGATGCTGTGATTAACGGTCAGCCTGTTACTCAACGAAAAGGGCAATGTGTTGAGATAAATGCCCTATGGTATAATGCTATTATGTTCTGTTTAGAGCTTGCAAAAGAGTCTAAGGATACAGAGTTTATTTCTGAGTGGAAGGATTTGGCAGAAAGAATTCCTAATGAATTTAAACAAACTTTCTGGGAAAAGAATATTGGTTGGCTTGCCGACTATGTTGATGGCTATTATAAGGATTTTACTGTTAGGCCTAATATGGTGTTTGCTACATCTTTAAAATATACTTGTCTTTCGCATAAGATAAGACAGCTTATTGTGGATAGGATAGAAAAAGAGCTGTTAATTCCTTATGGGCTCAGAACACTAAGTCCCACTCACCACGACTACCACGATAGATATTGCGGCTCACAAGAAGAAAGAGACAATGCCTATCATCAAGGAACTGCTTGGGCATGGCTGCTTGGGCATTTTGTAGAAGGGTATTTGAAAGTTTATGGTTCTTGTGCCAAAGAGGTAGGAGAGAAGATATATGAGGGCTTTAAGAAAACAATGAAAGATTATGGGGTTGGTTTTGTTGCAGAAGTTTTTGATGGAAATCCTCCTCATTATGCTGGGGGCTCAATTTCTCAGGCTTGGAGTGTTGCCGAATTGATGAGGATAAGATATATGCTGGATAATTTTAAAGAAGAAAAGGAAGGAGTAAGCTAATGAAAGTACTGATGTTTGGTTGGGAATACCCTCCACATATTACTGGTGGTTTAGGAACAGCTTGTTTTGGATTAACCAAAGCAATGGTTAATCAAGGAGACCAAGTAATTTTCATTGTTCCAAAAGCCTATGGAGACGAAAGCACAGAGGCTGCAAGAGTTGTTAGTGCTTCGGATATAGAGATTGACCTTTCGCAACAATTTTATAAAGATAATTGGGGAGACCTTTCCTACATTGAGGTCAATTCAAGTCTTATTCCTTATGTTGGGCTTAATGATTTCTACAATGTAATAAATAATAGAGTAAGAACATCAACCGATATAACCAATCTTTCTAACAAGCGTAAGTATGAGTTTTCAGGTACTTATGGTTCAACCTTAATGGAAGAGGTTGAAAGATATGCAATGGTAGCTGCAAGTGTGGCAAAGAACTATACTTATGATATTATTCACGCTCACGATTGGCTAACCTATAAAGCAGGAATTATTGCAAAACAAATATCAGGCAAAAAGCTCGTAATTCATGTTCATGCAACAGAATTTGACCGCTCAGGAGAGAATATTAACCAAGCTGTTTACGATGTTGAAAGATATGGAATGGATAATGCAGACCATATTGTTTGTGTGTCGGAGCTTACTCGCAATATTGTTATCACTCGCTATGGACAAAGTCCCGATAAGGTTTCAACTATATATAATGGAGCCAATTCTCTTGTCTATAAAGATATTCAAATGGAGAAAGCTGTCAAAGAAAAGGTTGTTACTTTCTTAGGAAGAGTTACTTTTCAGAAAGGGCCAGACTATTTCATTGAAGCAGCAGCAAAGGTCTTGAAATATGATAAGAATGTGCGTTTTGTTATGGCAGGTTCGGGCGATATGCTAAACAGAATGATTGCTCTTGTTGCAAAGGAAAGGATATCTAAGAATTTTCACTTTACAGGCTTTTTAAAAGGAGATGATGTCAATAAGATGTATTCTTTAAGTGATGTTTATGTTATGCCATCGGTAAGCGAGCCTTTTGGGATTTCCCCTTTGGAGGCTATGAATGCAAATGTTCCTGTTATTATTTCAAAACAATCAGGCGTTTCGGAAGTTCTGAAATATGCCATAAAGGTAGATTTTTGGGATATTGATGCAATGGCAAACGCAATTTATTGTCTTTTA
Source organism: Bacteroidales bacterium UBA5371 (assembly GCA_002407855.1). Taxonomy (GTDB): domain Bacteria; phylum Bacteroidota; class Bacteroidia; order Bacteroidales; family P3; genus UBA10566. Next base: position 12,244 of record DHPF01000008.1, read on the forward strand.
AACTATCCTGCACTTTCCAGAATGTTTATAAAGAAAGGAAAATCGGAAGTAGAAAGTATTCGTTGGGAAGATTCAGCAATGAAATTAAGAAATTTGTATTATAAATTATTAAGATAAAGAGTTATGAAGTCTATTTGTTTTTATTTTCAAGTGCATCAGCCATTCAGATTGAAACAATATCGTTTCTTTGACATTGGAAGAAATCATTATTATTTTAATGATATGCAAAACTCTTGGATATGCAAGAGGGTGGCCGAGAAATGTTATTTGCCAACCAATAAACTAATGCTTGATTTAATCAAACAGCATAAGGGAGCCTTTAAGATTTCATATTCAATATCTGGAACAGCTCTTGACCAATTCGAACGCTTCACTCCAGAGGTTATAGACTCATTTAGAGAACTTGCAAAAACAGGTTGTGTGGAGTTTTTAGCAGAAACCTACACACACTCCTTAGCAGCCTTGAAGTCAAAGAAAGAATTTGTTTCACAAGTTAAAATACATAGCGATAAGATAGAAAGCCTTTTTGGTCAAAAGCCAAAGGTGTTCCGCAACACTGAGCTAATCTATTCTGATGCCATAGGAGAGATGGTTGCAGATATGGGTTTTAAAGCTCAACTAACAGAAGGTGCTAAGCATGTTTTAGGATGGCGAAGTCCAAACTACGCTTATTCTCACCCATATAAAGATAATTTTAAACTCCTATTAAAGAACTTCCAATTAAGTGATGATATAGCCTTTCGTTTCTCTCAACACTCCTGGCCTGGTTACCCTTTAACTACTGAAAAGTACGTAGAATGGTTAAACAACTTAGATAACCCTGAATGTGTAAATCTATTTATGGATTATGAGACCTTTGGCGAACATCAATGGAAAGAAACAGGAATATTTGAGTTCTTAAAATACTTGCCTTCAAGAGTGCTATCGCATTCAAACTTTACTTTCAATACTCCTTCTGAACTTGCCGAAGCACTCAATCCTGTTGATAAAACCTATGTGCCTTACCCAATCTCGTGGGCAGATGAAGAAAGAGACCTTACAGCATGGTTAGGCAACGACCTACAAGATGATGCCTTTGACCAAATATATGAATTTGAACAGAATGTAAGAAAGGTTGATGATTTAAACTTTTGGATTGATTGGCGTTACTTACAAACCTCCGACCATTTCTATTATATGTGTACAAAATGGTTTTCCGATGGAGATGTTCACAAATACTTCAATCACTACGACACTCCTTACGAAGCTTATATGAATTATGCAAATGTTTTATCTGATTTTCGTTTACGTTTAGAAGATGCCTTAGTGTGCTCTCCTTTACCAACAAAAGAACAAATGCAAGAAAAAATTATAACAAAAGAACCTGTTGCAAAGAAAACCACAACTAAAAAATCAACAGCTAAACCAAAGCAAACCAAAACTAAGAAATCAACAAGTGAGTAGTAAAGAAAAGTATAGAGATTTTTGTAAAAAACAAGAATCAATGCCAATCTTTTTACAAGATTGGTGGCTTGATGCTGTGTGTGAGGATAATTGGGAGGTTATTTTATATGAAGAGAACAACAACATTATAGCTTCGTTTGTATATCATATTAACAAGAAATATGGTTTTAAAGCTATAATGCCTCCTCAACTTACTCCAATTTCTGGAATTTGGATAAAATATTCAGAGAACATTAATCTAATCTCTAAATACAGCTATGAGGAAAAGCTAAATGAATACTTTGCAAAAGAAATTGACAAACTGAAATTGGATTATTTCTATCTTCATTTTCATCATAAGTATAAGAATTACATAGCTCTTTATTGGAATGGATTCAAGCAAACTACAAGATACACTTATAGACTAACTACACTTGATGACTTGGATTTTACCTTTAAGAATTTTCATCCAAAACTAAAGAAAAGTATCAGAAAAGCACAGGAAACACTATCTATTATTGAAGATATTTCTGTTGAGGATTTTTATAAAGTAAACGCTCTGACTTTTAGACGACAAGGGATTAAGGTTCCTTATTCTTTGGAATTAGTTTCAAGGATAATAGAGTCCTCAAGGAAACATAATGCAATTAACTTAATGGCTGCTATTGATAAAGAAGGAATTATTCATGCAGTATTGCTTACCCTATTTGACAAAAATACTTGTTATAGTTTGATTTCTGGTGCTAATCCCGAATATAGAGATTCTGGAGCGACAAGTCTTTTAAATTGGCGGGCATTGGAAGTAGCTAATTCGAGGGGAATTTATGAATTTGATTTTACAGGCTCAATGCTTAGACCGATTGAAAAATATATGAGACATTTCTCCTCTGAACAAACACCTTATTTTGCTATTGAGAAAAACTATTCTTGGATTTACTCCCTTTTAAGAAAGATTAGAAAGTGATTATTAAACTAATATTGGTTGGAAAGACCGAAGAAAAGTACCTAAATGAAGGGATAGAGATTTTTAGTAAGCGTTTAAAACATTATATTCCTTTTGAAATTATTATTATACCTCAACTAAAAGAAACCAAAAACCTTTCGCCCCAAACCATTAAAGAAAAGGAGGGTGAGCTTATTCTTAAACAAGCCATAAAATACGATAAAATTATTCTCTTCGACGAAAAAGGACAGGAGTTTACTTCTGTGGATTATGCTGATTTTATTCAAAAGCAGATGAATGCATCTTTACGAACGCTTTGTTTTGTAGTAGGAGGGGCTTATGGTTTTTCTGAGCAGGTTTATTCAAAGGCGGATTATAAGATATCTCTTTCTAAAATGACTTTTTCGCATCAAATGATAAGACTATTAATAGTAGAACAGCTCTATCGCAGTTTCACAATACTTAAAAACGAACCCTACCATAATCAGTAATTATTGTTTAGGATAGAGTTTTAATTCTTGAAAAATAACTCTTGATTCTAAAATAATATCTTTTGATTCTAAAAAATTATCTTTTGATTTCAAAAAAATATCTTCAAATACAAAAGAGATGAATTTTAGAAAATCACTTTGTATTATCTATTAAAAAGGAAATATCATTGGAAGAGCAAATATCATTATTATTCCTAAGATTAGTTGTAATGGTAATCCAACTTTAATATAGTCCATAAAGGAATATCTTCCTGCCGACATCACTAAGGCATTTGGAGGTGTTGAGAATGGACTTGCAAAGCACATACTTGCAGCAACAGCAACGGCAAATAGCATGGGCACAGGGCTAACACCTATTTCTAAGGCTATTTTTAGGGCAATTGGTGCAAAAAGAATGGCTGTTGCGGTATTGCTGATAAACATTGTTAAGAGCGAGGTGGAAAAATAAACCGCAGCTAAAACAACATAAGGCCCTGAGCTACCTACCAAAGAAACTATTAGGTTAGAAAAAACCTCTGCTCCCCCTGTATTTTCTATTGCAATAGACATAGGCAACATCGCAGCAATTAGCACAATACTCTCCCAGTTAATTGTTTTATAAGCTGCTGCAACATTGGTAAAACAGCCCGAAAGCACCATCAAAACTGCTGCCAACATAACTGCGGTTACAGTAGGTAGGAGGTTAAAGACCATTGCCAAAACCATCAAAACCATTATTATGCCAGCAACAGGAGCTTTGTAGTTTAGCTTTATTTTTGAGCCTTCTTCAATTGTTTTGCCAAGCACCAACCAATCCGCTTGCTCATCGTTCAAAAGTGCTATATCTTTCCATTGCCCTTGAACTAAAAGCACGTCTCCTGAATGCATTTTCTCGTCTTTAAGGTCTTTCAATAAATACTTGTCGCTTCTTTGTATGCCAAGTATATTTACGTTGTATTTTTCTCTAAATCCTGATTCCCTAACTCTTTTATTAACTAATTTGGATGTGGACATAAGTACCAATTCTGTTATTCCAATAGAGTCAAAACGTAAGTCGGTTGTAGGGTCTTGGGCTATCTCTTCGGAAAGACTTGTTGGGGCTAATTTTAAATTATTATCTTTTGCAAATTCCACAATCTTATCAAACTCTCCCTTAACATATAATATATCGTTGATTTCAATAATGGTTGTTGCTTGTGCAAAGGTTTGGTGTGTTGTTTTTGCAAAAGGGTTTTTGTCAGTAGACTTTCTTCGTATCTCTAATATTTCAACTTGGTATTTTTGAGGTATATTCAAATCGGATAGTTTAAGATTGTTCAGTAAGGAGTTTTGGGTTACCTTTACTCTGTATAAGTCCTGAGATAGCTGGTATTCATTCACAAGTTCGCCCAAAGACTTACCATCATTATTCCTATTATATTGTTTGTTGTCTTTTGAGAGAAATATCTTACTAAGAGGAAAGAGAACAATTATCCCTACAACAACACTAATTATTCCAACAGGTAAGAATGAGAAGAAGGAGAGTTCTTGATATCCAGCATCTTTTAGGGTGTTGCTAATAACGAGGTTGGGAGGTGTTCCTATTAATGTCATCATTCCTCCCAAACTACTTGCAAAGGCAAGTGGCATAAGAAATCGGCTTGGGCTTGCATTAGCTCCCAGAGCAACACTTATAACAATTGGCATTAGCAATGCAACTGTTCCAGTATTGCTAACAAAGGCTCCAATTACAGAGGTAAGAATCATAATTAAGAGAAAGAGCTTGGTTTGGCTATTTCCTGCGAGTTTGATAATCTTATCGCTTATTGTTTTTGCTAATCCCGTTTGAAAAATTGCCCCTCCAACAACAAAGAGTCCAATCATCATAATTACAATACTATTAGAAAACCCACTAAGTGCTTCTTGTGGGGTAAGAATTCCAAATAACATTAGGGCTAAAAGTGAGCATAGGGCAACAATATCGGAACGAATTTTCCCTGAAATAAATAATACTATTGACAGGGTTAAGATAATTAATGTTGTAATCATAAAAGAAAGTAATTTGAGCACAAAGTTAAGACTTTTATTAATAATGGGAGCTATTGGATATGTTTTTTGCTTTTATTTTATTGACTTTTGTTAATAGTCTAACCTTATTTTAGGCAAATAAAAAAGCGATAAACTTTTTTAGTTTATCGCTTTTGCATATTAAAAAGAAAGTATTTTAGTGTCTTCTTTCTTTTATTCTTGCTTTCTTTCCGGTTAATCCTCTTAGATAGAAAATTCTTGCTCTTCTAACTACACCTCGTTTATTAACAACTATCTCGCTGATGAAAGGTGATGCATAAGGGAAAATTCTTTCTATACCAATGCCTGAGGATATCTTTCTTACGGTGAAAGTTTTTGTTGTTCCTGAACCTGAACATTGGATAACGTCTCCTCTAAATAGCTGGATACGTTCTTTATTTCCTTCAATAATTTTATATGATACGGTAATTGTATCTCCAGCCTTAAACGCAGGGTATTCCTTTTGTTCTGTTAGGCTATCAACATATTGCATTAATTCTGACTTACTCATTTTTTCGTTTTTCTTTTTAGGGTTTGTGCAACTAAAATTAATTACTTTTTCACTTGATTAACAACTGCTGTGAATGCTTCTGGATGATTCATAGCTAAATCTGCAAGAACCTTACGGTTAAGCTGGATGTTGTTTTTGTGAAGTTGTCCCATAAGCACTGAGTAAGAAGTATCGTTTTGACGACAAGCGGCATTGATACGGTTAATCCATAATGCACGGAACTCTCTTTTCTTATTTTTTCTATCTCTATATGCATACTGTTGCCCTTTTTCCCATTTATTCTTTGCAACAGTCCATACGTTTTTACCTCTTCCCCAAAAACCTTTGGTACGTTTAAGGATTTTTTTTCTGCGGGCTCTTGATGCAACCGCATTTACTGATCTTGGCATAATTCTTTTAATTTTTTTCGTATTAGCGCCCTACCTGACTTTGATAGAATCTTTTAATGCTAAATACAATGGTTAATAACTCCGATTCTTTTTCTTTTTTGGCAATAATTATTTAACAAGCATTTCCAAAACATTAGCTTGGTCTGCTTTTGAAACAGTACTTGTGTAGGCTAAGTTTCGTTTTTGTTTTGTAGTCTTCTTGGTTAAGATATGACTATGGTACGCATGCTTTCTCTTAATTTTGCCTGTACCAGTTAGCGTAAAGCGTTTCTTCGCACTGGATTTAGTTTTCATTTTTGGCATCTTACGTCCTTTTTAATTATGTTATTTATTATCAATTCTACTTTCACAACAAGTAGAGTTTTTTATTTTTATTCTCGTTAAAATTATTCTTCTTTACTTCTTAGGTGCAATAATCATCATCATTTTTTTCCCTTCAAGCTTTGGCAACATTTCAGGTTTACCATATTCTAATAAGGCTTCGGCAAATTTTAGTAGTTGAGTCTCACCCTGGTCCTTATAAATAATTGTCCTTCCTCTAAAAAACACCTCTACCTTTACCTTATTACCTTCTTGCAAAAAACGAATAGCATGCTTTAATTTAAAATTGAAGTCATGATCATCAGTTTGAGGTCCTAAACGAATTTCTTTAACAACAATCTTAGTGCTTTTGGCTTTCATCTCTTTTTGTTTCTTCTTCTGCTCATAAAGAAACTTCTGATAGTCTATTATCTTGCAAACAGGAGGATTTGCCGAAGGAGAAATCTCCACTAAATCCAACTCTAAGCTATTTGCCAATTTTAAAGCATCTTTTATATTAAAGATACCTGATTCAATATTCTCACCAACAATACGCACAACCGGTGCATCTATTCTGTCATTTACCTTATGCAGTTCTTCTTTTCTGATTGGTGCTCTTTTGTTAAAAGAAACTCGTGTTGTTATAACTTCCTCCTTTTTTTTAGTTAATAATGATAATTAATGTACTTACGTTATTTTTTATTAATTTAATTCTTTATCCACTGCTTTTTGAATCAATTCTGCAAAAGCATCTATTTTCATAACTCCTAAATCGCCTTCACCATGCTTACGAACAGAAACTGTTTCTTCTTTTTCCTCATTTTCACCAACTATAAGCATATAAGGAATCTTAGATATTTCAGCATCTCTAATCTTCTTGCCTGTCTTTTCATTCCTATCATCTATCGTTCCTCTTAGGTCAAAACGAGCCAGCAAAGATAATACTTTTTTTGAATATGACTCAAATTTTTCACTAATTGGTAAAATAATAAATTGTTCTGGGGTTAGCCAAAGAGGGAATTTACCTCCTGTATGCTCAATTAAAACCGCAACAAAACGTTCCATAGAACCAAAAGGAGCTCTATGTATCATAATTGGACGATGCTTTTGATTGTCCGCACCAGTATATTCCAACTCAAAACGTTCTGGTAAGTTATAATCCACCTGAATTGTTCCTAATTGCCACTTTCTTCCTATGGCGTCTCTAACCATAAAGTCGAGCTTAGGTCCATAAAAAGCAGCTTCGCCAATAACAGTAGTGGTTGTTAAGCCTCTTTCTTCGGAAGCTTCAACAATAGCTCTTTCGGCTTTGTTCCATATTTCATCAGAGCCTATATACTTTTCCTTGTTATTAGGGTCTCGTAAAGAAATCTGTGCAGTGAAGTTCTCAAATTTAAGAGTTTTAAAGATGTAAAGCACAATGTCAATTACCTTACAAAACTCTTCTTTTAATTGTTCAGGAGTACAAAATATATGTGCATCATCCTGCGTAAAAGAACGCACCCTTGTCAATCCGTGCAACTCACCACTTTGTTCGTAGCGATAAACCGTACCAAACTCAGCCAAACGATAAGGTAAATCTTTGTAGGAATGAGGTTTTGCCTTGTAAATCTCAACATGATGAGGGCAATTCATAGGTTTAAGGAAATACTCCTCACCCTCAAAAGGTGTGGTTATGGTTCTGAAAGAGTCTTGTCCGTATTTCTGATAATGTCCTGAGCATTTATACAAACTAACATCTCCAATATGAGGAGTAATTACTTGTTGGTAACCATAGTCTTTTTGAACCCTTTTAAGGAAGTTCTCAAGCCTTTCTCTCAGTGCAGCACCTTTTGGCAACCACATAGGAAGTCCTTGCCCAACATTAGAAGAGAACATAAACAATTCTAATTCCTTCCCCAATTTACGATGATCCCTCTTCTTAGCTTCCTCTAACAGAATTAGGTATTCATCAAGCTCTTTTTTCTTAGGAAAAGTTATTCCATATATTCTTGTCAATTGTTTTCTCTTTTCATCTCCTCGCCAATAAGCACCTGCTAATGAAAGAATCTTTACAGCTTTTATTAAAGAAAAATCCGAAAGATGAGGTCCACGACAAAGATCTGTAAATTTTCCACTTTCATATAATGTAATGGTTCCGTCTTCTAATTCATTAATTAGTTCAACCTTATATGTCTCACCTTTTTCTGAAAAAAGTTTAATTGCATCTGCCTTGCTAATATCTTGTCTTTGGATTTGGATACCTTGTTTAACTAATTCATGCATTTTAGCCTCAATCTTAGGAAAGTCTTCTGAGGAAAGCTGAACGTCTCCGAAATCAATATCATAGTAAAATCCATTCTCAATAGCAGGACCAATGCCAAACTTAGCCTGAGGATAAAGTTCCGAGATTGCCGAAGCCAAAAGGTGAGCAGAACTATGCCAAAAGGTGTCTTTTCCGTCTTGGTCGTTCCATGTGTTTAATTTCACCGAACTATCCTTTTGGATTGGACGATTAGCGTCCCAGGTTTCGTTATCAATGTTTGCAGACAAAACATTACGTGCTAAACCTTCGCTAATGCTTTTTGCAATATCCATAGCATTAATGCCTTTTTCGTATTGCTTAATTGAGCCATCAGGTAAGGTTATATATATCATATCATTTATCATAATAAATCTAAAAGTGTTTAAAAAATAATTTGCAAATATACAAACAAAAAATCATTTTCAAGCAAAAAGCCAAAACTAATTAATTCTATTTGCCTTTTATCTTATGTTTTGATTTATAAGTTTAAAGCTTAATAATATTGAAATCAAAAGACAATTTTTTAGAATCAAAAGATAATAAATTAGAATCAAGAGATAATTTTTTAGAATCAAATGACAAATTAATAGGTTTCTATTGCGAATGTCAATTTTGAGTTAATTTATTAATAGTTTTGCATACATTAATTCTATTTTACTACCTTTGCAAAAAAATATAAAAGTATATGAATTTATTATCTATTGTTTGGAACGCAGATCCAGAATTATTCAATATAGGTTCTTTGTCTATTAGATGGTATGGGGTTTTGTTTGCTCTTGCATTCGTTATTAGTTATTTGCTTTTAAAAAGAATATTTAAGAAAGAGAATGTATCTATTTATTTCTTAGACAAACTCACCATCTATATCTTTGTTGGACTTTTAGTTGGTTTGAGACTTGGACATTGCCTCTTTTACGAGTTTTCCTACTATATTGCTCACCCCATTGAAATGATATTTCCAATAAAAGAAACCGCTGAGGGTTGGAAATTTATTGGTTATCAAGGCTTGGCTTCTCACGGAGGAGCAATAGGAATTCTTATAGCTGTTTTCTTCTATTGCAAATCAACAAAACTTCCTTATTTATGGGTAATAGATAGATTGGTTATAGCCATTTGCTTTGCAGGAGCAGCCGTAAGATTAGGTAACCTTATGAACTCGGAAATTTATGGTGTAGCAACAACGCTTCCTTGGGGATTTATATTTGTTAGAGACGGACAAACAATTCCTGCTCACCCAACGCAAATTTATGAAGCCCTTTCATATATTCTATTAGGTATTTGTCTATACTACTATTTTATGAAAAGGAAGACAGCTCCCCGTCAAGGCTTTATATTTGGTATTTTCCTAATAGGGCTATTTACGGCAAGGTTCTTAATAGAGTTTTTGAAAAATTCACAAGAGGAGTGGGAGGATGCAATGACTCTCAACATGGGACAATGGTTGAGTGTGCCGTTTATTATAACAGGCATCATAGTGTTAATATTGTCAATGAAATATCAGTTAGGCAATAAATTAGATTTAACAAAACTCGTTCAGAAAGAAAAGAGTAAGAAATAGAAATTTAAAAAATTAAAATAGAAAAGCAATGAAGAAATTGATTTTAGTTCGTCACGGAGAGAGCCAGTGGAATAAGTTGAACTTATTTACAGGTTGGACAGATGTAGATTTATCGGAAAAAGGTATCCAAGAGTCTTTTGAGGCAGGTAAAGCACTAAAAGCAGAAGGCTTTAAGCCAGAAATTTGTTTTACATCCTATTTAAAAAGAGCTGTAAAAACACTTAATAATATTTTAGATGCTATGGATATGGACTATCTCCCAGTTGAGAAGTCGTGGCGTTTGAATGAGAAGCATTATGGTGCACTTCAAGGGCTCAACAAATCACAAACCGCAGAGAAATATGGGGAAGACCAAGTGCTTTTATGGAGAAGGGGCTTTGCCATTCAGTCTCCTGCATTGGAGCCTAACGATGAACGCTCACCATATTTGGATTATAGGTATAATAACGTTGATAAAAAGGATTTGCCTCTAACTGAGTCTTTGAAAGATTGTATAGACAGACTTATGCCATACTTTAACAACAATATATTAAAAGCTTTTGAAACACATAATGAGGTTTTGGTTGTGGCACATGGCAATTCTCTAAGAGGAATAGTTAAAACCATCAAACAGATGTCTGATGATGAAATTATAGCCTTTAATATCCCAACCGGAATACCTTATGTTTTTGAGTTGAATGATAAATTGGAGTTGGTAAAAGATGAATTTATTGGCGACAAAGAAACAATTAAAAAACTAATGGAAGCAGTTGCCAATCAAGGTAAGACGAAGTAATTGTATAATAGTAGCAAGAATTATTTATAAATATATACTTGCTACTATTTTTATTTTTATTACTTTTGCAATTGCAAAATGTGGAAAGATTTGAATTGATTGCAACCACACAAAAAAATGCTAAAACATTTTTGATTATATCAATTCTTATTTTCCATTTTGTTAGTAAAAACATTTAATAACTTAAAGACAAAACAAAATGGCTTATTTTTTTACCTCTGAATCAGTTTCAGAAGGACATCCAGACAAAGTATCAGACCAAATTTCAGATGCACTATTAGACGAGTTCCTTCGTAAAGACCCTAACTCAAAAGTAGCGTGCGAAACATTAGTTACAACGGGCTTAGTTGTTTTAAGCGGAGAAGTAAAGTGTAATGGATATATTGATGTTCAAGATACAGCACGAAAGGTTATCCATAACATAGGATACACAAAAGGAGAATATATGTTTGAAAGTAATTCGTGCGGAGTTATCTCCACAATTCACGAACAATCCTCAGACATAAATCAAGGAGTTGAAAGAGCAAAACCAGAAGACCAAGGAGCTGGCGACCAAGGAATGATGTTTGGTTATGCATGTAGCGAAACAGAAGACTATATGCCTTTATCTCTTATTCTTTCTCACCAATTAGTTGCAGAACTTGCAGAAATCCGTAGAGAAGGAAAGCAAATGAAATACTTGCGTCCTGATAGCAAGTCCCAGGTTACAATAGAATTTGATGACAAGAATAAACCTATTGCCATAAACACAATAGTAGTTTCAACACAACACGATGACTTTGATAAGGATGACAAAAAGATGTTAGCGAAAATCCATAAGGACGTGAAAGATATTCTTATCCCGAGAGTAATTGCAAAACAAAAACGTAAAGATGTTAAAGATCTTTTCAAAAAGAACTATAAACTTTATGTGAATCCAACTGGTAAGTTTGTAATTGGAGGACCTCATGGCGACACAGGGCTAACCGGCAGAAAGATTATTGTTGATACCTATGGCGGACGAGGAGCTCACGGCGGTGGTGCTTTTTCTGGGAAAGATGCATCCAAAGTTGATAGAAGTGCAGCTTATGCAGCAAGGCATATTGCAAAGAATATGGTAGCGGCAGGCATTTGCGAAGAGGTGTTGGTTCAAGTAGCTTATGCCATTGGTGTAGCTGAACCAGTAGGGCTTTATGTTAATACCTTCAATACAGCAATAATTAAAGACAAAAAAGGCAAACCTCTTACCGATGGAGCAATTGCAGAAAAGATAAATGAGATTTTTGACCTTCGTCCTTACTCTATCATAAAATATTTTGGCTTAAAGAACCCGATTTTCTTACCAACAGCCAAATATGGACATTTTGGAAGAACACCATATAAGGACAAAGTGAAAGTATTTGAAAATGGGAAGGAAAAACAAAAGACAGTAGAATTTTATACTTGGGAGAAATTGGATTATGTAGATAAGATAAAAAAAGCATTCGCTAAGTAAAGGCTAATAAACTTTAAAGATAATCACTTAAATAAGAGGTAGAGGTTTTATTTCTGCCTCTTATTTTTTTGTCTTTTGATTTTAATAAATTGTCTTTTGATTTCAGTAAATTATCTTTTGATTCTAATTTTTTCTTTCTTTATTTCATATATGTTTTATTAATATGACTTTTTGTCAGAATATTGATTTGGGCAAGGTTATTGATTTATTGTTATCAGAAAATGATAATAAAAGATAAAATTTTAAATATATGGAAACAAATAAAAAAAATCAAAGATTAGACCAGTTGAATCGCTATGCAAGGAATTTGAATTCTGAGGCAAAGAAAGGAAAGTTAGACCCTGTGATTGGTAGAGATGAAGAGATTAGACGGGTATTGCAAATCCTTTCCAGAAGAACCAAGAATAATCCTATGCTAATTGGTGAGCCAGGGGTTGGGAAGACTGCTATTGCCGAAGGTATTGCTCAAAGAATAGAAAGAAAAGATGTGCCTGAAAACTTAAAAGACAAAGAGATTTATTCTTTGGATATGGGTGCGTTGATAGCAGGAGCTAAGTATAAGGGAGAGTTTGAAGAACGTTTGAAGGGCGTGGTCAATGATGTTATTAATTCAGAGGGAGATGTTATTCTTTTTATAGATGAAATTCACACTTTGGTGGGAGCTGGTGGTGGAGAAGGAGCAATGGATGCTGCAAATATTCTAAAACCTGCACTTTCTCGAGGAGAACTAAGGGCTATTGGTGCAACAACTCTTAATGAATATCAGAAATATTTTGAAAAAGATAAGGCATTGGCAAGAAGGTTTCAAACGGTTTTTGTTGATGAGCCAAGCGTTCAAGACACCATTTCAATTTTAAGAGGATTGAAGGAAAAGTATGAAATACATCATAAGGTTAGAATTAAAGATGCTGCAATTATAGCTGCTGCTGAAATGTCGGCTCGTTACATTACATCACGTTTTTTACCAGATAAAGCTATTGACCTTATTGATGAAGCTGCTTCAAAGTTAAGAATGGAGATTAACTCTTCGCCAGAGGAGATTGATGAAGTGGATAGACGTTTGCGTCAGTTGGAAATTGAGCGTGCAGCTATTAGAAAAGAAAAGGACGAAGCAAAAGAAAAGCAATTGACTTCTGAAATTGAAACTCTTTCAAAAGAGAAGGATACTCTTACAACCAAATGGAAAGAGGAGAAGAACTTGGTTGATGCTATTCAAGATGAGGTTAAAAAGATTGAAACCTATAAGCAAGAGGCTGATTATGCAGAAAGAAGTGGTGATTATGGTAAGGTTGCTGAGCTTCGTTATGGAAAAATTAAAACAGCTGAGAAAGACTTAGAAGACTATAAAGCCAAACTTCAAAACATTCAAGGTTCAATGGCTTTAATTAAAGAAGAGGTTGATCAAAATGATATTGCCGATGTAGTTTCGCGTTGGACGGGAATACCAGTTCAGAGAATGATGCAGAGTGAAAAGGAAAAATTGCTTCATTTGGAAGATGAGTTAAAGAAAAGAGTTGTTGGACAAGACCAGGCTATAACAGCAATAGCCAATGCTGTAAGACGAAGTCGTTCGGGTTTGAGTGATGAAAAACGTCCAATAGGTTCCTTTGCTTTTTTAGGCTCAACAGGAGTAGGTAAAACAGAACTTGCAAGAGCATTAGCTGAACTATTGTTTGATGATGAGAATTTGATGGTAAGGATAGATATGAGTGAGTATCAAGAAAGGTTCTCTGTTTCGCGTTTGATTGGAGCACCTCCGGGATATGTGGGTTATGAAGAAAGCGGACAACTTACCGAAGCTGTGAGAATGAAACCTTATTCAATAGTTCTTTTAGATGAAATAGAGAAAGCTCATCCTGATGTTTTTAATATTTTGCTTCAGGTTTTGGAAGATGGACGTTTGACTGACAACAAAGGACGTGTGATTGACTTTAAGAATACAATAATTATTATGACTTCAAACCTTGGTTCTGAAATCCTTCAAGATGCAATTGAGAATAGTAAAGGAGATTTTGAAAAGAATTGGCTATTAGCAGAAAAAGAAGTTTTAGAATTATTAAAGAAAACAATTCGTCCAGAGTTTCTTAATAGGATTGATGAAATAATAATCTTTAAGCCATTGAGAATTGAGCAAGTAAGAGAGATTGTTCAATTGCAATTAAATAGATTAATAAATCAATTGGCTGAAAAGCATATTAATATATCTTTTACTCCAAAGGCAATAGATTATTTAGCAGACAAAGGCTTCGACCCTTTACTTGGAGCAAGACCAGTCAAAAGAGCAATTCAGAAACTCATTATTAATCAGCTTTCAATTGAGCTAATCAAAGGTTCAATCTCACAAGAAGCCAATATAGTAGTAGATGAAGTTGATAATAATTTAGTATTTAAAACTGCATAAAACAATAACACCCAAATAACAAAAAAGCTATAATCATTTTTGGTTATAGCTTTTTTTCTTTTGTTGTATATTTCGTTTTGCGGTATATATTATGCCGTACTTAATTTATTACTAAAACAAGTTATCCTTTGAATTATTGTTGTAAATGAAATATAGGATTTTAAATCCTTATAGTAAGAAGTAAAAGGTAAGAAGTAAAATAGTTGAAATGTTGAAAAACTACCCCCTTTTTTCAAAAGTGTTTTATTTTTTATTTTCATATACTTTTCATTTTGATACCCTTTTTTTAACTTTTTAACTATTTTATCTTTTCCTTATCTATTTTCTATATAAATTTAACCTCTCTATATTAAACAAAAAAAATATAAGGTTAAAGTTAAAACGAAGAGTTAGTAAATTA
>DHPF01000008.1:27427-139714 GCA_002407855.1 Bacteroidales bacterium UBA5371
ATTAAAACGAAGAGTTAGTAAAATAAAACGAAGAGTTAGTAAATTAAAACAAGGAATTAGAAATTCATTGCTAATTATGAAAGAAATCTTCGGAATGAAAACAAATGCGGCTACAAATTTTCGTGATTATTCATTTGAAGGAGATAATTTATGTATTTTTGTAGATTAATTATAATGAAAATGGAAAGTATAAAAGATATTTACAAGATAGGTAATGGACCTTCAAGCTCACATACTATTGGTCCTAAGAATGCGGCACAGGAGTTTTTGAAAAGAGTACCTAATGCCAATAATTATACTGTTACACTCTATGGTTCGTTGGCTGCAACCGGAAAAGGACACTTAACCGACAAAGCCATTCTTAGCGTTTTGGGAGAAAATAAAACTGAAATTATTTGGCAACCAGAAGTGTTTTTACCTTTTCATCCAAATGCTATGAAGTATGAGGCCTTTGACCAAGAGGGTAAGCTGATTGAAGATTGGATAATTTATAGTGTTGGAGGGGGGAAGATAGCTGATGAGAATACTAAGTTTACGCAAAACCATATATATCCACATAGAAATATTACAGAGATATTGAATTATATTGATGAGAGAGGACTAACTTTTTGGGAGTATGTTGAGCGGCATGAGGATAAGGATATATGGGATTATTTGGCTAATATATGGAAAGCAATGAGGCAGGCGGTAGAAGATGGCTTACAAGAAGAGGGAGTTTTGCCTGGTGGCTTGCATTTGAGAAGAAAAGCAATGTCTTATTATACCAAGAGCAAGAGTTATAAGACTTCCCTAATTGGTCGTACATCTGTTCAGGCTTATGCTTTGGCTGTTGCCGAGCATAATGCAGGTGGAGGAATGATTGTTACTGCTCCAACCTGTGGTTCTTCGGGAGTTTTGCCAGCAGTTCTTTATCATCTAAGCACAGAGCATGGTTTTTCGGACAAGCAAATTATTTGGGCTCTTGCAACTGCTGGAATTTTTGGCAATTCTATTAAGTTTAATGCTTCTATTTCTGGTGCAGAGGTAGGTTGTCAAGGGGAGATAGGCTCTGCTTGTTCTATGGCAGCAGCTGCGGCCAACCAACTCTTTGGAGGAACTCCTCAGCAAATAGAATATGCAGCTGAAATGGGTTTAGAGCATCACTTAGGACTTACTTGCGACCCTATTTATGGTTTAGTTCAAGTGCCATGTATAGAAAGGAATGCTTTCGCAGCTTTAAGGGCTTTGGATGCTAATCTTTACGCAATGATGTCGGACGGTAAGCATTTGGTATCCTTCGATAAGGTTGTTAAAACAATGAAACTAACTGGTAAAGACCTGCCATCTCTCTACAAAGAAACAGCAGAAGGAGGGCTTGCAATTGTTGGAATACCCAAAGGATTAAAATACTAAAACAATAATCACAAAAATTAAATACAGAATTCTAATCTATGGTATTTAGTAGCGTACTTTTCTTATTATATTTTCTTCCAATCTTTTTATTAATATATCATATTGTTCCAAAGAGCTGGAAGAACTATATAATATTGTTTGCAAGCATTGTGTTTTATGCTTGGGGAGCTCCTAAATTCTTATTTGTTATCTTAGCTGCAATAATAATTACTTTTTATCTTGTAGGATTATTATACAAAGCAAAGGATAGGAAAAGGAAACGTTTGTTTTCCACCATTGCAATAGTCCTTAATTTAGGTTTACTTGCCTATTTCAAATATGCTAATTTCTTTATTGATAGTGTAAATTATTTAATTTCTTCTTTTGGGTTTTCTCCAATGAAGTGGATAGAAATTGCATTACCAATAGGAATCTCTTTTTATACCTTTCATTCCATTACTTATATTATTGATGCTTATAGAAATGTTCATAAGCCATTTTCTAAGCTAAGTGATTTCGCCATTTATATTATGGCATTTCCTCACATGGTTGCTGGACCAATTGTTCGTTTTAATACCATTGCCGACCAAATTACAAGCAGGAAAGAAACAATAGATGACAAGCTCTTAGGTTTCTATCGTTTTTCAATTGGGCTTGCAAAGAAAGTTTTGATAGCAAATATTATGGCTTATCAAGCTGATATTATCTTCAACGGAAATATAATTGAATTAAGCACACCTAATGCTTGGCTTGGAATAATTGCCTATACATTTCAAATTTACTTTGATTTTTCTGGCTATTCCGATATGGCAATAGGGCTTGCTCTTATGATGGGATTGAAATTTCCAGAAAACTTTGATTTACCTTATACATCCAAAAGCATAACAGAGTTTTGGCGTCGTTGGCATATAACTTTGGGTAGTTTTATGAAAGACTACCTATACATACCTCTTGGAGGCAATCGTGTTAGAAAACAAAGAATTTATTTTAATCTTTGGCTTGTATTCTTAGTATCGGGACTTTGGCATGGTGCCAATTGGACTTTTGTGGCTTGGGGAGCCTTTCACGGATTTTTCTTAGTATTGGATAAGATGTTTATGCTAAAAGTATTAAAGAAAATACCTGCTTTCTTCTCTACTTTATTAACTTTCTTGGTAGTTATGATTGGTTGGATATTATTCCGTAGCAATAGCTTGGATTTTGCTTTTACTTACATTCAAAGGCTCTTTTCTTTCACTTTCAATAATGACTTTATACCAAATCAAGATTTTATCATAATGCTATTTTTTGCAATTTTCTTTGCCTTTATAACAAGTTTTAAGTTTGGACAAAAGATAAAGGACTTCTTCTTCACAAAAACCATATACAACAAAAAAGAACATATAGCCCTAAGTTTAATTGCTATTTTATTGCTTTTTGTTTCCATTGCTTTTATTGTTTCGTCCGACTTCAATCCATTTATATATTATAGATTTTAAGCCCTCTAATGAAAAAATTTATTTTTATAATCTTTATACTACTACTTTTTGTGCCGATGTTCTTTCAAATAATTGGATACAAACAAGGGGCTTTGGGTGGACATTATCAAAAGGCAGAATACTATTTGCTGACACTTAAACGATTTACAAAATTAGAATATCAAAAGAAGTTAGAGAGATACTTAAAGCAAGAGACAGGATTTGCGGATGTATTTATAAGATTTAGTAATCAACTTAGGTTTAGCTTACTCAGTAGTTCAAGTGTTTATAATGTAATTGTAGGAAAAAACAATTATCTCTACACAAATAGCTATATCTATTCTTATTATGGAATAGATTATCAAGGAGAGGAAAACATTAATTTAGTTGTGGATAAGTTGGCTCAAATAAGAGATACTTTGAAGGTAAAAGGAGTTGATTTAGTCTTTTTGATGGCTCCTGGTAAAGGGACTTGTTATCCGGAGTATTTCCCTTATAGATATGCAAGACTAAAACCCAAAACCACCAATTACCAAACATATATTAAGGCTTTTAATAAGTATAATATAGATTGCTTAGACTTTAACTCTTGGTTATGTTCTGCAAGAGACACAGCAAGTTATAGGCTCTATTCCAATACAAGTGTGCATTGGGGTAAGTATGCCTGCTATTTGGCAGTAGATTCTCTAATCAAATACTTAGATTTAAAATATAGTATTGACCTACCCAAAATAAGATTAAAGAGTATCACAGAGTCAAACATTATGTACGATTCTGATGATGATGTAGAAAAGATGATGAATGTGCTTGAAAACATTCCCGATGAGCCAATGCCAAAGATAGATATTGATTTTGACACTCTCAATAAAGATAAATTAAGAGTGCTTACAATTGGTGATAGTTATTTCTTTGGATTAAATGATTTTGGATTGCTAAAAACCATATTCTATAAAAGTGAATTTTGGTACTATTTTGATGAGGTTAGAAGGAGTGAGTACGAGTATATATTGGTTTCGGAATACGAAGATATAAAAAAAGAAATAGAGAAAAATAAACTTCTTCTAATTATATTCACAGAAGCAAACCTACACACCACACCAAAAGAAAATATTGAAGAATTATACTATATTTATTGTGCAAAGCCAACCTATAAATTGGAATTAGAAAGACATAAAGAACGCTTTAAGAATCAAATAAAAAAAGATAAGAATTGGTTGAAGTTCGTACAAGAGAAAGCAGACAAAAAAGACATTTCAATAGACAAAGCAATTGATGAAGATGCTGAATATATGGCAAAAGAATATTTAAAAGACAAGTTCTAAAACAGCCTCCGTAGTTTAATGGATAAAATTTCTGATTCCGGTTCAGATGATAGCAGTTCGATTCTGCTCGGAGGTACAAGGCAAAAAACAAAACAAGTAAATAATCAAATAGAGTAAAAATCCCAATGAAACGATACAACTTTTTCTTTAAGGAAAGCAAGCCTTTTGTAAAACTAATGATGCTTATATGTATTTTTATGGTTTTTACTTCTATTGCAGGGTACTTATTAATGCTTTTTTCGTTAGAACCAATTTACAAACAAGCTCTTTCGCAATTAATAATGTTTGGACTTGCTGTAATGTTATGGGGGCTTATGTTTGAAGGTTCTATATACAAGTTTATGAGCTTTCAAACCAAAGGATTAGGTTATTACTCTGCGATAGCCCTACTGCTTGTTATTGTTGTGGCTCCATTTATTGATGGGATAGGATTGTGGAACGATAGCTGGCATTTCTCATCGGAGGGAATGTATAGAGAAATGGAAAAAGAGGCAAGAAATATTATGGAGACTTTCACAAAAGATACTTCCCCCAAAGGTTTAATCCTAAATATAATTGTGCTTGCTATTTTGCCCGCAATTTTAGAGGAGTATTTCTTTCGTGCAGCTATGCAAACAACAATGATAAATCTTCTAAGAAATCGCTTCTTTGCAATACTCATAACCTCAATAGCATTTAGTCTAATTCATTTCCAACTATTCTCATCTATCCCAAGGGTATTTTTAGGTCTTTTCTTGGGCTATTTATATGTGTTTAGTAAGAATATATTGGTACCTATTTTATTCCATTTCTTAAATAATTTAGTGGTAATAATAGGCTATTATCTAATAAATACCTATCAGACCAGCATTGATATAACCCAATTAGGACTTATCTATAATCCTTATCTCTTTACTATTTCTCTAATTCTTATTATAGGGTGGTTTGTTTTTGAATTAAGAAAAGAAAGAATTAGAATCAAGAGTCAGTAAATTATCTTCTGAAAAGAATTTATTAAAACTTGATTTCAGTAAATTAGAATCAAGATTCAGTAAATTAGAATCAAGAGTTATTTTATTATAATCAAGTTTTATTTTTACTATAACTACAACTTAAATAAACTGAAATTAGAGTATATATAATTGGAGTTTATAGTTTGAGTTTCAGGATTTCTTAGAAAATATTGTTATTTTATGCTTTGGGTTAGGACTATTCTTATTATCTTTGGAAACTAAAATAATAGAAGAAATAGATTTAAAAATGTGTTAATGTAGATGTTATTAGACGAGTTAAATTTAGAACAAAGAGTTGCTGCTGAACACTTGGAGGGGCCTGTTATTATAATTGCTGGTGCTGGAAGTGGTAAAACAAGAACCTTAACTTATAGAATTGCAAACCTAATTGAACAAGGGGTTGATCCTTTTAATATTCTTGCTCTAACCTTTACTAATAAGGCTGCCACAGAAATGAAGGAAAGAATTATTACATTGGTTGGCGATAAAGCAAGGTTGATTTGGATGGGAACGTTTCACTCTATGTTTTCAAGGGTACTTAGAATTGAGGCTGAAAGATTGGGATATATGAGTACGTTTTCGGTGTATAATACTGACGATTCAAAAAATCTTATCAAGAATATAGTGAAAGAGAATAATTTAGACGAGAAAACTTATAATAAATCCTTTCTTCTAAATAGAATATCTATGGCCAAGGGAAATCTTATTTCGCCTCAAAACTATATGGATAATCTCCAACTTATGACAGAGGATAAATCGTATAATAAACCTTATATTGCTCAAATTTATAAGGAATATAACCAGCGTTTACGCAAGGCAAATGCTATGGACTTTGACGATTTGCTTTTCAATATGAATGTGCTTTTGAGAGATAATGCCGATTTGCTTCTGAAATACCAAGAGAAGTTTAAGTATATTTTGGTTGATGAGTATCAAGACACCAATTTTTCGCAATACTATATTATAAAAAAGTTATCGGCTCGTTATAGAAATATTTGTGTTGTTGGAGATGATGCTCAAAGTATTTATGCTTTTCGTGGGGCTAATATTCGCAATATATTGGATTTTCAAAAGGATTATTCCGATTGTAAATTATTCAAATTAGAACAAAATTATCGTTCCACCAAGAATATTGTTGAGGCTGCAAATTCGGTAATAAAACATAATAAAGCCAAGATAGACAAAACTGTTTGGACAAGCAATCAGGAAGGAAAGAAGATTAACTACAACGAATCCGACTCCGATAAAAATGAAGCAAGATGGATAACCAAGACAATTCAAAATAGGATTCAAACAGATAATTCTAACTATAAAGATTTTGCAATCCTCTATCGTACCAACCAACAATCACGTTCGTTGGAAGAAAGTTTGCGGCTAATGAATATTCCTTATAGGGTATTTAGTGGCACATCCTTCTACGACAGAAAGGAGATAAAAGATGTTTTGGCATATTTTCGTTTGGTTGTAAACAATTACGATGACGAGGCTTTTTTACGCATTATTAATTTTCCTTCAAGAGGAATTGGAGAAACATCATTGAATAAGCTCAAAATAGTGGCAGCAGAGAATAATATTTCATTATTTGAAACTGCAACAACAATGCTGGATACTTGTTCTATTTCTCCCAAGACGAATAAAACAATTATTGATTTTGTTTCAATGATTAAGTCTTTTTCTCTCGATATACATAAATTTGATGCTTATGAATTGGGTGTTAAAATAATATCTGCTTCAAGGATAATTAAGTATTGGCAAGAGGATGATGATATTCTTTCTCAGGATAGGGTAGATAATATTGAAGAACTAATAAATGCAATGCAGTCTTTTGCTGAGTCGGAGGAAGATTTAATATTAGATGAGCAAACAGGTGAAGAGATAGACTTAAATAAAAAGACCATAGATGTTTTTATTCAGCAGGTAAGTCTTATGAGTGAAACAGATAGAGATGATAATCAAGACGAAGATAGGGTTTCCTTGATGACAATACATTCTGCAAAAGGACTTGAATTTTCTTATGTTTTTGTTGCAGGAATGGAAGAAAATCTCTTTCCGAACGCTCTTTGTTTGGGTTCACAATTAGAGTTAGAGGAGGAGAGACGTTTGTTTTATGTTGCAATGACAAGGGCTAAGAAAGAATTATCTCTTACTTGTGCTCAAACAAGATTTCGCAATGGTCAAATGGCATTCAATGAAAGAAGTCGTTTCTTAGATGATATTGACCCCAATTGCTTTGATGGGAATGTGTTTGATAAGAAAGAAAAATCAAGTTTTTCATCTACCACCCTAAGAGTCCCTTCATTTGAAAAGAGAAACTTATCAAAACTCAACTCTTTACCTAACCCAATAGGCGGGGTGCCTGTTTCGTCATTGGGTGATTTTAAAGAGGGAATGGAGGTAGTGCACGATAAATTTGGCTTAGGCAAAATAGTTTCCTTAGAAGGTAAGGGCGATGACACAAAAGCAGAAGTTATGTTTGAAAATTTGGGAATAAAGAAATTAGTTCTTAGATTTGCAAAATTAAAAATAAAAGAATAAAAAATAAATAAACAAAATAAATGGAATACAACACCGATAGAGAAAATCTTATTATACCAGAGTATGGACGTAATGTTCAAAAAATGGTTGATTACGCACTTACAATTGAAGAAAAAGAAAAGAGAACAGCTTATGTCAATCTTATAATTACGGCAATGTGTAATGTAAATCCTGATGCAAAGAATATTGTAGATTATAAGCATAAGCTATGGGATCACCTTTTTATTATATCCGATTATAAATTAGATGTAGATTCGCCTTACCCAATGCCAAGTGTTCAGGAAAGGCTATCCAAACCTCAACCATTAGAATACAAGAATAGTAATATTAAATTTGGTCCCTATGGTAAGGTTTTGGAGAATATGATTGAGAAAGTTATTGAAATGGAAGATAATCAGGAGAAGCAGGTTCTTATTGCCCTAATTGCACAACAACTTAAAAAATCATACCTTCAATGGAATAGAGATTCGGTAGATGATGAACTAATCTTAAAACATTTTGAAGAACTTTCCAAAGGTCAGCTCAAATTGCACGAAGACTTTAAGCTCAACACCACAAAGGATATTCTCAATCATAAGAAGAAGAAACCTGCAAATAAGAATAAGAATCAGAAAAATGTTAAGTACACTAATGGTTCTAATAGTAATGGTAAATTTAATAGGAATCATAAGTAAATAATCTATGAGTAAGTTTGAAATTATAGGAGGTAACACTCTGAGCGGAGAAATAGTGCCACAAGGAGCCAAGAACGAGGCTTTACAAGTTATTTGTGCAGTACTCTTAACCGAAGAAGAGGTAGTAATAGAAAATATTCCAAATATAAGAGATGTCAATAAGCTAATAGAATTACTCTCTTTCTTAGGGGTAGAAGTCAATAAACTAAAAGAAGACACATATTCTTTTAAGGCAAAAAACATTGACCTAAACCTTATTCAAACTCCTGAATACTCCAAATTGGCAACAGGATTAAGGGGCAGTATAATGATAGTTGGACCTATGCTTGCAAGGTTTCATAAAGCCTTTAATCCAATCCCAGGAGGCGATAAAATAGGTCGTCGTCGTTTGGATACACACTATATTGGCTTTGAAAAACTTGGAGCTAAGGTTTACTTTAACCCAGAGATAAGCTCTTACTCAATTTCAGCAGACAAGCTAAAAGGGACTTATATGCTTTTAGATGAAGCCTCCGTTACAGGAACAGCCAATATTGTTATGGCAGCCACAATGGCAGAAGGCACAACAACTATTTTCAATGCTGCTTGTGAGCCTTATCTTTTTCAGCTTTGCACAATGCTAAATAAAATGGGAGCCAATATAAAAGGGGTAGGTTCAAATCTTCTTACTATTGAAGGTGTAAAAGAATTAAAAGGGACAACTCATCGCTTGCTTCCAGATATGATTGAAGTAGGTTCTTTTATTGGGCTTGCTGCAATGACAAGTTCTGAAATAACCATTAAGGATGTAAATTACCAACAATTAGGAATTATTCCTGATGTGTTCCGACGCTTAGGTATAAAGCTAAATGTAGATGGTGATGATATTCACATACCTTCCCAAGAGATATACGAGGTAGAGAGGTTTATGGATGGCTCAATTATGACAATAGCCGATGCACCTTGGCCTGGTTTTACTCCCGATTTAATATCAATTGCTCTTGTTGTAGCTACCTGTGCCAAGGGTAGTGTTCTAATTCATCAAAAGATGTTTGAGAGCAGGTTGTTTTTTGTAGATAAACTTATAGATATGGGTGCTCAAATTATTCTTTGCGACCCTCATCGTGCAACTGTTATTGGCTCAGGCAAAGCTTACCCTTTAAGAGGGGTTAATATGGTTTCACCTGATATTAGAGCAGGAGTAGCACTACTTATTGCTGCACTTTCGGCTCAGGGAAAGAGCATAATAGACAATATTGAGCAAATAGATAGAGGTTATCAAAACATTGACACTCGTTTAAATGCCTTAGGTGCAAATATAAAAAGAAT
The DNA here is from genome assembly GCA_002407855.1 of Bacteroidales bacterium UBA5371. Taxonomy (GTDB): domain Bacteria; phylum Bacteroidota; class Bacteroidia; order Bacteroidales; family P3; genus UBA10566. The sequence continues at coordinate 37,087 of DHPF01000008.1, forward strand.
AGATTAGTTTAGAGTCTTATTCTATATTTTTTCAATCTCTGGTCAAGCATATTTTCAGGAATAATCGTTTTAATTATTTCTACAATATGATTTAAAAGAGTTTCTCTTACATAATCCTTTCTTACAACTAAGGAAATTTCTCTTACAATTTGAGGAGAGATTAAAGGACGTAAGTGTTCCTTTTGTTCTGAACTGAGCATATCAATATGGAGTTCAGGAATTATTGTATAACCTTTATTTTGATCAACTATCTTTATAAGAGTATTAATGCTACCTGCCTCATAAATAGGCTTGAAATCAGAATTTTGTTTACAGAAATTCAATACTTGGTTTCTGAAACAATGCCCCTCTTGTAAGACCCACATATTATCCAAAGGCATTGTTGCCGATACTATTTCTTTTTGAGTATAGAGCTTCTCTAATGGAGAAATATAAGCTATAAATCTCTCATAGTACAGAGGTATTTCCAATAAATCATCTTGCATAATGGGAGTGGCAAGTATTGCCATATCCAATTCGGCTCTTAGAAGCTTAGATATAATATTTGATGTCTGCAATTCAGAAACATTAATCCCTATATCAGGATAATTAAAGAGAATTTCCTTAAATAATTTTGGTAGAATATATGTGGCAATCGTTGGAATTATTCCCAATCTGATTTGTCCTTCTCCTTTTGTTCTTTCATCTAAAATCATTTCCTTTAATTGAGAAGCATTAAAGAGTATGATTTTTGCCTGATTAATTACTTTTTCTCCAATTGGGGTTGGTTTTATTGGGTGAGAAGTTCTATCAAAAATAATAACATCTAATTCTATTTCTAATTTCTGAATCATTGAACTAAGGGTGGATTGCGTTATATTGCAAGATTTTGCAGCATTAATAAAATGTCTGTACTTATCAACTGCTACAATGTATTCTAATTGTTGTATTGTCATATTAAATCGTTTTTATCAATGCAAAGATAGATAAAATCTGTTTGGTGGATAAGAAAAATGATTATATTTTTGCAAAGTGAAAACAAATTACAAGTAAATTGCAAATAATACAAAATAAATAATAATTAAAAAGAAAAAGAAAATGGAAACAACCAATTCAATCAATGCTATGCCTCGTATAGGCGACAAAGCTCCTTCATTTAAGGCAGTAACAACACAAGGTGATATTAATTTCCCTGAGGATTATTCAGGCAAATGGAAAATACTATTTTCTCACCCAGCAGACTTTACCCCAGTTTGTACATCAGAGTTTATGACTTTTGCTAAAATGGCACCAGAGTTTGAAGCTCTAAATACCCAATTAGTAGGTCTATCAGTAGATGGTTTATATAGTCATATTGCTTGGCTACGTACAATAAAAGAAAAGATAGAGTATAAGGGAATGAAAGATATAGAAGTTAAGTTTCCTCTAATTGAAGATATTACAATGGAGGTTGCTAATAAATACGGAATGATTCAACCAGGGGAAGCAACAACAAAAGCAGTTAGAGCTGTATTCTTTATTGACCCACAAGACATTATTCGTACAATAATCTACTATCCTTTGTCATTAGGAAGAAACTTTGATGAGTTAAAAAGAGTTTTGATAGCTCTTCAAACAGCAGACAATTTCTCAGTAGCACTTCCTGCTGACTGGCGTCCAGGTGATGATGTTATTGTTCCAACAGCAGGTTCTTGCGGCGTAGCTAAGGAAAGAATGGAAAGTAAAGACGAAGACGTAAAATGCTACGACTGGTTCTTCTGCACCAAAAAGCTATCCAAAGAAAGCGTAGAGGAAAAATTAGGGAAATAATAATATAATTATAACTTTAATTGTAAAACAAAAAGGTTGCTTATTAAGCAACCTTTTTTTATTGATACTTCAATGCAATTCCTCTTTTAAATAGACCTTACTTTGTTTTTAGTATCTTTATTTCGCAACTTGGATTAATTAAACCTCCTGTTTTAAGCTTCTTTTGAGAAGCTAACTGCTTTTCAATTTCTTTTAAATAAGAACCTCTTGCTTTTAAGTTAGTCTCAGGAATACCTCGTCCTATCAAATAGTTCTTTATTGCCTCTGCTCTCAAACGACTATTTTCAGCATCCTTCTTAACATTATAGCCCTCTGTTGGTATTCTTCCAATAATTTCAACTACTATTGATGGATAGTCTTGTAAGAGTTTGACTATGTCATTAAGTGCAGGATAAGACTCAGGTAGAATAGAGACATTATTTTGTTCATCGGTGTCAAAATATAACTCACCCCTGATTGGAAGATTAGAACCTGGCTTAATTTGAACTAAACGTGCAGTCAAAACAGAGTCTTTTAAGGCTTGTGCATGAGAAACCTCACGAATATAGTTAAAATATCCGTCCTTTTTTAAGCTAATGGAATAGGCTTTCTTAGGCAAGATTTTCAGCTTTTGTGCTCCTGCATCAACTTCTTCTAAGATTACATTATCGGTTTCTTTATCTTTAACTAATATATTCGCAGTTGTTCTTGCTCTATTTACAGAATCAATAGGCAAAACAGTTAAAGGAGCATAATCGGTATTTATTGTTGCTAAAATGGTATGACCTAAGCCCCCATCAGCAACATTATCTACCACAATTATATACTTTTCATCAGCCACAACATCAATATATTTTGCGTGCGAAACAGCAGATGATTTTGGTATATTTAATAAGGAGCCTTTAAGAGAAAGCCCTGTTTTGCCGTTTATTTCGGAATTACTTGTTGATAACACCGAACGAATAGGAGTAACCTTATTGCCGATAATCCTATTACAGAAGTATTTGTTTGTATATTTATAAACTAAAAAGTCATAATCATCGGAGGCTGCCTTTGGGGTAATTTCTATGCATAATTTGCCAGAATAAGGTGCGGTAAGTATATACCAAACTGTGTTATGTTCGGCTTCAAACACATTTTTCACCTTTGCATCACGACCAATTTCGCTAACAAAACCATGACCTCTTGGAGGTTCGGTTGGTCCAAAAGGTATATCCACCTTCAATGGAACAGCAAAAAAACAATCCGCACAACGTGCTGGGAGGGGAGTTTCTAAAACTTGTGGTTGAGCAGGTTTAGTCCCCTTATTAGTCTTACCTCTCTTTTGAGTTTGAGCATTGGCACCTGCAAGAGTAAGAATTAAGACTAAGGTTATTAATAATTTCTTCTTCATATAAAGAATTGATTAAATATTCTCGGCAAACTTACTAAAAATATTTGAATTAAGGTTAAAAATATGATAAAAAAACAATACCCTTAACCATTTACTCTCAACGAAGTATTGTTTTTACTCACAACAATCTATTCAAGGATATATACTTCTATAAAGCCTAAAACATAAAATATACTTGCATAAAACAGTTGTTTGGGGATGTTAAAATATCTTTTTTTTGGACAAAATTAGGAGCATAAAGCAAATAAATTAAAGTTTGATTTCAAGAAATTAGAATCAAAAGATAATAAATTAGAATCAAGAGTTAATAAATTAGAATCAAGAGTTAGCAAATTATCTTCTGAAAAGAATTTATTAAAACTTGATTTCGGTAAATTAAAGTCAAGTTTTAGTGAAAGGAAAATTAGAAAGAAATATTATTTTGATTATAAGACATTTAATTCTTTTGATATATGTTTTTTAGTTTTTATATGGGAGTAAATTCACAATAAAGTCCAAAATAAATTATCTTTGCACAATAAAATTTTATAATAATATGGAAGCATTAGTAAAGACAGATTTCAAATTTGAAGCTCAAAAAGATATATACGTTGGTAAGGTTAGAGATGTATATAATATAAATAATAAGTTTTTAGTTATGGTTGTATCGGATAGAATTTCAGCTTTTGATGTGGTTTTACCCAAAGGAATACCTTATAAGGGACAGGTCTTAAATCAAATTGCTGCAAAATTTCTTGATGCTACCTCTGATATTATTCCTAATTGGAAGATAGCAACTCCTGACCCAATGGTTACTATTGGACGTTTGTGTGAGCCATTCAAGGTTGAAATGGTTGTTAGAGGTTATCTATCTGGACATGCTTGGAGAGAATATAAGCAAGGAAAAAGAGAGCTTTGTGGTGTGAAACTTCCCGAAGGAATGAAAGAAAACGATAAGTTTATTACTCCAATCATTACTCCAACAACAAAGGAAGCCATAGGACATGATGAGGATATTTCAAAGGAAGATATTATTAAGCATGGTCTTGTTTCAAAAGAGGATTATGAAAAATTGGAGAAATATACCTTAGCTCTTTTTGAAAGAGGACAAGAAATGGCAAAGGAAAGAGGATTAATACTTGTTGATACTAAGTATGAGTTTGGCAAGATTGGCAGTGAAATATATTTGATTGATGAAATACATACGCCAGATTCTTCTCGTTATTTCTATTTGGAAGGGTATCAAGAACGTCAAAATAACTCACAGCCCCAAAGACAACTCTCAAAAGAGTTTGTTAGAGAATGGTTAATGGAAAATGGATTTCAAGGATTGGAAGGACAGAAAATTCCAGAGATGACTCCTGAAATAATTAATCAAATATCGGAACGTTACATTGAGTTATATGAAAATATTGTTGGGGAAAAATTTCAAAGACAACAAACAAATGACCTTCTCAAACGAATAGAGACAAATGTTTCTAATTGGTTAGAAACACAATAATTAAAACTAAAAGTAAGATAATTATGAAAAAGACATTAATTTATTTGGTTATACTCCTACCTCTAATCTTTATCTCTTGTGCAGATAAGCCAATATATGAAGGTTCTATTGCCTTTCCAAATGCTTCTTGGCAAAGAATTGAACAAGGTAAGGATATAGAGTTTGATAATATAAATATTAAGAATATCAAAGATGCTTACGATATTAATGTATCTTTAACCCATAAACCAACCATTAATGTTGATAATATAAGTTTTGTGCTTAGGATAGTTTCTCCTTCGGGAATGAAGAAAGAGACCATTCATACCATTGAGCTAAAAGACAGAGATAAGGTGAAATTTATTGGAAGCGACCTTGGAGAGATAATAGAGATAAAAGAACCTATTAAGCAATACGCTATGTTTTCAGAAAAGGGCGAGTATAAGATGATAATCTCTAATTACTCTGAAAAATACGAAGTATTGGGTTTAGAGAAGATAGGTCTTGAAATCGTTAAATCTAATTTAGATTACCAAATAGATAAGTAATGAGTAAGGAGTTTCAAAGCATAAATCCTTATTACGATAGGTTATTGCCAAAGCTCCAAACTCTTCCTGAGACTCCTGGCGTATATCAGTATTTTGATATTGACGGGAAGGTTATATATGTTGGAAAAGCTAAGAATTTAAAGAATAGGGTTCTTTCATATTTTCATAAGGACGTTAATCTTAATTCCAAAACCAAGCTATTAGTTAGAAAGATATACAATATAGAGCTTATTCATCTAAATTCTGAAACGGAAGCTCTTTTGTTGGAGTGTAATCTTATAAAGAAATATAAGCCCAAATACAATATCCTTCTAAAAGATGATAAAACTTATCCTTGGGTAAGAATAACCAATGAAGAGTATCCTAAGATATTTAAAACCCGCAACCTAATTAAAGATGGTTCATATTATTTTGGTCCCTATCCATCGCAAAGAGCATTAAAAGAACTTATGGATATTATTCGTATAATGTTTTGTTATCGTACTTGCAATTTAAACCTAACAGAACAAACAATAGGTCAAGGTAAATTTAAGTCCTGTCTCAATTATCAGATAAAACTCTGCAATGCTCCTTGTATTGGCTTAGAAACAAAAGAGCAATACAACAAAACAATATCTTTTATTAAGGATATGATAAAAGGAGATATTTCCCCACTTCTAAAAGAGTTAAGACATGAGATGATGCAATTTGCCAAGAATTTTCAGTTCGAACAAGCTCAGCAAATAAAAGAGAGGATTAATCTTTTAGAAAACTACAAAAGCAAGAGCACCATTATTAGCAATACAATAAAAGATGCAGAAGTCTTTACCTACGTTAGTTCAGAGAGCTCCATACATTTTAATATGATGAAGCTTATTAATGGCAGTGTAATCTCTTCCTATTCCATAGAGGTCATAAGAAAATTAGAAGAAACAGATACGGAGCTATTCACTTCTGCCATAGTACAAAGTAGAGATAGGTTAGATTGGAAAGGGAAGGAAATTATAGTGCCAGAGCATTTAGATTTGCCATTAGATTATGTTGTTCAAACCATACCCCAAATTGGAGATAAGAAAAAGCTATTAGAATTATCATTACATAATGCTAAATTTCATAAGTTGGAAAAGACAAAGAAAGCAATGCTCCTTGACCCAGAACGACACGCAAAGAGGATAATGGAGATAATGCAGAAAGATTTAAGGCTTGATGTTTTGCCACGCCATATAGAATGCTTTGATAATTCCAATACACAAGGAACCAATCCTGTTGCGGCTTGTGTAGTCTTTCGCAATACCAAACCATCCAATAGAGACTATAAGCACTATAACATCAAAACCGTTATAGGAGCAGATGATTACGCTTCAATGCAAGAGGTAGTATATAGACGCTATTCAAGATTAAAGGCAGAGGCTAAGCCATTTCCTCAGCTAATCGTTATAGATGGAGGCAAGGGGCAGTTAGGTGCAGCACAACAAGCCCTAAATGCATTAGACTTAATAGATAAGATAAAGATAATCAGCATAGCCGAAAAGCTCGAAGAGATTTACTTTCCCAATGACCCATTACCACTATATTTAGACAGGCGTAGTGAAACCCTTAAAGTCTTACAGCAGATAAGAGATGAGGCACATCGTTTTGGGATAACACACCACCGCAACAAACGTTCCAAAAACACCTTCAAAACTCAGCTAACCGACATAGAGGGAATAGGGGAGATAACATCAAGAAATCTTTTACTTAAATTTAAGTCAGTCAAAAAAGTATCCCAAGCCAGCCTTGAAGACCTATCCGACTGTATTGGAAAAGCGAAAGCAGAGGTAGTCTATAATTATTTTCACAAAGAGTATTAATATTAAAGACTCTCTAAAAACAACATTGTATCAATATTATCGGCAAAATCATCAATGCTTGGCTCTTGTGCTTTGCCAATAGGAATGGCTTTTTCAATGGAAGAAATATTAGAAACAACACACTGAATATTCTCTTTTTCAAGTTCTATTTTATCTGTTAAGGTTTGAATATTATCATAAAACTCATAATTAAGGACAGAAACCGCAGAAAAGAGTTCCTTAGCTTCTAAAAGAAGTAAAACACCTGTATCAATAAAGCTAATGTTATTTATTATAAAAATAGCCTTATGATAATCGTAGTTATTGCGGTATTTGTTATGGTCTAAAAGATAACTATACTCTTGTGATGCTTTAATAAGAGGTGAGAAATCAAAATCATTAGGAATATAAATCTTTGTAACATTCCTACAACCAAGCCCTTTATGAGTTAGAATGTCTGAAATGAGCAAAGAGTAATCAATAGAAGAATTATCTAAAACAGCAATAGAGGAACGGGAGTGCCGAATTATATTAGGGTATTTCTTAAAATAATAATCAAAATAACGAGAGGTATTATTGCTCCCAGTGGCTATTACGGCATCAAAATCTTTTAGTGTATCTTCTTCAAAAATTATCCTATCCTTAATAAGAGGCTCAATTTGTATTAGTATATCAGCAATGGCAGGAAGTAAATACTTATCGGAGTGGGAGAGCTTTCCATAAAAAATATTTCCACTCAAAACAACACACATCATATCATGAAATCCAACCATAGGAATATTCCCAGCACAAATCACAGCAACCCTTTTAGGGTTATTATTAAACTCATATTTATCAGTAAACTCAATTAAAACATCTTCTTTTAGCCAAGAGCTTACAGCTTTTAAGGCATAATCAATACTTTGCTTATTAAACCATGTATTTTCTTTTGTGCTAAGTTCAGAGGCTTTAATAAGGATTTCGTTAGTACTTGCTTCGCTCAATTGCTTTCCCAATATTGCAAAAGCTTTAATTATATTAGATTTCATTGCGTTCATATTTAGAAATTCCTTGCAAATATATACATTTATTTGCTTTTTGGAGTAACATTTATTGTTAAAAGTCAGTATAAGTTATTGTTAAATTATAATATTTGAAGAAAGGTTATATGAAAAAAGGTTTTATTGCACTGCTCTTTTGTTTCTTGTTTTCTTGGAGTTTGTTTTCTCAATCTAATCAGACGTTCTTAGAGTTTGAAAACCAGATGAGAGATTATATGGATTTAATGTATGATGCTCCAACCGATAATGAAAGATTTAATGCTAACGAGAAACTAATGCTTATTTTTGAAGAAGTACTTTCAATGGAAAAGTCATTTGCCTATCCCTTTGAGCAGTTAAGCAGAATAAGTAATTTGAAGTCCTCCGACAATTTTTTCCGAATATTTACTTGGGCAATTGTTTCGCAAGATGGGAGTTTTGAGAGTTTTGGATTTGTACAAGCAAAGAACGCTCAAACCGACGAGTACGAAGTATATAAACTTACCGATAAGAGTGATGAAATCTTTAATCCAGAATTAGCCAAATGCGATAACGATACTTGGTTTGGAGCAGTTTACTACGAACTTATCACTACCAAATATGATGACAGAACTTTTTACACCCTTTTAGGCTTTGATGCAAATAATATCTACACAAAGAGAAGAGTTATTGAGCCCATTTCTTTTAAATCACGCTCAGGCAAACCAGAATTTGGGGCAAGTTATTTCTATAAAGATAGAGATAGACGGCGTTATGTGTTTGAATACAATGCAGAGGCACGTTTTGTGTTAAAGTGGGACAATCAATACTATGAAGATAAATCAAAAAAGAATAAATCCTCATCCAAAAATTCTTTATTTAAAAAACGCCAACGCCAAACTACGCCTGTGGTTATTCCTGTTGTGCAAGAACAGATGATAGTTTATGAGGTTTTAAAACCTATGTACGAATCGGTAGAAGGAATGGAAGGTATGAGTCAGTTTTATGTTCCCTCGGAGCAGATAAATGGCTTTAAGTTTGAAAGAGGAAGATGGCGTTTTATAGAAAGAGTCTTAGCACGAAATTCAGATAAAGAAAAGAAATATAAACCCGCTCAGAAAAAAACAGTTCCACTCTATAACTCTCAGTAAGAGTAATTAGAAGCGGTTGTCTTGATTCATTACATATTATTTATAATTTAAGAGTATTAAGGTCTTTAAAATCTTTAAAGTCTTTAAGTCCTTAAAAAATGAAATCAAAAGATAATTTTCTGAAATAAAGAGTTAATAAATTAGAATCAAGTTCCAGTAAATTAGAATCAAAAGTTAGTAAATTAAAGTAAAAAAAGAATATATTGTATGGGCTAATTATCATTTGTCCATACTTTTTTTTTGATAGAAATGTAATCTTTACGCTTTGCTGGTGTCTAATTAGTCAAATTAATATTTTAAATACTTTTTTATGCAAAAACTATCTGCTTTTGTACTTATTTTTATACTGGGCTTATCCTTAGTTGGCTTTTCTCAAAAGACTATATCGGGTGTGGTGTACGACCAAAAAACTAACGAAAAGCTACCTTATGTGAATTTAATTTGGCTCAATACTAATAAGGGAACAAGTACCAATCTTGATGGTTCTTATACCCTTTCGCTCAATTCCAAAACAAATAAATTGGTTATCACATATATAGGTTACCATAGCGATACTTTAACTATTGATAAGACAAATCCTAATTTGGATATCTATTTAAAGGAAAATACCACAACTCTTAGACAAGTTACAATAACTGAAAGAAAGCAAAGCTCTTTTATGTCTAAGATGAGTGTTGAACAAAAGGAGATAATATCTTCGGAAGGGTTGAAGCATTTGGCTTGTTGCAATTTGGGAGAGAGTTTTGAGAATACTGCAAGTGTGGATGTGGGTTATTCTGATGCTGTTTCGGGGAGTAAGCAAATACAGCTCTTAGGTCTAACTGGTGTTTATTCTCAATTACTTTTAGAGAATATGCCATTTTTGCGTGGTCTGTCGGCTCCTTTTGGCTTGGGATATGTGCCTGGTAGTTGGATGGAGAGTATTTCAATAAGCAAAGGTGTTGCTAATGTTGTGCATGGCTACGAAACTATGACAGGGCAAATCAATCTTGAATATGATAAACCAATGAATGCTGACCCTTTCTTTCTGAATCTTTATCTTAATTCAGAGCTTAAAGGAGAGTTGAATCTTAAATCCAATATAAAACTTAATGATAGATTATATACAGGTCTGTTTTTACATTCTTCACTCAATTGGCAAGAGATAGACCATTTGGGAAAAGATGGTTTTATGGACTATCCTAAACAAGGTCAGTTTAATTTTGCTAATCGTTGGCAGTATGAGGGTAAGAAATTCCATTCACACACACTTGTAAATTATCTTCACGAAAGAAGAACGGGAGGTCAAATGGGGTTTAATAGGGATTTGAAAGGAGATACTTCTATTTATGGCTTAGGTGGTGAAGTTGATAGGCTACATTTCTTTACCAAGAATGGTTGGATGGTTGGGCATTCTGGTTCTATTGGAACTCAAATCACAGGTACTTATTTTAAGAATAATCAATTCTTTGGATTAAATAATTATTTGGGAGAGCAAGGCGACTTATATGGAAATTTTCTTTTTGCTAACGAAACCAGGCACGGGCATCAATACACCGTTGGAGCTTCAATGCGATATACTAACCTAAGTGAAGATTATATAGCTATGGGAAATGGAACTTCTTTTAACTCTTCACTTCCATTAATTAAAGATGCTTTCTTTAAAGAAGAGGTTGTCCCTGGTGCTTTTGGCCAGTTCTCTTTTATTTATGGAGAAAAATTCACAGCAACAGCAGGTTTGCGATACGATTATAATTCTCATTACGACAAAAATCTAATAACTCCTCGTTTGCATTTCCGTTGGGAGATAGCCAAGGATTTAATTCTCCGTGGTGCAGCTGGAAAAGGATATAGGAGTGCTAATATAATTGCTGATAATTTTGGAATTCTTGCTTCTTCACGTCAGATAATTATTAAAGACAATAAACCTTTGGAAATGGAAGATGCTGTTAATGCAGGATTGAATATACATAAATCGTTTACAACCAAAGATGAAAGGCAGTTTTCTGTTACAATGGATTATTATCATACCAATTTCTTAAATCAAGTGGTTATGGATTTGGAACAAAATCCTCGTGAGGCTATATTCTATAATCTTGATGGGAAGTCTTATTCTAATAGTTTTCAGTTAGATGTTTCCTTAGAGCCAATAAAACGTTTTACAATTTCATTGGCTGGTCGTTACAATGATGTTAAAACAACCTTTAATGGAGTGTTGATGGAAAAGCCTTATGTAAGTAAATTGAAAGGCTTGGTTGTACTTTCCTATAAAACAAAATATGATAAGTGGATGTTTGACCTTACCACACAATTTAATGGGAAACAAAGAATACCTAATAATATAGGTGATAAACAAGGTTATTCTGACCCGTATATTTTTATGTTAGGACAGATAACACGTAAGTTTAAGAACTTTGATGTTTACGTTGGAGCAGAAAATATTACAAACTACACACAAGATACCCCAGTAATTGGAGCTAATAGGCCATTTAGTAGGGATTTTGATGCATCAGTAGTTTATGCTCCTGTTATGGGTAGATTGTTTTATGCAGGTATTAGATTAACAATAAAATAAAAACCTTAATGACCTTAAAGAATAATAATAAACTATAAATAAAATAGAAAAATGAAAAGAACAATTTTAATTACAGCTCTTATGCTATTTATGGTTTCTTTTACTTTTGCTCAAAAAGAAGATAAGAAATCAATGCCAAAACAAGCAACAACAGTTATTCAATTAGATAAGTTCTGCTGTAAGAGTGAAGTGCCAATTGTAGAAAAAACTTTGGCTTATGAAAAAGGAGTGAAGGGCTTTGAGGTTTCGGTTGAAAACAAAAATGTTACTGTTGTATATAAGCCAAAATCAACCTCACCAGAAACAATAGCCAAAGCATTAGCCAAAGCAGGTGTTGAGGCTAATGGGATTGAAGCAGATGCAAGAGCAATAGAAAAACTACCTACTTGTTGTAAGAATACAGCCAAAGGGCTGTCCTCTGGTTGCGAACATTAATAAGAGTTTTCTTCTAAATCTTCTTCTTGATTTTCTTCAACTTCAATTGGTTTGCATAATTGATTGAAAAGCTCTTGTGCTTTGAGATGATTCATTCTTGAAGCAATATCTAATTCGGAGCATATCTTATCTTCAAGCTTTTTTTTAGAGTTTATGGTTTTCTCATGAATATAAATTAAAGCCATATGATAGTGTGCATCTGGATTATGAAAGTTTAGCTCTATTGTTCGTATTAAATCTTCTTTGGCTCCTTTTATATCTCCCTTGTCAAACTTTAACTTACCTCTATTATAATATGGGTCAGCGTGAGTATGGTCTAATTCAATTGCTTTGGTAAAGAAGGTTAGAGCCTTTGAATTTTGTCCAACCTTAACTTGTGCTAAGCCGATATTGTTGAAAGTAAAAGGATGATTGGGCGAAAGTAAAAGTGTTTTATCAAAATCCATTAATGCCGCAGGATAATCGTCTTTGTTGCCATAAACAATTCCCCTATAATTATATGCAGAAGCAAAATTACTATTAATTTTTATTGCTTTATTAAGGTCAGAAAGAGCTCCATTATAGTCTCTTAAATAGTTCTTTGCAATACCTCTTAAATAGTAAATCTCATAATCATTTGGAGTTTGCTTTAAGATATGGTTATAATCCTCAATAGCTCCCTTAAAATCATCTATAAACCCTTTGGATAAAGCCCTTTGTTTATACACTATCAAGTCGTTATAACCATAGAAAATTGCCGAGTTATAACTAACAACAGCAGAAAGATATTCCTTCCGTTTTAGTTTTGTTTCTCCAAAAATAAAGTATAAATACTCATTTTCTGGCTCATTGACAAGTGATGTTATAAAATCGGAATGAGCTTCATTAAGGTTATTAATAGAATAATTTAAGAAACCTCTCACAGGATATAAATCAACTACGGTATCCTCTTTTGCGAATTCTGTTGCAACAGCCTGTAAAAGCTTCTTTTTATCGGTATTGCTTAGCTTTAAAAGCGAATGAAGAAAACCTCCATTACTTAATTTATAAGCATAAATCAAACTATTTACAGCATCAAAATTCTTCTTTTGATCAATATAGTAAAGAGAAATAATAGGATAGAGTCTTATGTCGTATCTCCTATTTTCAAAAATAACATTATCAACATCCTTAAAAGATTTTTTTTTATCCTTCAATCCATAATAGATAATAGCTCTTTTTTCAAGCAAAGGATATTCATCTTCGCCATTTTGTAATTGCTCTTGAACAATTTGCAGAGCTTCTCTATACTTATTAGAATCTATTTTCTCACTTACAATAGAAAGATAATCTTTATCTGCTTCTAAAAGAAAGTCCTCTTGTGAGAAGATATTTAAAGAAACAATCAAAAAAGAAAATACAATGATTATATGTTTTGGAATTATATGTTGTCTTGGAGCAAATATCATTTTTTAAATCTTTATCTGCATCTCTATGTTATAAATTACAAATAAGTTTTAATACTTTAAGGTTGCAATACCCTCTCTAAGAATTTCAATCTTCTCATCAACCAAACTTACAACCGTAGAGTAACCTTTGGTGCAAATGCCATCATCAATAATTATATCAACCTTATCTCCAAACAAATCAACAAAGTATTCAGGGTTAATAAAACACTCATCATCAACACAAACATTAGGCAACGAAGTAGTGATTAGAGGATAACCCAATTGCTCAACAATTCTTTGAGCAATATCACAATCGGGAATTCTAATTCCAATTGTTTTCTTTTTGCTTTGAAGTATCTTAGGGATTTTAGTAGAGGCTTCCAACACAAAGGTAAATGCACCAGGAGTATTCCCTTTAAGAAGTTTAAAGAAATTATTAGAAATAGGTTTAATAAATTCAGAAGCCTGAGAAATAGAATTGCAAACAATAGAGAAATTGCTTTTTTCAAACTTTTTTCCTTTCAAAGCTGCCAGTCGTTCGGAGGGTTTCATTAATCCCAGCTTGCAAGCAAAGGCATAAAGGGTATCTGTCGGGTAGATTATTATTCCACCTTTTTCCAAACAATTGCAAATTTCTTCAATTTGTTTTTGTTCTATCCCTTGTGAATGAATCTTTAAAAGCATTTATACTACAAGATAAAATGTGCACACGACAAGAGTTGAACTTGCACGTCGTAACCGACACCACCCCCTCAAAGTGGCGTGTCTACCAATTCCACCACGTGTGCATTTTAAGTTTGCAAAGATAAAGAAAAATATGTAAAGAGAAAGAGTTCTTACCAAAAAAAGCTATTTGGGAGTTGAATCACTTAGAATTGAAGATAAAAAATGAAATGCTTTCAACCGAATTGGAACAATTGTTTCTCAATCTGCCAAAGTAATGTTTAGACATATCTGATTTAACAACGCTTGATTCCATTGAAAGTTCCTTTAAATTAAAAAAGTCGGTGTTTAATTTATTTTTTCTCTGAGATAATTTTATTTTTCTCTGAGATAATTTATTTTTTGTAGGAGTTTTTTTAATTAATGATTTCGTTAATTAGAATTTGATTCCAATAAATTAGAATCAAGAGATAAGAAATTAGAACTTGATTCTGTGAGAATAGAATTAGATATTAAACTCTGTTCATATAATGCCCCAATAAATGAGCTATTGATATAACTGCTTGGCTTTTCTATTGGGAATATGCTTAATGCTTCTGGATTTACTCCAAAGCATACACTTACTAAGTAAATCTACTATTTATTATAGCCCACTCGGTAGTTTCTCACAGCAAAAGGATATTTCATATCTGGACTAAATAATGTATCATTCCTAACCTCATAAGTCCAAGAATATTCCTTTGAAGGAAATTTTTCGCACTGACCTGCGTGGTGAAAGAAATATATTTTATTACCAGAAGAATACCAAAAAATCTCATCATCAGGAACACTCCATTTGGAATCACTAAAACCTAATTCATCTTCAAACCATATGTTGTTAAAGCGAATATAACGAAAAACAGTAGTGTCGGAAGTAAATTCCCAAAATCCTTGCAAAGCTTTGTCTCTGCTCTGACTATTATAGTATGAAATCAAATCCTCATGCTGACAATCACTGCAAGTTGCTGATAAAAACATTAATGCTAATAAAATAATAAAAATACTTCTTTTCATATTACGAAAGTTTTGTAATTAGACTTTGCAAATATACTATAAAAAAGAATATTAAATAAGAGTTATTAATTTTTTAAGGAGCTTAAATGTGTTAAAGATTATATGTTTCTTGCTCTCTATTTTTCTCAGCATAGGATGAAATTTTAGAAATTATTGTATTTTTGCTTTCTTAAATGTTTGGAATAAACTAAATTCTACTTATGCAACCTTTAATTCTACTTTTAGAAACCTCAACAGAAATTTGCTCTGTGGCTTTGGCTAAGGGAAGGGATATTATTTCCAAAAGAAGCAGCTCTGAGGTAAATTCTCATTCTAAAATGTTATCTATTTTTATTGAGCAAGTAATAAATGAAAGCTCAATTTCTTATAAAGAGCTTTCGGCAATTGCCATTAGTAAAGGGCCAGGCTCATACACTGGACTAAGAATTGGTGTTTCCTCTGCAAAAGGATTAGCTTATGCCTTAGATATTCCTCTTATCAGTATTGAAACTCTTAGGATTTTGGAAAAAGGAGTTAATGAAAAATATCCTAATGCTAATACTGTTGCAATGATTGATGCTAAAAGGATGGAAGTTTATTGTGAGATTTATGATTCAAAGGGTAATGTGATTAAACCTTTAAGTGCTGATATTATTGAAAAAGGGATTTACCAGAAGTATATTGATAGCAGTTCGGAATATGTTTTTGTTGGCAATGGTGCAAAGAAGACAATGTCTTTTTTTGAAGATAAATCTAATTGCAGGCTTGAAGAGGAAGTTTTTCTTGATGCTACCTTAATGTCAGAAATGGCTCAAAGGAAGTATTTGGATAAAGATTTTGAAGATGTTGCTTATTTTGAGCCATATTATTTAAAGGATTTTGTAGCAGCCGAATCAAAAGTGAAGGGATTAAGATAATGGTTAATGGTTAATAAGTTTAAGGTTGACTTGCTGTATGTATCCAAACTTTTTGTAGCTTTGTGGGGTTGAAAAAATTATTATTATCTTTGTTGCTAAATAAATCATAATGCTAAAAACAGAAAAACAAGCAAAGCCATTTGTTAAATGGGTGGGTGGAAAGGGACAACTTCTATCGCAAATTGATAATGCTCTTCCTAAGAAGCTTTTTGTGGGAAAAGAAGTTACCTATATTGAACCTTTTGTTGGGGGTGGTGCTATGTTATTCTTTATGCTTGAAAAATTCAAGAATATTAAAAAAGCAGTAATTAATGATATTAATAAGGATTTAATACTTGCATATAAGACGATTAGGGATAATCCAAATAGATTAATCATCTGTTTAAAAGAGATTGAATTTGAGTATTTGGCTTTGAATGAAGAGAAGAGAAAAGAATATTTTTTAGAGAAAAGAGATTTATACAATACTAAACAGTTATCTGAAATTGATAATACTTCATTGTTTATATTCCTAAATAGAACATGTTTTAATGGTTTATATAGAGTAAATAGCAAAGGTTTATTTAATGTTCCTTTTGGTAAATATTCTAATCCAAAGATATGTGATGAGGCTACAATTTTAAGAGATAGCAAGTTGCTTCAAAAAGTTGAGATTCTTAATTCTGATTTTGAAAATACTATAAACTATATTGACGATAATACTTTCTTTTACTTCGACCCACCTTATAGACCTTTAACCTCAACTTCAAGTTTTAACTCCTATTCAAAAGAAAGTTTTGATGATAGTGAACAAATTAGGTTAAAAAGGTTTTGCGACAAAATAACCCAAAAGAATTGTTTCCTATTACTTAGCAATTCTGATTGTAGGAGTGCTAATCCATTAAATGATTTCTTTGATAATCTATATAATAACTATAAGATAGAAAGGGTTTGGGCTTCTCGTTCTATTAATTCAAACTCTGAAAAAAGAGGTAAGCTAACAGAATTACTTATTTCCAACTTTAAGAATGATAAGCTAATAGATTTAGATTATCATTCTGTTGCAGAAAGTCAGATATATAAATATGCTAATATATAATGATATGAAGGATAATTTCAATGATTTTATTGCTCAACTAAGTCAAACTAATATTACACTTAGTGCTTTCACAGATTTTGAAAAGGTTTCAAATAATGTTAGAAAAATTGCAATCAAACTCAATCAATTAAATTACTTGATAGGAAAGGAAGATTTAGGAAAAGCAATCAAAGAACTATATGAAGAAAACCCTAAGACATTTGATGTGTTAGAAATATTAATTGCTGTAAGAAATAAGGATAATAGAAAATGTATTAATCAAAAAGGAGATACCGTTTTTATAAGTAGTTATTTTAATAGCGTAGAAGGGATAATTGAATATATTGAAGAAACTGGTTTGTCTGATGTGTTCAAACGCAAGGATATTACAAATCTTGTTGATTATGTTTATGGAGTTGAGGTTGGACTTGATACTAATGCAAGAAAAAACCGAGGTGGAGATTGTATGAGTAATGCTATTAAGTTAATTTTTGATAGTAATAATATAAAATACAAAACAGAAGTATCAATAAAAAATTTTCCTGAAATTATCAGCTTAGGTGAAGATGTAAAGAGGTTTGATTTTGCTGTAAAAACAAGACAAAAGACTTATTTGATTGAGGTTAATTATTATAATGGTGGAGGCTCAAAACTCAATGAAGTAGCAAGATCATATTCTGATGTAGCACCTAAAATTAATCAATATGAAAATTATGAGTTTGTATGGATAACTGACGGACAAGGTTGGCATTCTGCTAAAAACAAACTACAAGAAGCTTATTCAATCGTTCCATCATTATATAATTTGAGTTCAATTTCTCAATTTGTAAAGAAAGTTTTAGATGAAGAAGTAGTTGAGCTTTAAAGATAAAAGAATTTTTAATGATTAACCCTTACCATAAATCAAAGGATAAAAATTTCACTCTTTTGGAAGGAGATTGCACGGAGCTCCTTCCGAAGTTTGAGTTTAAGTTTGATATAATATTTGCAGACCCTCCCTATTTTCTTTCCAATGATGGAATAAGTGTTCAGAGTGGAAAGATCGTTAGTGTTAATAAGGGAGAATGGGATAGGAGTTATGGAGAGGAATATATTAATGAATTTAACTATAAATGGCTCTCTATTTGTAGGGATAAGTTAAAAGAAGATGGCACAATTTGGATAAGTGGAACATATCATAATATATTTTCTGTTGCAAATCAGCTTACAAAGCTTGGATACAAGATATTAAATGTAATAACTTGGGCAAAAACAAACCCACCTCCCAATATTTCTTGCAGGTATTTTACACACTCAACCGAATTCATAATTTGGGCAAGAAAGAACGAAAAAGTACCTCATTATTTTGATTATGAATTAATGAAAGAAAGTAATGAAGGTAAACAAATGAAAGATGTTTGGAATTTACCAGCAATTGCTCAATGGGAAAAATCAAAAGGAAAACATCCAACCCAAAAACCCCTATCACTTCTAACAAGAATAATACTATCCAGCACAAAACTAAATGCTTGGGTGCTTGACCCATTTTCAGGAAGTAGCACAACAGGAATAGCTGCCAACCTCTTCAATAGGAGATTTTTGGGAATAGAAAAAGAAAAAGAGTTTTTAGAAATAAGCATTAATAGAAAAAAAGAAATTGAGAATGAAAGTATATTTAATTTATATAGGAATAAGATAAAGAGCGTTAAGCTAAATATTAATGAATATGCTTCTATTATTGAAGAGGAAACTTTAATATATAACAACGAACTACCTTTTTAAGTCAATAAATATAGTAACTCAACCTAAATAACCTTAATGACTTTAAAGACCTTATTAAAGAAAGAAAAATAATAATAAATGGGAAAGGATAAGTTAAGACGTTTTGCAGAGAATGAAACATTTCCTAATATGTTTCAATACAAGTATGAAGACCTTAAAAATTCGGAAGGATTTGCTTTGAAAGGCTCTTGGAAAAAGAACTTCTTTAAGAACAATAATCCAATAGTTTTAGAGCTTGGTTGTGGTAAAGGAGAATATACCGTTGGCTTGGCAAAACAATACCCTAATAAAAATTTTATTGGAGTAGATATAAAAGGTGCAAGAATGTGGAGAGGTTGTAAGACTTCGGTTGAAGAGAAGATTAATAATGTTGCTTTTGTCCGCACTCATATACAGGTTTTAGATATGTATTTTGCAGAAAATGAAGTATCAGAAATATGGATAACTTTTCCTGATCCTCAATTAAAGAAACCAAATAAGAGATTAACTTCACCACGATTTTTAGATTTATATTCTAAGATTCTAATCGAAAAAGGGATAATTCATCTTAAAACCGATTCGCAAGAACTCTATGATTATACTCTTAATGAAGTTTTGCTTGCTCATAAGAAAACGATTTTACTTTCTACCAATAACCTCTATGGCTCTGATATTCTTGAAGATGTAATATCAATTAGAACCTTCTACGAGAGTATTTATTTAAATCAAGGAAAGCCTATAACCTACATAAAATTCCAATTATAAAACCTAATAATGCAACAAAACACAATATTATTACGTTATAAAAAACGAAAATGAAATTAATTATAAATAAAACAATAAAATGATGAAAAGAATTCTATTAGCATTAATGCTTTCAATTGTTACTCTTGGCTTAAACGCACAAACACCAGAAGAGGCAGAAAAAATAAACAAATGGATTGACATCTATACCAACCTTAATAATGCAAAAAATTGGACAGAAATGGTTGCAAAAGCACCAGAATGTAAAGCAGAGGTTCCTAATTGGGATTATGTGCATTATTATTCTGGGATTGCAAATTACAATTTAAATAATTTCGATAATGCATTAAAGGACTTAACCACCTTTATAGGTATCAACCAAACAGAAGCTGGTGCATACTTGCTTCGTGGACATATTTTCTCTGAAAAGAAAGACGTTCAGAATGCAATAGCAGACTATAATGTATATTTAGAAAAGAACCCTTCCGATAATGCTGCAATGTTGGCAAAAGCTAATGCTTATTTAAATGCAAATGATTTGAATGGTTATGTAAAAGAACTTGGAGTTGTTTTAGAAAAAGACCCAAATAACGCTGTAATTCTTGAAAACAGAGCAAGTGCCTACGCTAATTTAAATAATTGGCAGGGAGCAATAGAAGACTACAATAAACTAATTACCTTAGACCCAAGCAAAGCTGACTATTATAATAATCGTGCTTATGCTAATTATGTTTTAAAAACCCCTGAAACCTATAAGTTAGCAATAGCAGACTATAATAAAGTTGTAGAACTTGGTTCAGGTAATGAAGCTGTTTATTCAGCACTAACTGTATTGAATGGAGCAATCAAAGACTATAAAGCTGAAATTAAAGCATGGGATAAACTAATAGAACTTAAACCAGATGATATAGATAATGTTTATCGTAGAGGAACAGCAAAATACAACGATAAAAACTATAAGGGAGCAATTGCCGACTTTGATATAGTTGTTGCAAAAGACCCAAAACATCTTAATGCACTAAAACGTCGTGCAACCTCAAAAACCAGGGCAGGAGATAAAGTAGGAGCACAAGCTGACGGAAAACTAATCCGTGAATTAGAAGGAAAACCAGCTCCAACAGCACCAAAGAAATAATAACCCTTAATTAATAATACCCAAAGTGCAATAGAGAGAATATCTTTTATTGCACTTTTTTTTATTCTCCGTAGGAGAGCAATTCCTTATTACGAGAAAGAAGAAAGCTCAAAAGAAGCAATACAGCTCCCGTTGCAAGTAAAATAATTTCAATTGAAACCACATCAGCCAAAGGACCAAATACCAACATTCCGATTGGAACCATTGAGCTGGCAATCATAGAAAAAAGACCAAAGACTCTTCCCAAATACTCCTCTTCAACCTTCTCTTGCAAAAGAACATTAGAGTTGGTATGGAAAAGAGGAACAGCAAGCCCCATACTAAAAATAATAACCAAATAGAGCCAAAACAAAATATCAAAACCCAGAGCAAAAGTAGTGATAGCAGTAATAGAAGAAGCAAAAGCCATAGTATGAATTTTGTTTTTAAAACCTTTTAAATAACTAACAATTATTCCCCCTAACATCATCCCAATAGAAAAAGCAACCTCAATAGCTGTCAGTCGCCAGACATCACTTCCATAATTTCTTGTAACTTGCAAAGGAGTAAGAAAAGAAACAGGAGCAATCAAAAAGAAAAAGAAAATGCAGAACAAAAAGAAATGCCTAATATACTTATGAGTTCTAATATAATTTATCCCTTCTTTCATATCTTCCAAATAACTCTTAGCCCTTCTTTCTAATGCTTTATGATGAGCAGGTATTTTAAGAAAGAAAACCAAAGTAAGCACAGCAATTAAAGCAGTAAAGACATCAATAAAGAATATAGCTTCAATGCTTGCCACTGCCAACAAAAAAGCACTCACCATTGGAGAAACAAGCATCACAATAGAATGAATTGTACTATTAATACCATTAACCCGAAGGAGTTTGTCTTTGGGAACAAATTGAGGAATAATGGCACTAACGGCAGGAGATTGTATTCCAGAGCCAATAGAACGTATCGCCATCACAACAAACAATAGCCAGATATAATCGTAACCCAAGAGAAATAAAATAGCTAAAATCAGCGTAGAAAAAGCAATAAAAGAGTCCGAAAGAGCAATAATAAGTCTCCTATTATACCTATCTGCCCATACTCCAGCAAAAGGAGAGAGGAAAAATGAAGGAAGAAATCCACATATTATAGAAATAGTCATCATAACCCCTGATTTAGTTTCAAGAGTTATGTACCACATAATGGCGAATTGCACAAGCGTTGAGCCAAATTGCGATATGGTTTGACTTGCAATAAGAAGAATGGTCTTATTTACCCAATTACTGCTACTCATTAAAAAAGTGTTTAAGTTTGCAAAAATAAGATAATAAATTGAAACCTTATCTTAAAAAAATAGAATTTGATTCTAATTTACTAACTCTTGATTCTAATAAATTCTTTTCAGAAGATAATTTACTAACTCTTCGTTTTAATTTACCCAAACGAGGTTTTAATTTATGGAAGCAAGGTTTTAATTTTTCTGATGATTTTCAAGGACGTTAAAAACTTTAAAGAACTTAAAAACTACACTTATTCCAAAGGATGTAAAAACAATAAAAAACAATATATTTTTTATTTTTTTTGTCAATTTATTTTTTTATTCCATTTAATATTGTAAGTTTGCAGTATTCAAAATAATCAATTTAATTCCAATGAATTTAACCCACAATTAACAATTAAACCAGCAATATCATGAAAAAATCATTATTAATTTTATTCGCAATAATATTCGCAATAAGTCTAAACACCCAAGCCGAAGACTTCTCAGCAGTTTATAATGGGAAAACAATCTATTATAATATCACATCCTCAACCTCCCCTCTAACGGTTGCAGTAACTTATAGAGGTCCATCTGATAGCTATTACCCAAATGAATATTCTGGAACAGTTTCAATCCCAGATTCTGTACAATATAGTGGTAATTACTATAAAGTTACTTCAATTGGTGATTATGCTTTTCGTAATTGTATTGGATTAACCTCAGTAACAATTCCAAATTCTGTTACTTCAATTGGTGATTATGCCTTTACTTCTTATTACACTAGTTTAACCTCAATCACAATTCCAAACTCTGTTATTTCAATTGGTGATCAAGCTTTTTATGGTTGCACTGGATTAACCTCAATCACAATTCCTAATTCTGTTACTTCAATTGGTTATGGTGCTTTTTATGGTTGCAGTGGATTAACCTCAATAACAATTCCAAACTCTGTTACTTCAATTGGTAGTTCTGCTTTTTATAATTGTTATGGATTAACCTCAATTACAATTGGAAATTCTGTTACTTCAATTGGTGATTGGGTTTTCTATGGTTGTATTGGATTAACCTCAGTAACAATTCCAAACTCTGTTACTTCAATTGGTGGTGAAGCTTTTAAACATTGCACTAGTTTAACCTCAATTACAATTCCAAACTCTGTTATTTCAATTGGTAGTTCTGCTTTTTATAATTGTAGTGGATTAACCTCAATAACAATTCCAAACTCTGTTACTTCAATTAGTGATTATGCTTTTAATGGTTGTACTAGTTTAACCTCAATCACAATTGGAAACTCTGTTACTTCAATTGGTCAAAATGCTTTTAGAGGTTGTAGTGGATTAACCTCAATTACAATTCCAAACTCTGTTACTTCAATTGGAAATAATGCTTTTCAATATTGCACTAATTTAGATACTGTTTATTTTAATGCTAATAATTGTTATTCAATGGGAACTTCTACGTATTATGTTTTTGATGGATGTTTTAATTTCAGAACTTTAATTATTGGGGATAGTGTTCAAAATATACCTTCATATGCTTTTTATAATTGTAACTCATTAACCTCAATAACAAGTAAAGCGATAAATCCTCCTGCTGTTCAGGGGAATAGTTTTTCCGGTGTAAGTAAAACTATACCTTTTAATTTGCCTTGTATTTCTATTCAAAGTTATCAATCTAATTCATATTGGAATGAATTTACAAATAAAATTGGAGGTAGTCCAAGAGCAGCACAATTTATCACAACATCAATTTGTCCAGGAGAAACTTATACTGATTATGGTGCTAATATTAATACTGCAGGTGATTATACTTTAGTTAATGGATGTGATAGTGTTATATTAAATCTAAGTATTAAGCCAACATTCCAAACAGATTATTACGATACTATTTGTAAAGGACAAAACTATAATAATTATGGATTTAGTTTTGTTGCCGATACTTCTGGAATTTATAAATACAATCTTCAAGCTGTTAATTCTTGTGATAGTGTGATATGTTTAAACTTATTTGTCAATCCAATTTATAATGATACAATAATAGCTGAAATTTGCAATGGAGAAACTTATTCTCA
The DNA here is from genome assembly GCA_002407855.1 of Bacteroidales bacterium UBA5371. Lineage (GTDB taxonomy): Bacteria > Bacteroidota > Bacteroidia > Bacteroidales > P3 > UBA10566. The sequence goes on from DHPF01000008.1 coordinate 61,202, forward strand.
ATTTGGGTTTAATGAGAATACAGCAGGTTTCTATACTCAATCTCTTCAAACTATTAAAGGATGTGATAGTATTGTAAACTTAAATTTGATTATTAATCCAATTTATAATGATACAATACTTGCAGAGATATGTAGTAATGAAACTTATACTTTGAATGGATTTAATGTTTATACAGCTGGATTCTATACTCAAAACTTGCAAACAACAAAAGGATGTGATAGTGTTGTAAACCTAAATCTTATTGTTAATCCAATTTATCTTACAAATCATTTTGATACAATCTGTAAAGGACAATTATATAATAATTATGGCTTTAATTTCACGTCAGATACATCAGGATTCTATACTCAAAACCTTCAAACAATAAAGGGATGTGATAGTATTATAAATTTAAATCTTATTGTCAATCCAATTTATAATGATACAATAATAGCTGAAATTTGTAATGGAGAAACTTATTCTCAATTTGGGTTTAATGAGAATACAGCAGGTTTCTATACTCAATCTCTTCAAACTATTAAAGGATGTGATAGTGTTGTTAATCTAAGTTTAATTGTTAATCCAATTTATAATGATACAATAATAGCAGAGATTTGTCAAGGAGAAGTTTATTCTCAATTTGGTTTTATTGTAAGTACAGCAGGTTTCTATACCCAATCTCTTCAAACTATTAAAGGTTGTGATAGTATAGTTAATCTAAGTTTAATTGTCAATCCAATTTATAATGATACAATAATAGCAGAGATTTGTCAAGGTGAAACTTATTCTCAATATGGTTTTAATGTAAATAGTTCTGGATTACATACTCAATCTCTTCAAGCAATTAATGGATGTGATAGTGTGGTTAATCTTTCTCTTGTTGTTAATCCTACTCCAAACAAACCTTTGAGTTTAGTTATTAATCAAACGCCAAACTATTTTGAATTGATTTGGCAAGGTAATAGCTCGGAATATGATATTTATCGTAATGATAGTTTGATAGCTAATGTTTCTCAACCTATTTATTTAGATAATAACCTATTAAATGGAACTCCGTATTGCTATAAAGTAAAAGCAAGAATTGGAGATTGTGAAAGTGAGTTTTCAGATTTAGCATGTAAGTCGTTTGTGGGGTTAGAAGATATTTCACAAAGTAATTTACAAGTAAAACTCTATCCAAATCCAACGGAAGGTAAAGCAAGATTGGAAATAGAGGGATTAAACTCTGATGCTGATGTTTTGGTTTATGATATGGTTGGTAGGGTTGTTCAAAGGCATAGTTTAAACAAAGGGAAGAATGATTTGGAGATTGATTTATCTGGTTATGCTAAGGGGGTTTATAGTGTTAGGATAGTTAATGAGAGTGTTAATCAGACTTTGAAACTGATTGTACAATAATAAATAACAAATTACCAAACAATAGAATTGTAGAGACGTGATTAATCACGTCTCTACTTGTTTTATTAGTATTAAATTCACGTTTTTATTATTTTCTAAAATAAAGATTAGGTTATATCTTGATTTCTTTTTAATTTTGCAAATTGATTTTTAAGCTAAAATATTAAAAAAGATTATATGAAAAAAGATAAATTGTTTTCAGAGTTTCCTCCCGTTTCAACTGAGCAATGGGAAGAGGTTATTATGGCTGACCTTAAAGGTGGCGATTATGAAAAGAAATTAGTATGGAAAACCATTGAAGGAATTGATGTTAGACCTTATTATAGGGCTGAGGATATTAAGGATTTGAATCTCGCACCAACAACAAAGAAAGATAATAATTGGGATATTCGTCAAGATATTTTTGAGTCTGATATTAAGGTTGCAAATCAAATTGCTATTGAAGGGCTTAAAAGAGGAGTGAACTCTCTTGGTTTTGATGTTACAAAGGTTAAAACTATGGAAGATATGAAAACTCTTTTGAATGGTATTAACCCAACTGAAATTAAGCTAAACTTTAAAACGAATATTTGCTATCGTGATTTTCTTCTATTATTTATTGATTATTTAAAATCATCAAATTACGATCTTCAAAAAGTTTATGGTTCTTTGAATTATGATCCTTTAATTTATGCTCTTTACAAAGGGGAATTTGGTTGCCAAGAGGAAGAAATGTTTGAAAGGTTAGCCTCTTTATTGACTATTGTTAAAGAAAATATTCCAAATTTTGACACAATAACTGTGAATGGACATGTATTTAATAATGCAGGTGCTTCAATTGTTCAGGAATTAGCATATACTCTTTCAGCAGCCAACGAATATTTAGCTAATTTAACCTCAAAAGGTATTCCTGCTCATTCAGTGGGTTATAGAATGATGTTCTCTTTTGCAACAGGAAGTAACTATTTTATGGAAATTGCAAAGATACGTGCTGCAAGAATTTTATGGAAAAAGATTATGCAGGAGTATAATCCTAAATGCGATAGTGCTTATGATGTGTTTATTGCAACTGAAAGTTCTTTCTACAACAAAACTATTTACGACCCTTATGTTAATATGCTAAGAACAACTACCGAAACTATGTCTTCGGCAATTGCGGGTGCTGATTCTATTTCGGTTTATCCTTTTGATTGTGCTTTTAAAGAGGGAGATGATTTTTCAAATAGAATTGCAAGTAATCAACAAATACTTCTTAAAGAAGAATCTTATTTAGATAAGGTTATTGACCCTTCTGCTGGAAGTTATTATATTGAAAACCTAACTTCATCAATTGCTTCTGCTGCTTGGGATATATTTAAGCAAATTGAAGAAAAGGGAGGTTTCCTAAAAGCAATTAAGGAAGGTTATATTCAAGCAGAGATTGAAACAAATGCTTTTAAAAGAGCAAAAGATGTTGCAATCAGAAAGACCTCTATCTTAGGAACAAATCAATATCCAAATCTAAATGAGGAAATGTCTTCAAAGGTTGAAACTCTTTGTCATGGGATTACTAATGGAAAAGGTGAAATAAAAACTTTAAATTGTAATCGTTTGTCTGAACCATTTGAAGAGTTGAGAATGGAAGTAGAGAAATCTTCTCATAAACCAAAAGTATTTCTTTTAACCTTTGGCAACCTTGCAATGAGAAAAGCAAGGGCAGGTTTTGCAACTAATTTGTTTGGAATTGCTGGATATGAAATTATAGATAATTTAGGCTTTGCTTCGGCAGAACAAGGGGCTAAGGCAGCTTTAGATTCTAAGGCTGAAATAGTTGTTTTGTGTTCTTCCGATGAAGAATATGCAGATTTAGTTGCAGGTGTAATGCCTATTTTGAAAGGAAAGGTTAATCATATCGTGGTAGCAGGTAACCCTGTTGAGCAGATAGAAAACTTCAGGGCACAAGGTATTACAGATTTTATTAGTGTTAAGACAAACGCTTTGGAAGCATTGCAAAGCTATAATAAAACTTTGTTAAAATAAAGAGATAATACTTATCTCAATACAAAAAACTCCACTTTAATTTTCTTAAAAGTGGAGTTTTTTTTGTTTAAAGAGTAGCTCTTTACTCAACAAATAAGAGCTTATCCCTTACTATTCTATTTTGTATTTTGTGTAGTAAACATAAGTTTAAATCCAACTCCATGTATGTTTGCTAATTTAACATTTGGGTCGTATTGTAATAACTTTCTTAGTCTGGTTATATAAACATCCATACTTCTTGCACTAAAATAGGTATTGTTTTTCCAAACCCTTTGCAATATAACTTGTCTGGTTATTGTTTGATTTGCTTTCAGAAGGAATATTTTCAGAAGTTCACTTTCTTTTCCTGTCAGTTTGATTTGTTCTGCTACATAATCGTTATTACCTTTGAAGCTCAGGATACGTTTAGAATAATCAAAAACATAGTAATCTCCAATGTAGAATATATTCTCCTTTGATTTTTCTCCAAAGACTCTTTTTGCAATGGCAAGTATCCTATAAACTAATTCATCTAAATTAATAGGCTTGTACATAAAATCGTCAGCTCCAATCTCAAATGCCCTCAACTTGTTTTGCAGGGTTTGAGAACGTCCAGCAAGAAATATGATAGGGATTTTTGAATCCATATTTTTTATTGTTTCTGCTGTCATATAGCCGTCCATTATGCTTAATGAGGCGTCTAAGATAATAAAATCAACCTCTTTTGCAGAGTAGGTTTCTATTGCTTTCTGACCATCGGTAACCAATATTGTTTGGAAACCACTTTTTTCAAGATGAACTTTTAGGATTGGTCCTAAATTTAAATCACCTTCTGCTAATAAAATTTTTAAAGTTTTCATGTTTATGTGTTTTGTTGTTGTTTTATTTTACTATTCTAAATAATTTATTCCATCTTATTTTACTAAACCAACTCTTGTCTTTGTTTAAACTTAACCAAACAAAAGATGCTTTTCCTACAATATGGTCTTCTGGAACAAATCCCCAAAAACGACTATCTGCGGAGTTATGTCTGTTGTCTCCTTGCATCCAGTAATAATCCATTTTAAAGGTATATGTTTTAGTTTCTTTACCATTAATATATACTTTTCCGTCTCTTTCTTCCATTTCATTCTTCTCAAAGGCGGTAATAACTCTTTTATATAAGGCTATATTCATAGGAGTTAGTTCAACACTCATTCCTTTCTTAGGAATTAAAACAGGTCCATAGTTATCAACATTCCAATCTAATTCATCTACATATGGGAAGAGATGTTTTTCTTTATAACCTTTCATACACAAAACAGGAGTGATAGATTTCACATAAGGGAAAGTCTTAATCTTTTCAACTAATTCATTAGAAAGAGGCAAGGTTGGATAGTTGAATGCTTTGTTTATTTCCGATGTATCAACAGCAACCATTCTTAATACAGAGGTTTTGTCAATTAGTTCTGGGTGGAATATAACCTTGCAAGGAACTTTGGTAAATGTGCTATATGTTTGATTTTCTACTTGTAAAGGTTGAATGTCCAAAACATAAGGAGTTGTAGAAAGACTTTCTATTTGGGGTTTGGTTAGATTAATATAATATGAAAGATACATCATATCCATATCTTCTTTTGAAACTCCAATGTTTAGAAGTTCTTTTTCATTTAAAGAAGCCTCGTTTTCAGTTTCTATCTTGTAGGTTATTTGATAATCTTTCGGGCTTTCAATTGGCTTTCCATTAATGAATACAACTTGATTTTCAATTGAAATAGTTTCGCCTGGAAGTCCAATACAACGTTTAATAAAGTTTTCTCTTTTATCAATAGGACGAGTAATTATTTTTCCAAACTCCTGAGTAGAATTCCATACTCTTTCCATGCCGTATTTTCTAACCAAGCTATAATAACTATCCGCACTCTGATAGGTTGTTGAGAGAGTATCTCCATCAGGGAAATTAAACACAACATTGTCCCCTCTTTTCACTTTGCCAAAGCCAGGGAAACGATGATAGTCTAACTTTATCCATTCAACATACGATTTAACATTTAATAGAGGTATTGTATGATGAACCAATGGGAAAGCAATAGGAGTGTTAGGAACTCTTGGTCCATAAGCAATCTTACTTACAAACAAATAATCACCAACAAGAAGTGATTTTTCCATTGATGAGGTAGGAATAGTGTAAGCTTCAAAGCAGAACATTCTAATTACTGAGGCAGCAATTACAGCAAATAATATTGCATCAACCCATTCTCTTGCTGAGGAATGTTTTATTTTTGGTAATTGAGAAGGATGAGTATAAGTTTCTTTTTTTGAAAATCCTAACCATGGTAGAATGATAAAAGGAAATAAAACCCCTGCGATTTGAATTAATAGCCCGTTTTTCTTAAAACACTTCATTATCTCAATAATAATAAGCATTGCAACGAAGATATTAATGAAAGGTATTAGGCAATAAATAAACCACCAAAATTTCTTATTTGTAATTTTTACGGCATACCAAGCGTTAAGGAAAGGAACTACACTATACCAACCTTTGACTCCTGCTTTTTGAAAGATTTTCCAAAGTCCCACAAAAGATATAACTAATGTAATTATTATTATAATTCCGTATATACTCATTGATTTATTAATTAAATTATTATTTTTGCAACTTAGTTTTAAAACGAGAAAGAACAAATATTATTATAATGAAACGAAATATTTTTTATTTATTTTTACTAATTCCTGTTTTTCTATCATCACAGAACATAGATAGAAACGAACTATTGGCAACTGATAACAAGATGTCCTTTACTTTAAATATGATAAGATATTACTATGCTGAAAAACCAGATATGAAAAATATAGTGGAAAAAGGGATAGTAAATATGTTAAAGGAATTAGACCCTCATTCAGTTTATATTTCGAAGGAAGACGTACAAAAAATGAATGAACCTTTGGTTGGAAACTTTGATGGAATTGGAGTTTCGTTCCAAATAATGAAAGATACTATTTATGTTGTTGATGTAATTCGTGGAGGACCATCTGAAAAGCTTGGAGTAATGCCAGGAGATAAAATAATTAAGGTTGATGATAAAATTGCAACAGGCGATACCATAAAAAACGATTGGGTATTTAAGAACCTTAGAGGAGTGAAAGGTTCATTAGTAAAAGTAACAATAGAACGTAAGGGTAGGAAAGAGCCAATAGTATTTGATATAATTAGAGATAAGATTCCAATCACAAGTGTTGATACTTGGTTTATGCTTGATAAAGATCTTGGCTATATTCGTTTAGATAGGTTCGCTCAAAATTCTCTTAATGAAGTTACACAGGCAATAAAAGATTTGAAAGCAAAGGGAATGAAAGAACTAATATTTGACCTAAGAGGAAATGGAGGAGGATACTTAGATGTTGCTTTCAAACTATGTGATGAGTTTCTTTCTGAGGATAAACTTTTGGTTTATACCGAAGGAGTATCTTCGCCTCGCTACGACTTCAAGGCCGAAAGAAAAGGTGAGTTTGAAAAAGGTAAACTTGTTATATTAATAGATGAATCATCAGCCTCAGCCAGTGAAATTGTTAGTGGAGCAGTACAGGATTGGGATAGGGGAGTTATTGTTGGAAGAAGAAGCTTTGGAAAAGGACTTGTTCAAAGACCATTTAATCTGCCTGATGGTTCACAAATCAGACTAACAACCTCACGCTACTACACTCCAAGTGGTCGTTGTATTCAAAAACCATGGGATGACGGCTTAGACTCTTACTATAAAGACTATATAAAACGATACGAACATAAAGAATTTATAACCCCTGACTCAATCATATTTCCAGATTCACTTAAATACTCAACCCAAAACGGAAGAATTGTTTACGGAGGAGGAGGAATAATGCCGGATGTTTTTGTGCCAATGGATACTTCCAGAGCATCAGACTATTTAATTAATTTGCGTTCAAAGGGCTTGTTCAATAACTTTACAATGCTATGGGTAGATGAAAACAGAGTTAAATTCTTGAAAGAAAACCCAACCTTTGAAGATTTCAATAAAGTTTATCCATCATTAAAACTTATGGAAAAGTTTTCCTCTTACGCAGAAAAGGAAGGAGTAAAACATAATGAAATAAAGAAAGAATGGGTAAATCAAATGCTTCTTCAATATATTCAAGAACAAATTAAAGATTCAACTTCGCCAAGCTACACTTCCTATCAAACCTATGCAAAAGAGCTTTTGAGTAATCCAGACTTATTAAGTAATATAGTAGAAAAAGCAGAGAATGAAGATAAGAAAATGTCGAATATGATGCAAAAGTCCGACATTTATATTGAAGCAGTCCTAAAAGCAATGATAGCACGCAATCTTTATGGCGTTAATTACTATTACCAATCTATAAAGGATACTGATGAAGGACTTCAAAAAGCTATTTCCATAATCAAAGACGATAAGGTTTATAATAGTATAATAAGCAAGAGATAAAGGCAGGGTGCTATAAGGCACTTATATTATCTTTATATTTCAAGTTTAAAAACATTAAGTCAGCACCTAAAATTATGACAAAAATGAGATTGTCTAATTTCAAGATTTTACTTATATTATTTATTTTTCTCTCTTGTAAAACAGATAAATTAAATAATTTGAAAGGATATTGGACTTCTGAAGAAAATCCAAATATTGATTTTATTATTATTGACAATAAGAGAATTTGGTATTTTGAAAGTCCAGATACAAATCTATATAAAATTAATAATGACACATTTTATCTTTATGATAAAGATTTTCTTATAGGATCTTTCTTAATTAAGAAACTAACCAAAGATAGTTTGATTTTAGAAACTGAAGATGGCTCCATTATTAGAGAATATAAAGTGAGATGATTATTTATTTGTTTTATTTCTATTTAGCAAAATAGTCATATTTTTTCTTTTTCCTTACCACATAATAGCTTCTTATGATGAAGAATCTCAAAAAGCAATTTCAATAATCAAAAACGATAAGGTTTATAATAGTATAATTAAGAAGTAATTTTTTTCTTGCATTAATTTAAAATAACTCTTCGTTTTAATTTACTAACTCTTCGTTTCAGTAAATTCTTTTCAGAAGATATTTTGCTAACTCTTCGTTTTAATAATTTTATTACTTGTTTTATTCTGTCGTGCGGGATTTACACTCCCTCACTATGAAATCCATATTAAACTTTTTGTAGCTCACAAAAATACTAATTATGGCTCAAATAACAAGAATATTGAGCTATATTTTCTATAAAAATGAGCTATAAATATAATTCTTTATTTTTTCCACCAAAAGAAAGCTTGGTTTTGTTTGCGTTTGCCTTCAAGGCTCTTCTCAACAAATAATTTTTCCTTTGTCATTATATCTATTCCAGTATAGTAAATCTCGGTTGAGATAGTCATTGGTGTAGGGGTAAAGTCTTGAACCTGCTCCAATCTATAGCCCAATTTCTTTGTCTTTTGTGCAAGTGAGAGCATATCCTTTAAGGTGCAGGACGGATGAGAGGAAATGAAATAGGGGATAAGTTGCTGTTTAAGGTTATATTTCTTGTTTAAATCATCAAAAGTGTGTTTTAGAGAAATAAATTGATTGAATGAAGGTTTTCGCATTAGGTTCAAAACCCTATCCTCAGTATGTTCGGGAGCAACCTTCAACCTCCCAGAAATATGATGTTGAAATACTGTTTCAAAATATTCTTTTGTATGGTACTTCTTCTCCTTTTCCTTGTCAATTCCAATAAATAAATCATATCTTAAACCACTTCCAACAAAGGCTTTCTTTATATAAGGCAGGTCTCTTACCTTCTTGTACAAATCCAAGAGTGGCTTATGATCAAAGTTCAAATTACTACAAATCTTAGGGAAAATGCATGAAGGTTTTGAGCAATTTTGACAAATCTTTAAGTCTATTCCCTTCATCTTATACATATTTGCAGAAGGAGCACCCAAATCACTTAAATATCCCTTAAACTCCTTATCCTTTGCAATAATATCTATCTCTCTAAGGATTGACTCCTCGCTTCTGGAAATAATCTGCTTGCCTTGATGTGCTGCAATAGTACAAAAGGAACAACCTCCAAAGCAACCCCTATGAATATTCACAGAAAATCTTATCATCTCAAAGGCAGGAATCTTTCCTCTTTTGCTGTATTTTGGATGTGGAGCCCTTTCGTAAGGCAAATCAAAGGATTGGTCGAGGTCTTCCTGAGAAAAGTCAGGGTTAAAAGGATTTATAATAACATAATCCTCACCATGCTTTTGAACTAATCTTTCTCCAATAATCTTATTGGAGGTTTTCTCAATTTGAAGTATGGATGTGGCTTGTTTGGTTTTACTCTTCAAGCAATCTTCATAGGAGGGTAGCTCAATTGTTTTCCAATTATCATTATTTGGAATATCCTTTGAAACAAAACCTGTCTGATAAATATCTTTTATCTGGCTAATCTTCTCACCACTCCTCAATCGCTGAGCAATTTCCACAATTGTTTTTTCACCCATTCCATAAACCAACATATCCGCTTTGCTCTCCACCAAAATAGAAGGCTTTAAACAATCCGACCAATAGTCATAATGAGCATTTCTTCTCATGGAGGCTTCAATCCCTCCAATAATAATAGGAGTATTGGGGTAAATCTCTTTTAGAATATTGGAATAAACAATGGTAGCATAGTCGGGTCTAAACCCAGCCTCCGAATTGGGAGTGTAGGCATCATCACTTCTTTTTCTCTTCAAAGCAGTATAATGATTAACCATAGAATCCATAACCCCAGCACTAACCCCAAAAAACAAACGAGGTTCCCCAAACTTCTTAAAATCCCTTAGGTCATCACGCCAATTGGGTTGAGGGATAATAGCAACACGAAAACCATTCCTTTCAAGCACTCTTCCAATAACGGCATGCCCAAAGCTCGGATGGTCAACATAAGCATCGCCACTAACGATAATTATATCAACATAATCCCAGCCAAGACTTTCAATTTCTTTTTTTGTTATAGGAAGAAAAGCCATTAAGAAGTTATTTATTCTTCAACAATTACAATATTGTCAAGGAAATCAACGCTCTTTTGCATTAGAGTGAACATTATCTCGTCTTCTTTCACGAAGTTCACTTCCTTGCGGTATTCTTCAATAAAGGATTCTATTGATGGGCTTGATTTGAGTCCTGTTTTTTGTTTTCTGAAATCAAGTGCTTGTGCTGCGTTGAAGAGTTCCACTGCAAGTATTCTTTCTGTGTTGTTGATTACTCTATATAGTTTTGTGGCTGCATTTGAACCAAAGGAAACGTGGTCTTCCTGTCCTTGTGAGGAGTCAATGGTATCAACGGAGGCTGGTGTGCAGAGTTGTTTGGATTGCGACACTATGGAGGCTTGGGTGTATTGTGGTATCATAAAGCCTGAGTTAAGTCCTGGGTTTGCTACTAAGAATGATGGCAGGTCTCTTTTCCCTCCAATTAGTTGATAGGTTCTTCTTTCACTTATGGAGCCAAGTTCTGCTACTGCTATTGCCAAAAAGTCAAGGTTTATTGCAAGGGGTTGTCCATGAAAGTTCCCTGCTGAAATAACTTGGTCAAGTTCTGGGAATACTGTTGGGTTGTCAGTTACGGAGTTTATTTCTGTTGTGATAACGCTTGCCACCCAGCCAATAGCATCTTTTGAGGCTCCATGAACTTGTGGTACACAACGGAAAGAGTATGGGTCTTGAACGTGTTGTTTCTTTTGTTTAATTATCTCACTTCCTTCAAGGAAATCTCTGATGTTCTTTGCAGTTTCTATCTGCCCCTTATGTGGTCTTGCTTGATGAATTGGGTCAAAGAATGGTTCAATTCTTCCGTCAAAGGCTTCCAACGAAACGCTCATAATAAGGTCAGCAAGGAAGGATAGTTTTTGTGCTTTCAATATGCTCCAAACTGCATAGGCACTCATAAATTGTGTTCCGTTGAGTAAGGCAAGTCCTTCTTTTGATTTAAGCTCTATTGGTTTCCATCCAAATTTCTTATTGATTTCTTTTGCTGTGTAAAGTTCTCCTTCATAATATACTTCTCCTAATCCTAAAAGAGGAAGGCACATGTGAGCAAGTGGTGCTAAGTCTCCTGAGGCTCCAAGTGAACCTTGTTGGTAAACTACTGGATAAACTCCTTCGTTATAGAAAGAAATCAAACGTTCTATGGTTACTAATTGTGCTCCGGAGTTTCCGTAAGAAAGGGATTGTATTTTGTTTAGTAACATTATTCTTACTATCTCCTCTGGTACCTCTTCTCCCATTCCGCAAGCGTGGGACATTACAAGGTTCTTTTGTAGTTGAGAGAGTTCTTCCTTGCTGATTGAGATATTGCATAATGAACCAAATCCTGTTGTAACTCCATAGATTGGTTCTTTTTGGTTTTTCATCTTTTTGTCAAGGTAGTTTCTGCAATCCTGAATTCTTTTTTTTGCGTCTTCCGAAAGTTCCAATCTCATGTTGGAATCTAATATTTTTTCAACTTGTTTTAGTGTTAATTTCTTAGCACTGATTTTATGTGTTGCCATATATTTATTGTTTTTTATTTTTAATTTCTTGTTTATTCAAATAAATTCCCTATTTCTCCCTGCTTGTTTGGGTAGTTCTTTCCTAAATGCTGATAGGCTAATGGGGTTGCTTCTCTTCCTCGTAGTGTCCTCATCAAGAAACCTTCTTGAATAAGAAAGGGTTCATATACCTCTTCAATTGTACCTGCATCTTCTCCAACAGCAGTTGCAATTGTAGTAAGTCCAACAGGTCCTCCCTTAAATTTATCTATGATTGCTGAAAGTATTCTATTGTCCATTTCGTCCAATCCATATTTATCAACATTCAAAGCCAAAAGAGCCATTTGTGCAATCTCTAAATCAATTGTTCCATTGCCTTTAATCTGTGCAAAATCCCTAACTCTTCTAAGTAGAAGATTGGCTATTCTTGGAGTTCCCCTGCTTCTCTTTGAAATCTCTTCGGCAGCATCATCCTCAATTGGTGTGTTGAGAATATTTGAAGAACGTTTAATTATCTTGTGAAGGGTTTCGTGATTATAGTACTGCAAACGTGAGGTAATCCCAAAGCGTGAACGAAGAGGTGCAGTAAGAAGTCCCGAACGTGTGGTTGCTCCAATTAGAGTAAAAGGAGATAGTTCAATCTGTACGCTTCTTGCATTTGGTCCAGATTCAATTAGGATATCTATCTTATAATCTTCCATCGCTGAGTAGAGATATTCCTCAACCACAGGACTCAAACGATGAATTTCATCAATAAACAAAACATCATTTTCTTCCAGGTTGGTCAGTATCCCAGCTAGTTCTCCTGCCTTATCCAAAACAGGTCCTGAGGTTAGTTTAAGGTTTACTCCAAGTTCGTTAGCAATAATATGAGAAAGAGTTGTTTTTCCCAAACCAGGAGGTCCGTGCAAAAGAACATGATCCAAACTTTCATTTCTTTCCTTCGCTGCTTGAACAAATATCTTTAAGTTTTCAATAATTTGAGGTTGCCCTGCAAAACTATCAAAATGCAATGGTCTTAAAGCTCTTTCAAAGTCTTTTTCAGTGTTGTTAAGTCTTGAAGAATTAGGGTTTAGGTTCTCGTTCATTTAAAATAAATATAATTTATTTTTGGTTTATAACAATTTATGTCTATATTTGCCAAAAATTATTTTGGAAAATTATATTTGCAAAAATAGTACTTTCCATTGTAAGTAACCAATAAAATTTATTATTAATTTAAAAAATTAATGCTTATGATGTCTCAAATTATTGTAGGAATAGATTTTTCTTCTTCTTCTATGACAGCTTTACGCTTAGCAATTGATATTGCAAACCGTACAGGAGCCGATATTTTAATGGCTTGGGTTGAAAATAACGAAAAAAACGTAGAAGAAGCAAAAGAAGAACTAAATCAATTAGCCATTGAAAATAAATCCAAATTAGGTGGCAAGAGCATTTCTTATATTACTTGTACTGGTAAGGTTTATCAAGCCATGGCCAAATTGGTAAAGGATGAAAATCCAGATTTACTTGTTATTGGTGCTCATGGTAAAGGTGGTTATGATGAAAAATACGCTGGACAGAATGCATTTAAAATGATTATTGAGTGTAATGCTCCTGTTTTGGTTGTAAGAGAAACCTTTAATTTTGATAAACATCTTGAAAAGCTTGTGCTTCCAATTGATTCTTCCAGAGATACTCGTCAAAAGGTGCCTTGGACAATTGAGTTCGCAAAGATGTTCCCTCAATCAAGTATTTGTATATTGGGAGTACAGACAAGCAATGTTAAAACTGTAAGAAGTGATGTTATGAGTTATGTTGCAAGTGTTGAGAAGTTTTTAACTCAACATGCATTGCCATTTACAACGGATTTTGTTGATACTGAAAATGTAGCTCTGGCAACAATAGAGTATTCTAAAAGCATAAATGCAGACTTGATTGTAACTATGGTTGAACAAGAAAAAACAATTTCAAACTTTTTCTTCCTTGGTCCTTATTTACAACAAATGATAAATCAATCACCATTCCCAGTTTTAATTGTGCCAAATGTGCAACTACATGGGGCAGCAAAATAACCCCATTAAAATAAACTAATGAAGAAACTAAGAATATTACTACTATTCTTGACATTTATTTTATTAGGAATACAAGCTAAGGCACAAGTAGAAGTAATTGCCGATGGTAGATTACAAACAATTCTTGAGCAACACATAGTATTTAATGAAATATCAAGAACAGCACCAGGTTTTAGAATTAAAGTAGGAGTCTTCACAGGAGTTGGTTCAAAGCAAAAAGCCTTTACATTAAGAGATGAAATAAACCAAAACTTCCCTCAACTTAGGGCTTATGTCTTTTTTGACGAACCCAGTTTTATTGTGAAATGTGGTGATTATCAAACAAAATTAGACTCCTTTTCAGATTACCTTACCCTTAAAGCAATATATCCTAACGTTGCCATCATTAGAGACTATATTAATTTCCCAGTCCTTTCAAAAGATGATTTAACTCTTCCAGAATATTACGAAGAAGAAACAGAATAAATATAAATATGAACACTATTAAAAATTACATTCAAGAAAATCAAGAAAGATTTCTAAACGAGTTATTCGAATTAATTCGTATCCCTTCAATATCCTCAATTGAAGCTCATAAACCAGATATGCTTAGATGTGCAGAATACTGGAAAAAACTAATACTTGAAGCAGGAGCAGACAAGTGTGAGATTATGCCAACTAAGGGTAATCCTGTTGTTTATGCGGAAAAAATCATTGATCCAAAGCTTAAAACAGTTATGATTTATGGTCATTATGATGTAATGCCTGTTGACCCTGTTGAATTATGGAATACACCACCATTCGAACCAGAAATTAGGGATGGAAAGATTTGGGCTCGTGGTGCAGATGATGATAAAGGTCAAGCTTTTATGCACGCAAAGGCTTTTGAATATATGGTAAAGACAAACCAATTGCCATGTAATGTTAAGTTTATGCTTGAAGGAGAAGAAGAAATTGGCTCTCCATCACTTTATCCTTTCTGTGAAGAAAATAAGGAATTGCTTAAAGCCGACATTATTTTAGTTTCCGATACCTCAATGATTGATAAAGATACTCCATCCATCACAACAGGGCTAAGAGGCTTGGGATATGTTGAAGTGAAAGTTACCGGACCAAACAGAGATCTTCATTCAGGACTTTATGGAGGAGCAGTTGCAAATCCTATTAATATACTTTGTGAGATGATAACCAAACTTACAGATGCCAATAACCATATAACTGTTCCTGATTTCTATAAAGAAGTAATTGTTGTTTCAGATGAAGAAAGAAATTTAATGGCACAAGCTCCATACAACGAAGAAGAGTATAAAAAAGCATTAGACATAGAAGAACTACATGGAGAAAAAGGCTACTCAACAATTGAACGTACAGGTATTCGTCCTTCATTGGATGTTTGTGGAATTTGGGGAGGCTACCAAGGAGAAGGAGCAAAAACTGTTATTCCTTCAACCGCACATGCTAAAATTTCGTTCCGTTTAG
Organism: Bacteroidales bacterium UBA5371; assembly: GCA_002407855.1. Classification (GTDB taxonomy): domain Bacteria; phylum Bacteroidota; class Bacteroidia; order Bacteroidales; family P3; genus UBA10566. The sequence continues at coordinate 76,550 of DHPF01000008.1, forward strand.
TTCCAGACCAAGACTACGAGGTTATAACAGAACGTTTCAAAAAACACTTTGAAAGCTTAGCACCTGATTCTGTTAAGGTAGAAGTAACTCCTCTTCATGGAGGTTATGCCTATGTTTCTCCAATAGATATGCCAGCCTACAAGGCAGCAGAGAAAGCCTACGAAACAACCTACGGACAAAGACCAATTCCAACAAGAAGTGGAGGCTCTATTCCAATTGTTGCAGGTTTTGAAAGGATATTAGGAATAAAATCAATACTTATGGGCTTTGGTTTAGGTTCTGATGCAATTCACTCACCAAACGAAAACTATCCATTAGAGCAATTCTTCAAAGGAATAGAAACAATCCCATATTTCTATAAGGAATTTGCAAAAGCGGATATTAGTTAAGAGGGTTTAGAAAATTAGAACTTGATTCTAAATTTTTAGAATCAAGTTCTAATAATTTAGAATCAAACTTCGGAAAATTAGAATCAAATCTTATTTACATACATCTTTTTAGTGTAGTTTTAAGAAGGAGAATAATTTTCCGAAGTTTTCTTTTTATTGAATGCTATCTTCTTTCTTTAATACCACATTGTCGTAATACCAAGTGGCTTCGTCTTTTAGGGTCTGCTTGATTGTTCTATTTCTTTCTTTTGCTTTTCTTGTAACATCTTGCATCCAGCCTGAACTACTACGGATATCCAATATAATATTTTCTATATATGCCTTACGATTTACCTCTGAGATATACTTTGTTTTATGAAACTCATTAGAGCTTGGAATATTACTTATAGTTAATGTTTGTGCCACTAAATTATTCCCTCTAATTGAAAAGGAAGAAGAGTTTTTATTCTTTAATGGGACAAAGCTTATATTTAAGTTATGATAATTACCTATCTTATTCATAGGCATATTATTTAGATAAACAGTATCATCTTGGCTTAATGTTACAATGCTAACATTGAATGTTTTTATTGGACTATGATAAAGTGCAACTATTTTATTGGATAGTATATCTTTTTGTTTTGGAGGCAAAGAGCTGCCTTTCTGAGAGGAGAAATACATTAAGGCATCTTGGGTTTTGTAGGTCTGCCTGAAAAAGCATACCCAAGTAAGCGTATCAAGGTTATGGTATTTAGTATATAGATCTTCATATAGGTTAAAGAAATTATTGACTTTTGAGGTTACTTTTATAAAATAGTACTGCCAAGAGAAGTATTGCCATGTTGTCCATTTAGCAATTGTTGAGCTTGTGTAGCCTGCCTCTTCAAAGCATATAGGAGTTTTGGTAGTATAATCTATTAGCTTTGAATCTTCAATTACTTCCTCTACCATCTCAAAACGGAAATTGCTTAGTTGCAAATCCTCACAAATAGCCTTATTCATACTTTGCGTAAGAATGCAAACAACAAATAATAATAAAGTTACTGTAATCTGAAAGCCAATTCGGAGTTTCTTAGAGAAAGACACAAGGTTCAGAATGGCAGCAATTATCATTACAATGCACAATATATATCCAAAATAAGAATAGAAGGTCGGAACATGGTTGTTTAAATTTGATAGATAATATCTATTGGTAAAGGAGATAATAATAGTTGGCAAAAAGATAAATGCTACTCCTGCAATAAAACCCCATAAAAGATGAATGTATTTTATAGCTTTGTATTTTTGCATAACATAAAAAGCAATGATACAAACTATCAGTCCCTGAAAAATAAGTAGTAGATCTATTCTCAATAAAGAGAAAACACCGTCTATACTCATTGAACGATTTATCAGTATATGTCCTGTTTGCAAATACGATTTAAAAGGAATAGAAAAGCTACTCATAGCAAAGGCTGTTTTTAAAACGCCCCAAAGAGTTATATTCTTGGCTACAAAAGCACCATTATACAAAGGAGGATAGAATATTTGAAAAACAAAATATACAATTAAATATAATGTTCCTCCAATAATAAAAGGCAGCAATTCTTTTAGAGTTTTGATAAGATTAGCTTTGGTTCTTACTTTTAAAAGATTGTTTTTCCAGATGGCAATCATTAAGAAAACAATATAGTAAAACATAAAGGCTTCGTAAAAGAGAGTTCCCATAAGCATTAGTAGTGCAGAAAAATAAAGAAAACGTTTCTTTTTCTTTTCATAGAAGGAAATAAAAAGATGAAGAGAGATTAGTATTAAACTAAATCCAAAGTTAAAAAAGAAAGGATAGGCTGTTGTGGCAGAGTGAAATCCATTAATTTGAAAGAGGGCTGCGAATAATAAAGCTGAAAGAATAGTTATTGAATAATTATTAAACACTCTTTTTATTAAACGTGTAAATAACACAAAGCATAAGGCAATAGGAAAGATAAGCATTAAGCTAAAATACAAATGATTGTCCACAAGATAAGGAACCGTATAAACATAACGCATAAATGTAAGATAGAAACGTCCATGCTCGTAAATCCAATAATCAACTATCTTATAGCTAAGCTCTCTGGAAGTGTTTATGTAAAGGTCAATATCGTCCCCAACATTAAGCCAAACCTTTGTTAAAGGATATAGAGCAATAAAATATATAATAAATAATGCAAGGTTTATTATAAGGTCTTCTTTGTTTGTCTTCCTTTGTAATATTGTCATATCATTAAGGTGCTTGTATTTACAAAAAAAATAACGAATTAATCTACAAAAATAAACAATTTATTCTAAGAGCTTGTACTTAGATGCTCTAAGAAAATAAAAAGCTAATCTATTCTAATGCTTTTAATTGCTGAGTAAGAGAAAGTATCTTTTGTTCAGAGTCGGAGAGCTTCTGTCTTTCATTAAAAACAATCTGTTCAGGAGCAGAATTAATAAATTTCTCATTTTGTAACTTCTTTTCAACAGACTGCTTAAAGCCTTGATAATACTTTAAATCTTCTTTAAGTTTCTTTATCTCATCCTCCTTATTAATTGTAATAGAAAGAGGAATAAATATCTCTCTTGTGCGAACCATTAAACTTAAAGTAGAGTCCTTCTTATCAGATATATATTCTAAAACAGATAAATTACATAGCTTGGATATAATAGTATCAAAAGATTTATTGTCGTTATCAGACACTTTAATATAAACTTCTAATGGAATCTTTTGAGCAATATTCTTTTCATTCCTAACCTGACGTATTGCCCCAATAGTTTCTTGCACAAAAGAAAAATCATCAATTATTGAACCTTCTTTTCTATAACTAATAGGCAATTGAGATATCATTATATAATCGTTAGACTTTCTTTCCTTTAAGATATGGTAAATCTCCTCAGTAAGGAAAGGCATATAAGGGTGAAGAACTTTCATCAGGTCTTCGAAAAGCAAAATTGTTTGGTTATAAGTTTCTCTATCAATTGGCTTTTGATAGGCAGGCTTAATTATTTCCAAATACCAAGAGCAGAAATCATCCCAGATAAGTTTGTAAACCTTCATTAGGCTTTCACTCAAACGATATTTTGCAAAATCATCTTCCAATTCAATTAGGGTTTCATTTAGTTTTGCTTTAAACCACTCAATTGCAATCTTAGAGTGTTGAGGTTGAGGACTATCTTCAATTTCCCAACCTCTAACAAGCCTTAGTGCATTCCAAATCTTATTTGAAAAATTACGTCCTTGCTCACAATAGCTTTGGTCAAACAAAAGGTCATTTCCAGCAGGAGAGGACATAAGCATACCAACACGTACCCCATCAGCACCATAATGCTCAATTAGTTCAATAGGGTCAGGGCTATTACCCAAACTCTTACTCATCTTCCTTCCCTGTTTGTCCCTAACAATACCGGTTAGATAAACATTCTTAAAAGGAATTTCATTTCTGTATTCCAAGCCTGCAATAATCATTCTTGCAACCCAAAAGAAAAGAATTTCAGGAGCAGTAATTAAATCATTGGTAGGGTAGTAGTATTTAATATCTTTGTTTTCGGGATACCTAATTCCATCAAAAACACTAAGAGGCCAAAGCCATGAGGAAAACCAAGTGTCCAAAACATCCTCATCTTGTTTTAAGTCATTTAAAGTATAGTTTTCGTTAGGGAATTTCTCATTAGTAAGCCTTAGAGCCTCCTCTCTTGTTTTTGCAACAACAAATTCTTTATTTGGAAGATGATAGGCAGGAATACGTTGCCCCCACCATAATTGGCGAGAAATACACCAGTCCTTAACATTTTCCATCCAATAGCGATAAGTGTTCTTGAATTTTGAAGGATGAAATTTAATAATATCATCTTCAACAACCCTTAAAGCTTCTTTTGAGATGTCTTCCATCCTTAAGAACCATTGAAGAGAAAGCTTAGGTTCAATTACTGCATCAGTCCTTTCGGAGCAACCAATCTTATTAACATAATCCTCTTCCTTAAACAATAAATCCTCTTCCTTCAAATCCTCAACAATCTTCTTCCTACACTCAAACCTATCCATTCCCTCGTAATGAAGTCCAAACTGGTTTAGGGTTCCATTATCATTAAAAATATCTATACTATCCAATTTATGCTTTATGCCAAGAGCATAGTCGTTAATATCATGAGCAGGTGTAATTTTCAAAGCACCTGTACCAAATTCCTTATCCACATATTCATCAAAGATAATAGGAACAATCCTGTTGGCAATAGGGACAATTACATTCTTACCTTTTAAGGAATAATATCTTTGGTCTTCTGGGTGAACGCAAACGGCTGTATCTCCCAAAATTGTTTCAGGACGAGTTGTTGCAACAATTACATAATTATCTTCTCCTTCAATCTTATATTTTAAATAATAAAGTTTAGAGTTTTGTTCCTTAAAAATAACTTCTTCATCACTAAGAGCTGTCAAAGCCTTTGGGTCCCAATTCACCATTCTAATACCACGATAAATTAGTCCTTTATTATATAAGTCAATAAATACATCAATAACCGATTCGTAAAGAGCATCCTCCATAGTAAAGCGAGTTCTTTGCCAATCACACGAAGCTCCTAATTTTTTAAGCTGCTCCAAAATAATCCCACCATGTTTTTCCTTCCACATCCAAGCATGAGACAGAAATCCATCTCTTGTAAGGTTTTTCTTATCAATACCTTCTTCCTTTAACTTAGCCACAACCTTAGCCTCAGTTGCTATTGAAGCATGGTCAGTTCCAGGAACCCAACAAGCATTCTTACCTTGCATTCTTGCCCTACGAACCAAAACATCTTGAATAGTATTATTGAGCATATGTCCCATATGTAGTATTCCAGTTACATTTGGAGGAGGAATAACAATACAATAAGGCTCTCTATCATCAGGCTCAGAATGGAAAAGATTATCATTCATCCATTTCTCATACCATTTCTCTTCAATTAACTTTGGGTTATACTTTGTTGGAAAATCACTCATAAGGATTATTTTTCTTTTAAAACAAGTTGCAAAGATATATGTTTTCACTCAAAATTAGAAATCAAATTTTCAAAAAAACAACTTTGGTATAAAAATTGCTATTATATTTGCATTGTTAAATTAAATACAAAATTAGCTTTATGAAAAGAATAAATCTTATTTTAATTGTCATTCTTGGCATTTCACTTAATAGTTTTGCACAGGAAGAATCACCATCCTACAACGGAACAATCAACCAGGTAAAAGTATTTTTACAGCAGGCACAAATTGAAAAAACAGTTTCCTTTCCCCTCAAACAAGGAAATAATGAAATTGTTCTCGTGGGCAATTCGCAGTATATGCAAACCCAAAGCCTTCAATTCACTTCAATAAACGATTTCATTATAACTGATTTCACTCCATTTATGCAATATGTTCAACCCAAACAACAATCGGAAGATAAGCTACCTGCCGACAAGAAATTAAGACTAAAAAACCTAAGAGACTCTCTTGAAATGCTCAATAACCAAAACTCCGACTCCTATACCCTTGTTTCAATACTCAATAAGGAAAGATCAGTTTTGGATAATATGAAGATAATTTCTCAACCCCAATCCATTGACTCAATACCTAAGATAAAGGATGGGCTAAGTTATTATAGGGATAAGATGATTGAAGTAAACAAACTTCTACAAAAAGAAAACGCCATAATTGCCAAGAGAACAAAAACAATTAATGAGGTAAATAATCAAATAAACATTATTCTTCAAGGAGCACAAAATAATTTTCAACCACGCAACGAATACTTTATTCGCCTAAACATTTACAGTGAAAAGAATATCCCTTCTTCCAAACTTAGTTATACATATAATGTAGGTGGAGTCTATTGGAACCCATTCTACGATATTAAATTCACTAAACCAACCGACCCAGCAGCCTTTGTACTTAAAGCACAACTAACCCAACAAACAGGAGAGGACTGGAACGATATTAAGCTAATATTTTCAACCGAACAACCAAATAACAGAAGAATATTAGGCACTCTTTACCCTTATTATTTGAATGTTCCAAGAGTGGAGAATTATTCCCTAAGTGGAGCCAAGACAAGACAAGCAAAATCGGACAATATGATGGCGGAAGTTATGGTTATTGAAGATGCAAGTGCAGCACCAATGGCAAATGCAACAAAATACTCCGATATGACGGTTTCACAACTTACCATGTTAGGCAAAGAATATGAGGTAGGAATGAAACATACTATAATTAGCGATGGAAAAGAAAAGATAATTGCCCTTGAAACCAAATCAACAAAGGCAGACTACAAACACTACACAATACCTAAACTTGAAAAAGCAGCATATATTTCAGCACTAATGCCTTCTTGGGAAGACTTGGAATTAATGGACGCAGCAGGTAAGATATACCTTGAAAACAACTATATTAACGATACATATATAAGCTCATCAAACACTTCTGACACACTCAACCTATCAATAGGGCAAGACAAACGAGTTGCAGTGGATAGGAAGATAGCCAAGAGTAAGCCAGAAAAGACAGGAATATTGGGCAATACAACAGAAACAATTGTAACAATAACATTATCAATAAAGAATAATAATCAGACCCCAATAGAAATCAATGTAGTTGACCAAATCCCACTTTCCAACAAAGAAGACATAAAGATAACCGCAGGCGACCTATCCAAAGCCCAATACGATGAAAAGACAGGAAAGCTAACTTGGGATTTCTCACTAAAAGCCTTAGAACAAAAAACCATAACCTTTAACTACACAGTCCGCCAACCAAAAGGCGTTAATCTATTCTTGAATTAAATTAAGTAAGGGTATATTAAGTCCACTACATTAATTATCTTTACCGAAAAGTAAACAAGGATTCTATTAATATAATCAGATTTTTTTTCATAAACTCTTTATTTAGTTTTAACAGAATAAAGAGTTATGAAAACGTCTTAAAGAAATATTTTCTTGAAATAAAGAAAGAAAAATTTAGATTCAAGAGTTAGTATTTTGTATTCGATATTTTAGTTTTTAGCTTTTTAGGATTTTTCTTTCAATATTTATTTTTTCCTATGAAAAAGTTATCTTTGATGATAAGGTGCTTAGATGGATATCTCTTGTTTATTTATGTGTTTTGTTGGAAGGCGAGGAGGATGCTTTTTTAGAATGTTTTTAGCGAAGGATTTTTGACTTAATAAATAAATTATTGAGATTAAGTTTGTTTAGTCGGATTTAGTTTTTTAATTTTGCACGAATATTAATCATAAAAATAAGTTTATTATGACTCAAAATATTCAACTTCTAAATTGGGTAAAGCATTGGCAAGAGATATTTGAGCCCAAAGCTATTCATTGGTGCGATGGCTCCGACAAAGAAAACCAAGATTTATTAGATAAAATGGTTCAATCGGGTGTTGCCGTAAAACTAAATCAAGAGAAGAAACCTAATTCGTATTATTTCCAAACTGATGACTCCGATGTTGCAAGAATAGAAAGCAGAACCTTTATTTGTTCCAACAAACAAGAAGATGCAGGACCTACAAATAATTGGGCAGAGCCGCAAAAGATGAAGCAAGATATGTTAAAGGTTTATCGTGGTGCTATGAAGGGTAGGACTATGTATGTTATTCCTTTTTCAATGGGGCCACTTGGTTCTGACAAATCCTATATTGGAGTTCAGCTAACAGATTCTCCTTATGTTGTGGTTCATATGCGAATTATGACAAGAATGGGAAAGGCAGCCTTAGATATTTTAGGCAATAATGGTAAGTTTGTCCCTTGCATTCATTCTGTTGGCTATCCTTTGGAAGAGGGGCAAAAAGATGTAAAATGGCCTTGCAGACCTATTGAAGAGAAGTTTATTTGTCAATTTCCTGAAACAAGAGAGATTTGGTCTTATGGTTCAGGATATGGTGGTAATGCTCTTTTAGGTAAGAAATGTTTTGCACTTCGTATTGCTTCTGTTATAGGAAAGCAGGAGGGCTGGTTAGCAGAACATATGCTTATTTTAGGTATAACAAATCCAAAGGGTGAGAAAAAATATATTGCGGCAGCATTCCCTTCGGCTTGCGGAAAGACCAATTTAGCTATGTTAATACCAACAATTCCTGGTTGGAAGGTTGAAACGGTTGGAGACGATATTGCTTGGATGAAGTTTGGAAAAGATGGTCGCCTATGGGCAATAAATCCTGAGAATGGCTTCTTTGGCGTTGTCCCTCAAACTTCTATGGAAACAAATCCTAATGCATACAATTCTATTCAAAGAAATTGTCTTTATACCAATGTAGGACTTACCCCAGATAAAGATGTTTGGTGGGAAGGAATTGGATACGATTGTCCAGAGGGTACAATTGACTGGAAGGGTAGAGTATTTGACAAAAACTCAAAAGAGCCTTGTGCTCAAAGTAATTCACGTTTTACTACTCCAATTTCAGAATGTCCTGTTGCTGACCCAGAATATAACGAACCTAATGGCGTTCCTATTTCAGCAATTTTATTTGGAGGCAGACGTCAAACTACAATTCCTTTGGTTTATGAAGCTAAGAATTGGAATCACGGAGTAATGATAGGGTCAGTTATTGGTTCGGAGATTACTTCTGCTGTCATTGGACTAACCGAAGGAGAACTCCGTCACGACCCATTTGCAATGAAACCTTTCTGTGGATATAATATGGGCGATTACTTTGGACATTGGATAAATATTGGTAAAAAGACAGAGAGTGATAAGTTACCAAAGATATTCTGTGTGAATTGGTTTAGAAAAGATAATGGGAAATGGCTCTGGCCTGGTTATGGAGAAAATTCAAGAGTTTTAGAATATGTTTTCAATCGTTGCAATGAAGAAGATATTGCTATTGATTCTCCAATAGGGAAGATACCAAAACCAAACGCTATTAATATAGAAGGCTTAACTATTTCTAATCAAGAGATGGAAATGCTAATGAAGATAGACAAGAAAGAATGGCTCAACGAGGTAGAGCGTACAGAAAAGTTCTATGAGTTATTTGAATCACATCTTCCAAAAGAATTAAGTAAGGAATTAAATGAGTTAAAGGAAAGATTGAATAAGTTGAGCGACTAATCTTTTCCCAAATTTAGTTTATTCCCTTATTTAATTAGATTTACTAATCCCGAGAGTTCAATATTTTCATTTGGGGCGAAGATTGTCGCATATGTGAGTTTCCATGCATAAACTCCTGTATGACAATCTTGCCCTTTATATTTTCCGTTCCAAAATTCTCCTATCTTTGTTGAGAAAAATATTCTTTCTCCCCAGCGATTATATATCTTAAACGAAACTGATGACAGGTAATTTAGTTCTGTGTAATATCCAAATTCATTATTACTTAATTCAAAAGGCGTAAAAGCATTTGGCACCCAAACATTAACATCCGGTATGTCAATTACTTCTAAATTAAGAGTTATTTCAGTTGGGCAGCCTTCCCCTAATTGGTAAGAGTTTATATACATTCCAGATGTAGTTTGATTAAAGCCAAACCTATAATAAACACTTCCTGAATAAATAGTATCATAAATTGTGGTATCTTTAAGAGATTCTACTATCAATACAAGATTAATTGTGCTATCGCATCCATTTATAGATTGAAAGGTTTTATTGTAGTTACCGGATGTGCTTATGTTAAATCCATTTTCATTATATGTTTCACCTTGACAAATGGTTGCACTAATAGTATTGGAGAAAGATGGTTCTACAATTAAATTAAGTACTATTAAACTATCACATCCTTCTAAGGTTTGGTAATTTCGTGTATATACCCCTGTTACACTTTCATTAAAGTCATTTTGATTATACACTTCACCTTGACAAATAGTAGCGTCTATTGTATTAACATAAGAAGGTAAAACAGAAAGATTAATAATAAATGCACTATCTAAAATTCCATTATCATTAGTAAATAAATAAGTATAAGCTCCTGCCTGAGAGAATATACTATCGTGATAAATATAAGGTAATTCATTCTCACATAGAGTTACATAAATAGTATCTTCTATTATCATAGGTGCAAATACAATATTAATTGTATCCGTTGTCTTACAAATCTTTTTTAGTGAAATATTATCCATTGCAAAATCATTACCCATTTGAATAGTATTCAAATCCTTAATTGTTATGAGTGCTGTTGAACTATTATCATTATACCATATATAAGAATATTCTTGCCAATCACAATTAACATCTCTAATTGTATCTAACCTTAATGGATGATTATTTATATTGTATTCAATGACAGGTAAATCATTATTATTAAAACTAAGAAAATTAGTTGTTTCAGTCGTGAATAGATAGTAAGTATTAGGCTCAACATTTACACTTATTTGATATAATATAATATTAGCAATCAATGAAGCATCTGCAATAAAAAAAAGTCCTCCATTTTGACAGCTTAAAAAGCCTGAACCCGCTTGATTTGTATTTGTAACAACATTATAGTCTCCTGGACCAAAAGCAGGATTTGGATTTACTTCATGATTATACTGAGTTGTAAACCCTACATTTCCTAATTCAAAGTCGCCATTATAAACTAAATTAATACCATTAGCGGTATCTAAATATAACGCTTCAACTACATATTGTGATGTTGTGCTTACGGTTAATATTGGATTAGGTATAGTATCATTACTTAATCCATCTGAAGGTGTCCATTTATATGAGTATGCCCCTTGGGTTGCATTAAGTTGTATTTGGATAGGAGTATTATCTTGGGTATAAATAATTGTATCATTTTGTAATATACTTACTGAGCAAGTGTCGGTATCAGTTAAATTTAGACTATATACATTTACAAATGTAATAAGCATTAGCAATATAAAGAAATAAACACTTTTTCCCATTAGATTTGAGTATGATAAACCAAGTGCAAAGATATTAAAAAACGAAGAAATAGATAATATTAACTCTTTATTTACTACCTTTGCACATATTAACATATATAATAAAGTCTTATGAAAAGCCAATTCTTAACTCTAATTCTTATTATGCTAATCCTAAACCCAGGAGTCTTTGCTCAGCAACCTATTAACATCATTCCTCAACCTGTAAGTGTTAAAATGAGTACTAAACCAACATTTCGTTATGATTCAAATACTAAAATAATATGCAGTTTTAATTCCCCAGAGTATGAAGTTGCGGAATACTTACACTCTTTTTTGAAAAAATACAATCCCAATATCAGACCTATAGTTCCAAAGAGAGATAACCCAAAATATAGTACTTCTAACTCAATAATTTTTGTGTTATCAAGTGATAAAACATTAGGAAAAGAAGGTTATCAAATGGATGTGCATAAGGATAAAATAATTATTTCAGCAAACCAATCAGCAGGCTTCTTTTATGCTTCTCAAACATTAATTCAAATACTTATGCCAACATGGAAAGTAGTAGACGGAACAGAACCTCTTATTCTCACAAAGGATGTCCCAATAGGAACAATAATTGACTACCCACGTTTTGCATATAGAGGGAAGCATTTAGATTGTGCAAGGCATTTCTTCTCCACTGCCGAGATTAAACAATACTTAGACTTACTTGCCTTTCATAAATTAAATACATTTCATTGGCACTTAACAGACGACCAAGGGTGGAGAATAGAAATAAAACAATACCCACTCTTACAAGAAACTGCCTCAAAGAGAAAACAAACCCTAATAGGCAGTTATGCAAACACTCCTCACAAATATGATAATACAGAATATGGAGGATACTATACACAAGAAGAAATAAAAGAAATAGTAGCTTATGCAAAAAAACTACATATAAATATAATACCAGAGATAGAAATGCCTGGGCATGCTCTTGCTGCTCTTTCAGCTTATCCAAACTTAGGTTGTGAAGAAAAGAATTATGAAGCAGCATGTACTTGGGGAGTATTTGAAGATGTATTCTGCACAAAGGAAGAAACCTTTATCTTTTTACAAAACGTCTTAGACGAAGTAGTTGAACTCTTCCCATCGGAGTATATTCATATTGGAGGAGATGAATGTCCAAAGGTAAAATGGAAAGCTTGTAATGTATGTCAGCAGCGAATTAGAGACAATAACCTTAAAGACGAGTATGAGTTACAATCTTACTTTATGAATAGAATAGAGGAATATTTAGAAGGAAAAGGTAAGAAAGTAATAGGTTGGGATGAGATATTAGAAGGAGGACTAAAAGGGAAGGCAACAGTAATGTCGTGGCAAGGAGAAGCAGGAGGTATAGCAGCAGCAAAATCAGGACACGATGCTATAATGACCCCCACGGCATATCTTTACTTTGACTACTACCAAAACTCTGCGGACCAAGAACCATTAGCAATAGGAGGTTTTAATCCATTAAAGAAGGTTTATAATTACGAACCAGTTCCAAAAGAGCTAACTCCTCAGGAAGCTAAGCATATAATAGGAGTTCAGGCAAACACTTGGACTGAATATATCAAGACCTTTGATAAGGTGCAATATATGGATATTCCAAGAATAGCAGCTCTTAGCGAGATAGCTTGGACACCCAAAGAGAAGAAAAACTACACCGACTTCCTGAAAAGATTAGACTTACAAATGGGAAGATACGATAACTTAAACTATAATTACTCTACCTCACACTATGCAATAACTTCTACGACCTCAATAAATAAAAAGACTAAAAACTTAGAAATAGCCCTAACAACGCCAATGCAAAAAGCAACCATACGCTATACCTTGGACGGAAAAGACCCTAATCAAAATAGTACAAAGTACAATAAGCCTATCACCATAACACAAAATACAACCATTAAAGCGAAAGCATTTAGCAATCATTACAATAAAGAAGGCAATAATCAAATCTTAGTTTCACCAATACTTACACAAACCTACTTTATAAGTAAATCCACAGGCAAGGAATATAAAATGGAAGACATAAATCCTCAATATGCAGGAACCTCCACCTACACACTTACCGACGGGATCTTTGGAAAACGTCAAGGATATGACCAATGGGTGGGAACTTTGGGTAATGACTATAACGTTGAATTAGACCTTGGAGAAAAAACAACCATTCGTAATATTTCTATTAACTTTTTAGATGAGCAAGGCTCTTGGATATTTGCTCCTGAGCAGGTGAGCTTTAAAATCTCAACAGATGGAAAGCAATGGCAAGAAATGCAAACAATAAATACAAAAGACATTACTCCAAACTCACAAAGTATTTACACCTACAACTCCGAAGTAAAGCATGAAATAGGAAGAACTCGCTGTGAGAATATCCCTAAATATGTTACTAAATCTTTTGATAACATAAGATATATCCGAATAGAAGCCAAAGCCATAAAGCAGTGTCCAGAAGGGCATCCTGGTTATGGTTACCCTGCCCATTGCTTTGCAGATGAGATAGTAGTAGAATAGGAAAATAGAATCAAGAGTTAGTAAATTAGAACTTGAAGATAATTTCTTAGAATCAAGTTCTAATTTATTAGCTTAGGAATTGAGTTTAAGACTATTTGAACTTGGAAGTGTTAGATAATATTTTCTCTTGAAGTTCTTTTATATCTATGTTTTCACCTTTAATAATTATATCGGCCTTTTGATAAATTATTTCTCTCTTTTTTAAAAGTGTAGCCATACGTTCTTGCATATCTTCTTGGGATAAGTTATCTAAGAGAGGGCGTTTCTTTTTGGAAAGAGCCTGGCGGTGTATTATTGAACTTAATGCCATATTAATATAAACAGAAAGTCCATTCTGGTTGATTATCTCAATGTTATTATTAAAGCAAGGCAAACCGCCTCCTGTTGAAATAACACAATTATCCTTCTTTATTACCTCTAAGAGTATCTTATGTTCAAAATCTCTAAATAGTTCTTCACCATATTTTTTGAAAAAATCGTTTATGGTGATATTATATTTATTCTCAAAGTATTTATCTGTATCAATAAACTCCATATTCATACTTTGAGCAAGTTTTTTCCCAATGGTGCTTTTGCCAGAAAACATAAAACCGATTATAAATATATTCATCTTTCGTTAATATTTTTTTACTTAACGTGCATAAGCTGTTTTGTCTAACGTAGTAAAGTCTTTACGAAGATATTTGTATTGTCCTGCAACGGCAACCATTGCTGCATTGTCGGTTGTGTAGGCAAAAGGAGGGATAAATACATTCCAATTATTTTCTTTCCCCATTTCAATTAGTTTCTCTCTTAAATACGAATTAGCCGAAACTCCACCTGCAATTGCAATATCTCTAACTTTTAGGTCTTTTGCCGCTTTTTTCATCTTCTTTAAAAGCATTGATACCACTCTATGTTGAACAGAAGCACATATATCGTTAATATTCTCTTCCAAAAAGAGAGGGTTTCCTTTCAACTTATCTCTAAGGGTGTATAGAATGCTTGTTTTTACTCCTGAGAAGCTATAATCGTAGTTTGGCATATTGGATTCTGCAAAATGAAGTGCATTAATATTACCTGTTTTTGCTAATTTATCAATATGAGGTCCACCTGGGTAGGGCAGGGAAAGGATTTTTGCAACCTTGTCAAAGGTTTCGCCTGCGGCATCATCAATTGTCTTTCCTATAATTTCCATATCGTAGGGGCTTGTTACATATATCAATTGAGTGTTGCCACCGCTTACTAAAAGACAAAGGAAAGGCAGGGAAGGAGTTTTTGTTTCAGGGGTGTCTTTTATAAAATGTGCAAGTACGTGAGCCTCTAAATGGTTTACGTCAATAAGAGGAATATCAAGTGCCATTGCAAAACTTTTAGCGAAACTAACTCCAACTAACAATGAACCCAAAAGCCCTGGTCCACGAGTGAAGGCTATGGCAGAAATATCTTGTTTTTGAATACCTGCTTCTTTTATGGCGGTATCCACAACAGGAATTATGTTCTTTTGATGGGCTCTTGATGCCCATTCTGGCACAACTCCTCCGTATTTTTGGTGAACCTTCTGAGATGCAATTACGTTTGAGAGAATTTTAAATTCATTTATCACTGCGGCAGATGTGTCATCGCAAGATGACTCTATTGCTAATATATAAGACATTGAGGGTTTGAGTTTATCTATTCCAAAATAATAATTTTATTAAAATATTACTTTTCTGTAACATTCTATTGCAAAATAAAGTAATATATTTGCAAAAGTAATGATTTTAGATAAACCAAAACCTAAAAGAAGATTTTTTAAGACTATCTTTCGTGTTATTAGTTACACACTATTAACTGTTTTTGTATTGGTTTACTTTATTATAGCACTTTTAAATACAACGGTTGTACAATCTATTACAGCTGCCAAACTTTCAGATTATTTTTCTAAGGAATGGAAAACGGAATTAAGAATAGGGGCTTTGGGAGTTAATATTTTTGATGGGGTTGGGCTTCATGATGTTTTCCTTGCCGACAGACAAGGAGATACAATACTCTTAGCAAAGGATATTTCCGTAAAACTCTTAGGCTTCCCTTCTGCAGAGGGAATAAAGATTAGCAGGGTTAAATTAGATAACACCGTATTTAACCTTGCCATAGACGAAAAAGGATTGAATTTTGGTTTTATAATAGATTATTTTGCAAGTGATAAACCTCCAAAACCTAAAACAAGCTCTAAGCCATTTATTGTTGATGTTAGGCGTTGTAGATTAAATAATGTTAGTTTTTCTCTCCAACTGAAAGAGGATTCTACTCAGTATCCTAAGAATATGGTTGCAATAAATAATATGCAATATAAAGAAATTAATGCCGATATTCAAAACATAATTGTTGTGAAAGACTCTATAAATGTTCAAATGAATAAATTCTCTGCTAAGGAATGCAGTGGCTTGTTTGTAAAGAATATTTCTGGAAAGTTTCGTGTGAGTCCCAAAGGTATATATGCAGAAAATGCTAATTTAAGAACGTCTAATTCTAATCTTAATTTTAATGTTAAGATGTACACAAGCACTTGGAAAACCTATTCTCACTTTATTGATTCGGTATATATAAAAGGAGAAATAAAGAAAGGAAGTATTGCAGGAATGAAAGATGCAACCTATTGGACAGATGTACTTGAAGGCTCTGCACAAAGGGCAATAATTGGAGCTAAATTTGACGGAAAGATATCTGATTTGCATTGTGAAGAGATTGAACTGACAACGGGCAATGAAACTTTTATTAAAGCCAAAGGAACTATTGTTGGACTTCCAAAGCCAGAAAATACTGTTTACGATATTTATGCTGACGAGTTAAGAACAAGCTATAAGGATTATAAATCTATGCAATTGGGTAAATTATTAAATAATTTGCCTATACCTGAAATGGTTGATAACTTGGGAAAAATAGATGCTAAGGCAAGATTTAGCGGTTTGATTAATAATTTTGACGCAGCTATTGAACTAAATACAGAGATAGGTGATTTGGATATTATAGGCAGTTCCATTTCTAATGAAGGTAATACTACTTATTTTGCAGATATTGTTGCGTTAAGTTTTGATGTGGGGCAATTATTAAGTATGCCTTTAATACACACTTCTCGTTTTGGAGCCAAAGCAGAGGTTAGTGGTAATAGTTTAGATAATTTGAATGCCAAACTAATTGCAAGTTTAAGCGATTTTTCTTTTAAAGGAAATATGTACGATACTATATTTGTGGATGGAGCAATGATAGATAAGACAGTAGTAGCACAATGTTTTATTAGTGATGATGCCGCTAAGATGGAAGCAAGTGGAGAGTATTTTTTAGGGGATAAGAAATCCTTATATGTTGATGCAAATATAGATTATGCTATTCCAAGCAAGCTTAACTTATTTAACTTCTCTGATACTTCAACGAGTGTTTCTGGAAAAATAATTGCAGATATACAAGACTTAGACCCTAAAACTATAACAGGGAATGTAAGTATTGAAGACTTAAACTTTAAAATTTCCGATACTAATAGCTTTGGGATTAAACATTTTAATGCCAATATGACTAATAATGGTGGAGTAAACAACTTGAAAGTCTATTCTGACATTATTGATATATCTATGGTTGGTCATTATGCTTTTGATGAGATTGCCGAAGATATTTCTTGGGTATTTAAGAAATATGTTCCTGATTTTAGTTTTTTATCTACAAAAGAGAAGTTAGATTTAGAAGAAGTAAAGCTTCAAACAAAAGATACTACTTTGGAGAACTATAATATTAAATCTACATTTGAATACTCTGCAACCATAAAGGACGCAAAGCCTATTTTCTCATTATTTGCACCTCAAATTCAATTGAGTAATAATACTGCAATTTATGGTAAGTGTTCACCTGATAAGAGTTTTGATTTGAATATAGATGCACAAAGGTTCAGTTATGCTAACCTTACGCTTGATGATATTTCATTTGCTTCAAAAACTAATGATGATTACTTAAATACTACAATCAATAGTTCAAAATTTCAGTTTGCAGATAGTTTGTATTTAAATGATGTAAATGTAGATTTAATCTCTAATTCCGAAAAGCTGGATATGTATTTATTGTTTACAGGTAATAATTCAGATAATCTAAATAGAGGCAGAATTAATTTCAAATCATTATTTACAGGAAATAGTCTTCAAGGAGGCTTTGAAGATTCGCAAATTACATTGATGGGTAATGAAATAATGATTAATAATGATAATATTATAAGTTACGATGGCAAAAATATAGCAATACTAAATCTCTCTATGTATAAGCCAAAAGAAAGTATAACTATAAATGGAACTATCTCAGACAAAAATACAGATAAACTTGATATAAATTTCAATAACCTTGACATAAGTGTATTTAATCCTTTATTAAAATCTGCTGAATTAGAGCTTAAAGGAAGGTTAAATAGAAGTGTAACTTTTAGCAATCTATTAGATAAACCTTTCTTTACTTCCAATTTGATTGTGGATAGTCTCTGTATTAATGATAATCTTTTAGGGCTTACTAATTTGGACATTAGCAACACTGTGAAGAATGACCAGTTTGCAGTAGATGTAAAGTTTTTATATAAAGGTAGTGATGGAGTTCAAAACACTCCTTTGGAGATTACCGGATTTATATATCCAACAAGAAATGATAATAATTTGGATTTGAATATCAGTATGCAGAACTTTAATTTAAAGGTTATAGAAAAATATCTTTCAAGTTTTGCTTCCGAAACAGAAGGTTTATTAACAGGCGAAAATATAAAGATTAAAGGAAGTTTCAAACAGCCAGATATAAGAGGCGTGTTGGTTTGCGACAAAGGTGCAATCAAAATAGATTTTATCAACACCAAATACTTCTTTCAAGACAAAATAACAATAGAGAATAATAAGTTTATCTTTAACGATTTCTTGTTAAAAGATGCAAAGGATAATACCATCAAAATTAAGGGAACGGTAATTCATCATAACTTTCAAGATTATTATCTAAACCTATTTGCCGATGCCAATAAGATAAATATATTAAATACCAAAGCTTCTTCTGGTCAAATGTACTATGGTGAGGCTTATGTCTCTGCTAAGGCAAGTATATTGGGAGATTTATCAATGTTAGATATAGATGTGGAGGCAAAAACAGAAAAAGGCACAAAGCTAACTGTTCCAATATCAAGTAAAACAAGCGTTTCCCAAAACTCCTTTGTTAAATTTACTGATTTCCGAATTTTAGAAATAAAAGACTCCTTAACAACAATCAAAGAAGAAGAACAACAAATGGAGCTAAATGTTGCTGTTCGTTTGGCAGTAACTCCTGATGCAGTTTTGTCTTTTCCAATGAATTTTAATCAGATTGGAGGTAGTCTTTTAGCTACAACAGAAGGTGATTTGAAAATAGAGGCTGACAATAAAGGAGATCTTAATATGTATGGAACAGTCTTTATTAATAATGGAGCTTTCAATATGTCAATAATGAATGTCCTTGATAAAACATTCCAATTAGAAAAGGGCGGGAACATACAATTTAATGGTAAGCCAACAGATGCTTCCATTAATGTTTCAGCCATATATAAAACTAAGGCTTCCTTGGCTTCAATATTAGGAAGTGCGGAATACTCAAAGCCAGTTGATGTTCATAGTATAATTAATCTTTCAGGCAATATGATGAATCCTATTCCAAAGTTTGATATTAAACTACCAAATACCGATGCACAAACAGTTGATAGATTATTTACATATATTGATCGCAATAATGAAAAGCAAATGTTAGAGCAAACTATGTCTTTGTTATTGAGACGTCAATTCTATGCCTCAACAGTAGCCTCCAATGAAACATCTCCTTCTGATAATGCCGATTTATCTTCCTCTGCATTTGAATTAGCTTTTGGTCAAATTTCAGGCTTACTTTCTAATATGATAACATTTGTAGATGTAGGAGTAAATTACACGCCAGGAACAGAAATTGTTTCAGACCAATTTGATGTCAATCTCTCTAAAAGTTTTGGACGATGGGATATAGAGTTTAATTCAGTATTTGGAGGAAAAACAGAAGAGGAAGCAAAGGCAGCTTCAAGCTTTATTGGAGACGTAAAAGCCGAATATAAAATAACCGAAAGTTTCCGCTTTAAAGTATTTAACAAATCTAATGCAAACGACTTTACCAAATACAATATAACTCCATACACACAAGGTATAGGTATAACTTATAAAAAGGAATACGATAGTTTTGCAGATATATTCAAATCAAAAAAACAAAGAGAGAAAGTACTTAAATAAGATACAATATAAGATAAAAACAAAAGACTAAATATGAAGAATAGTATGAAACATACCATAGCTCTTGTAGCCCATGATAATTGTAAGAAAGACCTTGTTGAGTGGGTTGCTTTCAACAAAAAAAGATTAACCAATCATATTCTTATAAGTACAGGAACAACAGGTAAATTGGTAGAGGAAGAAATAAATAAAGACTTAGATAATAATTCAAGGGATTATATAAATGTACATAGGCTTAAGTCAGGCCCTCTTGGAGGAGACCAGCAACTTGGAGCAATGATAAGTGAAGGTAAGATAGATTTTTTGTTTTTCTTTTGGGACCCTATGTCTCAACAACCTCACGACGTGGATGTGAAAGCCCTTTTAAGAATAGCAGTAATGTATAATATCCCAACTGCTTCCAATCGCTCCACTGCTGACTTTTTGATTTCTTCTGATTTATTTGAAAATACAGATTATGAAAGAAAGGTATATAGATACGATAATTACATAAATAGAAATGTAAAAAAGAAATAATAATATAAACTTAAAAATAAAAAATCTATGAGAAAAACAATTTTACTACTAATAGTAGGGCTTCTTGCTTTTGCTCCAATGGCAAAAGCTGACGAAGGGATGTGGCTTCTAATGTTCTTAGAGAAACAAACCTATAAAGAAATGAAACAAAAGGGGCTTAAACTAACCCCAAAACAAATCTACGACATCAATCAAGCTTCATTGAAAGATGCCATTGTGCAATTTGGAAGAGGATGTACAGGAGAAATAATCTCAAATGAAGGTTTACTCCTAACAAACCATCATTGTGGTTACCCTCAAATACAACAACACTCAACCGTAGAGCATGACTATCTTATGAATGGCTTTTGGGCTTATTCCAAAGCAGAAGAATTGCCTTGTCCAGGCTTAACTGCAAAATTCTTTATTAGAATGGAAGATGTTACTTCACAAATCCTACAAAACATAACCAAAGAAACATCAGAAGAAAACAGAGTAAGCATAATCAGAGACAATATTAAACTTGTGGTTGATAAAGCAACAAAGGATAATGGCTACACAGCACAGGTTGCTACAATGTTTGACGGGAATCAATACATATTATTTGTATATGAAATATATAAAGACGTTCGAATGGTTGGGGCTCCACCTTCTTCAATAGGGAAGTTTGGTTCCGATACAGATAATTGGATGTGGCCACGTCATACAGGTGATTTCTCAATGTTTAGAGTTTACTCCTCAAAAGACGGAAAACCAGCAGAATTTTCAAAAGATAATATACCTTTAAAGCCAAAGCATTTCTTGCCAATCTCTTTGAAAGGAGTTAAAAACAACGACTTCACAATGATAATAGGATTCCCAGGTTCAACAGACCGCTTTTTACCTTCTTATGGCGTAGAACAAGCAGTTGATGTCTATAATCCAAGCGTTGTTGTTGCAAGAACAGCCCTAAGAAATGTAATGGATGAAGATATGAAGAAAGACCCAAGAGTAAGGATTCAGTATGCAAGTAAATTCGCACAGCTATCTAATTATTGGAAATTTTATATTGGACAAACCAAATGCTTAAAAGACTTGAATGTTTATCAAACTAAGAAAGACCTTGAAGAGCGTTTTGAAAAATGGATTGCAGAGAACCCAGCAAGAAAAGCAGAATACGGCAACGTTATAAACGACCTTAAAGACAATTATGCAATAACCAATCAATACGATTACTTACGCATTTTCACCAATGAAGCCTTTCTAAGAGGTAATTCAGCGGTAACTATTGCAAGACATTTTGTTCAATTAGAGAAAGAACTAAGAGAAAATGGCAATAGTCAAAAGGCTCAGCAAATGATACCTTCAATCAAAGAAGCCATAGAAAATATATTTAAAGACTTCAATTATCCAACAGAAGAAAAACTACTTGCAACAGGCTTAGATGTTTTTTTCAGAAATGTGCCACATAAACACCAAAGCGAAGAATTCTTAGATATAGCCTTTAAAAACAAATACGATTTTACCAAAATAGCACAGGATATATTTGAAAGCTCAAACCTATTAGACCAAACCAAAGTCAGTAAGCTATTAGAAAATCCGACTGCGGACAAGATAGCTAACGACCCAATGTATTTACTTTACAGACAATTTATTGATAATATCAATTCCAAGCTTGCTAATGCCCAACCAGCATACTCCCAACTCAACAAAACCAAACGTTTATTTGTGAAAGGAATAATGGAAATGGACAACACCAAACATTTCTCCCCGGATGCCAATTCAACCATTCGTTATACTTACGGACAAGTTAAGGACTATGAACCAAAAGACGGAATAACCTATAACTATTATACAACCTTAGAAGGAATAATGGCGAAAGAAGATTCTTCAAGCTGGGAATTTACTATCCCTGCTAAGTTAAAAGAATTGCATAAAAACAAAGACTATGGGCAATATGCACAAAACGGAACAGTACCTGTTGGCTTTATTACCAATAACGATATAACAGGAGGTAATTCAGGCTCACCTGTAATAAACGGAAAAGGAGAACTAATAGGACTTGCCTTTGATGGAAACTGGGAAGCAATGAGCGGAAATATAGCCTTTAATCCCGATTTGCAACGTTGCATTAATGTAGATATACGTTACGTTATGTTTATAATAGATAAATACGCTAATGCTCAAAATCTGATTAAAGAGATGAAGATTATAAAATAATATAATCACGATTGCTTAAATCCAAACAATCAACAAACAAAATAAGGGTAGAGATAATCTCTACCCTTATTTATTATTAGTGAATATAATATGATATAAATTACATGCAAGTTTCTATAATTGCATTATGAATAAAAGAAATATAACAGATCAGGTAAATTATTCTATTAGTATTTGATTTGCGTTTATTAAAACTTGATTCTAATTTACTAAAACTTGATTCTAATTTATTAAAACTAAGTTCTATTATTATGAAAGTTTTTTGAGATAATAGAAGATTATTTACTCATAGAATACTATTTAACTATGGTTGCCATACAACGAAATGATGCTTCGTTATTTTCTTCTATGTTTTTGATTTTTTTTAACTTTATAGCCTTTTCATAGTCTTTGGCTGTTGGGAGTGAGAATACTACTTTATGCTTTTTTGCAACCTTATAATTAAATACCTCTGTCCGCCATTTACAATAACCTTCCTTTTGACTGATAGATAACCCTACTATTGGGAAATTTTCTCTCTTTTTATTAAATCCTTTTTCTGGGTTAAAAGTATAAGTATCCTTAATCTTAACAATAGAGTACTTCCCATTATAATGCTTATTAAACTCCTCTATATTTGGAATAATAGAAAGGTATTCCTTTGACCCTTGACCATATTTTTCTTTTGTATAATACATATACTCTTGCCAAGCGAGGATTGAAATATATGAATTATCCATATACCTTAATTCTTGCTTGTCTATTTGAGTCATATGAGGTATCTTTTGAGAAAAAGCATCAAAGCTAAGTAATAATGTAACCAATACTGGAATTAAAATTAGTTTTTTCATAAATAAATAATTATTAGGTTAATAGATTTAAAACGAAGCTTAATTTGTTTTATTGTATTGTTTATTTTTCTATTCGTGGAATCAAATTCTATTTTTGTGGAATCAAGTTCAAACTTCCTTACTTAACGCTTTACCGAGCTACTGAATAATAATCTAATATGTTTTTTAAAATATCTAAGATTTCGTTTTTATTAAGAGAATTGACTAATTTTAAACGGAAGGGTTTGAAATCTGCTAAGCCTTTAAAGTAACCTGAATAGTTTTTCCGCATTTCAAATATTGCATTTTTCTCTCCTCGTAGTTCTATCAATCCTTCAAAATGTTCTTTGCATACTTCAACTTTTTCAGCTATTGTTATTTCGGAAGGAGTTTCCCCATTTAAGAGGTCTTTTATTTGACGAAAGATAAAAGGGTTGCCAATGGTTGCTCTACCAATCAAAATCCCATCAACTCCATAGCGATTTTTATATTCAATGGCTTTTTCGGCGGAATTGATGTCGCCGTTCCCAAAGATAGGAATTTTCATATAGGGATTGTTCTTTACCTCTGCAATAAGAGTCCAGTCTGCTACACCTTTATACATTTGTGAGCGTGTTCTGCCGTGAATACTTAATGCTTGAATACCCACATCTTGCAATCTCTCTGCAATTTCTACTATATTCTTGGAGTCTTCTGAGTATCCCAAACGGGTCTTCACGGTTACAGGCAGATTAGTTGCTTTAACAACCGTTTCGGTAAGGCGTATCATTTTGGGAATATCGTTTAAAATGCCACTACCACAGCCTTTTCCTGCAATCTTTCTTACTGGGCAACCCCAATTTATATCAATAAAATCAGGATTCTCTCTTTCGGCTATCTTGGTTGCAAGTGTAAGGCTATCTTCATTATTCCCAAAAATTTGTATTCCAATAGGGTGTTCCATTTCTTCAAAAGACATCTTTACAACGCTTTGCTCAACTTCTCGCATAAGAGCATCGGAAGAAATAAATTCTGTAATTAAAACATCGGCTCCATAACGCTTACAAATCTTCCGAAAAGGTTTGTTGGTTATTGCCTCCATTGGAGAGAGTATTAAAGGAAAGTCTGGAAATTTATCTTTTAACAATTCTTTTGGGTTTTAGAGTTAATTTCTACAAACGGTCTTTTGTTTTAAGTTTTTTTCTTTCATCTGGGTCGTAAGGGCGATTTCTGAAAGTTCTGATAAGTTCTTTTATTATGAAATAAAGAAATACTCCTAAAACTAAAACAATAATTGTAATAATTACTAATGTTTTGGTCATTTTTTTGAATGTTTGCTATTAAAATCTGCAAACAAAAATACTAAAAGTTTCGCTTCTAAATATTAAATACTTAATTTTGCTTTTGAAAATTGTGTCTATGGAAATCAAAACTAAACAAATAAACTACTTTGAGGCTTTAATATCGGAGCTTAACGAGGAAGATAAAAATGCTTTACAAAATGCTCAAAAGGCAATTGAAAATTCATATTCTCCTTATTCTAAATTTAGGGTTGCAAGTGCTGTAACGTTGGATAATAAAGAGGTCTTTTTAGGAGCAAATCAAGAAAACTCGGCTTATCCTTCTGGTTTGTGTGCTGAAAGAGTTGCCTTGTTTTATGCTTCTGCTAATTCAAAAGGAGCCAAGCTTATTTCAATTGCTGTTGTTGCAAATAATTCAAAAGGAGAATTTGCTTTGGCTTATCCTTGTGGGGCATGCCTTCAAGTGATGAAGGAAATGGAAATAAAATATAAAAACTCCCTTCGCATTATTGTTCAAATTGATGCCAAGAGAGTTCAAATATTTGAAGGGGTTGAGGCATTAATGCCGTTTTCCTTTATCCTTTAAGATGTTTTAGGTCTTTATTGTCTATTATTTCAAAAGGAAGGAACCCTGAAACAAAGTAATTATTATGTTCAATTGCTTTGGAAGTGAAAGAAACAACAGGAATATCGCTTACTTTTATCATTTTTTGAGCAATAGCTCCAATATAGCTATCCACAACTCCTAATTCCTGATGCGTCATTATCATTAAAAGGTCGCCATTTACTTCTTTTACATGCTTGAAAATTGTTTGGTGAACAGGTTCTTCGGACTTCTCATAAAGTTTTGCAGAGCAAACAATACCTTCTCTTTCTACTATTAATTTGGCTTTTTCCATCTTTAAATGCAAACGGCTTTTTCTAACCGAAATTCCTCCACTTAATACTCCAACTAAATGAATATTTGAATTATAGTATTTTGCCCAAGCAATGGCTTTTGATACCTTTTCAAGGGTTTGTTTTGTTAAATCAATAGGTAAAACAATGTTTCTAAAACCACACTCTTGTATAGGGCTGTCAGAAACAGTTATTACAGGGCAAGGGGATTCGCTTATAACTTGAAGAATACTTGTGCCAAAAATATTTAAATCGGGCTTAGTCTCTTTTAGTTTTCCCATAATGATATATTGAGCATTTAAAATATTGGCTTGTTCTAATATCACATCCAAAGGATTGCCTTGCTCAACAATAGTAATTACCCTAACCCCTGTTTCTTTTTTAGTGCTGGTGGCTAATTCTTTTAGTTTGTTTCTAACTTCTCTTTGGATTCTTCTATTATCCCTTTCACTACGAAAAAGTTGTGAAAAGAAATCTCCTTTTCTTACAACAGAGAGAAGGTAAATCTCTCCCTTTAAATACTTTGTTATACAAACAGCTTCTTTTAGAGCAACCTCAGAGCTTGGACCAAAGTCATAAGGAACTAATACTGCTGCTTTCTTTATGTTTTTTGTGCTTTTTGTTGTCATATTATTTTGAGTTTTATTAATAAACGAAAAAACATATTATTTAATTATTCTATTCCAAATAAATGGTGGAGTAAGGAGCATAAAGAAAGAAATCACTCCCCAATAAGCTGGGCAGAAAGCTATTTTTTTCTCTCTTTGGATTGCTTTGAAAATCATTTTTCCTCCCTTTTCTATGCTTGTTGTTAGAGGATAGTTTCGGCTTTTTAGTAAATCTGTTCTAATGAAACCTGGCAATATGGTAGTTGTTTTAATGTTTTCTTTATTTTGTTTAGCAAGTTGAGAAATAGCTTTAAGATAAATGTAGTTATATCTTTTGGAAGCAGAATAAGAAGGAGAAATTGAAATTGTTCTAACCCCAGCCACAGACGAAATACCCACAATATGCCCAGTGCCTTTTGTTTGAAAATAATGATAAGCCACATCAATCAAATGAGTAAACCCATAAACATTAACCTCAACAGTCTGAATTTCTTGCTCAATATTAATATCTTTATTAATGTAACCAACTCCCGAGCAATAAATAAACCTATCCATTCCTACCATTTCATTAATTAATTCATTGAGCTGGTCTTTTCCCTCTGGTTTTGTTACATCCATTACTTTAATAAAAACATTTGAAGGATTTATGCTTTTAATTTCTTGCAATAGTTCTTCTCTTCGTGCCGCAACTCCAACAATACAACCCAAATTAATATAGTATTTTGCAAGTTCTCTGCCAATCCCCGATGATGCTCCAATAATTACTATTCTTTCCATTATCTTTTCTTTTTTCCTTAAAGTCTTTAAGGACTTTAATATCATTAATCATTAGCCACTAACCATTAACCATTAATTTATTCATTATTATGAACTTGATTAAAAGGCATACGGTTCAAAATGGAACGCCCTAAGGTTATCTCATCTGCAAATTCAATATTATCACCAATAGCAATTCCTCTGGCAATGGTTGTTATTTTTACGTTGCAGTCTTGAAGAATTTTGTTGATATAAAAACCTGTTGTATCGCCTTCCATTGTGGTTGGAAGAGCAAGAATAATCTCCTCAATTGCTTTTGAATTAACCCTATCAACAAGCTGATTAATAGTCAAATCACTTATTCCGACCCCATCAATAGGAGAAATAATTCCTCCCAAAACATGATAGACACCTCTGTATTGGTTAGTGCTTTCAATGGCAAGAATATCTCTAATGTTTTCCACAACACAAATTTGAGCGTGATTTCGCTTAGAAGAAGAGCATATTGAACAAATATCCGTATCGGAAAGAGAGTGGCAAACCTTACAATATTTTATTTCAGAGCGCATTTTGTTTAGCGAATTACAAAGACTATCGGTTGTGAGTTGAGGTTGTTTCAGAAGATAAAGAGCAAAACGTAGAGCCGAACGTTTGCCAACTCCTGGAAGGCGTGAAAGTTCATTTACAGCATTTTCAACTAATGTTGAAGTATATTCCATAATAAATAATAATTCAGTATTGAAAAAATATAATTACTTTTGTATCTCCAAAAGAGATAAAATAATTTACAAAAATACAAATTCTTTCTAATTTATGGAACAAATAATATTCTGGGCTTTCATTATATACACTCTTATCCTATTTCTTATTACTTATATTACTGCAAGAAAAGCCAATAGCCAATCCTTCTTTTCGGGCAATAAACGCTCTCCATGGTTTGTTGTAGCTTATGGAATGATTGGGGCATCACTCTCAGGAGTAACCTTTATGAGTGTTCCTGGTTGGGTAAATGAACGTTCTTTTACCTATATGCTAACAGTTTTTGGTTTTTTCTTAGGTTACTTGGTTATAGCCTTTATTCTAATGCCTACCTATTACAAACTAAACCTTATTTCAATATATAAGTATTTGGAAACTCGTTTTGGAAAATTCTCACACAAAACAGGCTCTTTCTATTTCTTGCTTTCCAGAACTCTTGGTGCTTCTTTAAGAATGTTTATAGTGATAATTGTTTTGCAAAACTTTGTATTTAGTCATTGGGGAGTACCTTTTGAACTAACAGTTGTACTATTTCTAACCCTAATTCTTCTTTTCACATTTAGAGGAGGAATAAAAACTATAATCTGGACAGACACCCTTCAAACAACCTTTATGCTGACTGCTTTGGTAATGTGTTTTGTTATGGTAGCAGGGGCAATGAATATGACAGCAGGAGAAATGTTTTCAACAATATTTAAAAGTGATTATACAACAGTTTTTGTTACCGATTCATCTTCACGACTCTGCTGGTGGAAACAAATACTTGGAGGAATGTTTATTTGTATTTCCATGACAGGATTAGACCAAGAAATGATGCAAAAGAACCTTAGCTGTAAGAATATTAAGTCTGCACAAAAGAATATGATAACTTTTAGCATTACACTTTTCTTTGTGAATTTTCTTTTCTTACTACTTGGGGCAGCACTTTACATCTATGCCGCTCAAATGGGAATTGATGCCAAGGGGGATAGTCTTTTTCCAACCATAGCCATAAATCACCTTACTCCACTTGCAGCAGTAGTGTTTGTAATTGGTCTTATTTCGGCTCTTTTCCCCTCTGCCGATGGTGCATTAACTTCGCTAACAACAGCCTTCTCAATAGACTTTCTCAATCTTGAACAACGCAAAGACTTTACCGATAAAAAGAAAACTAAAATCCGTCATTTAGTACATTTTTGCTTTGCACTGCTTTTTGTAGGCGTTATAATATTTTATTATCGCCACCAGAACCAACATCTAATTGATATATTATATCAGGTTGCGTCCATAACCTACGGACCACTTCTTGGACTCTTTGCCTTCGGACTTCTAACCAAAACAAGGGTTAAAGATAAATACGTTCCAATAGTATGTTTGCTTGCCCCAATAATTTGTTTTGTTCTTAGTGTCAATTCAAAAGCATGGTTTAATTATAGCTTTGATTTTGAGCTATTACTCCTTAACGGCTTTATAACCTTTATCGGCTTAATGCTGATAAGAGAAAGAAAAACCATTGTTGAGCAAGTGCAGTAGGAATAAAAGACTACAAATTTATTTCATAAGACCTAATACAAATGAATCTTTAATTCATTTTACTGAATCTTTGTTTCAATAAATTATCTTTTGATTTCAGAAAATTAGAATCAAGATCTAATTTTATGATTCTTTGTTTTTGGTTTTTAGACTAAAATAGAGGGAAACTAAACCTATAAGTGCAGCTAAAATAGAGGCAAGAAGTATGGCAAGTTTGGTGTTGTTCTGAACTGAAATGTCTGTAAAGGCTAAGAGAGTAATGAAAATAGACATAGTAAAGCCAATGCCTGCAATCATTCCTGCCGAAAAGATATGCTTAAATCTTAAATCCGAAGGGAGTTTACAAAGTTTGAGCTTGGTACCAATAAAACTAAATAGCCAAATACCAAGTGGCTTACCCACAACAAGCCCTAAAATAACCCCAAGACTATAAGGCTGTAAAACAATTTCTCTTAAATTGCCATTAACCACAATTGCCGTATTGGCAAGAGCAAAAAGAGGCACAATAAATAAAGAAACAGGCTTATGCAAAAAGAGTTCTAAACGAGCAGAACAAGAAATGTCTTCTTTCTTTCTAAAAGGTATAGCAAAGGCTAAAAGAACTCCCGAAATGGTTGGGTGAATGCCAGAAGAATAAACAAAATACCACATAATAACTCCACCAATTAGGTAAGGAGCCATATGATGTATCTTGCGATTATTGAGTAGTAGAAGAATTAGAAAAATTCCAATTGCAATAAAAAGATTAGTCCAAACTATGCTTTTAGAATAGAAGAAAGCTATAATTAGTATTGCCCCCAAATCATCAAAAATAGCCAGAGCCAAAAGAAATACCTTCAAAGAAACAGGAACTCTCTTGCCGAGCAAAGAAAGTACTCCAATAGCAAAAGCAATATCTGTTGCCATAGGTATTCCAAATCCCGAAGTGAATTCTGTTCCGAAATTAAAGCCAAAGTACAAAAGAGCAGGAACCACCATTCCTCCAATGGCAGCAAAAAGAGGTAGTATGGTATCTTTAATATTTGAGAGCTCGCCGGTATAAATCTCTCTTTCCAATTCCAACCCTATCAAAAGGAAGAAAACACTCATTAATACATCATTAATCCAAAATTCCAAGCTCTTGCCTAAAATAATTGTGTGCCAAAGATTAGTATAACTTTCTCCAAATGCTGAGTTGGCAAGAGTTAAAGAAAGAATAGTGCAAAGAATTAAGATAAGTCCTGAAACCTTATTGCTTTTAAGAAATGCGTTAAGTACGTTTTTTAATGTCATCTACTTAAAAACGTAAAAATGTACAATTTATTTTTGAGTATAGGTTATTGGCATAAAGTATTCTTTTGTTATCCCAATTTCTTTTGTGAAATATTTATCATGAGATATTATTATCAAACTTCCTTTGTAATTCTTTATTGATTCTAAGAGAATTTTTAAACTTGAAATATCTAAATTATTAGTAGGCTCATCTAAGATAATCAAGTCTGTAAATTTGTTAGATATTATCATACAACACATACATAAACGCATTTTTTCTCCTCCACTCAATTCTTTACATTTTTTATCCCATTGATTACTTGTAAACAAAGCTCTTGTTAACTGATGTTTCACTTCAAAATCCTTTAAATTATTTTGATTATGTTTTTGAGCTATTTCCAAAATGCTATATTCGTTGTTCAGTATTGAATAATCCTGATCTAAATACCAATAATTAAATTCAGCATTTTCTATCTTTCCACATGAAGGAAGGATTTGTTTTGTGATTAACTTTATTAAAGTAGTTTTACCACTTGCATTATTACCAATAATATGTATTCTTTCTCCACTGTAAAGTTCAAAGTCTATTAAAGAAGACCATAAAAATTTATTATCTTCAAATGACTTGTTTATTCCTTTTGCACTTATTAATAATTTTCCTTTATGAAGTTTAGAGTATTCAAATTCAAACTTTAATTTATTCAGTAATTCTCTTTGCTCTTGAACCTGTTTTAATTTATCAATATTATCACTGATAATTTTATCATGTTTTTCTTTTAGTTTTGCTTGTGTGTTTTCTCCTCTATTTACTGTTGTTTTTTTAAGAATTCTAACCTCTACATTCTTTTTACTTCCCTGAGATTGTCTTTTTGCTTGTCTTTGAATTATCTCTCTGGCTTTTTTCTGAGCTTCATTGACTTTCTTTTTCTCATAATTGATTTCATTTATAATAGCATTATCTTCTATCTCTTTTTGATTTTCATAGAAAGAGTAGTTACCACCATAAAGATTGATGCCATTATGTGATATTTCATACATTGCTTCTAATTGGTTAAGCAGAGTTATATCATGACTTACTACAAGCATTGTAGCTTTTGTTTGCTCGATATAATTATAAAGTAATTCTCTGCTTGATAAATCAAGATGATTGGTAGGTTCATCAAATAAAATAATTTTAGGATTAAAAATGTTTAGTTTAGATAAATATACTTTGATTCTTTCTCCTCCGCTTAATTGACTGATTTCAGTGTTAAGATTTAAATATGATAACCCCCAGTAACTTAAAGCAATTTCACATTTAGTTTCAATATCCCAATCGTCTTCAAGAATATCGAAATCTGTTTGAGATATACTCCCATTGGCAATTGCATTTAAAGCTACAATTTTTTTATCAACGCCAAGCATATTGGCAACATTTGAAAAATTGCTTTCAATCAGTTGTGGAATATAAACAGGTTTGGAGCCTAAATAAATATCTCCTGAAACAGGTTTCAAGTAACCTGCAATTAGTTTTAATAATGTAGATTTTCCTCTTCCATTATTACCAACTAAGCCGCATTTAGAATTATTATTTATAGATAAACTTAAATGTTCAAATATATTTTTTTGATTTGGATAGTGATATGACAAATCACTTATAATTATACTCATAATAAATAATTAAATTTACCTCGAAAAGGTAAGGTTAAACCGAATAAATTAAAACTTTTCTTGTGGAGTCGGTTTATTAAACCAACATTTAATTATTTTTCTTCATAAGAGTATTCTTTTTTATTTCTGCAAAGATATAAATATTTATTATAATGCCAAAAAAATAATTAGTTGAGCTTGAAAAACATATTTGCTAATAAATATTTACTGAAATGAATATTCCTTATCATCCATCAATAATATTTTAAATTCATCTATTTCTTTTAGTTCGTCAAAAGTCTTAATTTCTTTATTTGTTTCTCTTTTATCTGTAAATTCTGATTCAGAAAAGTAAACATTATTGATATTGAATAATCCCTTGTATTCATTTATTCCCTCTTCAACAACATATTCCTTTTTTATTTTTTCAAATCCTTCTTTTGGTATTATTTCCATTATGCTTTTTTGAAATACATTATTTATAAGATATTTACCTTTAAATTTTGTATAGTTGTGTACTGAATAAACTTTATGAATTCTGGATTTATAATAAAAGTTATTAAAGAACTTTTCATTAGCATTAATGTCAATTATAACTTCTATTTTAGTAATTGCAAAATCATTACAATTAATAACAAATTTAGTGATGCGAGGATTAACCCTAACATAAAAAGGAATAATAACCGGTTTATTATTTTTGTTATTCATAGTTATAATATAAGACGATTCTTTATTGCTATCATAAACAATATCCATACTATACTCAAACCTATTAAGGATTGATTTTAAATAATCCATTTGTGTTACAAAATCTATCTGTTTAATATTAAATTCTGATGATTCACTATTGATAGTTTGCATATTGCTATACAAAGGTTTGATTTCAAGATTATGATCGTCATATCCTTTATGTTTATATATCCCTTTTAGATTGTTCATGTCAAAAACACTATCTTTATTTATCCTTATTTGATTATACGAAACATCTAAATAAATATCAGAAGTATAATAGTTGTCATCTATTCTTTTTAATGCTTTTTTTATAACTGCTTTTGCAGTCATTCCTGTTATTGTTACTTCTGAAAGTTCTCTTGCCTGAGGGGTTAAACTAATAATTTTCGTATTTGAAAGTTCAAGAAAGCTCAGTTTTTTAGATTTATATCCAATGCAACTAAACATAAGATTATTATCAGCTTTAATATTTGAAATAGAAAAGAAACCTCTATCATCTGTAATTGTTCCAAGAGGTTTATTTTCAACACCAATATTTACAAAAGGGATAGCTTCTTTTGTCTTTTCATCAATTACTTTTCCTTGAAAACTATTTTTCTGAGAAAAACAAAGAATAGGGAAAAGCAACAATATACCAACAATTAATAGTGAGTTTTTCATATATTTATATCTAAAAATTGTGATTTAATATAAGCTGTTCTACATTTAGTTTTGTCCAAATACTAATTGCAAACTTACATACATATTTTATTGACACCAAAATTATTTTGGAAAATATTATATATGTGTCTTTCCCGCAATAAAAAAACTCCAAGAGATAAGGAGTACTCTTGGAGTTTAAATCAACTTTTAGGAGGTAAGTTAATTTTTTGAAGGTATATCGTTACAAATCTATTTTTTTAAAAATAAATATCTCTTTGTCCTTTATGTATGCTTTCAAGATTTTCTTCAATCTTCTTTTGCAACTGAGGTTTTGTAATTTCGTTAGTCATCTTTTCAATAAGTTCTAATCCTTTGCGTTTTGTTTCAACAGATGCAAAGTCTTCAAGATATTCTTGGAAGGTAAACATTGCATTTGGTAAGCAGAAATCTTTAATCAAACCTGGCTTTGCTAAGTCCATAAAGTCGTGTCCAACTCTTCCTTTGCGATAACATCCTGTGCAGAATGAAGGAATATAACCAGCATCTGCCAAAGAAGAAATTACTTCATCCAATGATCTATGGTCGCCAGTTGAGAATTGTGTTCCTGTTCCTTCTTCATCATGTGCATAAGAACCAGGGTTGGTTTTGGAAGCTGCTGAAACCTGAGAAACTCCATATTTAATTAATTCATTTCTCATTTGGTCGTTTTCTCTTGTGGAAAGAATTATTCCAGTGTAAGGAAGTGCAATACGGATTATGGCAACAAGCTTTTTGAAATCATCATCACTAACAGGAGAAGGAACATTTTCTGAATCAGGAGCTCCAACTGCTGGTTCCATTCTTGGAACAGAAACAGTGTGAGGACCGCAACCAAAAGCACTTTCAAGATGTTTAGCATGTTCAATCATTGCCAAAACTTCAAATCTATAATCAATAAGTCCCAATAAAGCACCAATTCCAACATCATCAACACCACCTTCCATTGCTCTATCCATAACAGTTAAGCGATAAAGATAATCAGCCTTTGGTGTTCCTTTTGGGTGAAATCTCTCATACATTAGCTCATCGTAGGTTTCTTGAAAACAAACATAGGTACCTATTCTTTCTTGTTTAAGTCTTGCAAAATCATTAACTTCCATTGGTGCAAGCTCAACATTAATCCTTCTAATATAATCCCTTCCGTCTCTTTCCTTAACTCCATAAGTAGTACGAAGAGCCTCAATCATATAATCAGTACCATTCTTATTGTTTTCCCCACAAATCAAAAGCACCCTCTTATGTCCTTGTTTCAAAAGGGCAGAGGTTTCTTGTGCAATTTCATCCATGGTCAAAATCTTCCTTTTGATTAACTTATTATCCTTGCGGAAGGAACAATAGGTACAATTATTCACACAAACATTTCCAGTATATAAAGGAGCAAACAACACAAGACGTTTGCCATAAATCTCTTCCTTAATAATCTTAGCAGTTTCCATAATCTTATGGATTTGCTTACTATCGGTAACCCTAAGCAATGCCCCAACATCTCCCAATCCAATTCCTTTGAGTTTGAGAGCATAGTTAAGTATTTGATCAACCTGGCTTTCTGTTGGCACTTCGCCTTCAATAATAGCATAGAGTTTATCTCTATCTATAAAGTTCTTATGTCTTTCTGCTGTATTCATATTCTTATTTTTATAAGTTATTTCCATCTTTTTGTTTCCCCTTAGCCAGAATAGATTTCACTTCCACATTTTCCAACCTTCCCAACTTCCCAGTAAGAGCATTTATGCTATCACTTGAAGATTCAATAACCAAGGTAATAATATGTAAACCCTTATCCAAAAGAGGTAAGCCCTGACGAGCCAAAATGGAATCAGCATACTCTGACAACAGACCATTGACAGTAGAAGCCACAGCTTTATCGTAAATAACAATTGAGATTGTTCCAATTCTCTTTTCCATTAGTCCTGCTTTTGGATTAGATTAATAAATATTTTTCTTTAATAGATTGATTTTACTTGCTTTGAGAAAGAGATTCCAAACAAAAAGTCCTTCCCTCAGGTTTCAAATACTTTGCAAAGATACAAAAGATTTCCTAATACAATAATATATATGTGAAAATAAAAACTATTCCCCTCTAATTCGAATAACGTTTATAAGGGTGTCTTTTTTCGTTAGGGTAATGCCATAGCGAGTTTCCAAAGTCTTTTTCTTTTGCTCAAAACTTCTTTGATAAATCACATTGTCATCAATCCAAATCCTCCTATCATATACTCCCTTTTGAGGAATTACATCCAAAGTCTTCTCTTTTTCCATCATTGAAGGAACAGAGAGCTGTGAGCATAAAAAGTAAACACTAAACTCAGTTAATGGATCATGGTTGTAAAGGTCGTCCTCCTTATAGGAAATTGTATCCCAATCCTTTGCATTAAGAACCCAAACCAATCGTTTCTCTTGAATGGTATCTATAATAATTTTCTTCAATTTTGCTAAATCAAGCAATAACTCCCTATAATCTATCTTAGAATTGGTGTCCTTTCGCTCAACCCTCATATTGTATTTTCTAAAATCTGTAACCTCATAATCAATAACCCAAAATGAAGTGTCAGAATATTTAGTCAAGCTCTCTGCAATAGAACCAATAGTATAACTTTCTATACTGATAGTATCAACACCAAAAGTAGAAAAGGTGCTACCTCCTAAGCCCCATTGAGGAGCAACTCTTGAAAGGGTAGCCTTATAGGTTGTGTTTTCCAAAGTATTGGTTTCGTTAGAGGAGAATATCAAACCCATTGCAGCAATAGCAATAAAATTATTGATAGCGTGAACAATTATGGCAGTTAGGAGGTTAAACCTTAATGCAAAATAAGCACAAAACAAACCCGCACCAAGATATTGAGCAAATGCAAGGTAGAAGCTCCTTGGTTGAAGGTTATCGTAGTGCATTAGGGCAAAGGTTAGAGAGGTTAGTATAAGAAATGAAAACAGCCTATGCTTTGGTTTATCTTTGAAAAGGAAAATTATTGCCAAGAAAATTATGGAATAAATAATCCCTGCATAGATATTAAATACTAAAACAAAAAGGGAAGAAGCAATAAAGCTAACCCATGTCCAAGCTTTCTTCTTACAAGCCCACGAACGAAAAGCAATCTCTTCCGAAATGGGAGCAAAAATCACAATAAAGAAGAAGACAACAGCCAAAGGCAGATCTAAAATAAACCTATATATTGGAGCGTCTAATATATCTCTTTCGCTGTCAAAAAGCAAGGTAAGAGCTATGCCCAAAGCCATAAGACAAAGCGATAAAACCAATAAATAACGATAGTTTTTCCTTAAATTCATAATCTTTCACTTAAAGGGTTATTCTTTGGCAAAGATATAAATTTATTTCAAAAGCAATAGCTATAATTATAAGGAAGTATAAAAGAATATATGAGTTATTCTGCTTTTTCTAACTCTTTAAGTGTTTTCTTACTTGATTTAATAAAAATAATTGCATTTATCAAAAATGAAATAGGTAAAAAGTATAGATTATAAGGAATTCCATGCTTTTTATCGGAGGTAAAGTAGGTATAAAGAGTTATTGAGTATAAGAACAAAACAAAAAGAATAGTGATACCAAGAATTACCCATTCCCATTTAATATTCTGATTAATAGTCCTTATGGGGTCATTTAGTTTTCTGTAAAACTTAATCCTTGAAGGCATAAAGGAAATAAAGAAAGTGAAAGCAACGGCTGCCACACTAACAATTATATCTACCCAATGAATTTGAATATCCATATCAGTTTAATTATGAATTAATATCTTCTTGCAAAGATATAAATTTATTTTTATAAAGAAGAGATTTAAGCATATTCCAATTTTGTAAACATAAAATAGGATTAAAACCAAAAGGAGTAAATCAAATTTAGGACTAAGAACCAAAAAGTAAATTATAATTAGTATAAAAACTCAAATAAAACAAGGCTTAGAACTGCAAAAACAAAGTCTTATAAAAATATAACAGGCTTTCAAATAAATTAAACTTCGTTTCAATCCCAAAACAATGCCATTGTTTTGGCAAAATAACCGCATTGTTTTGATAAAACAATGGCATTGTTTCCCCAAAACAACCGCATTGTTTCGACTTCAAATCCTTATTTAAATAATTTAAGACCTAATTCTATTAGATTAATACTTGATATAATGACTTATAAGCTTTAATCCCAACATATTTTAATAGGTTTGGTTTCCTTTGAATAAAAATAAACCTTTTGGAATGAAAGTTGGAAAGGATTGAGTAAATGCATTATTATAGAATAATGTTTGTTATTTTGAACAAATATTGTACTTTTGTCGGAAATATTTAACATTATGAAGATTAATAAGTAAATAACGAAGATAGCAATCCTTTATATATTGATAGGATTGGGAAGCTTGCAATCTTTTGCCATAAAACCAAATAGGGTATATAGGTTCTACCCTGAAAAGCTTGGTTTGATTTATAGAGATTTAGATGTTACTACCTCTGACGGATTAAAAATTAAAACATGGTTCTTTCCTGCCCAGCCAGCACTTTCAGAAAAGGAATTAAGTGATTATTGGCAAAATCCTATTAAAAAACCTTATATAAATATATATGCTAAAAATCGCCCAACAATAATTATTGCTAATGGGGATGCTGGGAATATGTCATTTCAGCAATTGCACCATGCACAATTTTTTACATCAAAGGGATATAATGTAGTAACCTTTGACTGGCGAGGTTTTGGAGAAAGTAGTGAATGGGAAATGAATAATGATTATATTGTTTATTCTGAACTATTGCTTGATTATGATGCAGTGATAAAAGAAGTATTAAAACAGAATGAAGAAGTAGATACTACAAAGATTATTGTTTATGGTTGGTCAACAGGAGCATATCTATCTATGGCAGCAGCGAGCAAGTATGATAATATTAAAGCTTTTGTAAGCATAGGATTAATAACATCTTTTGATGAAGCAATTCCTGAAATAATAAAAGCTAAAAATGCAAAGTTGGAAAATTTAATAGTACCTGATGATTACCCAAAAGAATTATTGCCAATAAATTTAGCTCCAAACTATAATAAATGCACATTCCTAATAGTTGGAGAAAAGGATAATCGATCACCTATCTGGATGAGCGAGAAGATATATTCGTTGCTTCCTTCAAAGAAAGAATTATGGATAGTAGAAGGAGCAGAGCACGGCGGACAAGAGGGACCATTAAGAGACTTTAATCTGTTTCATCAAAGAGTCTTAGCCTTTTTGGAAAAGAATTTATAGAGATATTAATTGTCAAAACAAAATCATAAAAATATTATTAAAAATAAATATAAAAGTATGGGTATATTTGATAAATTTATTCCAAAAGAACAAGTTTCGGTTAACACAACTAAGAATTTTTTTATAGGAGCAACTGAAGCTGAAGCTGAAAGTACTCAAACTTCTCAAATGAGACTAAATGATGTATTTTCTGATTTTTTAAATGTTTTACCTGAATTACAATATGAGAAATTTATTATTACAGGAAGAAAAGGAAGTGGTAAAACTGCAATAGCGGAATATATAAATAGTTTGGCAGAAAAAGAATATAATTACTTTTGCGATTTTATTAAAAAAAATGATGTCAATATTGAACAAATAGTTCAAATTGGAAAAAATGTTGGTTTTGAAGTTGAGAAAGAACTATTATTCGAATGGATAATACTTATTAAACTAGTAAAATTATTATTATCTAATGAGGCAAT
The DNA here is from genome assembly GCA_002407855.1 of Bacteroidales bacterium UBA5371. GTDB lineage: Bacteria > Bacteroidota > Bacteroidia > Bacteroidales > P3 > UBA10566. The sequence goes on from DHPF01000008.1 coordinate 115,821, forward strand.
TCAATCAAAACCAGAGGTTAAAGATTTAATTGTTTTTCTTAAGAAGAATTCCGGTTTTGTAGATATAAAATCGAATCAGATTACTGAAGTTATAAAGAAAAATGGATATGAAGTTAATATTAATTTTTTTAAAAGATATTTAGTTGCAAATTTTGGAAATAAATATGATATAAAAGGAGAAAAAGCTCCTTTTTATAAACTTATACCACATCTTAAATATACGATAGAAAAGTTAATTTCTTGCGAAGAAAATTTACATAATAATTATATAATAATTTTTGATGATTTAGATATTGGATTTAATGCATTAAATGTTGATCATATCAAGACTATTCTTAATCTGTTAAGAATTTCTAAAGAATATAATATAACTTTTTTTGGGAAAAAAGGTATAAATGCAAAAATAATTATTCTTTTAAGAGACGATATTTCTAGAATATTAATAAAAAATGATGCTGATACTGCTAAGTTATTTTCAAGTTATGAAATACCTCTCATTTGGTATGATCATGAACAATCTAAAAGGGATGAAAATTCGACTAAAATAAAGCAGTTAATTAATAAAAGAATTGAACATAATTTTGTTAAGAATGGAATACCATATAATAAAAGTGACCCTTGGGATAGCTTAATTGCAGATGATTGTGCATATAGATTTTCGTCTTTTAAATATGTTCTTGAACATACATTCGCACGTCCAAGAGATTTAGTACTTTTCTTTAAACCAATATCAAATTTACAATTTCATATTCCATTACAGAAACAAGATGTTAATATTTTAATTGGTAAGTTTGCAGATGAATTATTATCAGAAATTAAAAATGAATTATCTGCACATTTTATTTCTCAAGATATTGATATATTAATTAAAACATTAGGAGAATTTTCAAATATGCAAAATTTTTCTTGTGAAGAGTTGAAAAAAAGTTTAATTCAAAATAAATTTTCGAGTGACATTGATTATGCAATTTTGCAATTATTTGAATATTCTTTAATTGGGAATCAGGAATGTGAAAATGGAAACATATGTTTTAAGCATTGGGAAGGGAAGGAAGATCCTATTAAATTTGATAACATGAAACAGCTAATTTTACATTTTTCAATTAAAGTATACTATAGAAAAAGAAATTAATTATTAGAGAAATTAAATACAGATTATAAGAAATTTGTATTCTAAGAAAGAAAAATAAGTTAGAATATTATTATATTCAATTTTGTAATAACATTTTATTTCATCTAAGAAATTTGAGAGAAGTCAAATGAGGGTTTGGTTCTTTGGAAGTATTCTTTTAGTTTGAGGTTATGTGGGTTGTTTAGCATTGGGTCTTGCTGTGTTATTTCAATTGCTATGCTTCTGGCTGCTTTGAGTATTGGCTCGTCTTTCACTATATTAGCTATCTTTAAGTCAAATAAGCCACTTTGTTTTGTGCCTGCAATGTCGCCTGGTCCTCTAAGACGAAGGTCTATTTCGGAAATCTCAAATCCATCATTAGTTTCACACATTGCACCTATTCTTTCTTTTGCCTCAGAAGAGAGTTTGTAGCTACTCATTAAAATACAATAGGATTTATCGGCTCCTCTTCCAACTCTTCCTCTTAGTTGGTGCAATTGGGAAAGTCCAAAGCGTTCAGCATTTTCAATTATCATAACAGAAGCATTAGGTACATCAACTCCAACCTCAATTACTGTTGTGGAAACCATAATATGTGTAATACCTTTCTTGAACCTATCCATCTCATATTCCTTGTCCTGTGCCTTCATCTTCCCATGAACTATGCTTATCTGAAATTCTGGCAGTGGAAATTCCCTAACTATGCTTTCGTAGCCGTCCATTAAATCTTTTAAGTCTAAGGTTTCGGACTCCTTAATTAGAGGATACACAACATAAACCTGCCTTCCTGCCTCAATTTCTTTTCTCATAAAGGCAAAAACTCTTAGTCTGTCCTTGTCGAAGAAATGAACCGTCTGAACGGGTTTTCTTCCTGGTGGCAACTCATCAATTACTGAAATATCCAAGTCTCCATAGACTGTCATTGCAAGGGTTCGTGGTATGGGCGTTGCTGTCATTACAAGAATATGAGGAGCAATATGGTTCTTTGTCCACATCTTCGCTCTTTGCTCAACTCCAAATCGGTGCTGCTCGTCAATTACACATAGTCCCAAGTTAGAAAACCTAACCTTGTCTTCCAATAGGGCGTGAGTTCCAATAATAATATCTATCTTTCCTTCTTCCAATAGTGGCAATATTCTATTTCTTTCTTTTTGAGAAGTGCTTCCTGTCAATAGGGCTACCTCAATTGGCATATCTCCTAAGAATTTCTTGATTGAAACAAAGTGTTGTTGTGCGAGTATTTCGGTTGGTGCCATAATTGTTGCTTGAAATCCATTGTCTTTTGCAATGAGCATACTCATTAGAGCAACCAATGTCTTCCCACTCCCAACATCTCCTTGAAGCAATCTATTCATCTGATGCCCCGTTCTAACATCGTTCCTTATTTCCTTGATAACTCTTTTTTGTGCATTGGTGAGTGTAAAAGGCAGATAGGTATTAAAGAAATCATTAAAGGAGTCTCCAATCTTTGAAAATATTAATCCTTGCGATTTTTCAACCCTTATGGTTTTAAGGAGTTGGTGTTCAAGTTGCATAAAGAATAGTTCTTCAAATTTTAGTCTTGTTTTTGCCTTTGAAAGTAGTTCTGTGGAGGTAGGGAAGTGAATTTGAATAAGAGCCTCTTCAAGAGAAACCAAATGATACTTTTCAATAATGTAATTCGGTAAGCTTTCAATTATATATCCCTTCACCTGTCCAATAAGGGTACGCATAAGATTAGATATGCCCTTTGAGTTCAAAAAGGCATTTTTCATCTTTTCGGAAGTATTGTAGAGAGGGGAGAATTTTTGAGATAGATTTTCTTGTGAAGAGATATAGGTTTCCAAAGGTTCTATGTCGGGATGAGCAAAATTATAGTTTCCCTTATAAAGATTAGGCTTGCCAAAAATCACATATTCCTTTCCCTGTGTCAAACTTTCTCTTATCCACTTTATTCCTTTAAAAAAGACCAGCTCAACCATTCCTGTCTGGTCTGCAAGTTTAACTGATAGCCTTCCTTTTTGCCCAATACCAATCACCTCCATCCCAACTACCTTTCCTCTTATTTGAATATACACATCCTCCGATTGAATATCTTTTATTTGAATAAAATTGCTTTTATCCACATAGCGATAAGGATAATAGGAGAGAAGGTCTCGGTAAGTAGTTACATTAAGTTCCTTGTTAAGAACCTTAGCCTTCTTCTCGCCAACTCCTTTAAGAAAATCAATCTTAGTATCTAAGAGGTTAACCTGCATATATTGTTAATACGAATAGTCTTTTTTAATTTCTAAAGCTCACTGCAAAGATATAAAAAACTAAGTTAAAACAAAAAAAGCGAGAAGAATATGTTTCCGCTCGCTTTGATTATTTATGTAAGGAAATACTATAAAGGTTTTAAACCTAATATTTCTCTTGCTTCTTTTGGATTAGCAATTTCTCTTCCAAACTCTTTTGCAAGGCGAACAACCTTTGCAACAAGTTCACCATTACTCTTTGCTAACACCCCTTTTGAAAGGTAAACATTGTCTTCAAACCCAACTCTTACGTGTCCACCATCAATAATGGCAAGAACTGCAAGAGGGAATTCAAAACGACCAACGCCAGCAACTGTATAGGTTGCATCAGAAGGAATTGAGCCTCTAAGGAAAGCAAAATCTCTTATATCGCCACCAATTCCACCATTAACTCCCATAACAAAGTCAAAATGCATTGGTTTTTGGATATGTCCTTTCTTGTGAAGGCGAAGAGCCATTTCAATCATACTCTTATCAAACACTTCTAACTCTGGCTTAATACCTCTTTCAATCATTCTGTCACCAAAGTATTTAATTGTGTTTTCAGTGTTCATAAATACTTCATCTCCTCCAAAGTTAAGAGTACCACAATCTAATGTAGCCATTTCTGGATTAAGTTCTGTTGGTTGCAAACGTTCATCATCAGTCATTCCAACTGCTCCACCCGTTGAAGGTTGGATGATAACATCTGGACATTCTTTTCTGATTGCATCCATAATTACTTTGAAACGTTCTTTGCTTTGGGTTGGGGTTCCATCATCTTCTCTAACGTGAAGGTGAATTAGTGAAGCACCAGCCTCATATGCCGACTTAGCTTCTCTAACACATTCTTCAACTGTATAAGGTACAGCAGGATTATGCTCTTTCAGTACTTCTGCACCGCAAATTGCTGCGGTTATAATTAATTTTTCCATAGTTAATATTCTTGTTTATATTTATTAATTAGTAATGTCATTTTTAGATAAATCAAATAATGTAAGAGGATTATTAAAGAAATCTCTTTTAGATAATTGATTTTTATTATGTTTACCTGTATTTTCGCCCTTTTCTTTCCTTTCTTTAAATGTTTTTGCAACAAAATGTTTATCAATTTCTTCTTTTAATTTTCTATACTCAGATTGTGAATTTATTAATCGTTCTTTAGAAAATTCTATGTATTCTTTAGATATTTCTATGCCAATATAATTTTTATCTAGTAATTTTGCTGCAACTAATGTAGTTCCACTACCAGAATAAGGATCAATGACTATTGCATCAGAATTGTTAGTTAAAGAATGAATTATTCTTGCTGGTAATTCTATAGGAAAAGGAGCTGGGTGTGGATTTTGTCTTTCTGGAGGAAATCTCCAAATAGAAGTAAGTAATGAATGTTTAGATAGAAGTTCTTCTCCTATTTTATTGTTATTAATAGGCTTGTATAACCAGTAAATTCTTTCATCTATTTGCCAAAATCTCCATCCTCTAATATTTGCAGCAATCATTCTGTCCCAAATAATTTCTTGTCTTAAAGTCCATTTTGTTTTTAATATCCACTCTACAGGATGAAACATTATCCCTTTTTCCCATCTTATTTTATGATTGTAAAAAAAAGATCCTCCAGGCTTTATTACTCTAAATAATTCATTCAGAACATTAATTTGATTGTTTTGATAAGTAGACTCGTCTACACTATCAATAATACTATCATATAACACATTTTTAACTAGCCAGCCCTTGTTTTTTTCTCCTTTATTGTAAGGAGGAGAAGTAATTCCAATGTCTATTGAGTTAGAGGGGATTTTTTTTAAAGCTTTAAATGTATCATCATTAATAATTGTATTTATAAATTCACTCATTTCTTGTTAAGAATAGATATAGATCTTTGTTAAAGTATTGTTTGTTTCTTTTTACGGCATCTGTATTAGCATATATAATGTTAAGTAGTTTTGAGTTTTTTATGTGAGAGAAGTTAAATGCAGAAGATCTAAGATATGGACCTACTAACTTATTTAAATTTTCTTTCATTCTGTTTTCAATCACAGAGAAAGGAAATTCTATTATGTATTGTAATTCTCCATCTATAAATCCACTACTGAGAATATTTAGTATTGAATTTTTATCTTTTTCCAATCTTTTATATGTATAATCATTAAAACTACCATCAGCATTTAGTTTAGGTTTAGTCTTTCTTAATTCATATCCATCTGTTTGAATATTCTTAGGTTTTGCCTCACAATTTATAGAATGACTTCCTATTTCACTGCTATGCTTATATCCATTATAGCCAAGTTTTGCAGAGTTGTGTTTATACCCTGCAATAGAAACAGTAACAAATTCTCTTAAAGATGATGAGTTTTTGTCATTCATATATACAGTTAATAAATCATTAAGACAAGAAATTAAATTATCTTTGGATTTATTATGCAATAGCTCTGATAATTCTTTATGACTTTTTGTGGAATAATAAGTAATAATTTCAGATAAATCGTAATTCATATTCTTGTTTGGTTACTTATTCTTTCTTTGGCAGTTTTTTGGAACAACGCAGGTTCCTGTTGCTCTGCAAACAACCACTGGCTCTTCCAAAACATCGGCAGTAGAAGCTGAAATATCTGTTCTTGGAGATATCACTTTCTTTGCTTCAAACTTCATCTTTCTTGAAGAGTTTCCAACAGAGGTTATTTCTCCAACTGCTTCAATAAAGTCTCCGGCATATACAGGAGCTAAGAATTCAACGTTGTCATAAGCAACAAATAATCCTTCGTCTCCATCATTTATTATTAATAGTTCTGTTGCAACATCACCAAAAAGATTAAGCATTTTTGCTCCATCAACTAGGTTTCCACCATAATGAGCGTCGTGCATGCTCATTCTCACTCTAATTACTGATTTTGTAGTCATAGTTTTTTTGTATTATTGTTTTAAGTTTTATTTTATTAGATAATCAACAAACAAATAAGGAGTATGAACATCATGAGGTTCTATTTTTTCAACCTCTTCTGTTGATTGTGCAATAACAACGTCTGCTGCCATTGCAATTAAAGGGTTAAAGTTTTTTGTTGTGCCCCTAAACACAAGGTTCCCGTATTTGTCAGAAATACTTGCTCCAATAAGTGCTACATCAGCTCTTAAAGGTTTTTCAAGCAAGAAGTCTTTACCATCTATATTTACAATTTGTTTTCCCTTTTCAACAATAGTACCTAAACCCGTTGGAGTTAAAACTCCACCAAGTCCAGCTCCTCCACAGCGTATTTGTTCTATTAATGTACCTTGAGGAACAAGTTCAATCTCCATTTCTCCGTTAAGCATCATTTCTCCTGCTAATGGATTTGTTCCAATATGAGAAACAATAGCTTTCTTTACTAAACGATTTGCAACAAGTAATCCACTTCCACATTCTGGGAATGCAGTATCATTGCAAATTATAGTTAGGTCTTTTTTTCCTGCTTTTACAATGGCTTTAATTACTTCATCAGGAGCACCAACTCCTAAGAAACCTCCTACCATTATAGTCATTCCATCTTTTATTAAATCCACTGCTTGATTAATATCAATCCTTTTCATATATAATTTTATCGTTTAATAATTAAAATAAATTTAAAATGCAAAGTTAGAGATTATTTTCCGAAGTACCAAAACTCAATTCGGATTACTTTTTGAAAATAAAAAATACTGCTAAAATTAGAAATATAAACCCTATTATGTGATTCGGTCTTAGGGTTTCGGTTTTAAAAACTGTTGTGGTAAAGATTGTAAAGACTAAAAGCGTTATCACCTCTTGAATAACTTTTAATTGCCATAAATTGAAAGGACCACCATTGCCTGAGAAACCAATCCTATTGGCTGGCACTTGGAATATATATTCAAAGAATGCAATTCCCCAACTGATTAATATGATGGCAAATAATCCCAAATTATTAAACCAATCAAACTCTTTAAATTTTAAATGTCCATACCAAGCAAAGGTCATAAAGGCATTGGATAAAACGAGAAGTAAAATAGTTAGTATGCTCTTACTCATAAATTACAAATATCAAATTATTGTTTAAATGTCTATTTTAGTAGCAATTATAAATGCTAAATATTGCTTTAATTCAAGCAACAAAATTACAATATTTGTAATTCTTATATTGAAATTATCAGAAAAATAAGAATGGAAAAATAGAATCAAGAGATAAAAAAATAGAATCAAGAGTTAAAAAATTAGAATCAAGTTTCAATAAAACGAATCAAGAAGTTATTTTTTTGAATGCTTATAGGCTTATCCTGCTTTCTTTTTGAAAAAAGAGATTAATTGTTATAATAATTTTATAACTTTGCACTTCTTAATAGAATAATTAATTATAAAAATATAAAAATATATGAATACAAAGGTAACGAAAGAGTTGGTAAATCCAAGAAGTATTGTGGTTGTTGGAGCATCAAATGACACAACAAAACCAGGGGGAGCAGTTTTGAGAAACATTATTGAGGGTGATTTTAAAGGGAATTTATATGTTGTAAATCCTAAGGAAGACGTAATTCAAGGAGTAAAATGTTATCATAATATTAATGAGGTTCCTCAGGTTGATATGGCTGTTATTGCAATTGCTGCAAAGTTTACTGAGGAAACAGTAAGAGTTTTGGCTCAAGAAAAAGGAACAAAAGCATATATAATTATTTCTGCAGGATTTGGTGAAGAAAGCCAAGAAGGAAAAGAACTTGAACAAAGAATAGTTAAGATAATTGAAGATAATAATGGCTCTTTAATTGGTCCAAACTGCACAGGAATATTTACACCTTATCATCGTGCAATATTTTCTAAACCTTTCCCAAAATCCTCTTCAAAAGGAGTTGATTTCATTACAGGTTCAGGAGCAACGGGATGTTTTATTATGGATATTGGAATGCAGCAAGGACTTCACTTTAATCATTGTTGGGGTGTTGGCAACTCTGCTCAATTGGGTATTGAAGATATATTGGAGTATCACGATGAGGTTTATGACCCAGAAACTTCTTCAAAGGTAATTTTAATGTATGCAGAAAATATTAAGAACCCTTCAAAACTCCTCAAACATGCTTCATCCCTATATAAGAAAGGTTGTAGAATTGCAGCAATTAAGTCTGGTGGCTCAGAGGCAGGTTCAAGAGCAGCCTCATCTCATACAGGAGCCTTGGCTTCTCCGGATGTTGCAGTTGATGCTCTTTTCCGTAAGGCAGGAATTGTTCGTTGCAATGGAAGAGAAGAGTTAATTACAATTGGCTCAATTTTTACTTATCCAGAATTTGAAGGAAAGAATATTGCAATTATAACTCATGCAGGAGGACCAGCTGTTATGCTTACCGATGCTTTAAGTAGAGGTAAAATGGAGGTTCCTCATATTGAAGGAGAGAAAGCTGATAAGCTTTTAGCTGAACTTTTCGCTGGCTCATCTGTTGGAAACCCAATTGACTTTTTGGCAACAGGTACTCCAGAGCAATTAGGAAAGATTATTGACGCTTGTAATAATGACTTTGATAATATAGACGCAATGTGCATTATATTTGGAACGCCAGGATTAGATAAGATATTTGATGCTTATGCTGTGATAGACCAAAAGATGAAAACCTCCAAAAAGCCTATTTTCCCAATTATGCCTTCAACCCTTGTTGCGAAAGATGAGGTTCAAGACTTTGTTTCAAAAGGTAATAGCTATTTCCCAGAAGAAACAGTTTTTGGAACAGCATTAGCAAAGATTAAATCCACTCCTAAGCCAAGCGTAGGTGCAAAAGATATTATTGAAATAGATGTTAAGAAAGTTAGAGAGATAATTGATAGTGTTGAAGACGGCTACTTAGATACCAAACCAATGAATCAATTGCTTGATGCAGCAGGAATAAAACATTCAAATGAGGTTTCTTCTGATAATGTAGAGGATGCTATTGCTTTTGCTAAACAATATGGTTATCCATTAGTGATGAAGGTTGTTGGTCCTGTTCATAAGAGTGATGTTGGAGGAGTTGTTCTCAACGTAAAAGATGAAGAAACAATTAGAAGAGAATTTGATAGACTAATGAAGATTAAAGATACCTATGCTGTTCAAACCCTTCAAATGCTATTTGGAACAGAAATATACATTGGTGCAATGCGAACAGATCTTTTCGGACATCAGGTTCTTTGTGGAATTGGTGGAATATTTATTGAAGTCCTTAAAGATGTTCAGTCAAACCTTGCTCCAATTGGTATTGGAGAAGCAAAAGGTATGATAAAGAACCTAAGAAGCTATAAGATTATTCAAGGAGTTCGCGGACAAGAACCAGTTAATGAAGACCTATATGCTGACCAAATTGCAAGAGTAAGTGCTTTGGTTCAGGCAGCTCCTGAAATTGCTGAAATGGACTTAAATCCTCTATTGGGTTCAGCAAATGCTGTAGTTGCAGTTGATGCTCGTATTAGAATAGAAAAATAATAAAATATATCACTATGAATAAGAAAGTTCTTTGGAATTCACTTTCCTCATTATTAATCGTTGCTATGTTCTTGCTTCAATACTCTCCGGAGTTAGAAAAGTTTAAGTATTGGATATGCTTTGCAATTGTAGTTGTTGCATGTGCTATAATAATTTACAATAGCTTTGCTTTAAACTATAAACTCACACAAGCCAACAAGCAGATCACTCGTTCTAATAAGAGAATTACTGAATTGGAGAGTCAAACAACAAATAACACAACAGAAATAGCACAAAACTAATGAAAAGAAATGATATATTAATCACCCTGATAGTAATTGGGGTGATTGTTCTATTTATTGCAATTGAGCCTTTGAGAGATTGGTTTATGCAATGGAGTGGAGCAAAGGATTGGAGATATTTCCTATTAGCCTTCTTTAAGTTTGCAATATTGGCAACCTTAGGAGAAAGTATTGGATTAAGAATATCAAAAGGAGTATATAACGAAAAAGGTTTTGGACTATTGCCAAGAGCCTTCGTATGGGGAATATTAGGAGTTGTGATTTCAGTTGCTATGGGACTATTTGCAAGAGGAACATTCGGACTTTTTGACTATTTTGGATTAAATATTAGTGGAGCAAATCTTGCAGAACAATCCTTCGGAATAAAGCTGCTCTATGCCTTCTCTGTTTCATTATTTATGAATACATTCTTTGCACCGGTCTTTATGACTGTTCATAAGGTAACTGACACTCATATATTAGAAAATAAAGGTTCGTTCACTAAGTTCTTTTCCCCAATTCCTTTTGGAAGGATAATTGAAAACCTCAATTGGAAGGTTCAATGGGGATTTGTGTTCAAAAAGACAATACCATTTTTCTGGTATCCTGCACACACAATAACCTTTATGCTCCCTAAGGAATTCCAAGTATTATTTGCAGCCCTTTTAGGAGTGGCTCTCGGAGTAATACTTTCAATTGCTAACCTTAAAAAGAAATAAAACAAACAAATGATAAAAACTTATAGGATAATAATTCTTTCCCTTCTCAGCCTAATAACTTTCAATGCCTTTTCTCAAGAAACAGCAGGATTTACCTATGATGTTTATGGATACGTAAATGCACAATATTTCTACAATACTCGTAAGAATTATGCAGTGGTTGATGGATTGTTTTCGCTTTATCCACTTCCACCTCTCTTGAATGAGAAAGGGGAAGACCTAAATGCAGTTGGCAATCACTATTTTTCTGCTTCCACAACTCGAATTGGGACAAAACTAAACTTCGGCAAAACAAAAGGAGCAGATATTTTCGGAGTTATAGAGGTGGATTTCACAGGACAAGCCGATGGAATGGCAAACTACCTTAGGCTAAGGCATGCATATATTCAAACTAACTGGGATAAAGCCCAACTTTTGGTAGGGCAATATTGGAACCCAATGACACTGCCTCAAATGATGCCCTCTAACAAAGAAATGCACAACGGAGCACCCTTTCATCCCTTTGGAAGACTATATCAAATAAGATTAGAGTACCAGCCAGTAGAGAAACTAAATATACTTTCTGTTCTTTCCTTTCAAAGAGATTATGCAACGATTGGGGTAAACAACTCAAAGGACTACACTCAGCAGATAAGATCTTTTATTCCTATAACAAATATTCATTTACAATATGTTTCCGATAATTTCTTTGCAGGAATAGGAGGGGAGTTTAAGGCAATAAAGCCAAGAGAAACCTTCCTTACTCCAAACAATCAAACCCTTAGAATGAACGAAACAATGTATAATTTCTCCACTTCTGCATATTTTAACTACAAAGCAAAGAACCACGACCTGAAATCGCAGGCAATAATTGGCGACAACCTCAACGATATGACCATATTGGGGGGATACTACGAATCGGCATTTGACACAATCAATAATAAGTTCAACTACCATCCAACAACAACATTCGCCTCATGGTTAGACTACACCTTAACTCTTGGAGACTTTAAGCCAGGATTATTATTGGGCTACATAATCAACTTAGATATTGACACAAAAGGCTATATTAACGCCTATGGATTAGGGATGAATATTGATAACTACTATAGGATTTCACCACGATTGGAATACACTATCAATTCTAAGTTTTGTCTTACCCTATGCGTTGAGTATCAGAATGCAGAGTTTAAGGATGTTTCAAAAAGAGTTGAAGGCTATAAGCTCGCCCTCAATGCAACATATAATTTCTAAAAGAGTATGAAAACCATTTCTTTTGTAAAATACCAAGCCACAGGAAACGATTTCATCCTTATTGATAATCGGAAAGGGGGCATAAGCCTTAGAAAAGAAGAAATTCAAAAGCTTTGCCACAGACAGTTTGGAATAGGCTCCGATGGTTTAATCCTATTGGAGAATAGCAAAGAAGCCGATTTTGAAATGAAATTCTTTAATCCCGATGGCTCAACAGGAATGATGTGTGGCAATGGAGCAAGAAGCATAGTTGCGTTTGCACAAAGTCTTAACCTTATTAAGTCCACAACAATATTTATTGCACCAGACGGATTGCATAATGCCGAAATCATATCTCAAACAGGCAATAAACATATAATTAAATTAAGCCTTCAAGACGTAGGGAAAATCGTTGAGTATGAAGATGGGCAATACCTTAACACCGGCACATCACATTTTGTTAAGGAGGTAGGAGATATTTCTCAAATTGATATAATTGAAAAAGGAAGAAGAATCCGTTATGATAGAAGATTTGAGGAAGATAATGGCACCAATGCTAATTTTATTCAAGCAATCGGCAATTCAGAATTAAAAATAAGAACCTACGAAAGAGGAGTGGAGAACGAGACCCTTTCTTGTGGAACAGGAGTAACAGCCTCAGCCATTGCCTATGCCGAGAAGCACAAAATAACCTCTTCACCAATAACCATTCATTCAAAAGGAGGGGAATTAAAGGTCTATTTCACCAAAACCCCACAAAACACTTATTCCAACATTTACCTTCAAGGAGAGGTAGAAAGAGTATTTGAAGGACAAATCAACCTATAAGAAACGCCGTTTTTATCAATAAAACTTACCCTTCAAAAAGGATATAAAAATCAATAGCAATACTGCTAAATTAAAACTTGATTCTAATTTACTGAAACTTGATTCTAATTTACTGTCTTTTGATTCTAATTTTCGTTGTGCGATATATGTTATTTTGTTCTGTTGGAAATCTTATCCCTCACTTTACTACATATAAGGATTTTCTAATTCTCAAGATATTCTATTCCCAAATAAACTTCACACAAAAATATATTACTCAAAATAAATTTGTACATTTGTCAGCAAATAAAGTTAATAATGAAAAAGTATCGGATAAAATATCTTAATAATAATATAGTGCGGGAGTACATATCCCGCAGGACTGAAAATAATCTAATGTTATGAAAAAGATTGTATTTTTTATAGCTTTAATTTTAAGCATAAGTTTACATGCACAAGTAGATTATGATTCATGGAGGGGTTATATTTTGCATGATTATAATGATAGCTCTAGAGATATTAGAGTAGATAAATTATCTAAACAAGATACCTTAGAATTATTTGTAAAAGTAACTATTGACATTGATTCAAATTTAACTTTAGGAGAGCCTGACATTGATTTTCTTAGATTAAAAGACATTAAAAGCAACGAAGTATTATTTAATGTAAGCAATCCATATTTTAACAAAATCAAAACATTTATATTAGATGAAAATATTATACTTATAATAAATAAATACTTTTCATCAATAAAACTTGAATTGGAAATTCTTGATAAAAATAAAAAATTCTTAGGAGATAGACGTTCTTTTTATGCTACCTTAAGATTAATAGGTAATGTTTAATGTAGGTAGTATATCAGATTTGGGTAGTGTATCAGATTTGGAGTTGATGATGTAAGTGTTTGAAAAACATTAATTATTGTAATTGAAAAATAAAACGAAGAGTTGTTACATTAAAACAGAATAAGAATTTAGTGTGGGATGTTAAAGAAATTAATAGAATAAAATCAAACCTGAATGAATAATCTAAGAAAATATATAATATTCATATTAATTATTGCAAGGTGCTTAAATTCTTATGGGCAAAATAGTAATAAATCATACATAGAATTTGTTGATTTAGATTTTTTAATTTTTACTCCTATTAGTATAGATTGTGGAGAGTTTGAACATCAATTTAAAGGAGAAATTTTCACAAGAGAAATAAGTGATTCTTTATCTGTATTATTAAAAGAAAGTGTCAATCAATTTGTTGAATGTGATGCTGGTTATTGTATTGATACAAGAGCTAAATTATATTTATGGATTGAAGATAAGTATTTAATAATATGTATTTCAAAAACAGCAATACAAATAAATAGTATTTGTTATTCTAATAATGATAATTTTTGGGATATAATAACGAAAATATGTAAACTAGAATAGTTAAATGGTAATGCTAATATATCAGATTTGGAGTTGATGATATAAGTAATTGAAAAACATTGATTGTTCTAATTGAAAAATAAAACGAAGTTCTATTAAAATAAAACGAAGAGATAATTTATTAAAACGAAGAGTTAGTAAATTAAAACAGAATAAGAATTTAGTGTGGGATTTTAAAGATATTAATAGAATAATATCAAGTGTTTCGTTTCACTTGATATTACACTCCGTTTTATAAGATAATACAAGGTGTTTTATAGTATAATACACGAGTGTTTTATAGTATAAAACGGGTAGTATTTTAGCTTAAAACAACACGTTTTATAGTGTAAAACGAAACATTTGATTTTATTATGTTAATTTTAGTTGTCTCTTCTTGTGCGGGATTTCTTTGCTTAGCAAAGCGGCAAAGTAGATAACTTGCTGTGCAAGTGATAAACCGATTTCCTAATCCGTAAGATATTCCTATTAAGGAAGAAGTCTGAGTGTAAAATAAGGAAGTGCGGGGAGAAATTAAAGGCTTGAAAATTTATTATATTGGAAGTTGTTGATACGAATATCCTGATTTTTTATCTAAATGAAGTCTAATCTTTCATCCAAATTGATTTGGAGAATAGGACTAAGAAGGAATAAATCTCTAAGCGTCCTATGGTCATAAGGATAATTAAAATGGCTTTTGATGGAGGGTTGAGTAGAAAGTACTCTGTTTGAGGTGAAATACTCCCAACCACAGGTCCTATATTGCTTAAATTGGCTGCCGACATTGCTATGGAGGGAAGAAATTCGTTGCCCGTTAGTGTAAGTGCAAAGGCTCCAAATATGAATATTAATAAATAGAGAAAGAAAAAACCAAATACAAGGTTGGTGGCTTGGTCTACTAAGGCTTTCTTATTGTATCGTATTGGTATAACTGCTCTTGGGTGAAACATCCTTTTGAAAGAAATAAAGGTGTATTTAACTAAAATTATTACTCTGATTATCTTTAATCCAGTGCTTGAAGAACTGCTACATCCTCCAATAAACATTAGTATTATAAGTATGACGAAAGCAAAGAGTCCAAAGTTTTCTGACTCTGGTAAAACATATCCTGTTGTTGATACGGTGGAAATAATATGAAAGACGGAATGATGAAGGCTATTGCCAAAGCTACCTCCTCTAAATAAATAAAGAGAAATAAATAATAGTATGGAGGAAATAATTATTATTAGGACATAAACTTTGAATTGTTCGTCATTGAAGAATTTATCCCATTTGCCTTTAAATAACCAATAGATTAAAACATAGCTTATGGAGGAAAAGAACATAAGAGCCATAATAATATATTGTGTGTATAGAGAGAATTGTCCTATATTGCCATTTACTGTTGTGAAACCTCCTGTTGAAATTGCTCCAAAGCTATGACAAAGAGCAGTAAACCAATCCATATCTCCTAAGTATAGAAGTACTATTCCTAAAAGGGTTAATCCTAAATAGACATAAAAGATTCTAAATACTGTGTCTTTAATGTGCGGATGTACTTTCTCCTTATCTAATGATGTGAACTCTGCATTGAAAAGGTAGTTTGAGCCATTGCGAAAGTTACGCATCAGAACAATAATCATTAAAGCTAATCCCAAGCCTCCTATCCATTGGGTTAAGGCTCGCCATAGTAATATGCTTTTAGGGATTATTTCTAAGTCTTTTATTATTGAAGAGCCCGTGGTTGTGAAGCCTGAAAACGATTCGAAGAAAGCATTTAAGGGGGTTGAGAATATATTTAAGGATAATAGATAGGGTATGGCTCCAATGATTGGTGATGCAAACCAAATTAGACCAACGATTATTCTTCCGTCTTTCTTTGTTAGTGTTGGTGGGTATTTCCTATTAAGGAACATCAGCACATAGCCTACAATTATGCTAATAATGGAGCTTATAACAAAAGCATTGAGTGTTGGCTCTTCATATATAAAGGCAATAAGTATTGAAGGGATAAAACAAAAGCCAAGAAAACTAATGGTTAATCCTAAAATATAAAGTAGTATCTTATGGTTAAATGTTTTGTTAAAAGACATTAAGTTAATAGTTTAATAAGCTTATTTGCTGCTTCTGGAATGGTAAAGGCAACCACTTTATCATTAGCTTGTATTTGAGTGTCGCCTTGTGCAATCATTGCTTTACCTTTTCTGATTAATCCTCCGATGTTTATTCCAGGTGGTATCTTTATATCTTTTAGTTGTTTTCTTGTGATTGCAGAACCTTCTTTGGCAACAATTTCCACAACTTCTGCGTCAATTCCTGAAAGCCATTTGGAAGATGTTATATCTGCATCAAGTGTGAAGCGTGCAATATAGCTTGCAGTAATTAGCTTCTTATTGATAATTGTGTCAATGCCTATATCTTGTGAAACGTCAATGTAATTAACATTTTCTACCAAAGCAATGGTCTTTTTCACTCCTTGACGGCTTGCATAGAGGCAAGACATAATGTTAGTTTCGCTTGAATTAGTTAGTGCAATAAAGGCATCTGTTTGGTTTATCCCTTCGTCTTGCAAAAGAGAAATATCACTTCCGTTTCCGTTAATTATCATTACATCACCAAACTCGTTAGCCAAACGATTGCAACGCTCAATGTCTTGTTCTATAATTTTTAACTCAATCTTATTATGTAGGTTAATTGCAGCCCTACGTCCAATTCTTCCGCCTCCAACTATAATTGCATTCTTTATGGAATAATCCCTTTTCCCACTTATCTCTTTTAGCTTTTCAACCTTCTCTGGTGGGGAAATAAAATAAACCAAATCATTAATAAGATATTGGTCAAAACCATTAGGGATAATGGTTCTTCCTGCTCTAATTATACAAATTGTTCTTATGCCTAAGTTAGGATACTCTTTTGCTACCTCAATAAGATTTTTATTAATCATTAATGATTTATGGTCTATTCTTAGCATATAAACACATAGCAATCCATTAGAGAAGTCAAAGAGTTCTGTTGCAATATTCCTTGTTAGAAGGTTAGTGATTTCTTTTGCAGCAATCTTTTCTGGACAAACAAGCTCATCAACCCCCATTCCCTTAAACATTCCCTTATTAACATCATTCAAGTATTCTTGTGTGTTTACTCTGGCAATGGTTCGTTTTGCTCCTAATCGTTTGCCAAGCATACAAGTTATGATATTGATACTCTCTTCGTGCAAAACAGAAATAAGCAAGTCGCAATTACCAACTTCTGCCTCTTTAAGAGTTTCTAATGAGGTGGAATTTCCTGCAATTGTTAGTAAATCGGAATCTGCTTCCAGCATCTTTAATAACTCAAAATTGGGGTCAACAACCGTTATATTATGTTTTACTTTTGAGAGCGAGCGAGCTAAATGAAACCCTACTTCACCATCTCCTGCTATAACAATATTCATATATTAAAAGCCTTTATAAAAATAAAATCTATGTTTTTTCACGGCAAAGTTAATATTTTTTTTAAATTTGCAGATTATTATTCCAACAAAAGTAAATTAATAGTAACACTCAATAAATTATTTAAAACACAAAAACTATGTACGAAAAATTTCAAAGTTTCCTACAAACAGAAATAGCAGGAATTAAAGACGCAGGTCTCTATAAAAATGAAAGAATTATTATAACCCCACAGTCTGCAAGAATAATAACAAATAATGGACAAGAGGTTTTAAATTTCTGTGCAAATAATTACCTTGGTCTTTCAGATAATCAAACCCTGATTAATGCTGCAAAGAAAGCAATGGACGAAAGAGGATTCGGAATGAGTTCTGTTCGTTTTATTTGTGGAACACAAGACCTTCACAAGGCATTGGAAAAGAAGATTGCCGACTTCTTTGGTACCGAAGACACCATTCTTTATGCTGCATGTTTTGATGCTAATGGGGGAGTTTTTGAACCACTACTAAATGAACAAGATGCTATTATCTCAGATGCTTTAAATCACGCTTCCATTATTGATGGAGTGCGTCTTTGTAAGGCTCAGCGTTTCCGTTATGCTAATGCTGATATGGAAGATTTGGAGAAACAACTTATTGCAGCTAAGGATTGCAGGTTCCGTTTGATTGTTACCGATGGTGTGTTTTCAATGGATGGTAATGTTGCACCATTAGATAAGATTTATGCCCTTGCTCAAAAATATGATGCAATGATAATGGTTGATGAATCTCATTCAGCTGGCGTTTGCGGAAAAACAGGAAGAGGAACAACAGAAGAATTTAATTTAAGAGGAAAAGTAGAAATTTTAACAGGAACTCTTGGAAAGGCATTTGGTGGTGCAATAGGTGGCTTTACAACAGGAAAGAAAGAAATTATTGAAATGCTTCGTCAGCGTTCTCGCCCATATCTTTTCTCCAATTCAATTCCTCCAATGATTGCAGCTTCTGGGATTGCAACCTTTGACTTAATTGAAAAAACAAATACACTTCAAGATAAACTTCATTCAAATACTGCCTACTTTGTTCAAAAAATGAAAGATGCAGGATTTGACATCAAACCAACACAATCAGCAATTTGTGCCGTTATGCTTTACGATGCTAAACTCTCACAAGATGTTGCCGCACGTTTGCAAGAAGAAGGAATTTACGTAACAGGTTTCTATTATCCGGTTGTACCAAAAGGACAAGCCAGAATTAGAGTACAGCTTTCAGCAGCACACGAAGTAGAACATTTAGATAAATGTATTGCAGCCTTTGTTAAAGTTGGGAAAGAATTAGGAGTTTTGAAATAATCAGCTTATTAATATGAAAAAGATTTTAGTTTTAGGCTCAGGAGGACAAATAGGTTCCGAGCTTACTATGCGTTTGAGAGAAGTTTATGGAAATAATAATGTTGTTGCCACTGATATAAAGCTCCCTCTAACTAATGAAATAATGCAATCGGGACCAGTAGAAAAATGCGATGCAACAAAGAAAGAGGAAATAGCTGCAATAGTTAAGAAATACAATATTAACAGGATTTACAACTTGGTAGCAATCCTTTCAGCAACTGCCGAAAGAAATCCAATGTTAGGTTGGGACATAGGAATGGGAGCATTGCTTAATTGCTTGGAAGTATCAAGAGAATATAACTGTTCAATATTTACTCCAAGTTCAATAGGAGCTTTTGGAGAGACAACACCACTTGACGGAACCCCACAAGATACTATTCAACGCCCTAATACAATTTACGGGGTTACAAAAGTAGCTGGAGAGTTGCTTTCAGATTACTATTTCACACGTTTTGGAGTAGATGCCCGTTCAGTAAGATTCCCTGGTTTGATTTCAAACGTAACACTTCCAGGAGGAGGAACAACCGATTACGCAGTAGAGATTTATTACGCAGCAGTAAAAGGCGAAACATTCTATTGCCCATTAAAAGAAAACACATATTTAGATATGATGTATATGCCTGATGCCTTAGATGCAGCAATAAATATTATGGAAGCCGACCCAACAAAACTTATCCATAGAAACTCGTTTAATGTAACGGCAATGCACTTCACACCAGAGGAAATCTACGAAGAGATAAAGAAACATATACCTTCATTTAAGATGGAGTATAAATTGGATGAAGTTCGCCAAAAAATAGCAGACACATGGCCTAATTGGATGGATGATTCCTGTGCAAGAAAGGAGTGGGGCTTTAATCCAAAATACAATCTTCAATCAATGACTATTGATATGCTTGATAAATTATCAAAGAAGTTTGCAAAATAAATCTTAAATTAAACTTCCTTTAAACCAAAATAACTAAACTTTATTTCAAATTAAAGTTTAGTTATTTTTTTTTGTAATCCTTGTTTGTTCTTAGAAAAAGATAATCTAACGAAATAAGGTTTTGATAAAATGAAATCAAGTTTCAGCGAAATGAAATCAAGAGTTAATAAATTAAAATCAAGTTTCAATAAAATGAAATCAAGAGTTATTTTCTAATGAGTGTGAGCGGGAAGAAGAATAACTATGACAAAGGCCAAGATAACGATTAGAAATCTCGTGAGGTTGTATTTGTGGCTTTCTTCTGAATCGAATAGGGTTGTGGTTGCAACATGCAGAAGAATACCAACAACAATTCCTAAAATCATATTTTGATAAGGATGTAATATATCTAAGTTATTATTGAGCAAAGAGCCAAAAATTGCCATTGATGCAAAGATTGCAAGAAGTAGGATTGACTTTGTTTTGCTTAATCCGCTTTGAAGAAATGCTCCAACTAAAACAATACTTAGGGGAATATTATGAATGATTATCCCTGTTATCATAGAAATATTTGGTGTGCCTTGTGCAACAATAGGAAATCCTTCTAAAAAGGCGTGAATGCTAACACCAATAAGAAGCATTATGGAGGAAATTATACTTTTCTTTTCCTCCCCGTAGTGAATGTGTCCATGCTCAGCTCCGTGAGAGAGTTGTTCTAAAAGTAATTGAATTAAAAACCCAATAAGGATAAATGCTCCGATAGGGATAATTGAATGATGTTTATGTTCACAGCCATTATGATTATGCACTTCAAACATTGCTGGGATTAAATCCACAAAACATACTGCAAAAAGGAAGGCTCCTCCAAATACTGTTATAAGTTTGAGGGCTTTTTGATTATTTTTATTGAATAAAAAAACACTTAATCCGCTAAGAATTGAAGCAAAGAAGAGAGAAGAATAAGCAATTATTATATCCATGTTTTTTCAATTTAGTTTGCAAAAATAATATTATCTAATTTCTTATCAAAGTAAATAATGAAAAATAACTATCTTTGCATACTTAAAAAACAAGAATATGGGATTAATAAAATGGATAACAGGGCTCTTAGGCTTTCTTTTTGGTGGAGGGATAATAGGTGGGCTTATTGGTTATGCTGCTGGAAGTCTGTTGGAAGGGCTTGTTAAGAAAGAATATACCACGGGTACTCAACGTCAGGGCGATTTCTCAATCTCTCTCTTAATTCTTGCGGCTCAGGTAATGAAAACTGATGGTAAGGTAATGAGGAGTGAGTTAGAATATGTTAAGGCTTTCTTCGTAAGGAATTTTGGTGTTGAACATACAAATAAT
The DNA here is from genome assembly GCA_002407855.1 of Bacteroidales bacterium UBA5371. Classification (GTDB taxonomy): domain Bacteria; phylum Bacteroidota; class Bacteroidia; order Bacteroidales; family P3; genus UBA10566. Next base: position 137,055 of record DHPF01000008.1, read on the forward strand.
CGTTTAGAAATATTAAAAGAACTCTTAAAGAAGAATATTGATATAAATGAGGCGTGCAGCCAGATTAGAACTTCTTTAAACTATTCCAATAGATTACAATTACTTCATTATTTGTTCGGAATAGCTTGTGCAGATGTTGCGTGCTCGCAAAAGGAAAGAGATATGATACATTATATTTCTCAATTGCTTTGGCTCAATGAGGCAGACTACAAAACAATTGAGGCAATGTATTTCAAGAATTCCGACTCCGACTATACTATTTTGCAGATTGATAAGAATGCAACCAATGAAGAAATTAAACGCTCGTACAGAAAATTAGCTAAGAAGTATCATCCTGATAAGCTTTCTTCTTTGGGTGAAGATGCAAAAAGGGCTGCTCAGGAAAAATTCCAAGAGATAAATAATGCATACGAAAGAATAAAGAAAGCACGCAATATTATATAAAATGAACCTATAATTTAAAGAGATATGTTTGCAGAATACTCTTTGTGGTGGATAATTCCAATCTTTATTCTTAGCCTTTTAATAACGGCTATACTTTATTACTTCCCCAAACGCAGCACTCCCTATTCCCCAAACCAAAAGATAACCCTTTCAATACTTCGTTTCTTAGCCATATTTCTTAGTTTAGCTTTATTGCTTATACCAAGTTTTCGTGATAAAGACACCATTATACAGAAGCCTATAATAGTTATAGCACAAGATAACTCCTCTTCCTTAATAATGACAAAAGACTCTTCATTCTATAAGAAGGATTACTTAGTAGCAATTGAAGACCTAAAAAAAGCTCTTGCACAGGACTACGACATAAAGTTAATGAGCTTTGGTTCTTCTGCAAAAGAAATCAACAGCACCAAAGAAATAAATTATACTGATTATAGTACAGATGTTTCCGAAGCAATACAAAGCATTAGGGATGCTTATTCTAATCTCCATCTCTCTTCAATTATACTTTGCACCGATGGTATTTCAAACAAGGGAACAAGTCCTTTGAACACAATTAACGACATTCAAGAACCTGTCTTTACCATTGCAATGGGCGACACTACAATCAAGAAAGACCTATCCATAAGTGAGGTAAGATATAATAGAATAGCTTATCTTAATAATCAATTCCCTTTGGAAATAGTAGCTCTCTCACAAAAATCAAAAGAAAGTAAATCTGTTTTAAGAGTAAAGAAAGATGGTGCTACTCTTTTTGAAGAGAAGTTTACAATTGACAACGAAACATTTTCAAAGAGTTTTAATACCATACTCAAAGCCGATAAGGTAGGATTACAGCGTTATACCATTTCTTTACAAGCTATGGAGAACGAACAAACCATTATCAATAACACAAGAGATATTTTCGTGGAGGTTCTTGATGGAAGACAAAAAGTTTTAATCTTAGCTTCAAGTCCTTCTCCTGATATTTCCGCTATAAAACAAGCCATAGAGAAGAACGAAAACTATGAAGTAAAGCCCTTTCTTTTTAACGATTTCAATGCCTCAATTCAAGAGTATAATATAGCAATACTACATCAAATACCCTCCAACCAAGAGCACCTCAAACTAATAGACAAACTATTAAATGCAAATATACCCATACTATTCATTATAGGCTCTCAAACCAATCTTTCTCTCTACAACACCCTACCATTAGGAGTTAAAATATCAGAAAGCAGGCAGTCGCAAAACTCTTCAACAGGTATAATCAATTCTAACTTTACTTTATTTAGCATAAGCAAAGAAACCCAAACCCTCATAAGCCAATTCCCACCACTTCAAGTTCCTTTTGGTAAATACAACCTCTTGCCAACCACACAAAGCTTAGCCTTTCAAAAAATAGGCTCCATAACAACCAATTATCCACTTATAGCTTTTTCAAATCATACCGACAATCGCATAGGAACTATCTTTGGAGAAGGATTTTGGAAATGGCGTTTGCAGAATTACCTTATTAACCAAACGCATCTTCAAGCCGATGAGATAATCCAGAAAAGCATACAATATCTTGCTTCAAAGGTGGATAAAAGTCGTTTTAGAGTTGCTTGTGATAATATATTCGCAATCAACCAACCAATTATTATAGAAGCAGAACTTTATAACGATGCCTACGAATTGGTAAATGAGCCAGAGGTAAAGCTAATCATTACCAACAATCAAGGGAAGAAATATCCCTTCATTTTTTCTAAAACTCTAAATGCCTACCATCTTAATTTAGGAACCTTTCCTTCGGGCAAATATAACTACACAGCTTCAACCAATTATGGTGGTAAGGCTTTCTCCGTTAATGGAACATTCTATGTGTCAGAACAAAACTTAGAGGGCATTAACCTTATTGCCGACCACAATTTACTCTATAATATTTCTGAGCAAACCTCTGCCACTATGCACTATCCTCAAGAGATAAGTAAACTAAAAGAGCTCATTAAACAAAGAGAAGACATCAAACCACTGATTACCCAAACCATAACAAATAAAAAACTAATTGACCAGTGGTGGTATTTATCTATCATTGTCTTGTTTTTTGTTTTAGAGTGGTTCTTGCGGAAATACTGGGGGAAACTCTAAACCAGCTTGATAAGGAGTTTTTTTGAGTATATTTTTATTCTAAATTTGATTGAAAAAAGATATAAAACCATCAAAAAAATCCTAACGCCTATTGAAATAAATCCCAA
>DHPF01000008.1:139954-196766 GCA_002407855.1 Bacteroidales bacterium UBA5371
TAATTTCAACGCCTATTGAAATAAATCCTAACGCCTATTGAAATAAATCCCAACGCCTATTGAAAATAATCCTAACGCTTGTTGAAATAAATCCTAATAACGATTGAAAATGATCCTAACGCCGTTTAAAATGATCCTAACGCCGTTTAAAATAATCCTAATAGTTATTAGAATAAATCCTAATAGGCGTTGAAATATTTTTCAATAGGCATTAGAAAATTTTTAAGGCTAAGACTCTTTATTTGAGTGCCTTTAGAATATTACTCTTCTTTCTTATTATTAATTTCCTCTTGAGTATCTTCTAACCAATAGGGGTCGTCATCTGAGGGGTCGGTCTCTTCTTCTATGGTGGGCTCTTTGGCAATGATGTAACCTTTCTTACGATAGAGGATTGCAAATACAATTCCTGTTATTGCACCTCCTAAATGTCCCTGCCATGAGATACGTGGCGAGGACTGAAACATAGGAAATATTCCCCAAACAACTGAACCATAGAGAAAGATAACTAAAAATCCAAAAGCGGCTTGTTGTTTGTTTTTATTTATGAATCCACTTAATATGTGAAACCATGCCAAGCAGTAAACCAAACCACTTGCTCCTATGTGTATGGAACCTTTTGTCCCAATTATCCATGCTGCTAAGTTAGAGAAGATATAAAAAAATATAAAAAGTCCGGAGGCTTTCTTCTTGTAGAAAAGATATAATCCGAACAAGAGTAATAAGCAAGCCGCAGAGTTGGAAGCTAAGTGAGAGAAGTCGGTGTGAAGTAGAGGCATAGTAAGAATTCCTCTAAGTCCAACCAAGGTTCGGGGCTCTAAGCCAAAATTTGATAGAGATATATCAGAGATTCTCTCCAATATCTTTATGCTCCATAGAAGTATGCAAAAACTTACTGGAACTATTAGAGCGCTATAAAATTCTTTCTTTTCACTATTCATAACTAAGTTGCAAAGATAATAATTCTAAGTAGTTTTGAATAAAACTTATTATTTTTATGCCTTCTTTTGTAAAGAAATCTTATATTTGCAAATTAAACTTAGTGTAAATTAATATGAATAGGAATAATATTTTATTGGTGTTAGCTATTATTTTAATGCTAATTACTGCAATGCAGACTAATGCTCAACGAAGAAACAAAGCTCCTGAGAATCGCTTTGGTGTAAGAGCAGGTTTTAATATGAGCGATTTAACTTCTGCCACAGGAATTGATGTATTTAATGGTTTGGCTCTCTACAATAAGAATTTGGAACACGTGGGCTTCAACGACACTAAGCCATTCAAATATGGATTTAATGTGGGCTTCACCTCGCAGATACAACTCTATGACGCATGGTATTTACAGCCATCTCTAATTATTACATCAAAGGGTTACAAAATCAATTCTCAAAACTTAGGCTATGAAGCTCAAAATGTAGAAATAAATACTAATGCTTTCTATGTTCAGTTGCCAATTGATGTTGTGTGGAAGTACGAGATAACAGATGATTTTAGGTTTCTGGCAGCACTTGGAGGCTTTTTAGGTTACGGAATAGCTGGTAACACTTATTTTGAAGACCATTACGGCGAAAAGAATCAACCAAGAACCGACCACGAGCAAACCTGGAAGCCATCAAAAGCAAATGGATATATAGGATACGACCGTACAGTTCACGGGCTATACTATAAAGATATAGATGAAACTTTTGAAAGCGAAGGAACTAATCGTTTTGATGCGGGATTAGAGATAGGGATAGGCTTTGAATTGAAGAGCTTTCAACTAATGCTAACTTATCAATACAGTCTTACTCCTTTCTATGATTATGATTATGATTTCTCTCAAAGGTATAAAACGGCTAATATTCCTAACACAACAAACTCTTTTGAATATCTTCGTATAGAAACTCCAAAATCTCCTTCCTATCAAGTTTTTTCCCTAACGCTTTCCTACTATCTTGATTTCTTCTCTAATAAGATAAAATACTAATAAAAGTAAGTAAATAATAAAATAAGCCAACCCTTCGTTAAAGAGAAATGAAAAAGATATTATTCTTTATGGTTTTCACCTTTGCTTTTGCAAATCTCTTTTCGCAAGAGGCGGATAGTATTTTAGCTGATGACAATTTGAATCCAGAGATACATAACCCTAATCCAGCTCAATATATGTTAATCACAGGAGCAAGTTTTGGGAGAGGGTTTTTCGCAGAAAGTTTTTCCGAAACATTTCTTGGAGCCTCTGGAAGTTTTAAATTAAATGAACAATCTTGGCTAAGGGTTGGAGCTATGACAGGTGATACAAGAATAAAAGGAAACTTATTCTCTTCTAATCCAGAAGACAAAGCACCTTATGCCAATCATTATAGAAGAAATGCAGCTTATATAGGTATGGATTTTGAATTGAATAAAAGAGCCTTGCTTTCAGTTACGGCATTCTACGACTTAGCTTCGCCACAAACTCAATTGGGAACAGCAAATTCAAGAAATAATCTTTACACCTATGGTTTTAATGCTAATCTAACTTATAAGATTACAGAAAGTTCTTTCTTTAAATTGGGAATAACAATAATAGATTCCAATAATCCATATTCTTTAATGTCAATGTATAGTCCTTATCTCAATCCTATGGGAGTGCATTATGGGGCGTTAGGACAAAGCTATGGGATTAATAATATTGGCTTTATGAATTGGTAGTTCAGCACTCTTTGCTTTATATTAAAGTTTTCTTCCAACCATTAAGCCATCTCTAAGAGGGATAATAAGATTTTCCATCATTTTGTCTTCGGTTATTTTCTTGTTAAAAAGATTAATGGCAAGGGTTTCTTTGTCTTGTGGCATTGGATTTAGAGCAACCTTACCATACCAAAGTATATTGTCGGCTATCATAATACCACCCTTACGTAATTTCCCAACGCATATATCGTAATACAAAGGATAATTAGCTTTGTCTGCATCAATAAAAATTATATCAAATTCCTCATTAAGCGTAGGTAGAATATCAATAGCTTTTCCTATATGTAGCTTTACTTTGTCTGAAAGATTATTTGATTGGAATAGGTTTTGGAGAAACTCTTCATACTCTTGCTCTTTTTCAATTGTATGTATTATTCCTTCTTCTTGCAATCCGTCTGCCAAACAAAGAGTAGAGTAACCACTAAATGTACCTATCTCTAAAATATATTTAGGCTTAATCATATTAGATATTAACTTTAAGAAGGTTCCTTGCCAATTACCACTAATCATATGAGGTCTAACGAAATTGAGATGGGTTTGCCTATTTAAGCTTTTGAGATTATCCGTTTCCTCACTTAGATAGGTTTGGCAATAATTTTCTATCCTCTGATCTAAGAAAGGGTTTATTTGTTTTTCTTCCATTATTATATTAAAGTTCTAATATTTTAAATTCCACTCTTCTGTTTTTGGCTCTACCTTCTTCTGTTTTGTTGTCGTCAATTGGCTGTTTGGCTCCATACCATTTGTATCGCAAGCGATTAGAATCAATACCCTGAGAAGTAAGATAGTCATAAACAGCCTTAACCCTATTTTGAGAAAGGTTGTTATTATAGCGGTCGGAACCCTTGTTGTCTGTATGACCAGACAGTTCAATTTGCATTGATGGGTACTTCTCAAGAAGATTTATGAGATTATGAAGCTCAACATAAGATTGTGGAAGCAAGACACTCTTATCAAATTCAAAGAAAATATTCTCCATTATTACCACTTGTCCCACTTCATACTGAGGTTCGTTCTTCGTTTTTGTAATGGTTATATTATTATCGTATTCTATCTTATTCTGACAATCTAAACATATAACTGAAACATCATCTATGTAATAGTAAGCACCAGGTAGGAGATAGGTCAAATAGGGTAAATCAACAACATTACTTTGTTGGGCTGGATAGAAATTGCCAATTGTTAAGAACTTTTCACCACCTTTTGCAATAAACTCACCCTCTATTTTTATCCAATTCTCAACGTCAGTAATAGGATTATCAAAAGAATTAACAACTTGTGGTTTAAGGTAAGTAGATATTGATTGACTTACGCCGTTATCATATTTTATTATATTTTTTTCAGTAAGCATTTCACGAGTATCTTCTGCAATCCTGTTAGAAGTAAACAAACCTCCAATGGTAGCAATAGCTCCTGATGAAAATTCACTCAGACTCACATAAAAAGTAAGTTTATAAGTTCTGCCTTCTTCCAAATATTCTTTCAGCTCTGTTTGAATATATTCTCTATATGTTGTTTTGGAAGTATATATTCCAACCATTCCAACACCAGTTCTGGGCATCTGAATACCTAATTTATTCTTAGGAATACTTGTTTGTTTTGCTCCACATTTATTATAATAATCAGCACTTCCTCCTGTTGGTTGCCACCAAGCCATTGCCTGCGACATATACCCATAAGGCTCTATCTTTTGAGGGCAAGCCAAATACTGCTCAAAAGAAGGATTGTAAATTAAGTTTTCCTGAGAATAGGAGGGAAGAGAAATAATCAAAAATAAAAAAATACTAAGCTTAAATAGAAATAAGTTAAGTTTATTTTTATGTAAGTTAAGTTTATTTCCTGTCATCTAAAACCTCCTTCCAATTAATTGATTCTTTTGCATTAAGCCAAATATAACTTTCTTCCTTACGAAACCAAGTCATCTGGCGTTTGGCGTATCTCCTTGTGTTTGTTTTAATATCTTCAATTGCCTCTGAAAGACTTGTTTCACCACTAAAATACTTAAAAAGTTCTTTGTAGCCAACAGTATTGAGAGAAGATAGGTTTCTGAATTGATAAACCTGCCTTGCCTCTTCCACAAGTCCTTCTTCAATCATTAAATCAACCCTTTGGTCTATTCTTTCAATAAGTTCAGCCCTATCTCTTTGAAGTGCAAACCTAATAATCTCAAAATCTCTTTTTACCTTTTGGTTTGTCCTATACGACGAGAAAGTTTTCCCTGTTTGGCGAAATAGTTCCAAAGCACGAATTAGCCTTATATGGTTTTTAGTATCCACAATATTATAGTACTCAATATCCTTCTCCTTCAATTCTTCTTGCAATGCAGTAATACCTTCCTCTTTGAAAACCTTGTTAAGCTCGTTCCTAATCTTAATATCAACATCAGGCAAATCATCAATTCCATTACAAACCACATCAATATACATTCCACTCCCACCAGTAAGAACCAAATTATCATAAGTCTCAAACAGGGTATTAATCCTTTGAAGTGCATCTTTCTCAAAAAGTCCAGCATTATAATTATCCTCAATTGAGATATGTCCAATGAAATGATGCTTTACTTCCAATAGCTCTTCTTTTGTTGGTCTTGCAACGCCAATTCTTAATTCCTTATAGAACTGACGAGAGTCAGCAGATATAATTTCAGTATTAAGAGTTTTTGCCAAGCTAATAGCCTCTTTGGTCTTACCAACCGCTGTTGCACCAGTCAAAACAATCAATCTCTTAGTATTTACTTTCATATCCCTTACAATGCTCCCTAATTATTTGCTATTTCTTTGGTTTAATTCCAAGCTTTTTAGCCTCTTTATACATCAACTCTAATGCTGCCTCCCTTTCGTTTGGGATTTCCCCATCTAAGATAGCATCCTTAATAATTGTCTTAATTATTCCAATCTCTTTACAAGGAGAAATACCAAAGGTCTGCATAATATCCTCACCACTAACAGGAGGTTGGAAATTACGCAAGCGGTCCTTTTCCTCAAGCTCTTCAAGTTTTTGAGTAACCTTTTTGAAATTATCCCTATAACGAACTATCTTATTATGGTCTTTGGTTGTAATGTCTGCATGGCAAAGTTTCATCAAATCATCAATATCTTCCCCTGCATCAAACAAAAGCCTCCTTACCGCAGAGTCAGTAACCTCGTCCTTAATCAGTATTTGCGGTCTAAGATGAAGACTAACTAACTTTTGAACATATTTCATATTCTCATTCAAAGGTAGCTTCATTCGGCGAAAAATATATGGTACCATCTTTGCCCCTCTAACCTCGTGTCCGTGAAAGGTAAAACCAATCTTTGGCTCAAAGCGTTTGGTTAGAGGCTTAGCAATATCGTGTAAAATAGTAGCCCAACGCAGCCATAAGTTGTTGCTTAACCTTGAAATATTGTCCAAAACCTCAAGAGTATGTTTGAAATTATCCTTATGAGCCATATTACCAACCTTCTCATAGCCTTTAAGTGCAACCATTTCAGGGAAAAACAATCTCAAAAGACCAGAGCGGTCAAGAAGCTTGAAACCCATTGAAGCCCTTGGTGAAAGTATTATCTTATTAAGCTCTTCACTTATTCTTTCTGCTGAAAGTATTTCAATCCTATAAGCATTCCTTTCAATAGCCTCAAAGGTCTCGTTGTGAATAGAGAAATTGAGTTGAGTGGCAAAACGAATTGCCCTAAACATTCTTAAAGGATCGTCCGAAAAAGTAATATCAGGGTCAAGAGGAGTTTTAATAATTCCGTTTTCAATATCTATTAATCCATCAAAAGGGTCAATAAGTTCGCCATAATCCTCCTTGTTCAAAGATATAGCCATAGCATTTATTGTGAAATCCCTTCTGTTTTGGTCATCTTCCAAAGTTCCGTCCTCAACAAAAGGTTTGCGACTTTCTCTATTATAGCTTTCCTTTCTTGCCCCAACGAACTCAATCTGCCAATAGTAATCATCAACCAAGAAATTAATCATAGCAGTACCAAAATTCTTAAATACCGACACATTGCAGTCCTTCCCAATTTGTTTAGCAACGTTTTCAGCAAGTTCAATTCCGCTTCCCAAACAAACAATATCAATATCCTTGCTATCCCTCTTAAGAATAATATCCCTAACCCAACCCCCAACCACATAGGCTTTCACCCCCATCTGATTAGAAACCGATTGAACAATTTGAAATATTGGATGTGTTAAATGTTTATCTAAATTCATTATCCTGCAAAAGTAATATAAATTCTCATTATTAAGATAAATTGGAGTTGAGAAAAGTTAATAGATAAGACTAAGGTAAATAAAACTCACCTATACAACATATTCTCTAAGCCCAAAGAAATAACCCATGAATTATACCAAGTTTTGAATTTAGGCAAAAAGTATTAGAGTAATCAATTCCTTGATTAGTTAGTTTGAAAAGCTTTTGAAAAGCTTTTGGATGATTATTTTTTAGACTTTAATTGAATGGTTTTTTTATCTAATATTAAGGTTGCTTTATCTCCTTTTACTATTAGCTTAACTTTACCATTTTCGTACTCGGCACCTTTTGCCCATGCCTGAGTTTGAGTAAGTAATATTTTTGCATCGCCAATTTCTATGATGGCTGTTGGTGTTTTGGTGTTTGTATTAAAAATAACATCATATTCCTTATTATCACTGCCCAAAAACTCGTTTAGAGTATATCCATTATTAACCTCAGGTTCATTTTCAAGAATAATCTTATTTAAAGTATAATCCTCTGCAAGTTCTCCTTCTATAACCTTATTATTGATGTCTAATTGAAATAGTTTGTTTTCTCCAACCAAATAAGTGTTTTCTTCTATCTTAATAATGGATTTATCTACCCATTCAAACCTTCCTTTTGTGGTTTCAGGAATATTATTTGATTCTAAATATTCAATTGTCTTTTCATAAGTTTTATCATCATCTAATGTGATAACAGTATTAATGCCTGGACAAGACCCGCAAGGTAAAACTCCAAAATAAGTTCCTTCCCAGTCAATAGATGTTTGTGCGTTATGCATATCAACCTCTTGGGTTGGGGTTTGAGTGTCTGAATTGTTGGTTTTTGAACAAGCTGCAATCATTAATAATGATATTGCAATAGCTAAGATTGGTTTTAATGTCTTCATTTTAATTTTCTTTTAAATGGTTTTTATTATTGATTTAAGTAATTCTATCTTCTCATAATATTGATCACTGAGCACATTCCAAATACTATCTTGGTCTAATATCCTAAGCTTTTCTTTGGTGTTTGAATGCTTTTGATAGTCTTCCATATATTGATTTTTGTAATAGTTTTCCAATTCCTTACGATGTTTTTCAATTACCTTAAACTCTTTGGAGAATGCTTTTAACTTCTTTAAGTCTTCTTCGCATTCAGTGAGTAGCTTTTCCATTTCTTCTAATTTTATCATAATCTTATTTATTGATTTAGGAAGGTTTCATGTTTCAAAATTACATCTTTTTTATTATTTATCTGTGTTTATAGAAATTTTTTACTAAGAAATTATTTATTTGAATTTATCTCTTGTTGTTTGGAAAATTAGTATTAACTTTGCAAACGTAATTTACAATAAATTAATTCAATATATCAACCATTTAAAAACAGTTAAAAATGAAACAAGTTCATAACTTTAACGCAGGTCCTTGCGTTTTACCAAAACAAGCAATTGAATCAGCTATTGAGGCTATTCGTAACTTTGACAACACAGGAATAGGTATTTTAGAAATCTCACATCGTACTCCTGGTTGGGAAAGAGTAATGGCAGAAACTGAAGCTTTGTGGAGAGAATTACTTAATATTCCAGAAAACTATGAAGTAATATTCGTTGGTGGTGGTGCTTCAAGCCAATTCTTCCACGTTCCAGCTAACATTATGAATAAGAAAGCTGCTTATCTTCAAACAGGCGTTTGGGCAAAGAAAGCTATCAAAGAAGCTAAGTTTTATGGAGAAGTTGAGGTTGTTGCATCTTCAGAAGATAAAAACTACACTTATATCCCTAAAAACTACACTATCCCAACTGATGCTGATTATTTCCATATCACAACTAACAACACTATCTATGGTACAGAAATAAAGCATGATATTGACTGCCCAATTAATCTTGTGGCTGATATGTCTTCTGATATTATGTCTCGTCCAGTTGATATTTCAAAATATGCTCTTATTTATGGTGGAGCTCAAAAGAATGTTGGTCCTGCTGGGGTTACCTTCGTTATTGTTAGAAAAGATATTCTTGGTAAGGTAGAAAGAAAACTTCAAACAATGGTTGATTATACAACTCATTTTGGAAAAGAACCAAGAGATAAATCAATGTTCAACACTCCTCCAGTATTCTCAATCTTCGTTATGCACGAAACTCTTAAATGGGTTAAGGAATTAGGTGGATTGGAAGCAATGAACAAAATCAATGTTGAAAAGGCTAACCTTCTTTATAATGAAATTGACAGAAATAAAATGTTTAAGGGGACTGCTGAAAAAGAAGACCGTTCAATTATGAATGTTTGTTTTGTTATGAACGAAGAGTACAAAGATAAGGAAGCAGACTTTATGGCTTTTGCTAAGGAAAGAGGAATGGTTGGAATTAAGGGACATCGCTCAGTTGGAGGTTTCCGTGCATCAATCTATAATGCTTGTCCAGTAGAATCAGTTAAAGCATTGGTTGCTTGTATGCAAGAATTTGAAAAACTTAACGCATAAAAATAAACGAATATGACAAAAGTATTGGTAGCAACCGATAAGCCTTTTGCTAAGGCAGCGGTTGATGGAATAAGAAATATTGTTGAAGGTGCAGGGTTTGAACTTGCCCTTTTAGAAAAATATACAGATGTAAATGATTTCTATAAAGCAGTTGAGGATGCAGATGCTTTAATAGTTCGTTCTGATAAGGTAACAAAAGAAGTTGTTGATGCAGCAAAGAAATTAAAGATTGTTGTTCGTGCAGGTGCAGGATATGATAATCTTGACCTTGAAGCTTGCACTTCAAAGAATATTGTTGCTATGAACACTCCAGGTCAAAACTCCAATGCAGTTGCGGAATTGGCAATTGGAATGATGATTTATATGGCAAGAACAAGCTTTACTCCAGCAACAGGTACAGAGTTAAAAGGGAAAAAACTTGGTATTCACGCCTATGGTAATGTTGGACGCTTAGTAGCTAATATTGCTAAGGGAATGGGAATGGAGATTTATGCCTTTGATCCTTTCGTTAAGAAAGAACAAATGGAAAAAGAAGGAGTTAAGGTTTGTGAAACTATTGAAGAACTTTACTCAACATGTAATTATGTATCACTTCATATTCCTGCAACAGAACAAACAAAGAACTCAATTAATTACGCTCTTCTAAGCAAGATGCCAAAGGGTGGATGTTTGATTAATACAGCAAGAAAAGAAGTTATAGACGAAGCAGATATGCTTAAACTTCTTACAGATAGAGAAGATTTTAAATATGCTACTGATATTGCAGCTTCTAATCAAGAAGAACTCAATAAGTTTGTACCAAGAGTTTTTGCAACGCCAAAGAAAATGGGAGCTCAAACTTCTGAGGCTAACATTAATGCAGGTCTTGCAGCAGCAAATCAAATCGTAGATTTTATTAAAAATGGAGTAACTAAATTTAAGGTTAACTAATTTTTTATTTAATCAAGTTCAAAAGGCAATCCATATAATATTTGGGTTGCCTTTTTTTATTTATAAATAAAATACCTCTATTTCTATTCTCTACAATCTTAATATCCTTCATCTTTCTTTGCAATTGAAAGAAAGAAATTTAGATAAAAATTTACTACCTATTCATATACTTTTAATTAAATTTTACGTTAAAGAAAATATAAACATTAAAAACAGAATTAAAATGAAGAAAATTATTTTAACAATCGTAGCAATATTTATTGCAAGTAGTTTTGTAAGTGCACATCCTGCAAAAAAAGTCAATCTGACTTATAAAAATGGAGTTTTGAAAATTGAAGCCGTTCACGGAGTTAAAGACCCAGCAAAGCACTACATTAAAACACTTCAAATAAAGGTTGATGACAAGGTAGTAAAAGAAATCAATCTCGACAAGCAATCTTCTTCTTTGAGCGAGGTAACTGAGGTTTCTCTTCCTGGATTAAAGAAAGGTGCTAAGATTAAGGTAAAATCAACTTGCAGTCAATTCGGTTCAAAACAAGGTAAGCTAACCGTGGAATAACCTATAAAAATTCCATAAACAAATAACTTCATTAGCTTTTATTAGCTTTTGAAGTTATTTTTTATCTCTATGCTGTAATTTATTAGAATCAAAAGATAATAAAATAGAATCAAGAGTTAATAAATTAGAATCAAGTTTCAGTAAATTAGAATCAAGTTTTATTTTAACCTTATAAAACTAAGAGTTTCTTCTTATAAAGTTAATTATTCATACTGTTGTGGTAAGGGTGTATAGGTCTTATGAAAATAAGGTCTGACTTAGGATAATTTAATTGCTATCCTTATTATAAATCCTTGATATAAATTCACAAAACCAGCTAACGCTTTATATAATACTTTTTCTTTATGTCTTTTCACAGGAAATAATAATCCTATTGCTTTTATTGTCGGTTGTAAAGAATAGATACTCATCAGAACCTTCATTAATCTTAGTTCTTTCTCTTATTTGTGCAACTGTTTGAGGGAAATTCCGAGTTGTGATATTGGCTTTTGGAAAACACTTCGACAAATTCTTAATAGTCTTATTATTATATTGCATTACACCTTTTATAATAAAACTTCTGCCAGGGAAATCTTCAATTTCATTTTCAGAAATAAAAAGATGGGAGTGAGGAGCTAACTTATCTATCTGATAAGCTTGCGATATATGGTGATAACCACCTGCTTTCATTATTGAGGCATTAGGTTCATAGAGGAATATTCCTCGTTTTATGAGATTAATTTCTGCAAAACGACTAATGGATTTTTCTTGAGTAAAAGTGAATTTGCTTATATGATTAGGAATTATATCAATGCAATGAAATATAACTTCATTAGTATAATTCCTTTCCAAAACTACAAGCAATTCCTTACATTCATTCTTAACGGAAATAATATGTACTTCTTTCGTATTAATAAGCTCTTGCATTGCAAGCTTAATATCTAACATTGGAGAAAGTTTAATGTAGATTTTCTTAGCTTTTTCAAATAGTTTTGGTAATATAGCAACAATGTTTGGTTCGGAATCTTTAAGCAAAACAACCTTATTATTATTTGCATCCCTACGTGAAGGGTCTATATATATTATATCGGTTTCTGCCAATTCTTCAAAAGAGTTTAAACTATTGCCTTGTGAGATTTCAATATTGTTTATTCCCAAGAGTTTGAAATTATGTTCTGCAATTAGGGCAAGCTCTATATCTGTTTCGTGATAATAAACTTTCTTAATTTCTTTTGCAAAAAATATATCGTCAATCCCAAAGCCCGAAGTTAAATCTCTTAGGGTTGAATCTTTATGCAATAAGGAGGCTTTATAATGAGCCGTTTCTCCTGATGAGCTTTGTTCGAGGTTTATCTTATTTGGGAAAAGTAAATTATGATTTTTGATTAAGGAAGCAAACTTTTCTTTGGCTTTATTATATCCTTCAATTTGCCTTACGCAAAACTTAATATCTATATCTTCATTATGATTTTGAAGCAAGAGCTTATTAATATCCGAATTCAAATTCTTTAAAATAAATTCTTGTTCTTTCTCTGATGCTATTTTCATTCTGCAAAAATAAACCTTTATTTTACTTTCTTGTATTGTTTGTTTGAAAATAAACTTGTAAATTTGCACAACTAAATCCAAAGTTAGAATGAAATTCATAAAGAAAACAATTTATTACTCACTTATAATACTTTCCTTAATGACAATAGAAAATGACCTTTTAGCTCAAAAGAGTAAAGCTAAACCCAATAAAAATCCTAAAAAGGTAGGTTTGGCACTAAGCGGAGGAGGAGCTTTGGGCTACGCTCATATGGGTTTTTTGCAGGCTATGAGAGAGGCTAAGTTTGATGTTGATGTCATATCAGGAACTTCAATGGGCTCTATAATAGGAGTAATGTATGCCGCAGGATATTCACCAATTGAGATATTGGAGTTTGTGGATAAGGAGAATATGAATAAGGTTTCAAATGTCATAAAACTGAATTCAAGTTTTTCAAGAGGGTTTTTTAATCATCAAAAGCTAAGTAGTGTTTTAGATAAAGCAATACCTCATAATGATTTTTCCAAATTGAACAAGAAGTTCTATTGTTGTGTAGTTAATTTCAATGAAGCAACCTATAAATTTGTGGGAAAAGGAACTCTTTTGAAAGAATATATTGCTGCATCTGCATCCATACCTATTGTTTATGAGCCAATAGAAATTGAAGGAGTACAATACATTGATGGAGGTCTTATGCAAAACCTTCCTGTTGAACCTTTGGTTAAGGAAAAATGTGATTTAATAATTGGGGTTGATGTTGTAGCGGTTGCTAATAAAGAAAATGTGAAAGGAATTATGAATATAATTTCTCGTTCAATTGCTATTTCAATTCGCGGTAATTCTTCCTACTCAACGAAGCAATGTGATTATGTTATAACTCCTAATTTAGAGAAATACACTCTTTTAGACTTTGATAAAGCACAAGAACTCTTTGATATTGGCTATGATGCAGGGAAGGAATTCTTCAATAAAGCCAAATTAAAGAAGCGTTAAACTCTTTATAGAGCTTAGATTTACTTATAATATCTTTTATTTTTACTTGTATATTTTGGAGGTTTGGCATTATTTACTTTCCATTTACTACGAACAACACTTGATTTTCGTGTAGATGTTTTACTAATACCTTCTGGTCTTTCTCCCATTGTGTTGGGTAGTCTTTTTGATGAACAGCCTGTGTTTATACCTAAAAATAAAACAATTAATAGGCTCAATAGGGATATTCTTTTACTAATCTTTTTCATAATTATTTTTTTTCTTTTATTTCTTTTAAATTATTGATTACCATTTAAATTAGGCAAGAAGGAAGACATATCTATAAATAGGTTTAATATTAGATAAACTCCAAACACTACCAATACTGCTCCAATTATTCTATTTATATAGGTAATTACTTTGTCAGTCATAAATCGTTTTATTTCATTTGCTATGGCACATTTGACCAAGTCCATACAGAAAACAGTTACTAAAATAGATAATAAAAAGGTTATTTGAAGACTTGTTTTGGGAAAACTTCCTGCAACACTTATTGGAAGCAACCAAAATATCCATATACTTGGATTTGCTATATTAAATAGGAAGCCTTTTGCTACATATTTAAATTGGAATTTTGTTTTAATTTCTATCTCTTTTGGTTGCTTTGGATGGGTTATATGTTTTTTTAATCCTGTATATATACCAAATATTAAAAGGAAGCAACCTCCTGTAATGGATAATATTTTTTGAGCTTGCGAAGTTTCAAAAATGGATGATAGTCCATACCATGCAACAAAAACCATTGTTATATCACTAAGGGATATTCCTATTGCAAGTTGAGCTCCTTTTTTAAAACCTTTGCTAATACTTGTCTGAATAAGAGAGAAAAAGGCTGGTCCTGCCATAAGTGAAAGGGTTAGACCAAATAATATTCCTTGTGTTATTGTTTGAAAGTAAAGCATATTGTCTATTAAGTATAGAATCTTTTGGTTGCAAATTTACATAAATATAGTCAATAAAGAGTAAAAATAGTTCTAATTATTGTATCTTTGCACTCAAATTTTAAAAAGATGGAAGCAAAATTAAATACAATTGAAGAAGCTATTGAAGATTTTAAGCAAGGCAAATTGCTAATATGTGTTGATGATAAAGATAGAGAGAACGAAGGAGATTTTATATTTCCAGCAGAGAAAATCACTCCTGATATTGTCAATTTTATGATAACAAATGGTAGGGGGCTTATGTGTGCACCATTAACAGAGGAGAGATGTAAGGAGTTAAACCTTGATATGATGGTTTCTCAAAATACTTCTTCTCATGAAACTCCCTTTACAATTTCGGTAGATAAGTTGGGCGATGGATGTACCACAGGCATTTCAACAAGCGATAGGGCAAAAACAATTAAAGCATTAGCCGATAAGAATACAAGACCGGAGGAGTTGGGTCGTCCAGGGCATATATTTCCTCTTAGGGCTAAGTCAGCAGGGGTTTTGCAAAGAAGTGGACATACAGAGGCTTGTGTTGATTTGGCACGTTTAGCAGGATTAGAGCCTGTTGCAGTGTTAGTAGAAATACTTAATGAAGATGGAACAATGGCACGTTTGCCAGAGCTAATGGAGATTTCAAAGAAATACGGAATAAAAATAATTTCTATTGAAGATTTGATTGCATATAGAGTAGCCAACGAAACCCTTATTCGCAGAGAGCAAGAGGTAATGCTCCCAACTGAATGGGGTGATTTCCAGTTAATAGCCTATACGCAATTAAATAATGATGCAACACATTTGGTTTTAAAGAAAGGTACTTGGGAAAAGGATGAACCTATACTTGTTAGGGTTCACTCTTCATGTGCTACGGGAGATATTTTTGGTTCTTGCAGATGCGATTGTGGAGGACAATTACACCAAGCAATGAAGATGATTGACCAAAAAGGTAAGGGAATGATTGTTTATATGAGTCAAGAGGGTAGAGGTATAGGTCTGGTTAATAAGATAAGAGCATATCATCTTCAAGAGCAAGGAATGGATACTGTTGATGCTAATCTTGCACTTGGCTTTAAGGCCGACGAGAGAGATTATGGGGTAGGTGCTCAAATAATTCGTGACCAAAATGCAACTAAGGTACGTCTTTTGACAAATAACCCAATAAAAAGAAAAGGACTTGAAGGTTATGGAATAGAAATCATTGAAACAGTACCTTTGGTTGTTGGAGTAAATAAACATAACCAAAACTACCTGAATACAAAGGTAAAACGTATGGGACATACTTTAAATATGGAATAATACGTTATCTAAGTAAGTCAGAAAATAAAAATAAAATATACAAAAAATAAACATTTATAAAAAATAAGTCTTATATTTGCAGTGTTCGTACAGCTGAAAAACTATGGAAGATTTAAAAACTCTTATCTCAGGAATAGATTATAAAATAAGAAAACTATTAGATGATAAGCGTAAATTAGAACAAGATATTCAGCAATTAGAAGCGGATAAAAAAGAATTAAATAAGATTGTATTGGAGCAATCACAAGAAGTAAATAATTTAAAAGAACAAGTAAAAATATTAAAATTAGGAGAAACAATAAAAAATAGTTTAGATACAACAGACGTTAAGCTGAAAATAAATAACTTGGTGCGAAAGATAGATAAGTGTGTGGGGATGATAACAAAGACTGAACAAGAATAAAACAAAACTCTAAATAGATCTAAAATAAGAATGACAGAGGATATATTAATAAGTACAGAGATTGCAGATAGGATATATAAAGTTAGAGTGAAGAGAGAGGAAGAAGAAATATTTAGAAAGGCAGTCCAAGAGGTAAAAGCCAATATAAAAGATTACGCCAAGATGTATGCTTACAAAGACAAACAAGACCTTTTAGCAATGGTACTACTACAATATGTAACCTCTTATATTAAGATTAAAGATGACAATCTTTTTAGCGATAAGGCTTTGGTAACAAAATTAGAAGAAATAGACAGCATACTTTAAGAGCATAAAAGAAATAGAAAATAAGGAAATATTAAAGATATTCCCGCATCAGTTCAAAAAACAGTTTGTAAACTCAACACTAAAACGAAAAGGAGAACGCTCAAACTGAGTAAAACAGGCCTCAACCCATAATTTGGGTTCTCTCAATGAGAGACGGTGGAAGTTTGATGCAGTTGGCACTCAAATCTTGTTTAAAGGAGTTTTTTAAATCTCCATTTTGAAAGGGTGCGGGTTTTTATTTTCAGTCTAACGTTTATTCAAACAGAATTTAATTAACATAAACTTTAAAATAAGGATAAAACACTAAATAAATACCTAAAATTTTATGAATACAGTAACAATAATAATCGTATGTGTAATAATTGCAGTAGTTTTCTTTGGATTAGGAATACTTTTGACAGCAACAAAACTAAGAAATTCATTAACTAAAAAGTCATCACAAGTACTATTAGAAGCTGAAGAGAAGGCAGAGATGCTTAAAAAGGAACGAATACTTCAAGCCAAAGAAAAGTTCTTACAATTAAAAACAGAACACGAAAAACAAGTACAAGAACGTAATAATCGCGTTGTACAAGTAGAAAACAAATTAAAACAAAGAGAACAAGACTTAAAACTTAAAGTAGAGGAATTTCAAAAGAAATACGCAGAATTTTCTTCAGCAAGGGAAAATCTTAACAAACAATTAGAAATTCTCTCCTCACGTCAAGCTGACGTTGAGAAGGCATTCCAAAAAAGTGTAGATAAATTAGAACAAATTGCAGGACTATCAGCAGATGAGGCAAAGCAACAATTAATTGAAGCGATGACAGGCGAAGCCCGTTCCGATGCAGCAAGCAGAATAATGGAAATCATTGAAGAAGCAAAGCTCACTGCAAACCAACAAGCCAAGAAAATAGTTGTAGAATCTATTCAACGAACAGCTACCGAAAATGCAATAGAAAACACCGTTTCGGTATTTAACCTTGAAAATGAAGAAATAAAAGGAAGAATAATTGGGCGAGAAGGAAGAAATATCCGTGCCTTAGAAAGCTTAACAGGAGTTGAAGTAATCATAGACGACTCACCCGATGCAATAATTCTCTCATGCTTTGACCCAGTCAGAAGAGAGATAGCACGCCTTTCACTTCATAAACTTGTTACCGATGGACGTATCCACCCAGCAAGAATAGAAGAGGTTGTTTCCAAAACAAAAAAACAGATAGAACAAGAAATAATTGAAACAGGTAAAAGAACTTGTATTGACCTTGGAATAATCAATCTGCATCACGAATTAGTTCGTATGATAGGTAAGATGAAATATCGTTCCTCCTACGGACAAAATCTATTGCAACACTCACGTGAAGTTGCTAACCTATGTGCAACAATGGCATCCGAATTGGGTTTAAATCCAAAAATAGCAAAAAGAGCAGGCCTATTACACGATATAGGAAAAGTTCCAGATAACGAACCAGAACTACCACACGCACTTCATGGGATGAAACTTGCAGAACGTTGCAAAGAAAAGCCAGAGATATGTAATGCAATAGGAGCACACCACGATGAAATAGAGATGGAAAGTCTTTATGCACCAATCGTACAAGTATGCGATGCAATTTCAGGAGCACGACCAGGAGCCAGACGAGAAGTAGTTGAGGCTTACATTAACCGATTAAATAAATTGGAAGAAATAGCAATGTCTTACCCAGGAGTTGTTAAAACCTATGCCATCCAAGCAGGAAGAGAACTAAGAGTAATTGTTGCAGCAGAGAAAGTATCAGACCAACAAGCCAACCAAATTTCAATGGATTTGTCCAAACAAATACAATCAGAAATGGTATTCCCTGGAATGATTAAAGTAACAGTTATAAGAGAAACCCGCTCGGTTAATTACGCAAAATAAACAACAAGCACCACTATATTTAATAACTCATAACGTAAAACAACTTAGTTGTAAGTATAATAATTTGTAATTAAGTTGTTTTTTTCATTTAGTTAAAAAAGTAATTTCAGTTAATAGAAAAGACATAAGAAGCTTAAGGACATTAAGGAGTTTAAAGATATTAAAGACCACCAACCATTAACTCTAAGTCTAATAGGTATTGTTTTTTGTCTAATCCTCCTGAATAGCCTCCTAATAAGCCATTATGGGCTATTACTCTGTGGCATGGGATGATGATTGAGATTTTGTTTTTCCCATTAGCATTGGCTACTGCACGATAGGCTTTGGGATTGCCTATATTGATTGCTTCTTTCTTATATGAAATTGTTTGCCCGTAAGGAATTTTTAATAGCTCTTGCCAAACTTTCTTCTGAAAATCTGTGCCTACGAGGATTAATGGGATTGTAAATTCTTTTCTTTTGCCTGAGAAATACTCTTTGAGCTGAGTTTCTAATTTATTCATCATCTCTTTGAGCTGCTCACTTTTAGTGGTGTTGCTTGTTCTTGCGTTTAGCTCTGTTTCTATAAAAAAACGAGCTAAAAGTTCTTTTGGAATATAATTTTTTGGCCTAACTAATTCCAACTCTGTTTTCCCTTCCTTATGCTCTTCTTTTATTGTATCAAAGTCTAAATAACATAGTCCTTTGCGTGCTATGTATGCTACCATATTCCCTATTGGAGTTGGGATAATCTTTCTATATATCTCTTCTTCTTGCATATAAATAATTTTTATTAGTATTTCTTATTAATCTTGTATCCCTTGAAGCCATAGAAGATTAGATATAGATAGCTAATTAAAGGTACTATAAATGAAATTGTTATTTGTCCGCTTATATCTGCAATCAAGCCTTGTAGTGGGGGTAGGAGAGCTCCTCCGAGTATCATCATTATTAGTATGGATGAGGCTTCTGCTGTTTTGTCTGAAAGGGAGTCTATTGCCAAAGTGAAGATATTGCTCCACATAACTGAGTTGAAAAGTCCTATTGCTAATATTGCCCATATTGAAAAGTAGCCAAAGTCTCCAAAGAAGTTCATTCCCACAAGTAATAGGATACTATTGACTATTGCAAATATTCCTAATACTCTATCAGGCTTGCCTTTGCCTAAGTAGAAGAAAAAGAAGTTTAGCAGCATAAATATTATGAAATACCAAACTACTTCAATGCTAAGGGAGTGGAGATAGAAGTTAATAAAATAGATTAAGCCAAAGCTGGCAAGAGCTAAAATGCCCATATATAGTATTTTTAGATTGGTCTTTATTTTACTTAGTGAAACGGCTCCTAAGAAGCGTCCTATCATTGCTCCTCCCCAATAGTATGAAAGATAGCTGGATGCGAGGCTGTCAGAAATACTGCCTTTGCTCACAGAGGTCAGATAGGCAACTAAATTGCTTCCAATGGCTACTTCTGCTCCTACGTAGAAGAATATCCCAATTGCTCCGAGCCAAACGTATGTGTATTTAAAGATAGAATTATTTGAACCTTCTTGTGTTTTGGTTGTAATTGGTTCTTGTATTTTCACTCTATTTAAGAAAAAGGCTATCACTCCTAAGAGTATTGCTAAGATAAGGTATGGATATTTCACGGCATCGGCTCCGTTGGAGTTGTTTAAGAATACTTTGAATATGAAATAGCCTCCCAGAGCTGGTCCGAGAGTGGTTCCAAGGGAGTTGAAGGCTTGTGAGAGATTTAGTCTGCTGGATGCTGTTTCTTTCTTGCCAAGCATTGCCACAAATGGATTAGCTGCCACTTGAAGAAATGTTAGTCCTAATCCGAGCATAAATAAAGCTATTAGAAATACTCCAAAGCCCAAATTCATAAATGCTGAAATGGCAAATATCAAACATGCCACACTTGCAACATAAAGCCCAATGGATAATGTGTTTTTGTAACCAAATTTATGTATGGGGTCTTTTCCTTTTTTGGCTAAGAAGAAAAACACTAAGGAACCAACGAAATATGCTATAAAGAATGCGAGCTGAACTATATTTGCTTCAAAATATGAGAGGTTATAGACTCCCTTAAAATATGGAATGAGAATGTCGTTTAAAGATGTTATAAAGCCCCACATGAAAAACAATATAGTTATTGAAATCATCGGGATTAAATTGGTTTGTTCGGTCTTTGTATTATTCTGATTCATAATATAAGATATTAGATTTTTCTTCAACGAAATTCTTTTGAGCCACTTCTTTAACAAAGTCAAGGCTTAGGTTAGTGTAAGAATCAATTTCTTTATTTATTTGTTCTATATTATCTAAGTGTTCAAAATAGCATAGGTTCATTGCCTTTTCAATAGCTTTGATTTGAGAAAATGCCATTGTGGATTCAAACTTATTCTTTACTTTTTGAAACTCCTTAGGGTCAATTTCGCTTTTTGAAATCTTTTCCAACTCCTCAAATAATGCCTCTTTGCCTTTTTCCATTGACACCTTTTCGCAATACTTACCTGTTAGGATAAATAAGCCATTTTCAACATCACCACTAATAAAGGCATTAACTTCTGTAAAAATCTTCTTTTCTTTAACTAAGCTATTGTATAAGCGAGAGGAACGCCCATTGGAAAGTATGTCCGAAAGTAAATCGAAGGCATAGTACTCCTTTTCTAAGCGCGAGGCCATAGGGAAAGTAATATAAATTGCATTTTGAGGTATATTTCTCTTAACTCTTAGCTCACGTTTTTCTATTTGCAAAGGCTCTTTAATATGCTTTCTAATTATTTCTTCTCTCTTTTCATTTGTTCCAAAGTATTTTTTACAAAGTTTTATCACATCTTGCTTTTCAACGTTTCCTGCAATGCATAAAATAGCATTATTGGGGCAGTAAAACTGGTTATAAAACTTCTTCACATCATTCAGAGTTGCTCTTTCAATATGAGAAATATCTTTTCCAATTGTGCTCCAACGATAAGGATGAACAGAGTAGGAGAGTTCCCTTAAAAGCATCCAAACATCACCATAGGGTTGATTGAGATAGCGTTGCTTAAATTCTTCTATAACCACATTTTTTTGAATATCCAAGCTCTTTTGATTGATGATAAGATTTTGCATCCTATCGCTTTCAAGTTGCAGGGCTGTTTCCAATTGGCTTAAAGGTAGGGTTATAAAGTAATTAGTGTAGTCGTTATTTGTAAATGCATTGCTTTCGCCAGCACTCTCTTCCACTATATTATCGAAGTCGGGATAATTCTTACTCCCAGAAAACATCAAATGTTCAAACAAGTGAGCAAATCCTGTCTTATCCTCTTTCTCATCTTTTGCCCCAACTCTATAAAGCATATTCACACAAACCATTGGAGTTGTATCGTCTTTATGCACAATTACCTTTAATCCATTATGTAGTGTTGAAATATCGTAATTAATCATTAGTAGGTATTCTAAGTGTATTTTTCAATGTCTTTTTCTGTTATTTCGCCCTCACATAAAATTGCTAAGCGTTCGGTAACGTTCTTTAACTGACGCACATTTCCACTCCAATTCATTGTTTGGAGTTTCTTGATTGCTTGCTTGGAAATCTTATGCTTTTTAACTTGCATTTGCAAGGCATAGCTTTCTAAGAAGAAGTCCACAAGTAGTGGTATGTCATCCAAACGTTCCTCTAATGAGGGAACATTTATAACTATAACAGAAAGTCTATGATAGAGGTCTTCACGAAAGCGTCCTTTCTCAATCTCTTCTTTAAGATTTTTGTTGGTGGCTGCAATCACTCTAACATCTACTTGAATATCTTTTTCACCTCCCACTCTTGTAATCTTGTTTTCTTGTAATGCCCTAAGTACTTTCGCTTGTGCCGAAAGGCTCATATCTCCAATCTCATCTAAGAAAAGAGTTCCCTTGTCTGCTATTTCAAAATTGCCCTTCCTTTGCTTTATGGCAGAAGTGAAAGACCCTTTCTCGTGTCCAAATAGTTCGCTTTCAATCAGCTCCGAAGGAATAGCAGCACAATTGACCTCCACAAAGCTATTGTTCTTTCTTGGGCTAATATTATGTAGTGCTTTTGCCACAAGCTCTTTCCCTGTGCCGTTTGCTCCTGTTATAAGTATCCTTGCATCAGTAGCTCCAACCTTATTAATAAAAGAATACATCTCTTTCATAACAAGGCTTTGCCCAATCATATTGGTAGGTTCAGCTATGTTATTAGCTTGTTTTTTTGATTTAGAGTTTTGTACTTTTATGTTTATGCTATCGGTTTCTTGTACTTGTGGTAGGTTGTCATTCAAAACCTTCAAAAGCTTATTCAAGTCAATTGGCTTCTCAATATAGTCAATAGCCCCTTTCTTCAAGCACTCCACAGCCGTCGCTATAGTTCCATGACCAGAAATCATACAAAACTTCACATCTTTTATCTCTAACGCCTTTTCCAATACTTCAATTCCGTCCATCTTGGGCATCTTAATATCACAAAAGACCATATCGTAATCGTTATTCTCTATCATAGCAAGCCCTGATTGCCCATCAGAAGCATCATCAACTATGTGGTTTTCGTATTCAATAATATCTTTTAACGAAGCACGTATTGCTTTTTCGTCGTCAATAACTAATATCTTACTCATATCGTAATCTTATTATAGGCCAAGAGCCAGCGGTCTGGAATTTCGTTATTTAGTGCTGTCTTATAGTCGTCGTAAGAACAAGGAATTAGATAATGCCTTTCGTATTTAATCAGCTTATCCTTTGAACAAGGAATCTCCATCCACCAACGCTCACTCTTCTTGCTCTTATAGAAAACTATGGTGTGAGTATCATCGTTAATTGATACGTGGAATTTCTTATAGCTCTCCTTTTCCTTGTATGGATAATCGTGTTTTCTCCAAAGAAAGCCATCAATAAAATACCAGATTGCGTGAGCAACCAAGTGAGATGTTTGCCCATTTGTATCATATAAAGGATTGGTCTCATAGAACCCAATGGAGCTACATTTATCGCTCATGCCCGCATAACGAACAATCTTACAAAGCTGCTCCCCATAAAGTCCGTGAGGAGAAGGATTACCATTAGCAGGAGCATCACTCTGACGAACCGAACTAATATCAACCGACACCATATCGGCATTTCTCACCAAAGGCTCAATATTATCTAAATTTTCTTGAATAGCTCCAACCCTATAACATTCAAAATAAAGCTTATTCATTAAATCTAATGTATCTTTATCCACGAAATATTGCTGATAAGCCACTTGGGTGTAATTGAACAAATAATTAGGCTCTCTGCAAAGAATAGAAGTTAAGAAAGCCTTTGAGTGAAATTCCTGTGCATCTGGCGATATATCAATAGAGCTATCAATAGTGAAAGCATTAATAATCTGCCCTATACTTTCGTACCCTCTGTAATTAGCCAAAGTAATATCTTGTGAACCCCCAATAATTAAAGGAACAACTCTGTGTTTTAGAAGCTCAGCAATCAATTCGCAAAGTGCAGTGTAGGTATCCTCAGGCTTTAAACCAAGAATTAAATTACCCAAATCGGCTATCTTAGCCCTTTGTGAGTGAGGAAAGAGATTATATAAATACTTCCTTATTTGATTAGGAGCCAATCCGCAGCCCTTATTATTATAAGCGTTTCTTTCTTCTGGAACTCCCAATATTGCAATATCCATACTCTCTAAGGCAGGAAATAATCCTTTCTCAGAATAAATTAGAAAAGTATCGGCAAGACGCACTTGTTTTTCATTAGCCACTATTCCAATATCTTCAATATTTATTGGGTCAAAATAAAGTTCGAAATCCATAAAAGTTTTTTAATAAATTGAAAGTGTAAAAGTACAAAATATATTGCAAACAGAATAAATAAAGAGAAAAAAGAAAAGTCTCCAACCCCTAAAATTATCTCCTATATAAATAAAATTATCTCAGAGAAAAAATAAATTATCTCTGAGATAAATTTAATAAAGTTAGGTTTTATTTTTTAGGAAAATTAAAGAGTTTAAAGCCTTTAAGAACTTTAAGTTTCTTATTCTAATTAACCATTAATAAAGTTTATTCTGCACAAACCTGACACTCACTTACAATCTTGTATTTTGCAATGGCGGCTTCTTCAAAGTTCATTATAAATGATGCTGCCTCTTCAACCTTTGATTGTCCCATACGTATCATTAACTCTGCTGAATTAGAAAATATTGGGTTCTTATTAGCATCGATAACTAATAGGTGTCCCATAATTAAGTATCCGCACATTTCAACCAATCGTCTTGAATTAAAATCAACAAATTCTGATGTTGAACCAAAACTATTTGCTCTTTCAAGTGCTTGTTCAAAGCGTTCTCGCATAGAAACTAATACTTTCTTCATTGTAGAAAATTCTGGTTTGGCTTCTTTTGCTTCGTATTCTTTAATTAGGTTGATGTATCCTCCGTTGATTACTCCTCTGATTGCTGCAACCACTTGCAATTGTGATGTTCCTTCGTAAATAGTTAAAATACGTGCATCTCTATACATTCTTTCAACTGCATAGTCTTTCATAAATCCACTTCCTCCGTGAACCTGTATCGCATCGTAGGTTATTTGGTTAGCATATTCGGATGAGAATAGTTTTAACATCGGTGTTAGTATATCAGCAAGTTTCTGATATTGTTTTAGTTTTTGCTTTTCTTCTGGAAGAATTGAAGAATACTTTGCTTTATCTTCAATTGCTTTGTAGATATCTATACTGCGAGCTGTTTCGTATAATAGGCTACGAATTGCATCTGTTTTGGCTCTCATATTAGCAAGCATTTCATACACTCCTGCAAAGTTCATAATTGGTTTGCCAAATTGTTCTCTTTCTTGTGCGTATTTATAGGCTTCTCTGTATGCTGCTTCGGATAGTCCTACTGATTGAGCTCCAACTCCAAGTCGTGCTCCATTCATAAGGGACATAACATATTTTATTAGTCCAAGCTTTCTATCTCCAACCAATTGGGCGGGTGCGTTATTAAACACCAATTCTCCTGTTGGGGAGCCTTTGATACCCATCTTGTTTTCAATACGGCGAATGGTTACAGCCTTGTGTTTTCTGTCGTAAACAAAGTAGGAGAGACCTCTACCATCGTTTGTGCCTTCTTCCGAACGAGCCAAAACGAGCTTTATATCTGCGTCTCCATTAGTAATAAAACGTTTCACTCCATTCAATCGCCAACAATTTGATTTTTCGTCCCAAGTAGCTTTCAATTGTACCGCTTGTAGGTCAGAACCAGCATCTGGTTCAGTCAAGTCCATAGAGCAAGTAAAACCTTGATTTATTTTTGGTAAGAATTCATCTTTTATTTCTTTTGATGCGTATTCGTAAATGGTTTCTGCACAGTCTTGCAAGCCCCAAATGTTAGCAAATCCACAATCTCCACGAGAAACTATTTCAGCAGCCATAACATAAGGTACATAGGAGAAGTTTAGTCCACCAAACTCTCTTGGAAGACTCATCCCATAAAGCCCTGCATCACGTAAGGCTTCGTGGTTTTGTTGAGTTCCTTTTGCATAAACGACTTCATTATTTACAATCTTTGGTCCTTCTTGGTCTACACTCTCTGCGTTTGGAGCGAGAATATTTCCTGTTATTTCTCCAACAATCTCCATTACTTTTTCGTAATTATCAAGTGCATCTTCATAATCCTTTGGAGCATCGTCAAACTTTCCGTAATCGGCATAATTGCGTTCCTTCAATTGAATAATCTCTTTCATCATCTCATGAGAAAGATGGAACTTTAAACTTTCGTTATCATTAAAAAAATTAGCCATATTATTAATCTTTTTTTATCATTATTTTGTATTAGCCTTGTAATATTTTATCATCTTTGGTAAGACTTCCATAACATCTCCAATAATAGTATAGTCTGCTATTGCGTTGATTGGAGCTTTTGGGTCGGTATTAATAGAGATTATCTTAGAGCTTTCTTGCATTCCTGCTCTGTGCTGAACTGCTCCCGAAACTCCGCAAGCAATATAGAGCTTTGGACGTACGGTAACTCCTGTTTGTCCAATTTGTCTCTCGTGTTCACTCATTCCCGCATCAACAGCTGCACGGGTTGCTCCAACTTCTCCTTGGATAACGTCAGCCAATTCGTGTATTAGACGGAAATTATCCTTTGAACCCATTCCATAGCCTCCACAAACAATGATTTGAGCTCCCTTAATGTTTATTTTCTGTTGCTCAATATGACGTTGAAGAACCTTAATGCAGAAATCATCATTTTTAATATAATCTTCAACCTTTAAGAAATTAATAACTCCCTTATGAGAATTGTTAAATATTTCTTTCTTCATAACGCCCTCACGTACTGTTGCCATTTGAGGACGATTGTCTGGGTTAATAATGGTTGCAATTATATTTCCACCAAAAGCCGGACGAATTTGATATAAAATATTCTTATATTCTTTTTGTGTTTTGTTTTCAGTGTGGTCGCCAATCTCCAAAGAGGTACAATCAGCAGTTAAGCCTGTACGAAGATATGAAGCAATACGAGGAGCTAAATCCCTTCCAACAGAGGTTGCTCCAAAGAGGGCTATCTCAGGTTTTTTTTCTTGAAATAACTTAGTTACTATTGAGAAATGTGGAAGAGTTTGATATGGGAACAAACGACTATCCTTTGCATAGTTGATAATATCAACACCATAAGGATAGAGCATAGCTTCAATATCTTTTATCTCATCGCCACAAACAATAGCTTCCAATTTAACTCCAAGTTCATTAGCAAGTTTCTTTCCTTTTGAAACAAGCTCTAAGCTTACATCGGCAATTGTCTTTTCCTCTGTAATCTCACAATATACAAATACATTATTCATTGTCTTTATTTCCTTTCTTGTTTATAAAAGAATTAACCTATTATATGAGAAGAAATAAGCTCTTTCATCAAGCTATTCATATCTTCATCATTAGGAGTTATAACCTTACTTTCTTTTTGTGTTAATACTACGTTTTCTATTTTCTTTACTTTTGTAGGAGAGCCTGTAAGTCCTAAGCGAGAATCTTCTGCCATAATATCAGCAGCAGACCATTCCTCAATTTTCAAGTATGGCTTTTCGTTCCAAAGGCTTGAATAATCTTGCCCCAGCTCCTGTAATTCAGAATTACTCTTTGCTAATTTATACTTCATTAAGCGTTTTGCATGGCGAGAGCGACATTCTTTTGCAGAGCCATGAACAGTAATCAAACAAGGATAAGTGCTTTCAACCACTTCAACACCTCTTTCCAATCGGCGTTTGATTTGAATTTTCTTATCATCAACCTTAATTACCTCTTCGGCATAAGTAATTTGAGGACATTCAAGTTTTTCTGCTGTTTGAGGACCAACCTGAGCGGTATCACCATCAATTGCTTGACGACCTGCAATAACCAAGTCAAACTTACCCATTTTCTTAATGGCTTGAGAAATTGTGTACGATGTTGCCAAAGTATCACTTCCCGCAACCTTACGGTCAGAAACCACAACCCCATTATCTGCTCCACGATACATAGCCTCACGAACTATTTCGGCAGCACGAGAAGGTCCCATTGTGATAACGGAAATCGTTGCATCTTTAATATTATCTTTAATATGTAATGCCATTTCTAAGGCATTGAGGTCTTCTGGATTAAAAATAGCAGGCAAAGCGGCACGATTAACAGTGCCATCTTCCTTCATTGCATCTTTCCCAACATTTCTTGTATCGGGAACTTGCTTTGCTAAAACTATGATTTTAAAACTCATTGTTGTTAAGTTAGTTAATAATTAAAACGAATTATACAAGTTGCAAAGATACAAAAAAAATAACATAAGGATAATTAAAATAAAAATTTAATAGAAGTATTAATGCCTGATATTTATCTAATTCACTATAAATATGACATTTTGCTTCAAAAGGGTGGTATTGAACTAAACTGCTCTTATACTTATTAAAATTATATACTATTAGGCTATTATTAGGGCGTAACGCTTCAGCTATCATTTGATAATGCTAAAAGAGTTAAAAACAAACTTCGTAATAAATAATTAATTACTATCTTTGATGCGTGAAAACAAAAATATGTATTAATAAGTAATCCGTAAGATTATATTAATGAAAAATACATTTTTCATTATGAGAGGTGTTCTTATATGACAATTGAAGTGAAATATCCAAAAAAAGAATTACTTTTGTAGTTGATTTTTTTTTAATTTAATATAGTATGAGTTTAGAAAATGCAAATAAATTAAACCAATTGTTGCAAGGAGGTCAAGATGGTAAGTTATATTTTTCATCTTGGCTTAGAGAGAATGGATATTCTAATCAATTGATAAAAACATATAGAAATTCAGGATGGCTGACGATGCTATATAGAGGTGTAATGTATCGTACAGGTTCTAAATTAAGTGCATGGGGAGCATTATCAAGTTATAATGAGCAATTGAATAAAACATTTCACATAGCAGCACATTCTGCTTTAGAATTATCAGGTTATAATCATTATGTTCCAATGGGTAAGCCTATACTTATGGTACATCATAATGCGAATGACCGTATTCCTATATGGATGAATACAGTGAGTTTTGACTATGAGATAAAATTGTTTTCTACTCAAATATTCTCAATAAGGCATATATATACTCATATAAAAAATGATTTTCCATTATTAGTATCTTCTGCCGAACAAGCTTTTTTAGAATGCTTATTGTTAGCACCACAATATTATTCCTTAATGGATTTATATTATATAATGGAACAATTAACAACTTTACGTTCAGATATTCTACAATCATTGTTAGAAAATTGTACAAATAATAAAGTAAAGAGATTATTTTTGTTTATGGCAGAAAAAGCAAATCATTATTGGTACGAGGAATTAAATTCATCAAAAATTGATATTGGAAAAGGAAAATATCAAATAGTTAAAGATGGAGTTTATCTTTCTAAATATAAAATAACAATATCCAAAGAACTTTATGATTATGAATGAGGGATATAAAAAACAAGTTGGATTACTTATTAGGATAATTCCATTATTATATAGGATTAAAAAATTCGCCATTCATGGAGGAACAGCTATTAATTTGTTCGTTAGCAATATGCCTCGTTATTCTGTAGATATAGATGTTACATATACTCTTATTGAAGATAGAGAAAAAAGCTTTTTCGAAATTAATTGTCTTTTGTTATCACTTAAAATTCAAATAGAGCGAGCTATTCCAAATATTAAAGTTATTCATAAACCTGAGATTTTGAAACTTCAATGCACTTTAGATGGAGCCACTGTGAAAATAGAAGTTAATGGAACAAAAAGAGGCATTATTGACAATATTGAGGTGCGAGAGTTATGCGAGAAAGCACAATTTGAATTTAATACTAATTGTAAAGCTAATATTGTGTCAATTTCACAGTTATATGGTGGTAAAATTGCTGCTGCTCTTTCTCGTCAGCATCCCAGAGATTTGTTTGATTTTAAGTATATGGAAATTGATAGTTTTATATCTATTAAGAATGGATTAATGCTTAGTCTATTAGGAAGTGATAAACCAATTATAGAATCTTTAAATCCAAATAGAACAGACCAGAAACAAGCACTAGAAAATCAATTTAAAGGAATGACTAATATAGAGTTTACTTACGAAGATTTTGAAGAAACAAGAGAAGACTTGATAAATAAAATTCAATCAATCTTTAAAGATTATGATAAGGAATTTATTCTTTCTTTTGAGAGAGGGGAACCTGATTGGTCAAAATGTTGTGCTGGTGATATTAGTAATTATCCATCGGTAAAATGGAAGCTACAAAATATTTTGAACTTAAAATCATCCAATATTGATAAGTACAATGAAGGGGTAGAGAAACTACAGGATTATTTTTCTAAAAGATATTCTATTCCAAAATAAACTTCCCACAAGAATACATTACTCAAAATAAACTTGTACATTTGTCAGCAAATAAAGTAAATAATGAATAAATATAGGATTACTTATCGGTTTACCGTTTGCACAGCAAGACATACTAATAATAAAGCAGTGCGTTATGACATCCGCACGACAAAAAAAAGAGATAATTAATGATAAATAAAACAGCTATAAGCACATTTATCCTACTGCTTCTAGTAGGTTCATTGTTTGCACAAAAATATTCAAGAAATGTAACGTATAGAAAGCCAACACTAACAGAGTTTATTTATTGGAGGTCTATTTATACAGAAAATATTGATAACAAAGGAAAGGTGCATACTTCTCTTATTGAAAAATTGTTGGGATTCAATAGTTATCAAGATGACTTTGTGTTAAAAGATAGTATTAAAATGCAATTTAAGGTTCTTGGAATAGAGAGAATAAATAATTTCTACTCTCTGTCAAATAATAAAATTACAAAAGCAAAAGTCTATACCATATATTTATCTCCAATTGTAGATGGAGAAGTTCTAAAAAGAAAGTTTGATTATTTTGGTAAAGAATTTATAGAGAATGTATCATATAGGATATTGACTGTATGCAAAGAGACAAAAAGAAAACAAGAGATAATTAAAGAGGGGGATATTTATAACTTCTATCTATATACATTTTTTGATAAGGCATTACCTATACTATATAGCGGAAGTGTTTGTCCTGTATTCATAGATGGTACATGCAATCTCAGTTATCCTATTGGGGAGATAGAAGACTTTTATATAACCCCTAATTTGAAAGGATTATATTATGAGGAAAGTGAATAGGATTGATAATTTATCATATATTTAGTTCTATTATTATAGAAGAGATATTCAGATGTAGTTCTAATGTAAAACTAAAACAAAGTTCTATTAAATTAAAACGAAGAGTTAGTAAATTAGAATCAAAAGATAATTTTTTAAAATCAAGAGTTAGAGTATTGATAAGAAAGATTAGATTTTTCTTCCTTTAAATGTTGGGTTATCCCATTGAGGATATGAATTCTCGTCTTTATCTCCGTAGTAAACAATCTTTCTTGTGGAAATTTTAACCACTTTCCCATCTTCGTTATGTTCGGTTTGCTTTGTCCAATTATTGTTCTTGTCATATACATATACCCATGTCCACATATCTCTTAGCTCTCCCTTTGCGTTGTATTTGAATTCAATAATTTTATTCCCCTTAGAATCAACTTTATATTTCCTTTGCCATTCCACTTCTCCATTTGGCTTATAAGAAATTGACCTATACTCATCGCTCTGAGCAATATATTCAAATTCTGTTCTGCCACCCAACTCACCAGAAGGCAGATAATGTATAGATGTTGTCCTATTCCCTAAGCTATCGTATTGATATAAGTATCTTGTTCCTTGTTCTCCATTTGACTTAAAGGCGATATTTTCAATATTATTATTATTTGAGTCGTATTTATACGTTGTTTTACTTACCACAACTCCACTCTCATAATATATATACTCTATTTTATTACCATTCTTATCATAAGTATAGGTTTCCATACTTTCAATGGCTCCTTTCTCATCAAATTGAACGGTTTGGGTTATTTCGTTCATTGAGATATATTGATAACGAAAGAAAAGGAATTTGGAACGATATAAAAATGCATCAATATTACCATTCTTATGAAACTTTGTAAATTCGTAGCTTCCTATTTCGTTTTGTCCAATCTTTGAATCGTAGTTCAGGTCTGCATAACTATATTCTTCAATATACTTTACTTGTCCATTAAGTTTTAATGTCTTTAAATCGGAATTCTTTTGTTTTTGTGCAAATGCTGAAAAGCCTAATGTAAGTGCCAATAAAACAAGGATTAGTTTTTTAATTATATGCATTATGTTATGATTTAATAATAATTATTTTATTAATATTCTTTCCCATTTAGAAATACTCTATCAACCTTATTTGTTCCATAATAATAAGGCATATATTCTAAGTTCGGAATTTCTTTGGTGATATAGAAATTTGCCTTTTTACCTCTTGCAATTGAGCCATGAGTTTGGCTTATTCCCATTGCATAGGCAGAGTTGATTGTTGTGGCGTTGAAAGCTTCTTGTGGTGTCATCCTGTAATTAACACATGCAAAACTAACTATTGTTTGCATATTGCCACTTGGGGATGAGCCAGGGTTGAAATCTGATGCCATTGCAATAGGTAGCCCTGCATCCATCATTGTTCTAACAGGCGACAAACGCATATTTAAAAAGAAGGCTGCACCTGGTAATACTGTTGGCATAGTTTTAGAATTTAACAAACTATCTATTTCTTCCTTTCCAATAAATTCTAAATGATCGCATGAGAGAGCATTATGCTTAACAGCAACTTGAACTCCTCCTGAGAAATCTAACTCATTGGCGTGAATCTTTGCAATCATTCCGTGTTTTATTCCCTGAGTTAATATCCTATCTGTTTCTTCTACCGTAAAGAAACCCTTATCGCAAAATACATCAATAAATTCTGCAAGATTATCTTTTGCAACCAGAGGTATCATTTCATTAATAATTAAATCAACATAGTCTTTTTGTCTTCCTCTATACTCCATTGGTACAGCGTGAGCAGCTAAGAAATTAGCCTTAATTGTAAGTGGTGAGTTTTCTTTTAGTTTTTTGATAACCCTAAGCATTTTTAGTTCGCTTTGAGTGTCTAATCCATAACCCGATTTAATCTCTACTGCACCTGTTCCCATTCTTATAATTTCATCTAAGCGTTTTTGAGCATCCTCATAAAGTTCTTGTTCGGATGTTTCCCTAAGACGTTTGGCTGAATTTAAAATACCTCCTCCTCGTTTTGCTATTTCCTCGTAAGATAATCCTTTTATCTTGTCAATGTATTCAATTTCGCGGCTGCCTGAATAAACTAAATGTGTATGCGAATCGCAGAAAGATGGAAATATTAACCTGTTTCCAACATCAATAACCTTATCACAATTATCCTCTTTTAAAGAACTCATAGTTCCAAAGTCCAATATCTTATCATCTTCTATGAGTAAGAAAGCATCTTTTATCGTTTGTAGGTTTGACATATCTTTTCCACAAACCATAAGTTTTGGATTGTCCTCAACCTGTATTAGTTCCTTTATATTTTTTAATAAAGTCTTCATATTAATATATTGTTTTAAAATTCAAATATTAGCTGCAAATATACTCTATTTATCAAACATTAAATCCATATAACTATTCTCAAAAATCAAATAAGCTAAATCGGAAATACTTATTGTTTCACAATCATCACTTCTTTCCAATATTATTACCTTTCCCTGTTTTATTTCAAAGGAATTATTATTTGAGGATATTTGATTATCTATTACCTTTAATCTCTTTTCTATGCTTGGGTTTTGACTTGCAAATAATTCCAATACTTTTTGAACATCAACTATTCTTAACATTGCATTAGGATTAGCTTTTAGGCTTTGCATATCGTAATTCAAATCCTTATAGAGCTGGAATGTTTCTTTGCGATGCAAAATTGATTTATTATTGTTTGGGAGTTTGGTTGTGGTAAAACAATTTGAATAACCATACCTAATATAAGTAGTTTTCAATTCTTCACTTGCAGGAATTAAACAAGAGATTATATAATTATTGTCTATTAATCTTTGAAATACTTCTTGCATAGTTACCCGAAAATAACCTTGATTGCGATATTGAGGATTGGTTAAAACAGCTGTAACGTATCCAATAGGGATTTTTTCATCATTATACTTGTATTCGTATCTAACAATTAAAGCCATATAAATAAATTCCTTACCTTCCGATAGGGAGTTTATGATTAAATTATTAGGTTCGTAATAGATGGAGAAATATTTATTAAGAAAATCTAAATCATCTCCAAAATACTTACTCCATATCTCTTTTACCCTTTTTTTCATTTATAATAGAGTGGCAACAGTTTTGGTTATTAATTCAATTGGATTATAAGATAATTTAGCCTTACGCAATCCTTCCAAACCAAGGTCTTCTTCACGATTGATATAAATAAACTCTTCTGGAAGATGATTGGCAAACTCTTTGTTGATAACAGAATATGCTCCATCGTAGTCTTTGTTTGCCTTTTCAATATGAGTACAGAATGTTTCATTATTTACTTTTGAGCCAAGAGTAAAAGCAACCATTTTACCTTCAACCAAAATAGCACCAGCAATTAGTCCTAAATCATTAAAATGTCCTGCAAAGTATTTTATTACTATCAACTCTTCGTGGTATCCATTTAAGTTCTCTGGATTAGTTTTGCTGTTTTCCACAAGCCAACGTTCAGCAAAATCAACACAAAGATGAATATTGGAAGAGTCTATTTTGATGTACTCATACTCGTAGGTCTTTGTAAATTTATTAACATGATTTCGCTTTGCTTGGAGTTTCTTTCCTGAAAGTGTTGCTAAAGATTCCCTTAAATAAATATAATCAAAGTATTCTCGCTTATGCTCGCAAGTAAACCGACTACAAAAATTCTCTTTAAAAACCTCCTCACAATCAATCATCATTTTCATTGTAAAGCCCTTTTCTTTGGAATCATCAATCAGTTGATTAATAATTTTAACCTTATCGCCTTTTCCAGTGGGACAATGATAACAAATCTCTTGATTTAATTTAAAGTGTACTCTTGTGATAAGAGTATTATCTATAATAGCATACTCTCCGTGCAAAGCAAAGCTATATGCACATAAATTAGCAAAAGCAGTCTCGCAATTTTTTATTGTTTTATATTTATAGAAAGAGTCAAATATTTCTTTATCTTCAGGTGTAATTAGTTTAAATTCTAACATTATTATACGTTTCTTCAATTTTAATTTTG
Source organism: Bacteroidales bacterium UBA5371 (assembly GCA_002407855.1). GTDB lineage: Bacteria > Bacteroidota > Bacteroidia > Bacteroidales > P3 > UBA10566. The sequence goes on from DHPF01000008.1 coordinate 174,857, forward strand.
CAAAAATAAGATTAATTACTCTAACGAAGGTAAGAGAAAATACTTTTTTCAAATAATTGGATGATTTATTAGATAATGTCAAAAATATATTTACCTTTGCAACCAAAATAATTAATAACTAAAACATTTTTATTATGATGAAATTAAAACTATCTATGTTTGTGCTTATTTGCATTTTGATGACATCTTTTATACCTTCATATGCAGATAATAATGTTATAGTAAACACTTCTAAGGAAGAGACAACTATAAGCGAAGACAATTCCTTATTACGACCAAAGAGAAGAAAACCCGCAAGAAGAGGTAAAAGAGGTAGAAAAGGTGCAGATTACGCCTTTGAGAAAGGGAAAATAGCAGTTGATTTAGGCGTTGGGTATCCAATGCTTGCTGTATTTCCTACTTTATCTCTTAAAGTGCCAACTATTAGTGCAGCAGGAGATTATTGTTTTTACTCAGGAGGAAGAGTTGCTTTGAGTGCAGGAATAACAGGTTCATACTCCCAATTGGCTGAAAGAGAAAGTTTAGGAGGTATGGCTTTGTTAGATTCTAATTCTACTCCAAAGAATTTTGCAACATATTATGCAGGAGGTAAATTTACTTTTACAGTAAATTTCAGCAGAAGTGTATTGATGTACTATAACTTATCATTGGGATATCTAAATATGGATTTAGGCACACCTAACTCAGAAACCTTTCACTATTCTGGTTTTATGGGAACACTAATGATGGGCTTTAAGTTTTATTTTACACCAAACATTGGAGCCTTTATTGAATGGGGCTTCGACCTTAATAAAGTTGGTGCTGTTGGTATAGCCTTGAAGTTCTAAAATACAAGACCAATCAGCATAAAAGATTATTAAAGATAATTAATATAAAATTAGGCAATGCTAATAATATAGTATTGCCTATTTTTTTTATTATTACAACAATATAAGATACTATCTTTATTTACTAACTCTTCGTTTTAATAAATTCTTTTCAGAAGATAATTTGCTAACTCTTGATTCTAATTTTTTAGAATCAAATTCTAAAAGATTAGGATTTAGTTCTACTCTGCCCTAAGTAGAGAGAAATTAAGTAGGGTTTCTTTCTTTTTTTTATGAATTATAGTCTTATGCAATTATGTTTTCACTATATTTGCACCTTATATGATAGAAAGATAATTGTATTTTGAATATACAATTTGCAAATTTTGATTTAAAACGATAGATAATGATAGTGAAGATAGAACAAAATGCAGGGTTTTGTTTTGGTGTGGTTTCTGCAATCAATTTGGTAGAAAAAGAGCTTGGAAACAACGATAAGCTCTATTGTTTGGGTGATATTGTTCATAATAATAAAGAAGTGGAACGTCTATCTAAATTAGGCTTGGAGGTAATTGACATAAAACAAATGGAGAAATTAAAAGATACTAAGGTTATGATAAGAGCCCATGGCGAACCTCCTTCAACCTATGAGCTAGCAAAAAAAAACAATATAGAGATAATTGATGCTACTTGCCCCATTGTTTTAAAACTCCAACAAAATGTTAGAAAGGGTTATACTCAAATGAAATCTATTAATGGACAGGTAGTTATCTATGGAAAGAAAGGGCATGCAGAAGTTGTGGGATTGGTAGGACAAACTGATAATAATGCAATTGTGATAAGTGGATTAGAGGACTTGGATTTTATAGATTACACAAAACCTATTCATATCTTTTCTCAAACAACTATGAGTAAGGAAGATTATACTCAAATTTGCAATCAAATAGAGCAAAAGTATAAGGCTTTAAATCAAAACCTGAGTTCAAATCTTCTTATAACCAATTCAATTTGTAATAAAGTATCTTCGCGTTCTAAACAACTAATAGAGTTTGCCGATAGTGTTGATATGGTTTTGTTTGTTAGCGGACGAAGTAGTTCAAATGGGATATACCTTTATAATTTATGCAAAGCTCATAAAGAGAAAACTTATTTGATTTCTGGCAAAGAAGATTTAAAGAAAGAGTGGTTTAAAGGCTGTCAATCCGTAGGTATATCTGGGGCAACTTCAACGCCTATGTGGTTAATGGAAGAAATATCTGATATATGTACCTCAATAAATTAAAACTTAATAACTTTAAGAATATTCAGCAAGCTGATATTTCGTTTTGCGAGAACGTAAATTGCTTGGTTGGAGAGAATGGTGTAGGCAAGACAAATATATTGGACGCAATTCATTATTTGTCTTTCTGCAAGAGTTATTTCAATGTGGTTGATAGTAATAATATAAAGCATAACCAAGACTTCTTTTCAATACATGGGTACTATGATTTTGATGATAATTGCTCACAGAAATTTTCTTGTGCCTTAAAGAGAGGGTTTAGAAAACAATTCAAATGCGAAGATAAAGAGTATAGTCGCTTCTCAGAACATATTGGGAAAATTCCATTGGTTATGATTACTCCTTCTGACCAAGAATTGATTGTTGGGGCAAGCGAACTTAGGCGTAAGTTTCTTGATTTGGTTATAGCACAAGTTGATGTTCTGTACTTGGATAATTTAATAAAATACAACAAAGCCTTAGTACAACGAAACACTCTTTTAAAACATTTCTACCAAACCAATAGTTTTAATATACAATCCATTGAAGTGTGGAACGAGCAACTGATTTCCTATGGTGTTTCTATACATAAGCAAAGAAAAACCTTTATTAAAGATTTTGCCTCCTTGTTTCAATACTATTACAATTATATTACCTCTCAAAAAGAAGAAGTAGAGCTTGAATATATTTCGGAAGATTTAGAACATAATTTTGCAAACCTTTTACAAAACACCTTAGAGAGAGATAGGCTTTTGGGTTATACTTCAATAGGTGTTCATAAGGATGATTTGGGATTGAAGATGAATGGTAATAATGTAAAGAAATATGCTTCGCAAGGGCAACAAAAGTCTTTTCTTTTAGCGTTGAAATTGGCTCAATTTGAATATATATTTAAAAGAACTAAGATAAAGCCAATTCTTTTATTGGATGATGTTTTTGATAAATTAGACCTAAAAAGAATAAATCAATTAATAAATTTGGTTGGTAGCGATAGGTTTGGGCAGGTGTTTATTACCGATACACAATTGGGCAGAGTGGAGACAATATTTGAGCAAACCCAGATGCAGCATAAAATATATAGAATTACAGAGAAAGGAATAAGTGATGCAAAATAAGAATTTTGGCGATAAGATATACAATAAGGCAAGATATACCAAAGAAAAGAATATTAAGGATGTGTTGAAAGATTTCTTGTCTTATTATCATATTGATGCCAATTTGGACGAAGAGGATATAATTGCTGCTTGGAAAGAAGTTACAGGAGAATTAATTCATAAGCTAACAACAAAGATTTATGTACAAAACAATTGCCTATATGTTAAGGTTAATTCCCCTGCACTAAAACAAGAACTCTTAATGGTTCGCACTTCAATTTTTGAAAAGATAATTGAGAAACTGCCTAATTGTAGTTTAAAGAATATTTACATTAATTAAATAACATAATAGGGGTTAAAGTTCCCTTATTTTAGAATCAAAAGATAAAATATTAGAATCAAGTTTCAATAAATTAGAATCAAGAGATAATAAATTAGAATCAAGAGATAAATGGCGTTAATAAAAGAGCTTATAAACAAATATATAAGAGGCAACGAGATATTCTCACGTTTTGTGAATGTATTTTCGGTTGATGTGATTGTTCGTGGTGCCAATTTCTTGCTTATTCCAGTCTTTATTGCTCTAATGACGCAAAGGGAATTCGGGAATTATGGTTATCTCTATTCTTTTGCAATGACACTTTCGGGGATTATAAATTTTGGGTTCTACGTTGCAATGACAAAGCTCTATTCCGACACAACAAACAACAAACATCAACAAGGCTCAATGCTTTTTACCATTACAACCTCTCTTTTGGTATTGGTGGCAATTTCTATGCTTATTGTATATTTCACGAAAATAGATATAGATTTCTTTTCTCTTTTAAACAAAAATAATGACGCAGGTAATTTCTATTTAGATTATAGAGTGTATGTTTTTATTGCTGTTTTGTCAATGATATTTACCAATTACCTTACCTTCTTCTTTGTTTCCTCGGAGCAAATTAAAAAACTGCAAGCCTTTAATCTTATTCGCTTCTTTTTGGCAAATGGAACTGCTGTAATTGTACTTTATGTTTCGCCATTAGATGCTGTTATGCTTCGCTTGGCAATTACTTATGGTGCAGAGTTATTTCTTACCATAGTTTTTGGTTCTTTTTTGTTTAAGAGGTTTCTTCCTGTCTTTGATTTATATTACTTAAAGAAAGCATTTAAGTTAGGTCTGCCTATTGTGTCAGGATGTTTACTTACGGCAATGGTTAATTTTGGGGATAAGTTTTTTGTTATGAAATACGCAGGAGCTGATACCTTTGCAGTATATAACTTAGGCATTTTGTTTTCTTCAATCTTGCTTATAGTCTATCAATCATTTAACTTTGTATGGTTACCACTCTTTTTAAAGGAAAAAGATTTAACGGTACTCAAACGAAAAACCAAACGATACACCCTTATTATTATTACCGGACTTTCTGCATTAGGGCTGTTGGTATGGCTTGGAACTTATTTTGCACTTGTTTGGGGAATAATAAAAATAAACTACTATGATGTACTTTATATATTACCTGTATTAATTGTTGCACAGATTTTTGGGACATTAATAGGTTTGTTTGCTAATTTCACAACCTATTTTGAAAAAACTCATATACAGCTTTTTGTTGGAATAATCCTAAGTGTTATAGGTTACTTCCTTTATAGCAGTTTAGTGAAGGAGTATTTAATAATGGGAGCTTCGGTTTCTCTATTAATACTAAACGCTATTGGATTTCTATTTTACTACACAAGAGCTGGATATTATATTAATAATAGATTAAAAGGCAAGAGAGAATTAAAAGATTAATATTCTCAAACTTATAGCAAAAGAAATATATTGTAGAAATAAAATGTTTACTTTTGCAAAAAAAATGTAAATAAATGAAAAGAATACTCGTTACAGGAGGAGCTGGTTTTATTGGTTCTCATCTTTGCGAAAGGTTACTTAATGAAGGTAATGAGGTTATTTGTTTGGATAATTATTTTACTGGGAGTAAGAAAAATATTATTCACTTATTAAATAATCCTTATTTTGAAATGGTGCGTCATGATGTATGTACTCCATATTTTATTGAAGTAGATGAGATATACAACTTAGCTTGCCCTGCCTCACCCATACATTACCAATACAACCCTATAAAAACAATAAAGACTTCTGTTATGGGAGCCTTGAATATGTTAGGTTTAGCAAAAAGAATACACGCAAGAATTTTGCAGGCTTCCACTTCCGAAGTCTATGGAGACCCTCGAATTCACCCACAAGTAGAGTCGTATTGGGGAAATGTAAATCCAATCGGAGAGAGAAGCTGTTATGATGAAGGTAAACGCTGTGCCGAAACTTTATTTATGGATTATCATAAGCAGAATAATGTTGATATAAAAATTATAAGAATATTTAATACCTACGGACCAAATATGCATCCAAACGATGGAAGAGTGGTGAGTAATTTTATAATACAGGCTTTGCAAAATAAAGATATTACTGTTGCAGGAGATGGTTTGCAAACAAGAAGTTTTCAATATGTTGATGACTTAATAGAAGCCATGATAAGAATGATGCAAACCAAGCAAGGTTTTATTGGTCCTGTAAACGTGGGTAACCCTAACGAATTTACCATTTTAGAATTAGCACAGAAGATTATAGAGCTTACGTCTTCCAAATCAAAGATTAAATTTGTACCACTCCCTTCTGATGACCCTATGCAAAGACAACCTGATATATCTCTTGCGAAAAAGGAACTTTCTTGGCAACCAAAGGTTCAGTTAGAAGAAGGGCTAAAAAGAACAATTGAATATTTTGATATACTACTAAAAGCAACATAAAACTCACTACAATCTAACTAGGAAACTATACCATGGACATGGATTAATGTTAAAATAAGTTGAAATTTTAATTGAAAAATAAATTGTTCTTTTGTTAATCAAAAAAAAATTATTACCTTTGTTGCATTAATAATCATTAAAATTTAAGAACTATGAAAAGATTTTTTAAGAACTATGAAAAGATTTATTTTTATTGCACTTATATGTGCAACAGGATTGATGCTAAACGCTCAAACAACAGTAACATTTAAACCTAATGCCACTATAGGAGAAGATGCTACTCTTTTTATGATGGATGATGGATGTATTCCATTAGGCTGGACTAATACTCCGGCGGATTTGAATTATGGAAATGCACCTGGGCTTTCTATGCTGCGATGGACATATAATGCTAATGAATGCCCTTATGGAAAAACACGTCAATTGTTAAGATTTTCACAATTGAATAACATACCTCAAAATGCTATTATTCTCAGTGCAGTATTAAAATTATATGGAGATCCTACGAGTCAAAATACATGGTTTCCAGGTCATCCTGATAGATTTTTCGAAAATAATGTTGATGTTTATTTGGTTAATTCTCCATGGTCAGAAAACATGGTTACATGGAATACTCAACCTGCAGTAAGTACTAGCCCTATTTTTTCTATTCCTGTATCAACTTCTCAATATAGTTGGAATTATACAAATGGTAATATTACTAATATTATTCAAAATATGGTTTCAGTCCAAAATTATGGTTTTATGTTTAGGCTTCAAAATGAAATTGAAGAATATAGATCAATGTGTTTTGTATCAAGTGATCATTCTAATCCTGCTCTTTGGCCAGAACTAATAATAACTTATGTAGTTTGTGATGCAAACTTTACGTATTGTCTTGATAATACAAATAACCCTTATGATTATACATTTACTTCTTTAAATCCAAATAATCCTTACCATCAATGGACTATTAATGGACAGATTGTATCTTATAATTCTTCTTTTCAATATCATTTACCTCCAGGTATTCATAAAGTATGTTATTTTACAGACATGAAATATGATAAGTGTGAAAAATGTATAGAAATTTGTGTTGCTGAAAATCCAAAATCTGATATTGAATTAAAAGTTGGAGAAACTGTAGAACCTTCTAACTTGCCTATTCAAGGTAGAATACCGGAAGGAGATGTTGTTGGAGAAGAAAGTAATATCATAATATATCCAAATCCAACAAAAAATAATTGGAATTTAAAGATAAATTCTTTAATAGAAGATAGTATAGAAATATCTATTTCTAACATGGAAGGAAATCAAATATATTTAGCAAAACAAACTTTACAAAAGGGAATAAATAATATTATCTTAGGTAATGATTCTTATAACAAAGGAATCTATGTATTAAGTATTAAGGGTGAGGTAATCGACTATTCTCAAAAAATAGTAAAAGAATAGATATTTTAACTCCAAAGCTCTTCTTTCTAAAAAAAGAGAGCTTTGGAGTTAAAATTATATAATTTCTTATTTATAGCATTATATCAGCATACTAAATAAGTATGAAAAATTTGCTAAAGAAGTGTTATACTTGAAAAATTAAAATCTGGAAATACTACAATATACGAACTTTTAGCTATTAAAATATGAGTAACTATAAATATTATGGGGGAGAAAATTTTGGAGTTGTCTCCAAACATAAATTATTGAATTGGGTTAAACCAAATACAAGGATTTTAGAACTTGGAGCAGCAACAGGTTATATGAATAAGTATCTAAAAAATAATTTGAATTGTACTATCACATGCGTTGAATTAAATCCAGAAATGGCTCAGAAAACGACAGAATTTTCTGAAAAAACAATCATTGCTGATTTAGACGATGATTTATGGTGTAACGAAGTTGAGGGTTTATTTGATTATATTATTTTAGCTGATGTATTAGAGCATCTTAGAAAACCAGAAGATACCTTAAGTAAGGCTATTAATTTTTTGAAACATGAGGGTGAATTACTCTTGTCTATTCCTAATATATCTCATAGTGCAGTTATATTTAGCCTTTATGATGGAGATTTTACCTACAACGATTGGGGATTGCTTGATGATACACATATTCATTTTTTTACATGGAAGACATTTGAAAAAATGTTATCAAACCTTAATATGAAATTAGTTGAAGGTGATGTGAAGTTCAAAGCTCCTGCTTGTACAGAGCTTAAAAAGTTTATGATCAAACACCCTTTAATTGCACCCTTTGTTATAATCCGTAAAGATGCTTTTATTTATCAGTTCTATACAAGTTGGAAACGTAAAGGAGTAAGTGCTTCCTCAAAAAAAATGATAAGAAGACCAGCTTTTTTCCTATTTATTAAATTGATTTTAGAGGATGTATCATATTTTTTCTATTCTCTAATGTTTCCAAATAAGAAGTTTAGAAAATAAGGAAATGTCTTAAAGAATATATAAAGCAGTTCAATTTGCTCATTTTAAAATGATGTTATGAATATGAAGAAAATAATAGTTAATTATTTGCAGAGAGGGAAATATGTACTTCCATTATATGAAGATATTGTAAAAATAGCAGAAAATTGTGGATATACACTATATTTACAGCACTTAGATACCTATGATTTTTTTTGTAAGGGGAAGGATAATTTAATTACTAAACTGCATTATAATCTTACGAAAATACCTATTTTTATAAAATCATTAGCACAAATACCAAATAACTCTAAATTACTATTTATTTATCCTCATCCTTTTGGAGTTTTATTACCTCTTTTTTTCTTTTTGCTGCATAAAAAGAAATGTTCTATTACTTTGTTATGTATAGATATAGATTATTTTAGAGGATTGAATAAGTCTTTGCTTAAAGATCTTAATAATCTAAATTCTGCAGATAAACTTATATTGCAAACACCTAATATGCTTGATAGATGTAGAGAAGTGGGTGTAAAGACTCCTGCAGAATTGATTTATTTTTTTGATTTTCTAACTGAAGATATGGCTCCTTTAACCAATGGGAAAGGTGATAATAGAGTTGTTTTTGCAGGTAATTATGATAAGGCTACATTTATTAACCAATTGGAAAAATTAAACTATAAAAAAATTAAATTTTCACTTTATGGGGTTGTAAATAATAATTCATCTATGCCTGATTGGGTTGAATACAGAAAGAGATTTTCTCCCAAAAAAATTAGTGAGGTTCATGGAGACTGGGGGCTTGTTTGGGATGGAAGTAGCTTAGAAAACAATGACGTTAAAAACCAACATGGACAATATTTGAGAATTACGATACCTTCTAAGGCAATATTGTATATTTCTGCTCATTTACCTTTGATTGTATGGAAAGAATCAGGCATTGCTAAGTTTGTAGAAGAAAATCATTTAGGAATAACTATAAATTCATTATACGAAGTAGAAGAAAAGATACTTTTGGTCACAGCAGAAGAAAAGGAATTTATTAGAGAGAATGTTAAATGTTTTGCGGAGAAACTTAGAAATGGAGAAATGCTTACTGCTGTATTGAATAAAAATAATTAGAATAAATAAATGAAAAAGCTATTTCTTTATCTTCTATTACTATATCATAAAATAGAATTTCTATTTCTAAGACTTATTCCCTATAAAACAGAAAATAGCATACTTATAGTAAGATTGGATAATATAGGAGATTTTATTCTTTGGTTGGATAGTGCAAAGGAATATAGAAAGCATTACTCTGAAAAATTAGTACTTCTATGTAATAGGTCTTGTTTTGAAATAGCCAAAAATCTTCCTTATTTTGATGAAATTATACCAGTAAACACCAAAAAATTATTCTCTAATCCATTATATAGAATAAAGTTGTTTTTTAAGTTAAGCAAAAGGAAGTTTCAAAGAGCTATTAATCCCGTTTATTCTCGTGAATACTTCTCGCAAGATGTTACAATAAGAAACATAAAGGCTTTTGAAAAAATAGGATTTGATGGCAACTACACAAATACTTCTTCTGTTTTAAAAGGAGCGGAACTTGATTCTAAAAAAATAGAATCAAAGAATAAAAAATTAAAATCAAAAGCTAATAAATTCTATTCAAGACTTATTTTAGCCCAACCAGAAATAACTATGGAATTAAATAGGAACTCGGAATTTATAAGAGGGCTTTTCCATAATGAATTCCAATCTCAAATTCCAATATTGCCATTTGAAATACCAAAATATAAGGATTTACCAAAAGAAGATTATGTAGTAATATTTTTAGGTGCAAGTAGCTTGAATAGAGTTTGGGAAAGAGAGAAATATGCTTTTATTATTAATAGTTTGAAAGAGGATGTAATTATATGTGGAGGGAAAGGAGAAGAATATATCTTTCAAGAGATAGAAGGGGATGTAGATAAGGATAAAAAAATCCTTAATTTAATTGGACAAACATCAATGTTAGAATTAATTTCTTTAATATCTAATGCAAAATATCTTATTTCAAATGATACATCAGCTTCACATATTTCACCATTAGTTAAGATACCTTCCATAGTCATTTTACCGGGGAATTACTATGGGCGTTTTCATCCATATACTCCTGAGATTATTTCAGAAGAGGATAGAAACTATATTCCTAAGGTTGCAAATTGTTTTATGTCTTGTTATAATTGCTTTAATATTTGCATACATTCTAATGATAAATCAAAAACTTGGCTTTGTGTTTCTAATATAAGGGTGGAGCAGGTTTTAGAAAAGATTGATGAAATAAAAAAAGAACTTGCTTAAAATTATTAGAATATTTATGCCGATTAAGACCTGCTTTTTATAAATCCCATATATTTAGAACAAGCTGCAAAATGCATAAAAATAGATAATGAATATACATTGTTTAAACTTCGTTTTAATTGTTTTCTACGAGGACCAATATAACGAGTAATAATATCTAAATAAAGATTTATAAAACCTTTTCTTTTTCTAACCCAAATTTCAGGATAAAAAGCTAACATAATTTCTCCTACTGAGAAATTAAATCTATGAGAAATCCAATGAACCTTATCTGCTTTTATTAGTTCATACGACATATATGGCATTTCGTAGTTCCATTCTGCACCATGAGTATCTTCGTATGTATTATAAATATGTTCAAATATATCTTTATGATACAAAGGTGAGCAAACAAACACTCCACACTGAACCACCTTATTTAAAGACTCATCATTAATTCCACGTTGAGAGTAGTAAGCATTAGGAGTAAGTGCCTCAATAAAAGGAGTATTATTTTTCTTGCAATACTCAGCACCTCTGTTTATAGCAATTTTGTATATTTCCTCACTCATCAATGAATAAGTTTCAACTGCTCCAACTTTCTCAATAGGCACTCCATCAGATATATCATAGGCATTTGAACTATTTATTATAATATCGGAATCAACCCAAACTATTCTTTCATATTTGCTTGACCAATCTTGAGATAAAATAAGTAATTTTTGCCAAGAAGGAGAGCGTCTTGAAGCCCTCTCCGATTTATCTAAGGGCTCTGTTATTACAATAAGGTCATATCCGAATTTATCGCAATACTCTTGCCAGTTTTTACGACAATATTTGTCAAACATTCTTTCATATTTCCTGCCTATTGCAAGTGTTACAATTGCATTCATAGTTATGATGATTTTTATTTATAAATTGCAAAGGTAAATATAAATTCACTTTGTAGAAAATTTTGATTAATTTATAATCTATGAATTGTAGTAAAATAAAAACATTTTATCTTTGCAATTTTATATGTATAAATCAAATTCAATATGATTAATCCCAAAATATCTATAATAACCGTAACATTCAATGCTGAAAATGTATTGGAAAGAACCCTTAAAAGTATCCAAAGGCAGGAGTATAACAATATTGAATCTATTATTGTTGATGGGGCTTCTAATGATGGGACATTGGAAATAGTGAAAAAATATCCTGATGTTGTAACAAAGTGGATTTCCGAAAAAGATAATGGACTCTATGATGCGATGAACAAAGGCTTGGATTTAGCAACAGGTGATTATGTATGGTTCTTGAACGCAGGAGATACTATTGCTAAAAAAAATATCTTAGATTATTTCTTTGGAGAAGAGTTTACAATGAGAGATATTTATTATGGAGAAACTATGATTGTTGATAAAAAGGGTAAGAGTAGGGGAAACCGCAGGTTAAGAACAAAACAGGATATGACTTGGAAGGATTTTCGTTGGGGTATGCTTGTTTGTCATCAGTCGGTATTGGTCAAAAGAACAATTGCTCCAAAGTATAATCTCAACTATAAGATAGCTGCCGACTATGAGTGGGTATTGGAGTCTTTCAAAAGGGCGAAATTGATACTTGGAACAAAACATAAGGTTTCTTGTTATTTGGAAGGAGGGCTTTCAAGAAAGAATATTTTTAAGGCAAACAAAGAAAGGTTTCAAATAATGAAGAAATACTATGGACTCATCCCTACCATTTGGTATAATTTCCTTATGGTTTTTCGTTTTCTTTATACTTTCGCTAAATTAAGAAGGATTTAGTTTTATTATTTCTTTGTTTTGATTTCCTGAAATCAAATTCTAATAAATTAGAATCAAGAGATAAATTTTTAGAATCAAGAGTTATTTTCTTGAAATCAAGTTTTAATTTTCTGTAATCAAACTTTATTTTTAGTAGTTCTATTTTTTTATTTATCTTTGCAAAAAATAATTTATAAATAAGATAAGAAAATGAAATTACTTGAAAATAAAGTAGCTCTTATTACGGGTGCTTCTCGTGGAATCGGGAAAGCTATTGCTATTAGTTATGCTCAACAAGGGTGCAATATTGCATTTACTGATGTTCGCAGAGATGAAAATATGGAGTTGTGCGAAAAGGAATTAAAAGCTTTTGGTGTGAAAGCCATAGGTTATGCTTCTAATGCTGCTTCGTTTGAAGAGAGTGCAAAATTAGTTGAAGCCGTTGCAACGGAATTTGGAAGAATAGATATATTAGTAAATAATGCTGGTATTACTCGTGATAATCTTTTGATGAGAATGCAAGAAAAAGATTGGGATTTAGTTATGGATATCAATCTAAAAAGCGTTTTCAATCTTACTCATGCGTGCCAAAAGATTATGTTAAAGCAAAGAAGTGGTTCAATTATTAATATGAGTTCAGTTGTTGGCGTAAGTGGTAATGCAGGTCAAAGCAACTATTCAGCTTCTAAGGCTGGTATTATTGGTTTTACTAAGAGTGTGGCACAAGAACTTGGGTCAAGAAATATCCGTTCCAATGCTGTGGCTCCAGGGTTTATTATTACCGATATGACTGCTCAATTACCAGAAGAGGTTCGCAAAGATTGGGAAAAGAAAATTCCTCTTCGCCGTGGTGGTTTGCCAGAGGAAGTGGCTAAGGTATGTGTTTTCTTAGGTAGCGATTTATCAAGCTATGTTTCGGGACAAGTTATTAATGTTTGCGGAGCAATGAATTGTTAAGTAGAATTAAATTTTACTAAAAGATATAATAGTATGACAAATAAAAAATTTGATCCAGCAATGGCAATTAATGCTGTTGCAGAAATTTCAGCAGAAAAAGGGATTAATCCAAGTATTAACGACTCTGCAACATTTTGTTTCCCAGAAGGGCAAACTATGACCGATACTTTCCATGGCGAAACAGAAGGTTATTTTCTTTATTCTCGCCATTGGAATCCTTCAAACCTTTCTTTGAGTAAGGCTTTGGCTGCAATGGAAGGCACAGAGGCAGCATGGGTTACTGCATCGGGTATGGGAGCAATTACTTGTGCTTTATTGCAATGTGTTAAACAAGGCGACCATATAGTTGCTTCAATGACTGTTTATGGAGGTACTTTTGCTTTCCTTAATAATTATGTTCAAAGACTTGGAATTGAAGTTACCTTTGTTGATACTACCAATCTTGAACAGGTAAGAACTGCAATGAAACCTAATACAAAGGTTGTTTATACCGAAACAATGTCTAACCCACTTCTTAGAATATCAAATATTGGTGAGTTAAGAAAGATTGCTGACACCAAAGGAGCAAAGTTAATTGTTGATAATACATTTACCCCAATGATTTTCTCTCCTTATGTTTTAGGAGCTCACATAGTTGTTTACTCTATGACAAAATTTGTTAATGGAAAGAATGATTGTGTTGCTGGTGCAATTTGCGCTGATGGAGAGTTTATTAATTCACTTATAAGCGTTATTGATGGAACTGCAATGCTTTTAGGTCCTGTTTTGGATAGCTATCGTTCAACTTCTATATTAAAAAATCTCTATACATTACATATACGTATGCAGCAACATAGCAAAAATGCAATGTACTTAGCTAAGAGATTTAATGAAATAGGTATTACTGCCAATTACCCAGGCTTAGAGTCGCATAAAGACCATAAATTAATGACAGAGCAAATGAATGCAGGTTTTGGCTATGGAGGTATGATTGCTATTGACTTAACAACTGCTGAAAGAGCTAATAAATTTATGGAAAGAATGCAGGAAATGGGCGTTGGCTTTTTGGCTGTTTCGCTTGGATATTTCCGTACTTTATTCTCTTGCTCTGGTAAATCTACTTCATCAGAGGTGCCAGAAGAAATCCAAAAAGAAATGGGTATGAGCGAAGGTTTGGTTCGTTATTCTGTTGGGCTTGACAACGACATAGAATACACATTCAGTCAAATTGAGTCTGCACTTAGAGAATTGAAATACATATAATGATAAACTAAAAATCATATAATCTATCCCTATTTATTTGTTCTAATGAATAGGGATAGTTTTATTTATACCAAGGGCTAAAAATTTATGTTATTAGTTTGCGATAGCGGTTCTACCAAAGCCGACTGGTGTTTGGTAGATAACAAAAACAATAAGCAATTCTTCTCAACTTGTGGTATGAATCCATATAACATATCTCAAGAAGCGATCTCTCAAGAAATAGAATCTGTTTTAATTTCAAACATTAATCCAAAAGATGTTAAGGTATTAAAATTTTATGGTGCAGGTTGCTCATCAGAGGTTAAAAAGAATGAACTTAAAGATGTCTTTTCCCAATACTTTACTAATGCAGAGATAGAAATAGAACACGATTTGCTTGGAGCCGCCAGAGCTTTATGTGGGCAAGAGAAAGGACTTTGTGCTATCTTAGGCACAGGCTCTAATTCTTGTTTGTATGACGGAAAAGATATAATTAATAACGTTCCTTCATTAGGCTATGTACTATGTGATGAAGGTGCAGGTACAAACATTGGCAAAATAATTTTGAGGGATTATTTAAGACATCTTTTGCCAGAGAGTTTAAGTAAGGAGTTTTCTGCTTTGTATCCAGGTGATGAGGCTTATTTTCTTAATAGACTTTATAAGGGAGCCGTTCCAAATTATTTTTTAGCTTCGTTTGCCAAATTTGTAATTGAAAGAAAGGAAGATGATTATTGTAGGGGCATAATAAAAGATGCCTTTGTTTCTTTTTTTGAAAATCAAATAAAATTATATTCTCATTACAATAAATATCTAATTAATATTGTTGGAAGTGTTGGTTATATGTGTAGAGATATTTTTGAGGAAGTTGCTCTTGAATATGGCTTAAAAACAGGTAAGTTTATAAAAGCTCCTCTAAATGATTTAGTAGATTTTCATTTAAAAATGAGTTAAAAAATCCTATTATTGATAAAATATTTGTATTTTCGCAGTTAGTTTGTGAAATCATTCTAAAACTAAATTTTAATTTATATGAATAAAGTAGATGTTTTACTCGGCTTACAATGGGGAGATGAAGGAAAGGGTAAAATTGTAGATGTACTAACTCCCAATTATGATATTATAGCACGCTTTCAAGGAGGACCAAATGCTGGACATACTTTGGAATTTAAAGGTATTAAGCATGTCCTAAATATAATACCTTCTGGAATTTTTCACATAGACAAACAAAATATTATAGGTAATGGAGTTTTAATTGAACCTCTAATCTTTGAAAGAGAGATTAAAGGATTAAGACAAAAGGGTTTAACTCCTACAAAGAACTTATTCCTTTCTAAAAAAGCTCATTTAATTATCCCTACTCATAGGATGTTAGATATGGCTAACGAATTGTCAAAAGGAGAACAAAAGATAGGCTCAACACTTAAAGGAATAGGACCTACATATACCGATAAAATAGCACGATTAGGTCTTAGGGTTGGAGATGTTTTAAGTGAGGATTGGTTAGATAAATATAATACCTTAAAGAAAGACCATCTTAGAATATTAAACTCTTTTAATTGTGATTTTAGCTCTTTTGAAATAGACAATCTTTCTTTTGATAAGTATGAAGAAAATTGGCTTCAATCCATTGAAACTCTCAAAGAATTTACATTTATTGATAGTGAGTATTTCTTAAATGAAGCATTAAAAAATGGAAAAAAGATACTTGCAGAAGGAGCACAAGGTTCAATGTTAGATATTGATTTTGGTTCTTATCCTTTTGTTACTTCTTCCAATACTATTACAGCAGGCGTATGCTCAGGTTTAGGAATAGCTCCTTCAAATATAGGAAGAGTATTTGGTCTTTGCAAAGCTTATTGTACAAGAGTAGGAAGCGGACCTTTCCCAACAGAATTATTTGATGAGGTAGGGGATAAGCTTAGAGAGGTAGGAAGAGAATTTGGTTCAACAACAGGTCGCCCTCGTCGTTGTGGTTGGATTGACATTCCTGCTTTAAACTATGCTTGTATGCTAAATGGAGTAACCGATTTGGCAATAATGAAAGTAGATGTTTTAAATGAGTTTGAAACCATAAAGATGTGTGAAAAGTATAGTATAGATGGAAATCAAACAATTCAAATCCCATATAGTCTTTCTGAGAATATAAAACCTATTCTCAAAGAATATAAAGGTTGGAATAGTAACCTAAAAGGCATATTGTCGTATAACAATTTGCCAGAAGAATTAAAGCATTACGTAGAATCAATTGAAAAAATAACAGGAGTAAGAGTTGCTATTATATCAACCAGTCCTGATAGAGAAGACACAATATTTAAAGAAAAGATATAAATATAATCTATAATAACATTATGAGAAAGATTTTATTAATAATAGTTTTGTTATCTTGCGTTTTATCAACACAAGCTCAAAAGTTAAGGCTTTCAGATATTCCCCAAGAAGTAAGAATGGGGCTTGAAAATACTTATACAGACTATAAACTATTAGGTTGGTTTTTTGAAACCGGACAATATGTTGCAGAGATTGACATAGACAATAGAACAGGAAGAGTTTTCCTAACAGCAAATGGTAATTGGCAGTTTACAATTTTCAATGTGGCAGAGCAAGAGCTTCCAACATTGGTTGCGAATTATTTTATTAATAATTATCCAGGTTATAGAATAAAAAAATCAGAGTATGTAGAGGATTATGGTGGAGATAACTATTATCGTCTTGTTATTTCAATGAAAGGTATTGGTCAAACAGAGTATGAAATGATATTTGATACAAGAGGGAAAATGATAAAAACAAATGCACCTGACCCAGACTACGTAAAGAAAGACTATATTGCTCGTTTAAATCCAGAAGACATAGAACGCCAACAAAAGAAAATGGCAGATAGAACTGCATTACCAGGAACAGGTCTTGAAATAGGAGATGAAAACTATGTGAAGGCAAATAAAGACCCTCAAAGTAGCGGAAAGAGAGGTAGAAAGGTAGATATAGAAGCTCCTGAGGCAATAGAAACTCCTAAAATTCCAGAGTTGGTAACCAAAGCTTTTGAAAAGAAATATCCAAGAATAGAAGTTGATGAGTGGAAGATGGAAGACACTTGCTATAATGCCCATTTCCAAAATCGTCAAGGCACAAATCTCAAAACCTTATTTAAACCCGATGGTTCAGTAGTTAGCGTTACAACAGAAGTAAGTAAAGAACGTTATCCTCGCTTAATTCTTTCCGATTTAGAACAGCGTTATCCTAAAGCAAAAATATCTCTTATCCAAAGGACAGACTACGATGCAAAGTATAAGAGAACAATAACCGAAAGAAAGCTTGAACAATTCTTTTATGTTGAATTGACCGAAAAGATAAGAGGAAGAAAAGATGTCAAAACCATAAAACTACTTTACGATAAATCATTCAAATATCAAGGTTTAGCAGGCTCAGGCGACGATTACGAAGAAGACGATGAATAATGAAAAGTAAGGTTATATTTGTTTTTATATCCTTCTTAATAATTTTCTCAAATGCTTTCTCTCAAAAAAAGATAAACTACAAGGCTTCTTGGAGTGAAACTTTTCCTGCTTATCCTGATGAGATTTTTATGAAGGAAGAGGTAGAGTTTGAACACGAAGGAATGAAGATGTATTGCGATTCGGCAATCTTCAATGAAAAAGAAAATCGTTTTAGAGCATTTAATAATATCCACATTGTCCAACAAGACACCTTTCACGTGTGGGGTGATGAACTCTATTACGAAGGAGCAAGCAAGATAGCAGAAATGTTCGGAGATGAGGTCGTAATGCAAGACAATAATATCACAATCAACACAACTTATCTTATCTTAGAAAGAATTCCCAATACAATTAGCTATACTCGTTGGGCAGATATATACGACAACGAATCAACTTTAAGAAGTAAGGCTGCAACCTACTATATGTCCACAAATGAAATCCTCTTTCTAAATAATGTGGATATAAACTCTAAGACAACAAAAGTCTTTTCAGATACAATGACCTATAACACCAAAACAGATATTGCAACCTTCTATGGTGCAACCAATATAATTTCAGAAGATAGTACATATATATATACAGAAAAAGGATTTTATAATACCAAAACCGAAGAGTCGGCATCCTATAAGGAATCTCAAATGATAAATAAAGCAAGACTCCTTCAAGCCGATACTCTTTTCTATAACCCAGCAACAAAAATAGGAGAAGGATTAAGAAATGTATATTTTGAGGACACAACCCAGCAAGTAATAATTACAGGACATAAAGCATACATAAACAATAGAGATACTCTTGCCTACACCTATCTAACTCAAAAAGCACTCCTAAGACAAATAGATAAAACAGACACCTTATTCCTTCATGCCGATACCCTTTGGGTAAATCACGACACCGCAATGAACGTAGAAGACGTTTATGCTTATCAATATGCAAAGTTTTACAGAGAAGACCTCCAAGGAGCTGCTGATACCATGCACTTTCATATGAAAGACTCCCTTTTAACAATGCTTAATGAACCAATAATGTGGTCGGAAGAAAGCCAAATAACAGCCGATTCAATAATAATATCAATAGGTAAGAAGTATATCTATACCATAGAAATGTTTCCCAAAGCTTTTTTAATTCAAGACGCAGATACCCTTTCGGATGATAGATTCAATCAGATTTATGGAAAGAGAATGAAAGGTTTTTTTGATAAGAACAAGCTCTATTTGGTGGAAGTTTATGGTAATGCTCAATCCATATATTATATATGGGAAGAAGAAAAAGGCAAATCCCCAAAACTACTTGGAGTAAATATAGGAACGGGCTCCCAAATGAGAATATATATATCAAGAAATAAGATTAATAAAATTACAACTATATCCGACCCAAGTTTTTTTACCGATGACGAGGATAAAATCTCAGAAGAAGAAAAAAGATTGAAAGGGTTCAGTTGGCGAATAAAAGAAAGACCAAATAAACCAGAAGATATATTTATCCGAAGATGACAAAGTGTCAGAGTATAACGTAATAGGAATAGAAATTGAATAGGAGGTAATAGAATGTTAAAAAGAAAAAAGAAAATGCAGGCAAAAGACATAGAAAATCAAGAAGAAAACCTACAAGAAGCATCAAATACTACTGATGAAAACCTTGATAAAGAACAAACCAAAGACAACAAAGAGCAAACCGAAACAGATAAAATAGAGGACTTAGGCAATAAGTTGGAAGAGATTAATGATAAGTATTTAAGATTATATTCCGACTTTGAGAACTTCCGCAAAAGAACAGCCAAAGACAAGGTAGATATGATTAAATTCGCCTCCCAAGAAACAATCAAAGATTTGCTCCCAATTGTTGATGACTACGAAAGAGCACTTGAAGATTTCAATAGCCAAGAGCAAATCCCTCAAACCTCCAAAGAAGGTTTAGAACTTATCTACAATAAGCTAATGACCACATTAAAACAAAAAGGAGTAGAGCCAATAATAGCAAAGGGAGAACAATTTGATGAAAACCTACATGAAGCAATTTCTCAATTCCCTGCAACCGATGAGGCTCAAAAAGGAATAATTATAGAAGAAGTTCTAAAAGGCTACAAAATGTACGATAGGGTTATAAGATTCTCTAAGGTTGTAGTAGCGATATAACAAACACAATTAAAATGGCATCAAAGAGAGATTATTACGAAATATTAGGGGTAGGTAAAACCGCCACAGACGATGAATTGAAAAAAGCTTATCGTAAGTTGGCACTAAAATATCATCCAGATAGAAATCCAAACGACAAAACCGCCGAAGAGAAATTTAAAGAAGCTGCGGAGGCTTATGAAGTATTATCCAATAAAGAGAAAAGAGAAAGGTACGACCAATTTGGACATGCAGGAGTAGATGGACAAGGCTTTGGTGGAGGTGGCCAAGGTATGAATATGGATGATATATTCAGTATGTTTGGAGATATTTTCGGAGGAAGAGGAGGTTTTAGTGGTTTTAGTGGCTTTGGAGGTTTTGGGTCAGAACGCTCACGTGCAGGTGCAAGAGTAAATAAAGGAAGTTCATTAAGAATAAAAGTAAAGCTATCCCTTGAAGATATAGAAAAGGGAGTAGAGAAAAAGATAAAAGTAAATAAATACGTATCTTGTAAAACCTGTCATGGTTCAGGAGCAAAAGAAGGCTCCGAGTCCACAACCTGTTCGCAATGTAAAGGCTCCGGATATATCACACAAGTACAAAGAACCATATTGGGTAATATGCAAACCCAATCAATCTGTCCAACATGTCAAGGAGAAGGAAAAATCATTAAAGATAAGTGTTCTGCTTGTCATGGTCAGGGAATAGTTAAAGCCGAAGATGTGATAACAATTAATATCCCAGCAGGAGTAAGCGATGGAATGCAAATATCTTTCTCAGGCTTAGGTAATGCAGGAGCAAGAAATGGAGTCAATGGAGATTTAATAGTATTGATAGAAGAACTCCCTCACGAAGAATTTGAAAGAGACGGAAACAATATCTGTCATCAAACATATATCACAATATCTGAGGCAATACTTGGTGCCTCAATAGAAGTTCCAACCCTATCGGGACAAGCTAAGTTTAAAATAGAGCAGGGAATGACCTCTGGCAAGGTCTATCGTTTGAGAGGCAAAGGACTACCTGATGTTAATGGGTACGGAAAAGGAGACCTTCTCGTAAGAGTAGATGTTTGGGTGCCTAAATCCTATTCAAAGGAAGAGAAGAAAATGCTTGAAACCCTTCAAAAGTCAGAAAACTTCAAGCCAAAGCCAACCGCCAAAGACAAAAGCTTTTTTGACAAAATGAAGAATATGTTCTCTTAAAATAGAATTTAGTTTCAAGAAATTATAATCAAGCTCTAATAAATTATAATCAAGTTTCAAGAAATTAAAATCAAATAAGAATTTTGCAACCTGCAAGGTTACAATCTGCATCCTTGCAGGTTGTAACCGTAACCCCTAAGGTTGCACTATGCAACCCCTAAGGTTACAAAATTTAAACCTTGTTTAAGTAAATTATATCTTGATTTAAAGTATTTTTATCTTGATTACATTAAAATAAAACTTTGTTTAAGTAAATTTTTATCAGATTTTTTACGTAAATCTATTAATTTTATCATTTTTATAGGATATATTATCATAATATCATCAAATTCTTTTTCATCTTAACCTTTGATTAATCAGTTTCTTAACAAAAACGATTAAAAAAAATCGACAAAAAAGTCACAAAATATTTTGTATTAATAAAAATAGTTGTACTTTTGCACTCCGATTTACGCATATAATTATGTTTTGGAAAGAGGTGGGGGTATATATGTAAATTAGGCTT
>DHPF01000003.1:0-121371 GCA_002407855.1 Bacteroidales bacterium UBA5371
TAACAAAAAACGATGATTTTCTAAGATAGTTACTAAACTTTTTCGCTACTTTAATTGGTTTTCCTTTTTTAATATAGTCTCGTAGCTCAGTTGGTTAGAGCACTACACTGATAATGTAGGGGTCGGCGGTTCAAGTCCGCCCGAGACTACGAAAGTCGTGAGACTTTTTTGTTTTCATAATTGTGGATTAGCGTGTAAATCATTTGGTTTGCACGCTTTCTTTTTTATATGGAATTGTGTAAAAATAGCATTTGTATATAATTTGCACAACATTTGCCCGAAGTTTGCACAACATTTGCCTAAAATTACCAACAAATACTCTTTCTTTAAGAGACTTGCTAAATAGAGAAGAAAGAAAATAAAATGAATTCTTATTACTTATTCACTTTCGTAACTTGTGAATATGTCTTTAAACTCTTGTGGGATTTGAATTGATTGATTGCTTTCTTTGTCGTAGCCAGAAAGTATGGTTGTACACTCCGACTTTACTTGATTTGTTGAGATGTCAATTAACCTTTGGTGCATTTTCATACTCTTATTGCCAAAACTTATTAGCTTACTCTCAACATTAATGTTATTTCCTTGCAGGATTGGGGCAAAGAAATCTATTTCTATATGGACTATTACAACCAGGATTTCACTCCAATCGATAGTTCTTCCCATAACGGCTTCAAAATAATTTATCCTCCCTACATCATAATATTGAGAGTGATAACTATTATTTACATGTCTTAGGGCATCCATATCACTAAAACGTATTTGGATAGGTATGCTATGTCTGTATTTAAATGCTTCTTTCAATTTCCTTTGTATTTTCTGCAAAAGTACAATAATTTGATTTGTTTTTTGTAATTTTGTCATCATTTATATTCAATTTTATGAGTTCAGTTTTAGTCAAGGATGATGTTTTTTATATGAATGAAGCCTTGAAAGAGGCTAAGCTGGCTATGGACTTAGACGAGGTTCCCATAGGTGCAATTATTACGTGCAGGGATAGAATAGTGGCTCGCAGTCATAATCTATCCATAAGATTAAATGATTTTACCGCTCATGCAGAAATGCAGGCTTTCACATCAGCTGCAAATGCTTTGGGAGGGAAATATTTGAATGATTGTACTCTATACGTTACTTTGGAGCCATGTGCTATGTGTGCGAGTGCATCTTATTGGACTCAGATAGGAAGAGTTGTTTATGGTGCAAAGGATGAAACCCGCGGAGCTTTTTCTAAGGGAGTTAATCTCTATCATCCTAAAACAAGAGTTCAGGGAGGCGTATTGGAAAAGGAATGTTCGCAGTTGATAAAAGATTTCTTTAAAAAGAAAAGATATTAGTTAAAGGTTTTATGTTTCAATTATAAAGAATAAGAAATACTAAGCTAATAATAGAGAATTAGAATCAAGAGATAAAAAATTAGAATCAAGAGTTAGTAAATTAGAATCAAGAGATAATATTGGGAATCTAAATAACAAAAGATAAGTAATAAATAAAAAGAAAATATAAGGCAATGTATATTGTTGATGAAGAATTT
The DNA here is from genome assembly GCA_002407855.1 of Bacteroidales bacterium UBA5371. Classification (GTDB taxonomy): domain Bacteria; phylum Bacteroidota; class Bacteroidia; order Bacteroidales; family P3; genus UBA10566. Next base: position 1,529 of record DHPF01000003.1, read on the forward strand.
GAGAAAAAAGAGATATTAAAGCGGTATAAGAATTTAATCAAGCTAATTTCTTCCACTGCAACAAGGGAGGATAAGAGGCAGGTAAGGAGGGCTTTTACTGTTGCAGTTAAGGCTCATGGTGGGGTTAGGAGAAAGACGGGAGAGCCTTATATTTATCATCCTATGGAGGTTGCTCGTATTGCAGCAGAAGATTTGGGCTTGGGACCAACGGCAATAATATGTGCTTTACTTCACGATGTGGTAGAAGATACAGAATATACTTTGGAGGATATAAGAAATATCTTTGACGATAGAGTTGCTCAAATTATTGATGGACTAACCAAGATTGAAGGAGTTTTTGACTATGCCACTAATTCAATTCAGGCAGAAAACTTCAAGAAATTGCTAACTGCAATGGGTGATGATGTTAGGGTTATTCTATTAAAATTATGTGATAGGCTACATAATATGCGTACATTAGACTCTATGCGTGAGGATAAACAATTGAAGATAGCCTCCGAAACAAGAATGCTTTATGTACCACTTGCTCACCGCTTAGGCTTATACCAAATTAAGAGCGAATTAGAAGACCTTGCAACACAATATATAAATCCCAAAGGGTATAAAGAAATAGTTGATAAACTGAAAGACTCAGAGCAAGAAAGGGAAGCTTTTATTAAAGCATTTGCAGACCCTATCAAGCAGGAATTAACCAATAAAGGATATAAATATACCTGTACTGCAAGGGTTAAATCAATTACCTCCATATTAGGAAAGATAGAAAACAAAGGTATTGAGTTTGATGAAATCTATGATATATTTGCCATAAGAGTTGTTTTAGATGTTCCTGCGGATATTGAAAAAGAGTCTTGTTTTGCTGTTTATTCTTTAATCAATACAATTTATAAAGAGCAAAAGCACGACAGACTTAGAGATTGGTTATCTAAACCTAAGAGTAATGGATATGAGGCTTTACACTTCACGGTTCAAGCAAATAATGGCAAATGGGTAGAGATACAAATACGAAGTCAAAGAATGGACGAGGTTGCTGAAAAGGGACTGGCTGCACACTATAAATACAAAGAAGTAAAAGAAGGAGAGTTGGATGAGAATTTGGATAATTGGCTATCAAAAGTTAGAGAACTATTAGACAATCAGTCTTCCAATGCAATTGATTTTGTAAACGATTTCACTCTTAATTTAGTTACTGATGAAATTACCACTTTTACACCAAAGGGTAAGGTAATAATGCTTCCTAAGGGAGCAACTGTCTTAGATTTTGCTTTCAATGTTCACACACAATTAGGAATTAATTGTATGGGAGCAAAGGTCAATTATAAGGTTGTAACATTAGACCATCGCCTAAAACCTTCTGACCAAGTAGAAATAATAACATCAACCATATCTTTCCCAAAGGAAGAGTATCTTTCTTTTGTAAAAACTTCAAAAGCAATTCAAGGCATTAAAAACTATATAAGAGATTATAGAAGAGGCTTTACCGACCAAGGGACAAAGAAGCTGAAAGAGATTTTTTCAACAATAGGTATAGACTATAATCAAGAGAATTTAGATAAATTATCTAAGTACGTTGGGCTTCCTCAAAGTGTTGATTTATTTTATAAAGCTGCGAAATTAGAGATAACAGAAGAGGATGTGAGGCATTGTTTTGACAGAAAGAAGTCAAAAAACTCTACTTGGATGTTTTTAAGAAATCCTTTTGCTCCAAAGAAAGATAAGAAAGAAGGACATTTAACTCTGAAAGAAGAGATAGAAAGGCAAATAGAGAGAAATCCAGAGCAAGTGGTTATCAAGCAAAATATGGAGAAATTGAAATATATAACAGCTCCATGTTGTCGCCCTGTTCCAGGAGACGATATTGTTGGTTTGATAAGGGAAAACTCAATAGAAGTTCACAGAACAACCTGTAATAAGGCTATTGATGAGATGAGTAAGTTTGGGCATAGGATTATTAAGGCTAAGTGGAGAGAAAACGAAAAGATTACTTTCTTAGCAGGAATTAAGATGAAAGGGATAGATAGGAGAGGTTTATTGCAGGAACTCACTGGGGTTATTTCTGATGGGTGGAATATTAATATCAGAGGCTTGGCAATGGAAAGTAGTGAAGGGCTCTTTGAAGGAACAATGATGGTTTATATCTATGACACAGAGCAATTAAACCGACTAATCAAGAATATAGAAAATATTGAAGGAATAGAAAGTGTAAGACGGATATAGACAATTCAAACACAGCTATAATTTGTAGGATAAAAGCAGTGTTTTAGAAAACTAATTATTTAGGGAGGCAGGGAGGCAGGGAAGCAGTTTATATCCTTTATATATACTAATGGTATGAAAATAAATAGGATTTATTCTGAAATATCATCCCTAAGTATTTAGATGTCTTATCTAAAACAGCAGAATTAGAGAGTTTCCTTTTTCTTATAACAAACTTTTACTCAATACAAACAAGCTTTTCATGACTTCAAAACAGCCTTATGATGACCTTAAAACGAAGTTTTCACGACCCCTAAACGAAGAGGTGATGAACACGAAATGGCATTTCATCGCAACGAAATGCCATTTCGTTTATATCCAAATGCCATCTCATTAAAATGAAATGCCATTTCGTGCTCATGAAAACGAAGATTTAAGGTCAATAAGTCTTCGTTTTAACCTCATAATTACTTCGTTTTGGGCTCATAAATACTTTGTTTGTTTGAGAATAGTTTTATATTATGTTTTGGCTCTTCTATTTTTATCGTTCAAAAAGTAACTAAATAGAAACTTTTTTTATTAAATCAAATATTAATCTCAAATGAAAATAAAACCAATTACTATTCGTTAGTTATATTGGTTTAATAAAATCAATATTGTAATAGTTTTTTACTGCTTAATTTGAAATAACTTTTTATGATTAGACAATACTCAATCCTTCTTTTGCTTCTCTTTGCTTGCAATCTTTTTGCAAATGCTCAGACACAAAAATCAAAACATATTAGAGTTAGTGGCTATATGTACGATAACAAAACCAAAGAAACTCTTATTGGAGCTACAATATACGATATGCAATCTAAATCAGGAACTACAACAAATAATTATGGTTTCTATTCAATGCTTATTAATGAAGGTAACAGAGAAATATCTATATCTTACATTGGTTATGAGAGACAAATTATAAGATATAATTTTCTTAAAGATACCACTATAAATATATATCTAAAACCAGCTTCTTCAACGCTTAGTGAAATAGTGATTGAGGATAAGAGTTTAGAAAAACGTTTTATTGAAGACCCAACTCCTGGAAAGATTGTGATTAATCCTTCCACTATAACGGCTTTGCCTTCGCTTACGGGTGAGAGTGATTTGTTGAAATCGCTTCAATTGTTGCCTGGTGTGAAAAGTGGTACGGAAGGTACAACTGGATTATATGTTAGGGGTGGTAATGTTGATCAAAATCTGTATCTGATTGATGGGCAACCCATATATAATCCTAATCATTTAATGGGTTTTATCTCTACATTTAACACCGATGCTATCAAGAACATTGAGTTCTACAAGGGTTCTTTTCCTGCTCGCTATGGTGGTAGGGTTTCTTCTGTTGTGGATGTTAGGATGAAGGATGGAAATAATGAGAAATATCAAGGTGAGGCAAGCATTGGTCTTATTTCTGCTAAGCTTAATTTTGAGGGTCCAATCATTAAGGACAAAACTACTTTTTCCATATCTGCAAGAAGAACCTATCTTGATTTATTGCTTAGACCATTAATTGCTGTTTTTAATAGTTATAATGATCAAGACTTGGGTTTTGCTTATTTCTTTACTGATGTTAATATGAAGATTAATCATAGGTTTTCTCCTAAGAGCAGAATTACTACAAGTTTGTATTGGGGCGAAGATAAGTTTAAGTTTTCTTCTCAATATGAATTTGGCACAAATAAAGACAAGACTACAACTTTGGTTAAGTGGGGGAATTTGATTGGTAATGTCGATTGGGCTTATGAGATTAATAATCGTTTGTTTTCCAATCTTTCCTTTTCTTATAATCGTTACCGTTCAAATATTAATACTATTTACGAAAATACCTATAATGATGGTGGAACTCCAACCGACTATAAATTTGAGCTTAATTTTCTTTCAGCAATTGAGGATTGGTCTGTCAAGAATAACTATAATTTCTATTTAAATGGTTGGAATTCCATAAACTATGGGATTAACTACATATACCATACCTATTCTCCTGAGCAAACTTCTATTATGGGAATTGGAAATATGTCACCTATGGAGCAGTATAATGTTAATAATAGGGTTTATGGTAATGAGGTTGTGGTTTATTTGGAAGATGAGATGAATTTTACAGAAAACTTATCAATTAATCCTGGTATTCATTATAATTTATTTAATGTTGGAAACACCAACTATCAATCATTTCAGCCTCGTTTGGGACTTCGCTATTCCCTAATGAAGAACCTTTCTTTTAAGGCTGGATATGCAATGATGAATCAAAACATACACCTTCTTGCCAACGGACTTCTTTCCTTGCCAACAGACCTTTGGGTTCCTGTAACTGATAGGATAAAACCAATAACTTCTCATCAGATTAGTGGAGGTGTATTCTATGGGTTGAAGGATTGGGCAAATTTGAGTTTGGAGGCATATTATAAGAAGCTAAACAATGTAATTGACTACAAAGATGGTGTTTCTACCTTCAATACTTCAGAAAATTGGGAAGAAAAGGTTGGTCAAGGTTTTGGTGAGGCTTATGGAATGGAATTCTTAGTTCAAAGAGATAAAGGAAACACAACGGGCTGGATTTCCTACACTCTTTCTTGGGCTTTTAGAGAATATCCTGATGGAGAGATAAATGGGGGCAAGAGGTTTAATGATAGGTACGATTCAAGACATCAGATAAATATTGTTCTAACCCATAAGTTTAATAAGTATATTGATTTTACTGCTGCTTGGGTGTTTAGTTCTGGTAATAGAGTTTCTGTCCCTGTTGCCGAATACTACTATCCTTTTGATATGGGAGGAGAAAATAATCCTTCATATCCTATGTATAATCATGGAGTTGTCAGTGTTTACGGGGAAAGAAATAATTATGTTATGCCAGCCTATCATCGTTTGGATTTAAGCGTTAATTTGCGTAAAGAGAAGAAATATGGAGAAAGGATATGGAGCTTTAATATTTACAATGCTTATAATAGGAAAAATGCATTCTTTGTAAATCGTGGCTCAGAGCCAAATAAACTGAAAGCATATAGCATAATGCCTATTATTCCAACCCTTTCCTACACCTATAAATTTAATCAAAAATAAAAATGAAAGCAAAAAAATACTTAATCTTATTAATTTCTATTTCAACACTTCTTACTTCTTGTGAGTACGATATAGATTACAAGGGAGAACTTCCTGAAGATAAATTAGTTCTTACCACCTTTGTTGAGGCCGATAGTGTTCTTTCCTTTATTGTTCATTCAAGTGCAAAGCCAGGGAGTTATGAGAGCTACGATGGTTTTAAGAATGGTAATAAATATATTGATTTTGAAAATAAAATAATCAATGATGCCAATATTGACCTTTATGTTAATGGTGCATTAAGGGAAACACTTACCAAGACTGATAATAATTCAAGATATACATTTGCTACAATTCCTAAACATAATGATAAGATAGAATTGAAGATTAAACATAAGAATTTTGATGAAGCAACAGGTAGAGCCAATCTATCATTAACAAAGCCACAATTGGACTCTTTAGGAGTTTTTGTTCAAAAAGGGGAAGATGAATATGGGAATAAATTATACCGCATAGTAGTTTACATTGAGATAAGAGATAATGGAGGAGATAACTACTATCAGATTACACCTAATTTTATTAGTGGTTATAGTTCTGACACTAATAATGTATCGGAAATTAATTATATTGGAGGAGCTGAAGTTTTATATGAAAATATTCAAGGAGCCTTTATTGAAAACCCTTCCTCTATTCAGGAGGGAGATAATAGGTTTGGAGTGATTTCTAATAAGAAATTCAAGGGAGGAGTCTATAAACTCAAACTTAGTTTTAGATTGACATATTTTGATTTCAATAATGATAGTTCTCCAAAGTTTTTAAAAGGAAGGTTTGATGTCTCTTCAATTGAAAAGCAAGCATACGATTATCTCTTTACTTTAAATAGATATAATCCAGGTTCATTTATGAGCGAACCAGTAATAATAATCGATGCAATTGAGAACGGATATGGTTTTGTAGGAGGGAAAAATACCCTAAGGGGTAATAATATTAACATTAACTTCCAATAGAAATATGGTAAAGCAATATATTTTAATTCTACTTGTTGGATTAAACATTTCTCTCTTTGCACAAACCAAGCCAAATACTGAGTGGGTTAGAGTAGAGGGAGGAAGCTTTATGATGGGTTGTGAAGAAAATGATAAGGATTGTTATCCAGATGAACAACCAAAGCATAAAGTAAGCATTTCAACTTTTGAGATAAGCAAATATGAAGTAACCGTTGCACAATACAGAGTTTTTTGCAAGGCAACCAAAAGGAATATGCCATCTCCACCTTCACATGGGTTTATTGATAGTCATCCTATAGTATATGTCTCTTGGCAAGATGCAGTAGATTATGCCAAGTGGATTGGAGCAAGATTACCAACCGAGGCTGAATGGGAGTATGCAGCCAAAGGTGGAAATAAAAGCAAGGGATATGAATACTCTGGAAGCAATAATTATGATGAGGTAGGTTGGTGTTATGAAAATTCTTCAAATCAAACACATCCTGTTGGGCAAAAGCAACCCAATGAATTAGGAATACACGATATGAGTGGAAATGCATGGGAATGGGTAAACGATAATTACGAGATATTTTACTACCAAGAAAGTCCCATCAATAATCCCCAAGGACCAAAACAAGGCTTAGGAAAAGTAAATCGTGGCGGTTGCTTCAACTTTGATTTCAAGCTAATGAAAACAACCCATAGAAGAGGCTCTGGAAACGACACATTAGGCTTCGGAACAGGATTTAGAATAGCAAGAGACGTAAAATAAGCATGCCTAACCTTAATTATACCACACTTTATCGTAGATAATTAACCCTTGAATTCCATAGCATAATGTGCAATATTTGCTTCGTAGAATATTTCTCCGTATGGCTCAAAGTTCAACCTTTTATACAAGGGTAATGCTAAGATTTGAGAATGCAAAATGATAGGTTTATTACTCAAAAGTCTTATCTCTTCTATAACTGTTCTTACTAATTTAGTCCCAATCCCTTTATTCCTATACTCTAATAAAACTGCAACTCTTTCTATCTTAATCTTTGTTTCAAGTTCTCTCCATCGCATAGTACCAACGGGCTTATTACCTTTATAAATAAGATAATTTTCAGATTTCACTCCATCCCAATCCTCTTCAAATGGAACGTTTTGTTCCTCAACAAAGACTTTAATCCTTATTCTCTTAGCCTCTTCAAGCAAGATTTCATTGTCGGAATTTATATGTATTACTTTCATATTTCTTTAATAAAAATTGTCTTATACGAAAATATAGCCATCAACAAACTGCGTCCTGCAAGGTAGGAAATAAAGGCTAACCATAGGGCAGTATTGCCTAAGTATTCTCCAAAACTAAGATATATAGCAAAGAAAACAGCGGTTGATATAAAGATAGCATTACGCATAATGGCAGTTTTTGTAAGTCCTATCAATATGCCATCATAAAGAAATGCAATGTATCCTGTAAGAGGTATGAGTAGCACAAAGAAGATATTCTCCTTAGCAGCCTTAATTATATGCTCTTTGTCTGTAAGTATAGCAAGAAGGTTTTCGGAGAAGAAATAGTATAAAATGGTAAATATAAGACTGATTAATAGTCCCCAAATTAGAATATATTTTACGCTTTTACGAAGGTTAGTCTTGTCTTTTGCACCCCAATATTTACCACAAAGCGACTCAGAGGCGTAAGCAAAACCATCCATAAAATAAGAAAATAGAGTGAATAACTGCATTAGAAGAGCATTTACAGCTAAGGTTGGGTAGGGCATTTTAGAGGATGCAAGGGTGAAATATGTTGTAACTAAAAGTAGGCAAGTTGTCCTTAGAAAGATGTCTGAATTTACTTTTATGAAAGCTTTTAGCTGAGTTTTAGTAAGGCTTATCTTAAGGTTAATGTGTTTTCTGAGCTTACCATACTTATAGTAAATTATAATTATTGTAAAAACCAGTCCAAAGTATTGGGCAATTAATGTTCCGTAAGCAACGCCTTCTATCTTCATATTATATTTCATTACAAAGAGAAGACTAAATCCGATATTTAGAATATTTATAAGTATAGATATATACATAGGGGTCTTTGAGTCCTGCATCCCGATAAGCCACCCCTTTAATGAATACATACAAAGGGTTGCAGGAGCTGCCCATACGAGTATAAAGAAGTAAGTTAGGGATAAACTTAGAACATTATTCCTATCTGCTATAAAGTATTGAGCTAAAAGTGATATGGGGTATTGTAAGAGTAGAATTAGAAGAGATATAATTAAAGAGATGATTATGCTTCTTGTAAGTATATGGATTGTCTCTTCTAAGTCTTTGGAGCCGTAGGCCTGGGCAGTAAAGCCACTTGTACCCATTCTAAGAAAACCGAAGTTCCAGTATAAGAAGTTAAAGATTGTGGTGCCTATTGCAATGGCTCCAATGTAATCTAATTGCGAATTTCCTGTGTCAAGATGTCCAACTATGGCTGTATCAACCATTCCCAAAAGCGGTACGGTGATATTAGTAATGATATTTGGTATGGCTAAACGAAGTATTCGCTTATTCATTCTTAGATTTTAGATTTGCTTAATCTGAGTTTTCTGAACAATGAGTCCTGGTCTTCTTAAAGAGTTTCTTAAAGTATGGAAGGTGCCAAAGTATATGTATTATAGCAATTATTGTCATAGCAATACCAAATTCAACATGGAGTTTTAGGTTGGTTAAGTAGATTGAGTGGAATAATCCATAGTTAAGTTGTATTACTAAAACAAATCCTAAAAGACAGGACATTAGGAATGTGATAAGTAAAAGGACATTCCACACTCTTCGGTGAACGAACTTTCTTATCTTACCAAGCTTGACTAATGTCATTGTAAATAGGTAAACTACGAGAGTTAGAATAGATATTCCTATAAGGCGATATGGATTTTTTGTGTTGGTCTTCTTTGTATTAGTATTTTCTTTGTCAATAATTATCAGTTCTTCTATGGGAGCTTCTATGGTTTGAGGTTCTTCTGCTTCAAGGAGAGCTTCTTCTGAGTCGGTACTGTTTTTTTCAGACTCTGCATTAGCTTCTTTTAGATTCAAGGTGTTTTTTTCTTCTTTTTGCTCATCCTTAGTCTTGGTGTTTTTGGTATCAAGTTGAGGTTTTGGTTCTTGTGTATCTTGTGTTTTATCTTCGCTTACTGTGTTTTCTTGGGGTATATCACAAAACCCATCCCCATCTTCATCAATAAAACGTCCACATTCCCCATGGCAATTAACCAATCCTCTGGGGCATTGTGCTTGTGAGTTAATGCCTGTTAATAAGGCGATAAATATTAATGTTATTGTTAAGATATTCTTCATTTAGCTATGGTTGTTTTTTTGAATTTATTGGTTTGCAAAGTTAAGAATAACTTTCCTTTATTTTGTATTTAATAGTATAAAAATAAGATTTAACAAGTATTAAGTCTTATTTTTATATCTTTGCTAAGTAAAACCTATTGTATGTTTAAGTTTTTCTATTCATTATTAGATGTTCTCTTGCCTCGCTATTGTTATGGATGCAAGCAAGTTTTAGTCTTAGGCGAGAAGGTCTTGTGTTCTAATTGTTTTGTTGAACTAAGCAGAACTATGAATCATTTTAACAAAAATAACGACTTAGTAAACAATATATCTATCAATTTTCCCATAAAGCATGCAGTAGCGTTTATCAATTATGATACTAATTCTCTTTCGAGTCATCTTATTCATAAGTTTAAGTATAACGATGATATTATTATAGGAAAATATCTAACTAATCTTTTTTGTAATGAGCTTAAAGATAAGGTTTGGATTAAGGAGATAGACTATGTAATTGCTCTGCCTTTACATAGGATAAGAAAGGCTACAAGAGGGTATAATCAGTCTGAAATTATTGCCAAAGAGATTGGAAAACGCTTCAATATAGAGCATAGAACAGACTGTGTTAAAAGGATTAAGTACAACAAAAGTCAAACAAAGATGAGTAAAGAGGGAAGATGGAAGAATGTAGAGAATATATTTGCTCTAAGAAATGCTTCCTTACTGGAAGGAAAACATATCTTACTTGTTGATGACTTGGTTACAACAGGAGCATCGTTAAACTCTTGTATTAAAACCCTCTCTACAATTAAAGATATTCAAATATCTGTTTTGGTACTTGGTAAAACAATTATATGATATTTTGTGTGTGCTTTAAGGTTTATTGATGGGCTTTTTGCCCATTATAGATTTAATATTAAGAGGTTTTATAGGTTCATCACCCAGCAAAAATCCCCAAGGCTTTAAGTTCTCTATATTATCAAAAATTAGTTTCATTATTGCCAAAAGAGGAATGGATAAAAACATTCCCGCAATTCCCCATAAGGCATTACCAGCAAGTACAATTATTATTGAGAAAAAAGCATTTATTTTAACTTGTGAGGATACTATCTTTGGCATTATTATATAGTTGTCTAAGAGCTGAACTATCATAAAAACAATTAGTACATATATGGAATACCACATTGAAGGCATAGTTACTAAGGCAATTAGCATTGTTAGAACAACAGCAATAAGCCCTCCTAAATAAGGAATTATATTTAATAAAGCTCCTATAACTCCAAGCAATATGGCATATTCTATCCCCACAATTAAAAGCCCAACGGAATTAAGTACTGCAACAATAATCAATTCAAGAATTAATCCTAAGAGATACCTCTGAACCAAGACCTTTATTTTGGATATTACTTCATTTACTTTTTCTTGGTCATATTTTGCAAATAACATTCTAACAAATGTAAGGAAGTGTTTTTTGTAAAATAGGATTAAAAAGACATATACAGGAATTAGTATTAGAGAAAATATTGAATTTCCAAATGAAAATATTGTTTTACCTATAACAAAACTATTGTTTTCCAGAAGGTTCTTGCTTTTATCGGCAATCCATTTATAGATAGATGTTTTATCTATGTTTATGTATGAAGATATAAAGTTTATTGTGTCGTTTAAAAGGATTGAAAACTTATCTATTAGTAAAGGAAACCATTCAGAAAAGCCGCTAAGTTGCCATATAATAAAGAAACTTAATGCTAAAATTATAGCTATTGCTATTAGCATAGTGAAAGTGATTGACCAAAACTTATTTATCTTTATTCTTTTGAAGAAAGATGCCAAAGGGTCAAGCATTATTGCAAATATAATAGAGAAAATTATTGGCAGCAATATACTTTGCAAAATGTATAATGCCCATACAAGAAAAAATAAACCCACTATCAATAAACTAATTCTTAGATAGTATGGTTTTGAAGCAAGTTTCTCAATCATAACTTTGGTTGTTTATGATTTTTTCTTTTTTAGAAGTGATTTGAGTAATAATGCACCCATAATCTTAAAAGGAGTTGGTTTTTTAAGAATATATCCCATGATTATATTCTCTAATATTTCTCCCATGATACCAGATTTTTCGTTAGAAGCTTCATTTGAAGAGGATTTCTTTTCTTTCTTATTATAAAATGAAGGGAATATACCTCCTAAAAGAGAGGAGAAAACACTATTTCCTCCTTGAAAGCCAATACTAAATTCTTTAATAGCAGACTTGATAATATTAACCAAACTAAATGTTTGATAGAGTTCAACAAAACTGCCTTTAACTCTATTGGCATCTGCCTTTTGTTTTTCTTCCAAGAGCTTAATAGCTTTTTTAAGCTCAGAGGCTGAATTTATCTTTTGCATAAAACATAAAGTTGTTAATCTTGATTCTGCTGCTCTGCCTTAAAGATACTCCTTATTATAGAATCGTTTAGAGCATTCTTTATTCTTTTTCTGAAAAACACTCCAACTATTAGGCTAACAAGCATATAAAATCCTCCTACAATAAAAAAACCATAATAGATTTTACCCAAAATATCTCCAAGCCAAAATGCTATTGCCAAATTTAAGAACAAAAGAAATGATGCTACAAGCAAGATAGTAATGATAAGAGGTACAACTGATGCAGCTCCACTTGCAAGAATATCAATTGCCTTTAATTTAAGTAATTCCAAAGTGGATTTACCATAATTTGTAGCCTCATCAATTAAGTTCTCAACGTTCTTAATATTTTCTTCCATAAAATTGGACTAAATTAATAATAAGAATATTTCCTAATAAACTACTCTTTCTCTTGTTCGGCTTCGTCTTTCATATCTTCAATATCCTCTTTCATCTTATCAAACTTTGAGGATACATCATCAATAAAATCATCAAGCTTATCTTTGATTGAGTCTATACCTTCTTTGGTTTTCTTAGAAATTTTCTTTCTTGTGTTTGAACCTTTGTCAGGTGCAAATAAAATTCCTAATAATGCACCAGCAGCCGCTCCTGCCAATACGCCTAATACAATTTTCCCTTTTGACATAATACAAAAACTTTTAAATGATTAAACAAAATAGGATAAGAAACCTCTTAAAGTTTCTTCCCTCTAATAATACGTAATAAAACTACAATGATTGCAACAACCAATAGGACATGGATAAACCATCCTAAGTTGAAAGCAAATGCTCCAACAGCCCATCCTATTATTAGGATAACAGCTATAATGTAAAGTAAATTTCCCATAAGATTTGATTTTTTAAAATTAATAATACTTGTTTATGTATAATTAACGATATAATTTTAAATTTATTTTTATTTTTTTGAAATAAGAATCCAAAAAATTAAATCTTTATTCTAAATTTTTCTCTTTTGATTCTAATTTATTGTCTTTTGATTCTAATTTTCTCTCTTCAAATGCCAATTTTTTTTACATCTTATGATAAACTGAAAAAATCTATTATAGTATTGAATATTCGGGCAATTAGGTGCCAGAAAATAAATTCGTAGTCTAAATTAATGGTTTTTGAAGTAAAAATAGTAAATTTGCAATCTCATTTTATGAGCATTCACTTAGTTTTAATCTAAATTTAATTTGAAGAAATATGGGAAGAGCATTTGAATTTCGTAAGGCAAGAAAATTTAAACGTTGGGGTAATATGGCAAGAGTATTTACTCGTTTGGGACGTGAAATAGAAATGGCGGTAAAATCAGCAGGAGCCGACCCATCAACAAATTCTAAACTCAGACTTTTAATTCAGACTGCCAGAACAGAAAATATGCCTAAGGACAATGTGGAAAGGGCTATAAAAAGAGCTATATCTAAGGATACGGCCGACTATAAAGAAGTTGTTTATGAAGGTTATGCTCCGCACGGAGTTGCTTTGGTTATTGAAACAGCAACTGATAATCCTACAAGAACAGTTGCTAATGTGAGAAGTTATTTTAATAAATTAGGAGGTTCTTTGGGAACTACTGGTATGTGTGATTTTCTTTTTGATCGTCAATGCAATTTTACTGTTGTTCCAAAGGAAGGAATTGATTTGGAAGAGTTGGAACTTGAATTAATTGATTTTGGGGTTGAGGATTGCTTTTTAGAAGAAGATGAAATACATATATATGCTCCTTTTTCTAATTTTGGACCTATTCAAAAATATTTAGAAGAAAATAATTTTGAAATCAAAACATTTAAGTTTGAACGTATTCCTAACGATTTAAAAGTTTTAAATGAAGAGGAGCAGAAAGAAGTTGAAAAGCTCTTGGAAAAAATGGAAGAAGATGATGATGTTGTGAATGTTTTTCATAATATGAAGCAGGAATAGTTCTCTTACACAAGACAACAAAACCTAATTATTCAACACATCCCTCATAAAGAAGTATATGAATAAAATAGTAGATAAATACAAATTACAAAAGGGATACTCTCCAACTATTTTTATGAAAATAGTGTTGGTTATCTGTATATTAGTTTATTCTATTATTACTTTAACTAATCTTTTTATAGGTATTTTTAATGGTATAAGTCAAGATATTCTATCTTCAGATATTCTTCCAAGTAGTTTCTTCTTTTATAAGCATAAGATGTTGGACATCATACAAACTAATAGTAATTTCTTTATTTTGATGGGATTAATTGGGGCTGGTATTGTTACGGGTCTTGTTATAATGTATAGGGGGTTTACTACTGGATATTATATTTTTGTGGTTGCAGTAGTTCTTAATATTATTCTTCCTATTATGTTTTTTGGGAAGTCTGCTATTGCCGTAGGCGATATAATGATTCTTGTTTTTCTATTAATCTTCTTCTTTGTTAATATCATATCGCACCAAAATAAATAGTTTTTATTACCTTTGCATTTGATATGAGTGCAACTAAGTTTGATATGGGTAGTGCTAAATTATACCTTTTCCCTACACCAATTGCTGATAATGGGTTAGAGTATTCTCTTCCTGCTATTAATTTAAGGCTTTTGCAAGAGTGCAATTGTTTTATTGTGGAAGACTTACGCTCGGCAAGAAGGTTTTTAAAAAAGGCTGGTTACACAAAAGATTTTGAGCAAGTGGAGTTTCTCCTACTTAATGAACATACTAAGATAGAGGAGATAGAAAATTATTTAAACCCTATCTTTGAAGGAAGAAATATAGGACTTATGTCTGAGGCAGGGCTTCCTTGTGTTGCTGACCCAGGTTCTATGGTTGTTAGTATGGCCCAAAGAAAAGGAATTAAGGTTGTGCCGCTTGTGGGAGCTTCTTCTCTTATGATGTCTCTTATGGCTTCGGGTTTTAATGGTCAGAACTTTGCTTTTTTGGGTTATTTGCCAGTTGATAAGGTTTTAAGAGTAAAGAAAATTAAAGAACTTGAAAGCTTGGCTTATAAGTTTAACCAAACTCAAATATTTATTGAGGCTCCATATAGGAATAACCAAATGTTAGAGAGTTTGATTGAAAGTCTTCATCCTAATACTTTACTTTGTATTGGAGCTGATATTTCAATGCCAACAGAACAAATAATAACTAAAAAGGTTAGTTCTTGGAAACAAACTAAGCTTGACCTTAATAAGAGAAATACTGTTTTTTTGATTTATAAGTAAGTTTATGAAACCTCTTGCAGCGAGTTTAAGACCAAATAATTTAGATGAATATATAGGGCAAAAGCACTTAGTAGGGGAGGGTGCAATACTTCGTAATGCTATTGAAAATGGTAATATCCCTTCTATGATTCTTTGGGGGCCGCCAGGGGTTGGAAAAACTACGCTTGCCAATATAATTGCTAATAAATTGTTTGTCCCTTTTGTTTCTTTGAGTGCTATTAATTCAGGAGTTAAAGAGGTCAGAGATGTTATTGAAAAGGCAAAACAAAGCTCACGAACTATTCTTTTTATTGATGAGATTCATCGTTTCTCCAAAAACCAACAGGATTCCTTACTCGGAGCTGTTGAACAAGGGATAATTACTCTTATTGGAGCTACAACGGAAAATCCATCCTTTGAGGTTATCACACCACTTCTTTCAAGATGTCAAGTCTTTATTCTTAAAAGTTTAGAGAAAGATGATTTACAAAAGTTGATTGATAGAGCTGTTTTGTTTTATAATGAAACTTATCAAAAACACATAGAGATTAAGGAAACAGAAAACCTTATGCGAATAAGTGGAGGAGATGCCCGCAAGCTCTTGAATGCAATTGAAATTGTGGTTTATCAACTTGGAAATGATAATGTGATTACTAATGACAAGGTTTCTTTAATTATTCAGCAAAATCTCTCTTCTTACGATAAAAAAGGAGAGATGCACTATGATGTTATTTCAGCCTTCATTAAGAGTATAAGAGGTTCTGACCCTAATGCTGCTATCTATTGGTTGGCAAGAATGGTTCATTCGGGGGAAGATGCTTTGTTTATTGCAAGACGTTTGGTTATATTAGCAGTGGAAGATATTGGGATGGCTAATCCTAATGCTCTGCTTTTAGCAAATGCTTGTTTTGATGCAGTAAATAAGATTGGCTATCCAGAATGTAGGATAATTCTTTCTCAAATTGCTGTTTATCTTGCAACCTCTCCTAAGAGCAATTCCACTTATTTGGCTATTGAAAAAGCTTTGGCGCTTGTAGAAAAGAAAGGTGATTTACCTATACCATTACATCTTAGAAATTCTCCAACCTCGCTTATGAAAGAAATAGGTTATGGAAAGGATTATAAGTATGCTCACGACTATGAAGGAAACTTCACTCCTTTGGATTTTATGCCAGAGGGTTTAAGAGGAGAGATTATTTATCAAACAAATGATAATTCCAAAGAGAATGAAATATTAAAGCACCTTTCAAAGATGTGGAAGGGCTACTATAATTATTAAGTTTATGAATGGAGAGTTAAGAGTTTTATTCCCTCAAATTAAATCGGAGAATACCTTTGTGTTTGAAACAAGGCTTTTTACCCCACAGGATAAGCTCTATATGGCTCCAATGCAATTCCTAACTGATTACCGATTTAGAAATGCCTATGATAAGATTTTCCCCAACGCAATAGACAAAGCCATAACTCCTTTTATTTCTCTAACTCATGGCAGTTTGAAGTTTGGAAAAAGAAAATACAAAGAAGTATTAAAAGAGAACAATATTTCTGAAATGGATATTATTCCGCAGGTTTTAGGCAATGATATTAATGGATTAATAGAGGTTGCTGATGCTCTTTTTTCTTTGGGATATAAGGAAATGAATTGGAATTTGGGTTGTCCGTATAGGCGTTCCTTAAACAAGGATAGGGGAGCAGGACTTTTGAAAGATACTCAAAGAATAGAAAAGATAATTGATGCTATTGTTAATAAAATTCCAATAAACCTTTCTTTAAAGCTTAGGCTTGGAGTAGAAAGTATAGATGACATTTATCGCCTTATCCCAATAATTAATGCCTATCCTTTAAGTCGTGTTGTTATTCATCCTCGTTTGGCAAAGGATAAATATTCTTCTGAGGTTGATTTGAACTGCTTTGAAGATATTCTATCAAAACTAAATAAGAGAGTAGTGTATAATGGCGATATTTTTTCAAAGCAAGACTTTAACCGATTAAAAATGCGTTTCCCTTCTGTTTGCGATTGGATGATAGGAAGAGGCTTACTTTTTAATCCTTGCTTACCCTATGAAATAAAACTTATGGAATATCCTATAAAAAAGGAGAGGATAATTGCTCTACATAACGAATTACTTAAAAATTTTTCTTCTGTAAATAAACTAAAAGAATATTGGACTTTCTTTGCAAAGGGATTATTTTTGAACGAAAGTGATATAAATTTAATTTATGAAACCAAAACCACTGATGAATTAGATAGAGTGGTAAAAAGAATATTAAAATTGTTGAATCCATAAATAATAATTAAATACAAATAGCTATGGAAATTTCTCCCGATAATATAATATTAGTTGCAGGAATACTTATTTTTGTAAGTATAATCATGAGTAGAGCAAGTGCTCGTTTTGGTATTCCAACCCTACTTATCTTCCTTGTTGTAGGAATGCTTTTTGGAAGTGATGGGCTTGGAGTTCACTTTTATAGTGCTCAAGTCGCTCAGTTTATTGGTATGGTAGCTCTAAGCATTATCCTTTTCTCAGGAGGCATGGATACCAAATTCAAAGAAATTAAGCCTGTATTGGTGCAAGGGATAGTGCTCTCAACCTTTGGGGTGCTATTGACCGCAGTTCTGACAGGTTTCTTTATATTTTGGATTTCTGGTTATGAGTTTGCAAACATATATTTTCCTTTGGCAACAGCACTTTTGTTAGCCTCCACAATGTCTTCTACCGATTCAGCTTCGGTTTTTAGTATTCTAAAAACTCAAAAAATACGTCTTAAACACAATCTTCGCCCAACCCTCGAATTGGAAAGTGGAAGTAATGACCCAATGGCTTATATGCTAACCATTGCACTTATTCAGTTTATACTTTCTTCCAATTTGGGAGTAGGAGTTGTTGTAGGAAGTTTCTTTATTCAGTTTATTGTGGGTGGAGCTATTGGTTTTGCAATTGGAAAATTTGCTGTAAAACTAATCAATAAAGTGCAAATCCCTTATCCTTCGCTATATCCTCTTTTGCTTTTAAGCATTATTCTCTTTACTTTTGCCTTAACCGATATTCTGAAAGGGAATGGTTATTTGGCTGTTTATATTGCAGGTATTATTGTTGGAAATAATAAGATTGTTTTCAAAAAAGAAATATCCTCTTTCTTAGATGGCTTAACAATGCTTGCACAATTAATTATGTTTCTTTCCTTGGGACTTTTGGTTAATCCAAGTGAAATGATTTATGTGCTCCCAATAGGGTTGTTGATAAGCATATTTATGATATTGATTGCTCGTCCTGTGAGTGTGTTCTTATGTTTATTACCTTTTAGAAAGGTGAAATTTCGTTCAAGACTTTTTATTTCGTGGGTTGGTTTAAGAGGGGCAGTACCAATTATTTTTGCAACCTATCCTGTTGTTGCCAATGTACCACATTCTAATCATATATTCAATATAGTTTTTATTGTAACATTAGTTTCTCTTATTGTGCAGGGTATGACAATTACAAAGGTTGCACAACTACTTAAATTAGACCTACCTGTTAAAGACAAGCAAAGTGATTTTGGAGTAGAAATCCCAGAAGAACTCAATGTTCATTTAAGAGAGCTTAAACTTACAAAGGTTATGCTTCGTCATGGTAATAATTTAAAAGATATGACCCTGCCAGAAAGAACTTTGGTTATTATGGTTAAGAGAGATGGCAATTTCTTAATTCCTAATGGTCAATTGGAACTAATAGAGCATGATGTTCTTTTAATTATTTCGGAAGATGAGCAAGAAAGACTTATAGACCAATATAATCATCCAATAGATTCGGATAATTAGGATTTTTTTTCTTAATAATCTTTACATTCTTTATATCCCAATTTTGAAGTATTGTCTTTTGATTTGGACTTATTGTCTTTTGATTTCAAAAATTTATCTTTTGATTTTAATTTTTTGTCTTTTGATATTATTTCAAAATTATCTTGGTATTATACTTTTTGATTATATTTGCCAAATAATTAATTAGAATTTAAGGATTTTATGAGTACAAATAGTTTTATTGCTAATATTGAAGAGAGCTTGAAGTATCATTGGGATTATCCTGCTCTTTCGGATTATAAGGCGGAACCAAAATACTATTCTGCCGTTGCTAAACAAATAGCACGCATACATATATTCTTTGAGGAATGTAATATTAAAAAAGGAGATAAGATTGCTCTTTGTGGTAGAAATTCTGCCAACTGGGCAATTAGTTTCTTTGCTATAATTTCTTATGGTGCAGTTGCTGTCCCTATCTTACACGAGTTTAAGCCCGAATCCATTCATCACCTTGTCAATCATTCAGAAGCCAAATTACTTTTTGTTGGAGATGTTGTTTGGGAAGGGTTAGATGAGAAGCAGATGGGAGATTTATATGCTATTATCCTTATGCCCGATTTCTCTTTGGTTTCTTGTGCTTCTCATTCTTGCAGGAAGGCTTATCAGAAAATAGACCAAAGGTTTCAAAAAAAGTATCCTAAGGGTTTCCGTAGAGAGAATGTGAAATACGAAAGAGAAAATATTGATGATTTAGCTATTATCAACTATACCTCTGGAACAACTTCGCTCTCAAAAGGGGTTATGCTTTCTTATAAGGCTCTTAATTCCAATTTAATGTTTGCTAAGGAAGTTTTGCCTGAAATGTCGGCAGGAATGAATATTATTTCAATGCTTCCTATGGCTCACATGTATGGAATGAGTTTTGAAATTATTTTTGAGTTTATGATAGGTATGCATATTCATTTTCTTACTCGTGTGCCAAGTCCAAAAATAGTAGCGGAAGCTTTTGAAAGCGTGAAACCAGACCTTATTATTGCGGTGCCTTTAATTATAGAAAAGATTTATAAGTCTAAAATTAAGCCTATGCTCGATAAGACTTTGATAAAAATTCTTTTGAATACTCCAATTATTGATAATGTTATTAAACATAAGATTTTAAGTTCTTTGAATGATGCTTTTGGTGGAAGGTTTTATGAGATAATTATTGGTGGTGCAGCAATTAATCAAGAGGTTGAGGCTTTCTTTAAGAAGATAGGGTTGCGTTATACAATTGGTTATGGAATGACTGAGTGTGCTCCAATTATTACCTATGCCGATTGGAAAACACATAAACTAAACTCGTGTGGGAGGATAACCCCAAGAATGGAAATTAAAATTGATTCTGAGGATAGTGAAACAATTGTAGGTGAGATTTTGGTTAAGGGCGATAATGTTATGATGGGTTATTATAAGAATCAAGAGGCTACAAGGGATGTTCTTTCGGAAGATGGTTGGTTAAGAACGGGAGATTTGGGGCTTATGGATAAGGAAGGCAATCTTTTCATTAAGGGAAGAAGTAAGAATATGATTCTTGGAGCAAGTGGTCAGAATATTTATCCTGAAGAAATTGAAGACAAGCTCAATTCTATGGAATATGTTATGGAAAGTATTGTTTTGGAACAAGAGGGTAAGATTGTTGCACTTGTTTATTTGAATCAGGATATGTTAGATAGTGAAGGTATTGACATTATTAAATCAAAATCTATAATGAAACAAATTAAGGAAGATGTGAATAAGGAATTACCATCCTATTGTCAAATATCTTATCTTTATTTGCAGGAAGAAGAGTTTGAAAAAACTCCAAAGCGTTCCATTAAGCGATATTTATATACGGCAATTAATCAAAATAAAAAGCCAATTAGCTAATTTCATTTAAAAATAAAAGCTACCAAAATTTGGTAGCTTTTATCATTTTCATTTAACTTGAAATAAATGCTTAGTAGTTTAGAGCCTGCATTTCAAAATGTGCTTTTGGATGTTGGCAAGCAGGACATTTTTCAAGGGCTTTCTTTCCGAAATGAATATATCCACAATTTCTGCAATACCAAAATGTTTCTTCTTCTCTTTCAAAAACTTTATTCTCTTCAAGATTTTTTAGGAGTTTTCTATAACGGTCTTCGTGTCCTTTTTCTGCCTTAGAAATAGATTTGAAAGTTGCAGCTACCTTAGGAAATCCTTCTTCTTCGGCAATGCGAGCAAATTCTGGGTAAAGAATTGACCATTCTTCATTTTCACCTTCAGCAGCAGCATTAAGGTTTTCTTGGGTTGTGCCAATAATACCTGCTGGATACATTGCAGTAATCTCCAACATACCTCCTTCAAGGTAGCGGAAGAATTGCTTTGCGTGTTGTTCTTCTTGAATAGCTGTTTCCATAAAGATAGCTGAAATTTGTTCATAACCTTCTTTTTTTGCTTCTTTTGCAAAATAGGTGTAACGGTTCTTTGCTTGCGATTCGCCGGCAAAAGCTTTTAATAAGTTTTGTTCTGTTTTTGTTCCTTTAATGCTCATAATGGATAATTTTATTTGTTAATACTAATTTTGGATAGCAAATATATAAAAAAATCTAATAGCTCACAAATCTTTTTGAAGATTATAAAAATAAATTATCTTTGCACTCTAAAAATTATAATATTATGAAAAAGACAATTTTCTTTATAATGCTTATGCTTTTGAGCACAGGCGTTATTTTTTCTCAAAAAGTGTATGACGAAAAACAAGATGGAGACAAGGCATTAACGCAAGCCATTGATAAGGCAAAGGCAGATAACAAATATGTTTTTGCAATGGTAGGAGGTAATTGGTGTAAATGGTGCTTGATGTTCAATGATTTTGCTCTTACTAATGAAAAAGTAAAGAAGACCTTAGATGATAATTTTATATTTATTCATATCAACTATTCCAAAGGCAATGAGAATGAAAAGGCTATGCAACGTTTGGGCTATCCAGAGAGGTTTGGTTTTCCTGTATTTGTAATACTTAATGAAAAGGGCGAAAGGGTGCATACTCAATACTCTGCTTATTTGGAGCAAGGTGAAGGTTATAGTGAAAAAGAAGTTCTTTTCTTTTTAAATAATTGGACAAAACAAGTAGTAACCACTAAGTCTAAGAAAAAATAACTAAAACAAAGTTCCTTGTATTTCTGCCTCACTAACTTTGCTTAGCTTACAAATATCTATTAGAGTTGCTCCATTATCCTTTCTTATATAGAAATCATTTTCTGCTAATAAGATATATTCCCATTCTCTATTATCTCGAAATTCAGGATTTAATGAATTAATTTTCTTACACCATTCAATAGTAGCTAATTGCTTTTGTTTAACATTGCTATCATTTTTTTTATCTTCTCCCTTAGTCTCAATAACATAATATTTGTCCTTTGTCTTTACTAAGAAGTCAGGAGAGTAATTAGATAATAAGCCATCTTGCCTAATATAGAAAATAGAAGAAAACCTATGTTGATTTTCATTAATCTTGATAAAGCTTTCAACATCTGCATCCAAATCAATAAACTCAATAAAAGTTTTCTCTAATCCCCCTTTATTAGAAGGATAGCCTAATTTCTCAAATATTGTTTTAGAAACATTTAAAGAGTAATTTTCCCTTATTCTCAATGTATTTACTTCTGAGAAATATCTTTTTCAACAATAGCTTCTGACAAAATGGCCAGCCTTACGCCTGGCCGGACAAAATCTACTACGGCCGCGGTGATGTCCAACTGACATGGTATGAGAATTACGAGCGAATGGGTGATCTGATGGGCCTGCCGCTCCTGGAACAACCCGAGCTTTCACTGGATCCCGAGATCTCCGCCCAGATCCTGGTGGAGGGGATGATCCTGGGTAAATCGAACCGGGGCGACTTCACCGGGTACTCGCTCGAGAACTTTTTCAACCCCCAACGCGATGATCCTTTCGGTGCCCGCAGGATCATCAACGGCCTCGACAGTGCCCACACCATTGCCGGCTATCATTACAAATTCCTCGAAGCAATCCGTAAAGCATCATGATAAAATTAGTCAAACTCGCAACTTCACAACTCACAATTGTTGTACCAAATGCTACACCAATTTTTGTACCAGTGGTTGTACCAGTGATTGCACCAGTGGTTGCACCAAATAGAACAACACCGGTTGTCCTGTTGCTCTTCACAACCCTGCTCTTCCTGGCGGGTTGCAAACCCAAACAAATCATCACTGAAAAAGTGGTTACAATAATCGACAGCTCAGCTGTGATCTCTTTGAAGAATGAGCTTCACGAAAAGGAGATCCAGGTAGAAAACCTCAAAACCGATTTTAAGCACCTCAGGGATGAGAACACCCGGTTGATGAGTGAAGCTTCAACCCACACCATAAACTATGACACCGCAGCCCCGGTCGATCCACACACGGGTAAATATCCCATTGCAAGTGAAACGATCACCCAAACCAAAAGTCAAATCGATAAAACGATCAAAGAATTTGAAATCCTGCAACAGGAGTACAACAATGAGATTTACAAACTTACCAGGGAAAACCAAAACCTTGACTACACCCTTGAAGCTTTAAAAGAGGAAAACATTTCTCTGAAAGAGAAAATCACACCAACAACCGGATTTAATTTCAAACTTTTCTTTGCAGGTATGATCTTCGGTATTGTACTTATACTTATTTCAATTGCTTTTAAAAACAAAATTTTATCCCTCAAAATACCGAGCAATTTATGACGGTTTGCAATATAACCAGTGGCGGAATGCGGGCTACATCCCTGTCAACCGTTACAAAACTTTGAGCGGGGCAGACGCTTTCAAGCTACCACTGCGCCCGACATTGGTTATATTGCTTGTTATCGCTTCGGTGTTCTTTTCGTCCATTGGTTTATCAGTCGTTTTGGTCGTGCGTTGGGACAGACACACTCTTTGTCAAGCTTTGGTTTTAGCGTTGGCTGGTGCGGCTTGGCAATGTGTGTGGCTGTTGAGCGTTGGCATTATTCAAACATTTTTTTAAAGTCCTTTGTAAAATATTCTCTTACTGATTCGTTTACGCCTGTCGGTTCGTTGTAGAAAAACAAGTCAATTTGAACTTCTTTGTTTTGGTACTTTATTGTATGTCCATTGAAAATATTCTCATATCCTTTTGCTTTATCTTCTGCGTTACCTGTTCCTACCACATTACCTTTGGGGTCAATGAATTTTATAATTAGTTTGTCGCTGTCTTTTGGTTTTAACCAAAAAACAAAGTCAGGAAAGAAGTTTCTATATTCTTGTTCTCTAGTGTCATAATAAGGTATAGAAACATCATCTGTTGTCTGGTCTATTTTTGAGAAATACCACCATTCGTATTTTTCAAGTTTGTCCCGATTTTCTTGTAGTTTCTTTAAAAATTCTACTTCTGAAGGAACCCAAACAATGTGTTTAAAAAGTTGTTTGTGTGCTTCTGATGTGAGTATGATGGGATTGTAGTAATGTTCTACTAAAAAATCTGTGTTTAACTCAAGCTTCAAACCGTTGTACGAATAGTTGTTTGGTTTGTCTTTACTGTTAAATAAGTCAAGTTGTTCCTGTAATTGCTGGTCGTTTAGCTTCTTTGCGGTGTATGCTGCAACTATATCACTAACTGAACTATATTCTGATTTACTTCCTTTTATAGAATCAATTATCGCTTGTTCTAAAAGTTCAAGCTCGTTGTCAGGAAGGTTGGCAACTTCAATTTTATCAAAGTGGTTTATTTCCGTCAATACTGGTTCAAATGATTTTAGCCGTTTGGGTTTTTGATTGAAATGTTGATTTAGAAGCAATAAATTGTCAATTGGTTTGCGAATAGAACGAGAAACGGAAAAATTGAAATTTGTTTCAACTCTAATTTTTTCTAAAGTAGTTACTAATGTTTTTGAAACATTGATAGGAGATTGCATCAAAACGATTTTGTCTTGAACTCCTGCACTTATTCCAACGAATTCTAAGAGGTCGTTATATTCATCACGGTTTATTGAATACGCAGGAATTTCTGCGATTACTTCTTCATATTTTGGAATCAATAATTCTTGAGGTATAGCTGTTTTAGAAATGTGTTTAACAATTTTCCAATCGTCAGCATCTTTTTCTCTGCTTAGATTTTCAGTAATATTTTTTATTACTTCTTTTTTTGTAGCAAAAAGAAACAAACTTTCTAAAGGTAAATTTCTTTTTAGAATGGCGGCTTTAGCTTTTATGTCTATGTACCTAGATAGTGTTTCAGTTTCTTCTGGATTTACAATGTAGTCAAGTCGTTTTCTTATTCCTGAAACTGGTTGTATTCTTACACCACGACCTATTGCTTGAAGCACAAATTTTTGTGCTCCTTCGTCAACTCCAATGTTAATGAAGTTTACAACATTTGGGCGATTACTGTCCCATCCTTCAGTAAAAATTCTTGAACCCAATAAAATATTGATACCGCTATTTTGCGAGTTAATTTCTTTAAAATAGGATTTAGTTAATGGTGTTTCTGTGTATTCATAATTGTCTAAAACATTGTCACTCCATTTGGTGGCATCAGATGCAACTAACAAACAAAAATGTTGTCCTGATTCTGCTGTTTTAAGTCTGAATGCGATTTCACGACTGTTGTTCAATATTCTAGTATATTCTATTTTTCCAAATGATGAAGCGTTGAAAACATACTTTAGAATATCTTCTTTACTTATGTTTTCAATAATTTGAATAAAGGAAGATGGAATTTCTGCCGTATTGAATTGATAGGCTTTATGAATAATTAAATCCGAACTCAAAACTTCCTTAGCCTTTTCAATATCATAATTACCTGATGCAACTATAGCCAATTGTTTAAAGAATAATTTTAATTCTGCATCAACTGTATTTACTTCATTGGCAATCGTAATCAACAAAGGATTGTGGTACAATTCTGGATGATGTGTTTTGATGTATTCAGCTTCTTTTTTAATCGCAGTTAAAACCAATAAAGATTTTACCACCATTTCTGTTTTTTCTGTTTCTGAAAAATCACCTTTGTTTTTGTTCCAATTTTTATATTCCTGCCCGCTAACAGTTATATGCTTGCCATAACCTGTTTCAATGAATTTTTTTAGATTGAAATTGTAGGCAGTTGTAACAATGTCAACTGTATCTGTAAAGGTTGCTGAAAAGCTAAAAATAAAACCTTTGTGAGCCAAAATAGAGTAGTAGGCTTGTCTTATACTATCTTCTTTATCTCCTTTGTGTGCTTCATCTAAAAGTACATACCACTTGCCACTATTTAAAACCGTTTTGTAACTCAACTGCTCTGTTTTGTCAACATCAGTAATATTATCACTTCTGTAATAAAAAACAGTGATTCCATCAGGTTCATATAAAGATGTTTGTAAGTGTTTTGATTTTTCGAACTCCCTTAAATCTTTGAGATTGATTTTTACCGAACTGTTTTTGTTGAATACTTCAATATGCTCTTTAATCTGATTTAGAATTTCAGGTTTTGGTGCTAAAATTAAAATATCGTTTTTAGGGATATGGTTATAAGTGGCTAATTGATGTAAAAACTCAATAAGTTTAATTAAAACCAAAGTTTTGCCTGAACCTGTTGCCATCCATAAAGAGGCACGATTTAAAAATTCTGTGTAGGGTATTTGATTATCTTCTACTTTGTAATACTGACCTAATAAACCAAAATGAGTGCTCTCATTAGCATAGCTAATTTGTTTTTTCCAATCTTCGTTGGTTTGTGTTTGATAGTGATTGTAAAGATGTTCTTTTTGATGAAAGAAATAATACAAAGTGTTTAAAGCGTGCTTTAAAGCCGATTGTTGGTAATCGTGTAACTTCCAATCTATGCCAAAGGTTTCCTTATCCAAGTTCTTGTAAAACTCAGGTAAACTTAAAGGGTTATCTTTAACTAATTTTTCTAATACTATTTTAGCCATTGTTTGTCAGTTTATTTGCTATTCCACCAAATCAATGGTTTAATCCAAGGATATTTTTCAAAAGTCATTTCAGCATACACTACTTCGCTGCCATCTTCAAAAACTACTTTGTCTTCAAAAAGCTGTTTGATGTGTTTACCCGAAACATTAGAAAGTGTTTCAGCTATATCCACATCAGGATACAAATTTTCAAAAACCACTTTGGCGTTTTTGCTTTTGTAGTCTATGTCAATAGCATCTAATAGTTTTTGGTCTTGCATAAAACTATATTGCTCTATTTGGTTTTTACCTTCTTTACTTTTCCATTGATACTTAGCTCTTGACAATACTTCTTCGTATTGTTCTAGTTCGTAGTACTTAAATAAACCACCACCTTTATAATTAGCTTCAGTAGAAATGCCTATTTTATTGCCTATCAATGTCCATTTTAATCTTGGAATATTTGTGCCACTAAAATGTTCGCCCATTTCCATTCCAATCCATTTGCGATTTAGTTTATGTGCCGTTGAAATAGTTGTACCACTTCCTGAAAAGAAATCTAAAACATAATCTCCTTTATCAGAAGAGTTTTCAATTATTCTTGATAAAAGACCTTCAGATTTTTGTGTTTGAAATTTTAGGTATTCTGATGAACCCGAAATCAAAGGTTTTGTCTTATCGTGGTCCCAAATATCCCTTACAAATGTTTCAGCATAATACCTATTAAAAATCGTTTCCTTAAACTTGTCATTTAGAGGTGTACCATTTTCAAGACTAGTCAATATAGACTCCCTATCTCTTTGTGTTAATTTTGAAAAATCAGGCGAAATGGTTTGAGTGTCCATAAATGGTTTATTATAAATCTGTCGCTCCTTTTCTGGATAAAATTTATGAATATTTAAGTCAGGATTAGTTTTAGTGTAAGCAAAAATTGTATCGTGTTTGTTAGCATAGGCATTTCTTTTTATACCTTGAATTCTGTATCCATATATTATTTCATTTAGTAAATTGTTTTTGCCATAAACCCTATCTAATAGAATTCTTCCGAGATAATTCGCTCTATAATCAATATGGAAATAAAAAGTCCCTGACTTTTTCAAAAGTTCATTAGTTATTAAAACTCTGTCGAATATTAATGATAACCAAGTACTGTCTTGATAAGCATCTTTATATTTGAAATCACTTCCTGTATTAAATGGTGGGTCAATGTAAATTAGGTCTAGTGAAGCTTTATGCTTTTCTTTGATTGTGTTAAGTCCTTGCCAATTATCTGTTTTTATAATTGTCCCATCAATTTCTTTGTCTATATTTTCAAAACAAGCCAATATTTGGAATTTGAGTTCAGGAAAATATTTTGTATCAATTGGCAGATATTGAAACTTCATATTAAGTTTTTTACCTTCAATAATTTCACTTTCAAAAGATGTTTCATTTGCAAAAGCGAATTCTTCCCATTCCTTTTTTGAAGTCTCACCTTTATCGTCAAACCATTCTTTGTTTAATTCCTGCCATTCTTCGACTTGGTTTTTCCATCCTGGACTTTTAATGATTTTTTCAATGAGTGCTATATTATTTGCTAATTTGTCAAGTGTCAATACATAATTACAGTTTCTCACAAACTTAGGTTTCTCCCAAATCGCTTTTAATTCATCTTCAAATCGGGCAATGTATTCAATAACTTTGTGTGCAATTTTTTTGATGTTTTGTATTCGCTTTACGGTCGCTGCATCAAAATCAGTATCTAAATCATTGAATAGCCAATTGTAAACATAAATATCAAACTGCTCTTTCAAAAAACCTTCTGCATCTTTGTGTATAAAGTAGTCTATTTCATTTTGTCTTTTGTAAATACTAAAGATTTTTCTCAAATCTTCATCATACAAAATGATACCTTTCTTGTGTAAGTAAGTAAGCATTAAAGAAAGGTCGTTAATGCTATATTCTACCTTAACAGAACTTAAAGCATCATCTAAGTTTTCAATAAATAAACACTTTCTGCTATCAGTCTTTTTGTCTATTACTGTTCGGTCTATATCCGTATTGGCAAAAATGATATTTGGATGTAGGTCTGTTCCGTAATCATCTAAGCATTTATCTATAAGGTCGTTATTTTTGTCAAGTTCCAAGTAATCTTTTAAACGGTCGTACTTGTTGCTTTCCTGATAACGAATTTTAAAAACAACTTCTTCTTTGGTTGCTTTTACCAAATAGAATTGTATCGCTTTTTTCTCGTTACCTTTTGCGTGTTTTATTTCAGAAGCATCAAACAAAATTTTAATTCCGTTTACTTCTGTTTGTAAGTCTTCATAATTCGCTTCAGACTTGACATAGTAGAGTTTTTGTGTTTTCCAAAACAAAGCAACATCATCACGGTCTGAATAAACTTTTTCGTAGAGGTTTTTGTGAATTTGTGAATTGGCAAAAAACACCGTTCCTGTTTCATTCAGGTAACAGTCAAAAAAGTTGTAGAGTTTTTCAAAAAGTTCTTCTCTGAATTTTGCTTCAATTTGTTTGTCAATCTCGGCTTTTATATAGGGTTCAATTTCAGCAAAGTATTGTGCTTTGATGTCCATTAAATTTACATAACCCGATTTTCCTTTAATTGGATGTCCAATAAAAGTGTCTTTCAGGGCAGAGAAAAATCTTTGTTCGTATATGTTACTCATTTCTTGTCTTTTTGTTCTATTAGTAAGTCTTTAACTTCAACGTCCAATATTCTAGCAATTTCATAAAGCACTTCAAGTCTTGGTTGTTGTCTGTTTTGCACATAACCATTAACCATATTATAGCTTTTGCCAAGCTGTTCGGCTAACCAAGTTTGCTTAATACCTTTTTCTTCAAGTACTTCTTTAATTCTGTTCATTGTTGTTAAAGATGTCAAGTCGCAAATTTAGTTTTTATTTTTCAATATCTCGTTTTTCAAGATAAATACTGTTGGAATAATTGTCTATCTGTCCGTCCGTGCGTTGGCAAAAAAAATGGCTCTTTTGGTTTTTTGAGCGTTGGCTTGTGTGTCGGAAAAAACCAAATGTGCCATTTGTGCGGCTGGCTAAAATTGTTTTTAAAAAATGTGCGTTGGAAAAAAATAAAAATACAGAAGCGTTGGCATTTGGGTCCGCTGTCTGATGGTTCATTTGTCCCGTCACTTTATGTTTATTTCTGTCGTTCATTCTTGCTGTGTCGTCTTTTAGGCTTGCAGGTAACATTTGTATATACGCAACACAATTGCGTATATATTTCATATATCCTCCGTCCTTGTTTTACTAATTCATATAATACTAATACTTTATAAATAATTGTGTATTTTAATGCAATTGCGTATACAGTCTTTTTATGTGGCAGTTAAGGTTACTGCAACTCGGAAACCTATGTTTCTCATCAGTACCAGGGTTATAGATGCAAAACTAAATACTACTTCATCTTTAAATGATAAAAAGTTCTTTATTTTTATTTCGTGTATCATTTTCTTCTATTTTCTATTTTTACATTTTCTCTGCAATTATACAACATTTAATTCATATATCAAGTATTTTATTTGCTATTTTGTCATTTTATTGTATTTATACGAAAACAGACTTTCCGTCATGCGGGATTTGTACTCCCGCACGTCTTTATTATTAGGATTTTCAATCCGATACTTATTCATTACTAACTTTTTATTTCTTTTCAATGTTCAAAGGTAGAAAAATATTTTTATATATTGTTTATTCTTTTCGACTTTATTTTTTAAATGGATATGTTTTTTACAAACCTTTTACCATTTAGGGGAATCTTATTAATTGTTACAGAGTTTAAGGAGTTTAAAGAGCTTAAGGACATTAGAGTCTTTAAAGTCCTTTGTGTCCTTTGTGAAAGGTGAAATTTTGTTTCTGTAAGAGTGCGGGAGTCGGAAATCCCGCACAACGGAAAAGTAAAATTTTGTTTCAGTAAAATAAAACTAAGAATGAAAAAAATAAACCTTGATATAAGTAAATTTAAATAGGGGATAATTCTTCGTAAACGGCGAATAAATCTACAAACTCCTTATAAAAAACTTTTTAATCAAGGACTTTTTACCCCAAAGATGTACATCTTTCATACCAAAAGATGCACATCTTTCACTATAAAAGATGTGCATCTTTTTTTTTAAGTATATTCTAAGGATTGGAGGTTGTTCTCCAGAAATCGAATTTAGGATAAATAGTCCTAAATAAACCTAATGAATAGTTTATATCTGCAAATATACAAAATTATTTTGAATATAGTGTCGTTTTTTTAAATAATTATCTAGCTAAATATATAAAGTTTATGAGAAGGTATTATAGTGTTAGTGCTAAAAAATTTATTGACAAGGATGGTCAGGAAGTTGTAAAGTATTATCCTAATGCTGTTTATGCTGGGCATTTTAGTTCGGAAGATATGGCAAAGGATATTTCTCAGTCTACAAGTCTTTCGGAGCCTGATGTTCTTTCGGCTTTGAAAGCGTTTTCTATTGTTTTGGAAACGAGGTTAAAATTGGGTTATAATATTAAGTTGGATGGAATTGGAACTTTCAGTCTTTCTGTTACTGGGGAGCCTTGTGACTCTGAAAAGGAGTGTAAGCCTAATAAGGTTAAGGTTGGTAAGATTACTTTTAGGGCTGATTCAAAACTTAGAAAAGGTATGATTGGTATTAAGTTCTATAAGGCGAATTTGAAACGTAACAAGAGGTAATTACTCTTTTAATTATTTATTTCCTGCCAAAGTCTGCTGGGATTTCGCCCCAAGTGTCTGTATGCCACTTTAGGATTTGGGTTGTGTAGGTATTTTCTTGAAGCCATTTTTCGGCTCTTTCAATGTATTGGAATAAATCTTCAGTCTTTTGGTTGCGTTCAAGTTTGGTTTTGCATTTTTTTTGCTTAACCCATTTTATTGCATTAACACTATCGGTATAGAGTGGTATATCTAAATTATGGCGTTTGAGATAGGAGAGTCCGTGAACCAAGCCTAAGAATTCTCCTATGTTGTTTGTGCCATGAGGGTGGGAATAATGGAATAGGCGTTTCTTTGTTTTGGTGCTTACTCCCTGATATTCCATAAGGCCAGGGTTTCCACTGCATGCTGCATCGGTTGCTATGCTTTCCATTATAGGATTATCTATTGGAATGGCTGGGAGTTTGGTTTGCGACTTTGTGGTAGTTTTTTTAGAGGCATAAAGATGCTTTTCGGCTTTTTCTTTGAAGGCAAACAAGGCCTCTGTTTTGGAAGTGAAGGATTTATATTGTGCTTGTGGATGTCCTTTTATTTGTTCTTGACATTCTTCCCAGCTTTCGTAAACTCCTTCCTTATGTCCTTTCCAAACAACGTAGTATTTCTGCTTCTTTGCCATTTATCTTCTATCTGATTAATGTTATATCACCATTTTTCTTAAAGGTTCGTCCTTTCTCGCATTCTATTTCCAATCGGTAGAAATAAACCCCTGCCATACATTTCTCTCCTCTAAATGTTCCATCCCAGCCTTGATTTATGTCTTTTGTTGAAAAAACTAACTCACCCCAACGATCAAAGATATACAATTCCATCTTCCTTATATATTCTCCTGTAACTCTAATTATATCATTCTTTCCGTCTTGGTTAGGAGTAAATATGTTTGGAATAAATATATTAGGCTCTCCGCAGTTTATAACATTTACTTTTATACTGACGCTATCCAAATAATCGCATCCTTTTCCGTCTGTTACAAAAATAGTATATGTTATGCTTTGCATTGGTGATGCATAGGTTTTGGGTCTATTTGGGTGATAAATGTAAGAAGATGGCGACCATTGATAAGTTACCTCTTGAAGTTCTGTGCAAGAAAGCAAGATAGGTTCTCCATCATATATCTCATAACTTGAAGCCTGTACCCAGAAATCTTGATATATATCCTTGTTTATTATCTCTACCGTGTTGGAGGTTTTACACCCATCTTGATCTGCTATTTGAACACTATATATTCCATTGCAAAGGTTTGTAATTGTTTGTTCGGTTTCGTTGTTACTCCATTTATAATAATAAGGTGCTCTTCCTCCGCTAAGATTTACCTTTGCTTCTCCATTACAAACGCCTTCGCAGTTATTATCTATTTTGGTAATTATGGAATTAAAAACTCCTGCAATAAGTATTTCAATGCTGTCTTCTGTGGTACAATTATTAATATCCGTCAATATGTAATTATATGTTCCAGCACAAAGATTAGAGAGGCTTAATGTGGTTTGTCCATCCGCCCATTGAACTGCAAAAGGAGAGGTTCCGCCATTGGGTGTGAGGTTAATTGTTCCAATGCATGCTCCTTGGCAAGGGTTATCGGTTTTTGTAACTTGGGCCGATAGAATATTTGGAGAGTTGATTGTGAACTCTTGTGTTGAGTGGCAGCCTCTATTATCTGTAACTGTAAGAGAATAATCTCCTGGTGCTAAGTTGTCAATAGAATTTAATGAAGCCCCCGACTCTCCATTGCTCCATTGATAAAGATGAGGAGATATTCCACCACTAATGGTTGCTATTGCAGTTCCATTGCTATCACCATTGCATTTGACGTCAGTGGGTTGAATATTTAGACTTGTTCCACTAAAATCAAACCAAATACTATCAACACCAGTGCATCCGTCTTTCTCAATCATAACATATACATACTTACTTCCGTGCAAGTAAATATCGGTATGGTTAAGCGTGGTATCGGAGTTTAAAACTAAGGAGAAATTTGAAAAATCGGAGAATTTAAAACCTGAAGCTCCGTCTATTGTTATTTCAAGATTGTATGGGCTATCACAAGTTTTTATTGTATCAATCAAATCAAGCAATAAAAAATCAATATTCACATTTTGCCAAATGGTGTCGGTACAATTGCCATCACTTATTATTAAACAAAATTCTGTTGGTTGGTCAACTATTGCAAAAGGATTAGATATATTAGGGTCAGTAACAAGTTCGGCTGGTTGCCATTGGAATGTTATATTGCTTGAAGGCAAAGGAGCAATCCCAATTTGAACAGGCGTACCTCTACATGTTCTTACAGCAGGTATTGTCCTTGATGAGTTTTTTAAAACATAGATTGTTCTTTTCAATGTATCAGAACTAAGGCAACCATTATCCAAATAAGCAATTAGTTCAA
Source organism: Bacteroidales bacterium UBA5371 (assembly GCA_002407855.1). GTDB lineage: Bacteria > Bacteroidota > Bacteroidia > Bacteroidales > P3 > UBA10566. Next base: position 35,468 of record DHPF01000003.1, read on the forward strand.
CTTCGTACACTCCTCCTTCTGTGTAAGTATGTGTTGCGTTGGTGTCGGTGGAAGAGGTTCCATCACCAAAATTCCATAAAAAGCTTGTTCCTCGCCCATAATTAATAAAGTTAAGGGTTATTGGAGCGCATCCAATTTCTGGAATATTAAAATCTGCAACAGCAAAATCATCATACACATTATATTTAAAAATAGCACCATTACAATTTGTGGAATTATTGCTTGTGGAATATGCAGTAGTAGGATAGATTGGAAAACCTTGTCTTCCTCCACAGGCAGCACAAGCAGCTTGATAAATATTACTAAATTTATCATAACGACTTGTTCCTCCATCCACGTGGTCTGCAATGCCCGAAGCACCAAAGAAACTTGCATACTCTAAGGTTGAGGCATCAGAACTTAAAGACATAATATAGAAATCTCCTCCATCACTATTTAGAGAGTAAGCATTAGGAGTTGTTTGCATACCTAATGTAGAAAGATTTCCAAAACTTCCCCAGCCGGTTGCAAGTATTCTTCCGCAATTATCAATAGCAAAAGCTGAAGGAGAAATGTTAGGAGAGCCTTTTCCAGAACCAAACACTGTGCTCCAAACTCTTGTTTGTAAATCAGGGGAAAACTTAGCTAAAAACTGACCGCTATTAGGCGTATTGTAGGTTGCATTATGTATAAGTGTTGAACCTGTTGCGTGAGTTTGCCCAAAAACATGTGGACTATTTTCTTTATCTGTTCTAACAAAATATACTTGGTCTCTTTCATTGGAACCAAAGTAGGTTGAAGCAAGTATAGTAGAGCCATTATAAGATATTAATGCAATAAAGCCATCTGTATTTCCTCCGTTAAATGATGTAGAAAAGGCATTAGTAGTTGTGGGGAAATTATGAGAAACTGTTCCTCCTGCAACATATAATCTATAATCGGAGTCGGTGTCAATAGAATAGATTGCATCGTCATGACTTCCTCCCAAATAAGAAGAAAATAATAATGTAGAAAGAGAGTAATCCAATTTAAAGACTATTCCATCTTGCTTACCACCAGAATAAGGTTGGAAAGCATTAGGAGTTGTAGGGAAATTAGAAGAAAAAGTGCAGGTGCCAACATAAATATTATTCAAATCATCTGTTATTAACTCTCCTCTTGCTCCGTCAGCGTAGTTGCAAAATAAAGAATCGTTCCCATTGTAATCGTGATAACCTATTCTAAAATTTAAACCATCGTTATCACTTCCTCCAATATAGGTTGAGGCTAAGAGGGCTGTTCCATCATCTTTTAGTCTGCTCACAAAAATATCACAACCATTATAAAAGATAATAGAACCATCATAAACAACATTAGCCCCTCCAACAAAATTTGTTTGATATGCCGATTGAGTTATAGGAAAATTACTACTGCCTGTTGTCCCAAAAATAACCAATTCATTAAACTCATTAACAATTAAACTATGGGGCATTTCACTACTACTACCGCCAATATAGGTTGAAAAGATGAGGTTTTCTCCTGTTGCATCAAATTTTGATATTCCAATATCCCAATTGCCTCCTGCAAAATTAGATTGAAAAGCTCCAAATGTTGTAGGATAACCAATATCACTCACGATTCCACCCAAATAACCATTTCCTTCCTTATCATAAGTTGCCGTAAAACCCCAGTTATCTGATGTTGAACCTGTGTATGTAGAAAAAATAAGTTGAGGGTCTATAATTAGGTCGTGGTCTTTGTCGTAGTCTTTTATATAATAAGTGATAGTATTACCTTTTAATCTAAATTCAACTTCAATCTCACGTGTCTTCCCTCCAATTTGTTGATAAGCATAAGGCTTTTTTTCTATGATTTCTCCAATAGAGGTGCGAAGAATTAAATCTCCTTCTTTCAAAGATATCTTATCTATTCCATTATAAACAAGTTCAATATCTTCAACCTTGCCTCCTTTATGAACAATAAAGTCATGCTTTAAATCAAATCCTTGTGAATAGATAACCCAATCTATATTATTGTATATCTCATTATAAGATATCTTTTCATAAGCAAAAGCTCTATTAACCCATTTTGATTTATCTTGTCCGTAATAATAATTAAAATACTCCTTAGATTTAATACTTGCAGTAGGTTTAGAGAAATTATTATTTATAACAATTAGTTTGAAAGCATGATTATTAATTGCTTTTTCCTGATGTTCGCATAAGGTGTGTTTATCATTACGAATATCATGTGAGCACGAAGATTTATAGTCCGACAAAAAGAATGTAATCCCATTATTCTCAATGAAAGCATTCCCATTTTGGAGGGTGGTTTTAAATAAAATATTCCCTTCCCATTGACCTTTATTTTCAATAAATTGTAATTTATTATACGTTGTGTCGCTACAAAACGTTAAATTTGCAACCGATATTGAAATCATTAGAGTTATAAAATAAAGATAGCAACGTTTCATTTTAAATGATGATTAATCATTTGCAAATATATAAAAACAAATCAGAAATATGATAAAGAAAGTTTTATTTTTTGTTTTTTGCTTAACGGCCATTAGCTATTTTGGTTACTCTCAGTTTAAGTTTGGAGTGAAAGTGGGAGCACCTTTTAAGCTCAAAAACTTAGAAATACAAAATAATAACATAAGAATATTCCGTCCCTTTTCAATTGGATTGCTTAGCGAAACAATGGTATTGCCTTTTTCCTTAGGCTTTGAAGTCTCGGCACTATACGAATTGGAAAGAGTCTCAGGGGATAAACTAATGAACTCCGTTGAAGTAAATTATTTGGTTGTTCCAATCAATTTAAAATGGAAAACAGGGCTTAAAAACTTAAAAGTATTTGCTCTATCGGGAGCAGTACTTGAACTTAACCTGCATAATAGCAAGAATATAGAACTAAATAGCAATACAACAATTTCTTCATTAAAAACTATCTATAAGCCAGAAGATTTTACTTGGGGCTTAAATGTAGGGGCAGGAATTGAATTTGGACAAACAGTTCAGTTTGGAGTGTCTTATTTCTGTAATTTTGGCACCTCATACAAGCAAATAAAGGACGATTTGATTTATTCTAATGAAACCGATAATACCTTTAAAGATTCTTATGGTAGATTTCTTATTTATATGAACTATCTTTTTTAAAGCCAAATCCCAAGTTTAAAAAAGTATTTTCTTTGCAGTTTTTAATTTTATTGTACTTTTGCAGCTGTAAATTCAAAAAACAGCTATGGCAAAAAATCTTGTGATTGTGGAATCGCCTGCTAAGGCAAAAACTATTGAAAAGTTTCTTGGAAAAGACTTTATTGTAAAATCGAGCTTCGGACATATTAGAGACCTTTCTAAAAGTGAGATGGGGGTAGATATTGAAAATAATTTCGAACCTAATTACGAAATACCTAAGGATAAAGAAAAACTTGTTTTAGAACTTAAAAAAGATGCCTCAAAAGCAGAAATTATTTGGTTAGCTTCCGATGAAGACCGCGAAGGAGAAGCAATTGCGTGGCATTTAAAAGAAGCCCTCAATTTAAACGACACAAAGGTTAAGAGAATAGTCTTTAACGAAATCACCAAAACAGCAATCCTACACGCAGTAGAAAATCCCAGAACAATAGATTTAGATTTGGTTAATGCACAACAAGCACGAAGAATATTAGATAGAATAGTGGGTTACGAAATATCTCCAATCCTTTGGCGAAAAGTTAAACCCTCTCTTTCGGCAGGTAGAGTGCAATCGGTGGCAGTGCGTTTAATTGTAGAAAGAGAAAATGACATACGCTCATTCCTTTCTGTTTATCAGTATAAAGTTAAAGCTGAGTTTAGCATCAAAACAACCACCAAACCACTTCTTGCAGCTCTAAATAAGAGCTTTGAGAAAAAAGAAGAAGTATTAGATTTTCTTAAAGCCTGCATAGGAGCTACATTCACGGTAAACAGCATAGAGAAAAAGCCAGCCAAACAAAGTCCTGCTCCTCCTTTTACAACCTCCACCCTTCAACAAGAAGCTGCCCGTAAGTTTGGCTTCCCTGTATCTAAAACAATGATGGTAGCACAGCAACTCTACGAAGCTGGGCTTATAACCTATATGAGAACAGACTCAGTAAATCTCTCACAAATGGCTCTTTCCTTAGCCAAAGAAGAAATAACTAACACATTCGGCGAAAACTATGTAAAGATAAGAAAATACACAACCAAATCAAAGGGAGCACAAGAGGCTCACGAAGCAATACGTCCCACTTATCTTAACAACAAAACCATTGAAGGTGATGCCTCAGCCAAAAGACTATATGAGCTAATTTGGAAAAGAACCATAGCATCGCAAATGGCAAATGCCCTCTTGGAAAAGACAACCATAAATATTGATATCTCAACCCGTAAAGAAAATTTTGTGGCTCTTGGAGAAGTCATCCTCTTTGATGGGTTCTTAAAAGTGTATTCTGTATCCAAAGATGACGATGAAGAAGATGAAGGATTATCTTCAAAGCTTCCCGATTTAAAACAAGCAGACAAGCTAACCCTAATCCAATCCAAAGCCCAACAAACCTTCAATCAACCACCACCACGCTACAACGAAGCAACCCTTGTTAAAAAACTTGAAGACTTAGGCATAGGTCGTCCTTCCACTTATGCACCAACCATAAGCACCATTCAGAAAAGAGAATACATAGTTAGAGAAGACCGCCCAGCAAAGAAAAGAGAGATAGAAATAATTACACTAAAAAATAACGAAATAAAAGCCTCAAAAGAAAAAGAAAACTATGGAGCAGAGAAATCTAAGCTTTTCCCAACAGATATTGGAATTGTGGTGAATAATTTCTTGGTTCAAAACTTTGAGGATATAGTTGATTATAATTTTACAGCCAATTTAGAAAAGGAATTTGACGAAATATCGCAGGGTAACAAAGATTGGCAAAAGATGATAAGTTCTTTCTATAAGCCTTTTCATAAAGAGGTCAATACAGCAGCAGAACATTCTGAAAAGACCTCAGGAGAGAAGTTACTCGGACAAGACCCTAAAACAGGGCTAAACGTATATGCTAAGATAGGTCGCTTTGGACCTATGGTTCAATTGGGAGAAACTTCCAATGAGGATAAGCCTAAATTTGCAAGTATGAAGAAAGAGCAAAGAATAGATGAGATTACCTTAAAGGAAGCTCTTGTTTTATTTGATATGCCAAGAAATTTAGGAATTTATGAAAAAGAGGATGTCGTTGTTAATATAGGACGCTTTGGACCTTATATCAAACATGGAGGCTCAAATGTTTCTTTACCAAAAACCAAAGACCCTTATACCATTTCCTTAGAAGAATGTATAGAGCTTATTAAAAACAAACCTTCAAAGGAGAAAAAAGTTCTGAAATCCTTTGCAGAAGATAGCACAATTGAAGTTTTAGAAGGTATTTATGGAGCTTATATAAAGGCAAATGGCTCAAATTATAAAATTCCTAAAACTAAGAAAGTAGAAGACTTAACCTTAGAGGATTGCAAAGAGATTATCTCTAAATCGAATATAAAGCCAAGTGCTAAGAAAACCACCAAATCCAATTCTAAAACAACTAAGAAGGCTACTCCAAAAACAAAAAATAAAACAAAATAGCATTTGATTCTAAAAAAATGAAATCAAATTTCAATTTCCTGTTTTTTGATTTCAATTTCCTGTCTTTTGATTCTAATTTTTGCTTATAAAGTGAAAAATCTTTTGCCTGTAAATCAGGCAATAACTAATTTTTAATAAGAAAAAGATTAAGTTTGTGCTTACTTTTTCTGTTTTTAGGTTGTTATGATGGGCAAAGAGAAATAAAATTATTAATTACCTAAAAATTTATAAAGCAATGAAAAAAATTACTTTCTTTCTTATAGCAATCGTATTAAGTGCTATTAGCACTACATTAATGTCTCAAATTAATGTGAAAATTGCAAATGATTATGGAGACACCATTAATTATAAACTTAATTTTTCTTCAAATACAGCTACTGTCTCGTATCCTAATATATATAGTAGTAATTCGAGCAATATTGTAATCCCACAAACCGTAGTTTATGGAACACAAACCTACACGGTAACAACAATTGGTAATCATGCTTTTTGGGGAGATTCCAATTTAGTATCTTTAAGCCTTCCTAACACTATTACTTCTATTGGTATCGCTGCCTTTTTTGATTGTATTAACCTAACATCAATAAATCTTCCTAATTCCATTACTTCTATAGATTATGCTGCGTTTAATAACTGTAAGAGTTTAAACTCTATAATTATTCCTAATTCTATGGATACAATAAAAGAAGGTCTTTTTAATTATTGTGATAGTTTGACATCAATCAATATTCCTAACTCAATTGTTTATATTGACAATCTAGCCTTTGCTAATTGCATTAACTTAACTTCAATCAATCTTCCTAACTCAGTCAATTATATCGGAAGAGAGGCTTTTTCTCATTGCACTAATTTATCCTCTATAACAATTCCTGATGGAGTTACATCTATTGGTAATTACACCTTCTCTCATTGTGATAGCCTCTCATCAGTATCCTTACCTAATTCTATCACTTATATTGGAGATAATGCTTTTGAGTATTGTGGGAATTTAGACTCAATTTCTCTGCCTAATTCTCTTACTTCTATGGGAATAAGGGCTTTTATGGGATGTAGTAGTTTATTATCAGTAAATTTCTCTAATTCATTGAGTTCAATTAGCATTGGAACTTTTTCTTCGTGTACAAGTTTAACTAATGTTACTCTACCAAATTCACTTGATTCCATTCAGAGTGCTGCTTTTTCCAATTGTGATAATTTAGTTAATATAACAATTCCAGATAGTACTACTTTTATCGGGGTACAAGCCTTTTTCGGCTGCACTAATTTAACTTCTATAACCATTCCTCGCAATATTACTTATATTGGAGCGTATGCCTTTTCTTCATGTCCAAATATAGATACAATAAATTATTATGCTATAAATAGCTTTATAGATAATGGTATTTTTAGTTACAGTAATACTATTTCAACTTTAAATATTGGACAAGATGTGCAGTATATAGACTATTTAATATACAGTTATATTCTAACAAGCATTAATGTCCATCCAAATAATAATTATTATGCTTCAAGTAATGGGGTGCTTTATAATAAAACTATGGATATTCTAATGCGTTGTCCTATGGGCAGAACAGGGACATTTACAATTCCTAATTCAGTTACGAAACTCAAAATATATGCTTTCGGTAACTGTTCTTCATTAACATCAATTACTATTCCTAATTCTGTTTTGTCTATTGAAGATTATGTTTTTAGTGGATGCAGGTCTTTAACCAATATGATTATACCAAATTCTGTTACTTCAATAGGAGAAGGAGCTTTTAGTACATGCACTAATTTAGCATCAATAACTTTGCCTGATTTTATGACATCAATTAAAAGAGCTACTTTTTTTGGCTGTTATGCTTTATCAACCATTAATATACCTAATTCAGTTGATTCAATTGGGATGGATGCATTTTCAAATTGCATTGGTTTAACAACTATAACACTACCTTACTCAGTTACTTCAATTGATATTTGGGCTTTCTCATATTGTAACAATTTGAATACAATATACTCTAAAAACAATACACCTCCAATTATTTCGAACGAAACATTCTTATATATTCCTACTGATGCTGTTTTGATTGTTTGCGATACTGCAGTTTATAGGGCAGCTCCTTATTGGAGTAATTTTACAAATATATTAAGTGATATAGATACAAATCGTATTGAAGCCATAATTTGTCAAGGTGAAACATATATCTTCAATGAACAATCTCTTACTTCAACCGGAGTTTACACACATAGCTTACAAGCAGTGGCAGGTTGTGATAGTCTAATAATACTAAATTTAACAGTAAATCCACTACCATCAATCCCAACAAATTTAGAGGCTGTACCAATGCCTGGTTATTTTAGAATAAGTTGGCAAGGCAATGGAAACTCGCATATAGTCTATCGTGATAATGAAATATTGGATACAGTAGATATATTAACCTATCTTGATAATTCAGTTGTAGAGGGAGAGTCTTATTGTTATAGAATAAGATCTATTAGTGCTAATTGTGAGAGTGATTATAGTGATGTTTTGTGCAGAATTTACGCAGACTTAGATGATATTAATGGCGAAGAATTAGAGGTAAGCATTTATCCTTCTCCTGCCAAAGATAAAGCAACCTTAAAGATTGAAGGCTTGGTTCAAAGGGCAGATGTTTTGATTTTTGATATTAATGGCAAAAAGATAAAAACATATAACTTAATAGCCAATCAAAAAGAGTTGGAAATGGATGTTAGTAATTTATCCAAAGGAGTTTATAATATAATAATTTCTAACGACAAACTCAATTTATCACGTAAACTAATTGTTCAATAGGGTTTTTACTCCTGAGTTTTACAATACTCAAAATAAAATCAAGAGATAAATATTTAGAATCAAATTTAAATTTCTTAGAATCAAGAGATAGAAATTTAAATAAGGATAAAATAAACTTATTCTTTGGTTGGGAAAACAGGGAAATCCTCTTGCTTAATTAGGGTTGAAGTATTTTCTTCCTTTTTGAAACAATAAAACTCTACACCATTAGTAATTAATAAATAAGGAGCATTTATGGTCTTATTGTATCTTATGGTTTGATTGAGAATGTCTGGTGTGAGTTTTATGTCTTCTCGTTTGCATTCAATTATCATCCAAGGGACAAGATTTCTATCGTAAACTAATATATCGTAACGTTTTGTTAGTTTTCCAACTTTTATTTGTGCTTCAACGGCAATAAGAGTTTGAGGTATGGATTTATCTTTAATTAAAACAGAAAGAATATGTTGCCTAACCTTTTCTTCGGGAGTTAGAGCAACATATTTCTTCCTTATAATATCAAATACCTCTTCATTCATTTTAGCCTAATCCTCACTTATTATTTCCATACCTTCTCCCTGTTCACTTGCTTGACGTTTTCTTTGTCTTTGCATCTGGTCGCGATTAGCTACTCCAAAACGATAGCTAAATGAAAGTATGATAGCTTGTGAGGCTCTTTCTCGTGTGGAATATTGTGAGAAATTCTCAGAGAAGGTATATGATGCTCTTTTTCTTGTGTTGAAGATATCGCTAAAACGTAAGCTAAGGCTTCCTTTCTTGTTCAGGATATCCTTTTTTACGGCTAAGTCTGCCCAATACATTTTTGAACTATATCCTTGTATGTTATCCCTTTTTGGAATGTATTGTCCTGAAAGTTGAATTACCCAATTCTTTGGTAAAGTCATATTGGAGTTGAATTTAGCGTCCCAAGTAAATGTTTCAACGAGTTGTCCTCCAAATTTTCTTCCGTCAGCATAGTTGCCAAATAGGTTTCCACTCAAATTAACCTTCCACCATTTTGTGATTTGTTGGTCAATGATTAATTCTGCTCCAAAATTGGTTGAAACGGCAAGGTTTTTAGATGTTCTTGCTATTCTAACTCCGTCAGCATATTCTACTCCTGCAACGTCCCATACCCAATCAAAACCATACTTTATTGCATTTTCTTGATTCCAAAGAAAGTTCAAATGAGTAATAGCGTCGTTAGTTCGTCTGTAATATAATGAGACAAAAACACTTGTTGTTGGGAATATCTTATTATAACCTATTTCAAAAGCATCGGTATATTCTGGCATTAGGTCAGGGTTTCCAAAGCGAATGTTTGCAGGGTTATTTATGTCAATATAAGGAGATAAGTTCCAAGGGTTAGGTCTTCTTATTCTCTTTGAATATGATATTTGAGCCGATTGATTTCCTTCCAAATTATATGAAATATGTAAGGTTGGGAATAAGCTAAAATAGTCTTTTTTGTCCTTGTCTTTTGGGAATATATGTGTTTGAGAGTTTTGAATTTTACTACCATCTCTAATTACTTCTTCGGCACGAAGTCCAATTTGTGCAGAAAGTCTTTCGTTGAAAGTATATCCAAAGGTAGAATATAAAGCATGAATTTGTTCTTGGTAGTTAAAGTCATAACTCATAGAGTCATCTCTAATGCCATCTCTTGAAGCAAAGTAATCGTAAATAGATTTATTATTCATGTAGTTTAAGTTGTACCCTACTTCAAGTTTTGCTTGTTTGTTGAAAGGGTGAGCATAGTTTGCGGTAAAGTAAACTCTCTTATTTTTTGACTCTGATGTGTTTTTTAAGTAATAGTTTTCGGGTGAGTTTTTATCAAAACTTCTTGTCTGAACTACATCTCCTCCAAAAGAGCCTGCATTAAAATTAGCGTCAATAGTTAGTACTTGGTCTTTATTATCAAATTTCTTTTCGTAGCTAAGGGTTAGGTTTTGAAAGAGCATTCTTCTTACGCTTTCTTCAAGCCCATAGTAATTGTTTTTGTTTGATGTATCAAGAGGATTATCCTTTTCCCAACTATAAAGTCTTTCTTGGTCTTGATTTCCAGGGAAAGAACCTCCCTTGCGTAAGTTATAAGAAAGAGAAAGAGTATTTTTGTTATTAATATACCAGTCTCCTCCAATTTTAAATCCTCTTCCAAGTCGGTTATTGTCAGAGTACCTGTCTTGGAGATTATTTGTGATAATATTATTGTAAGAAGTAGAATTGTCAGAAAAAGATATGTTTGAACCAGAAAAATACCTTGCATCAGCATTAAAGAATAAAGCATATTTTTTTGTGGAATAATTTAAGCCTAAGGATAAATTACCTTGTGGGAAAAGAAAGTCTCCAAGGTCATTTTTCTTATTTATACCTACTCCTGCTGCTGCTGAAATATTCCCATTAAATCCTCTATTCCCTTTCTCTTTTAATACAATATTAATAATACCACTCATACCTTCTGGATTGTATTTTGCAGAAGGGTTGGTAATAACTTCAATATTCTCAATACTGGAAGCAGGGATTTGTTCTAGAACTGTCGCCAAGTCATTACCTAAGAGTTCGCTTGGCTTGCCATCAATCAAAACATTAACATTACTACTACCTCTTAAAGATACATTTCCATCTTGATCAACCGAAACAGAGGGAACATTTTCTAAAACTTCGGAAGCACTACCCCCAGCACTAACAATGTTTTTATCAACATTCACGACCCTTTTATCCAATTGATATTCCATCATACTTCTTTCGGCAGTAATCTCTACTCCTGCCAATGTTTCATAACCAATATCAAGTTTAATTGTGTCCAAACTAATATTTGATTTATTTATTTCAATTGGCCTATAAAAGTCTTTGTATCCAATAAAGGAAAATCTCAAAAGATATTTACCATAAGCCTCTCTTAAATCAAACCTACCATGTTCGTCTGTTATAGTTCCGTTTACTAAAGAAGAGTCTTTCTTATTTAAGATAGCAACATTTACATATTGCAATTCGGTATTTGTTGATGCATCAATAACTTTTCCGCTTATTTTTCCATAAGCTTTTGCACTTGTTTGGTTGGGGTTAGCTGACATTCTTGAACCATAAGACTCTTGAGCCGTTAAGGATAATGAACTAAATGATAGATATAATACATTAAGCACTGCCAAAAACACTAATTTATTTAATTTACTCATATTAAATGTATATATATTTTAAATGTTTGCAAAAATACAACTTTAACGTATTAATCAATCAGTAAAGTTATAATTTCATATTTATTTAATACACTCTTAGACAATAAAATTTCAGAAAGTTTACCCAAGTGGTAAAATTTTCTGTATATTTGCCCTTTAAAACTAAAATAAAACAAGTGGAATATATTATGAAAAAGTTTTTTTTATCAATACTAATGCTGTTTATAACCTTTACCTGCTTTGCACAAGTAGAAGTAAAATGGGGAGAAAGATTTTATGACATTATTGAAGATTGCGAAGATGCACAGATAGTAATGGAAGACCCAGAAGGCTATTATATGTGGTATCTTGTAAATGAATACGACGGAAATGGGGAATTCAAGTTAAATTATTATATGGCTCGTATTGACAAACAGCAAAATGTTCAAAAGATATATAAAATGGATTTTGGACATTCTTCATTTAAAATAGAACAAACTTGGAGAGCAGGAGAGTTGATAGGTTTTGTTCTTAGCAGGACCTCAGAAAACAAGCCAATAGAACAAAAAAGAAATAAATCAAAGAGAGCTTCCGTTAAAGAAACCACTGGAAAAGCAAATCTCTATTATCAGTTTTTCCACACAAGGGATATGCGTTTGATTGGAGAAAAACCAGAAAGGTTCAAATCATATAACTATTTCGCAATTGATGGACAAAAACCATATCTATTCAATTTCTCAGAAAACAAATCAAAATTAATATTTGGCTTTCTAACTAATGACACTTCGGGAAGAGCAATCAATATTGAGGTATATGATGAAAGGATGCGACTATTATGGGAAAAACCTCATAGGCTCAAAATAAGTAATGACGCATACATAGTAAAAGATGTTGCAGTTAGTAATGATGGAAAGCGTAGCTTGATAGCAGTCAATTCTTTTTCCACAGCAAAGAAAAAACTACATACTGATGGCAAGGTACATTTAATTTGGATGAACGAATATCAAGAACGATTACACGAAGAACAATTAACTAAGGCATGGGCAACTGACTTTAAGTGTGCTTTTTCAAATGAAGAAGATTATTTGGTTGCAGGCTATTATGGTTCTATGTCCGATAAACCTCAGCTTGCAATAGGAAGTTTCTCATTTATTTACGACCATAGGAAAGGCTTTAAAAAGAATTCATCAACATTAGAGTTTAAAGAATATGAGACCGATGAAGATATAAACTCTCGGAGTGGATTACCGTATCCATCAGATATGGTTGCAACAGTGGATTGGCTTTATCCGATGGTTGGAGGTAATTGTGTAATGATTGGAGAACAAAAGTTTGAATCCAAAATTCAACCTCCTGCCCGAAGAGGCGACAAACCAACAGGAGAAGACGCAATGTTTTATAGAGATATAATAATATCCAATGTTGATAAAACAGGATTTATAAGCGGAAATTCCTATATCCCTAAACGCCAAAAGACCTATAAAGAAAGTAATAAATACAACTCTTACGCCATTACAAGAGACCGTTATGGTATGTATATAATGTTTAATGACCATCAAAATAACTACGATGGGAATCGTTTTAATGCATCAAAGAATTACAATTCCGATAAGCAAAGAACTCAAATTAATTTCGTTCAAATTTATAGTGATGGCTCTTGGCGTTGGCATGAAGCATACAATTCTCGGATAAACAAAATGCCTTTCTTCAAAACAATATTCCTAAACTTAGAAAAAGAAATACTCTTCTTAGGACATTATCAAGATAATAATGTTATTGGAAGTATAGGAACGAGGTAAATTATTTATTATGAAACAAAAAACTCTATTTCTAATACTATTAATAGGCATTAGCTATAATTTGTTTTCTCAAGAGAGACTAAAAGTATTATTTGTTGGAAATAGCTACACTTATGCCAATGATTTGCCAGATTTAATAGAAAGACTAAGCCATAGTGTTGGCAAAAGCATAGAATCAACAAAGTTTTTGTCAGGAGGAGCTCAATTTGCGACCCATTGGAACAATAATACATTAAAAGAAAGAATAATGGAAGGAGGTTTTGACTTTATGGTTATTCAAGGACAAAGCCAAGAAGTAGCCTTCCCTTATAATCAATTTATGAATGCAGTTTATCCCTATGCCAAAAAATTAGATTCTCTATTTAAATCACATAATCATAATGGTCAGGTAGTGTTCTTTATGACTTGGGGTTATCGTTATGGCGACCAATCCAATTGTCCTAACTATCCACCATTTTGTAATTATTGGACAATGTCAGAAGAGCTTTGCAATAATTATACTCTTATGGCAACCGATTTCAATTCTTCTGTGGCAGAGGTAGGCAAAGCTTGGCAGTATTCAATGAAGAAGGATTCAACATTTGTTCTCCACTCCCCAGATAATTCTCATCCTCATATTAATGGAAGCTATCTTGCGGCATGTGTTATTTATTCCAAATTATTTAATGATAGTATCAATTCTTCTTTTCATTCAACGCTTTCCGTTCCTGATGCAGAAAGGTTACAACAAATATCCAATAGAATTAGTTTTGGAGAACCAATAAATTGTAATATGCTCAATGCCTCATTAAACAGTATTAACCAAACAGAAGCTAAGGTAGATGTGTCGTATGTCAAACAAGAAGAAAGAGTAAACATAAAAATTGATAATATTTCCGATAATGCAGAAATCCTAATCTATGATATAAAAGGTATCATTAAGAAAAGAATTACAGCCAAGCCTATTTTGAATAATATTAATACATCTATTGACGTAAAAGATTTTGCATTAGGAGTATATCTAATTAGAATTAGTTCTTCCAGTCTTTCCTATGGTTCAAAGATGATTTTTAATTAGTCAGTCATTTATGCTTGAAATCAAACCAAAATTAAGTTACCTAAAAGCAATAACGCAAGAAATCTCGCAAGAAGATAGCCATGTGTTGATAGAAGGAGAGGTGGGAACGGGTAAAGAATATACTGCAATAAATATTCATCGTAATTCCATAAGGAAAAACCAACCTTTTATTACTGTTAATATAAATACCATACTATTAGCAAGGAATAAAAACTCCTATTTTGAGAAGGCTTTTGGAGGAACTTTATATTTGGATGGCATAGAAAATTTGGAATTAGCCTCACAAGAGGACCTTTTCCAGATATTAAGTTCAGGTAAGATAGATTTAAATAAGAGCCAAACGGATAAACTAATAGATGTTAGAATAATTGCATCTTCAAAAAAGAACTTACAAAAAGAAGCCGAAAAAGGACTATTTTTACCTCATTTATATAAAACTCTAAGCCCTTTTATCTTAAAACTCCCTCCATTAAGAGAATATAATTCGGAGATAATTGACCTTTCGGAGATATTCATCTTAGAATATTGCAAGAAAAACCGCAAACCAATAAAGCATCTTAGTCAAGGAGCAAAAGAGATTTTGCTAAGCTATAATTATCCACAAAACATAAGAGAATTAAAAGCAATAATAGAGCTATCGCTTATGATGTCAGAGGGTCAAATTATTTATCCCGAAGATATTTATTTGAAACAAAACTTTCTAAAAGAAGATTTACTCTCAACAGAAAGAACTTTGCAAGAATATGAAGCTATGATTATAAGTTATTTTTTAAGGAAATACGATAATAAAGTGTATTATGTGGCTGACAAACTTGGGATAAGCAAAAACAAGATATATAGTCTAATTAATCAAGGGTTAATTAAGAGAGATTAGTTCTTAAAGATAGATTATTAAAACCTGATTGTAATTTATTAGAACTTGATAATAAGAAATTAGCTTTTGATTAGAAATAGTCAAATCTCAATAATCAACACACACACATCTTTTTCTCTTTATTCCACAATATGTCCCGAACAAGAATCTCTTTCTGCTCCGGTAACTGAGGCAAGAACATTTATTTCTTTTCTTTCTCTCAAAACTCCCAAAAAGGCAAATATTAAAGCCTCCTTATAGTTTATGATTATTTCATTGGGGATATGAATTTGATAGTTCAGCTTGTGTTTTAGCCTCTCTATTAAGTACTTATTGTAAACTCCACCACCGGTAATCAAAACCTTGCCCTTGATATTCTTAGCTAATTGGTCTGTTATATGCTCTACAAAGGTAGCCATCATATCTTTTGTGCTAAGATTGCTATCTTCTAAAACAGGGAATATATTCTCCTTAACCCATTCCTTACCTAAGGATTTCTTTTGAGTTAAAGTGTAAAACTCAATTCCGTTCAACTTGTTTAAAAGTTCATTATTTGATTTGCCCAAGCGAGATAAAGCTCCATCTTTATCGTAATCTAAACCTTCTTTGTTGGCAAGATGATTCAAAACTATATTCACCGGACATATATCGTATGCTATTCTTTGGCTATTTTCTGTGTCTTTATTATATTCTTCGTAAGATATATTTGAAAATCCTCCAAGATTAAGGCAATAAGGATATTCTGCAAACAAAAACCTATCGCCAATTGGAACCAAAGGAGCTCCTTGCCCTTTTAGAGCTACGTCTTTTCGCCGGAAATCTCCAATTGTTTTTATCCCTGTTTGGGCTGCAATTGCGTTAATATCGCCTATTTGTGTGGTAAGTAGGATGTTTGGTTGATGAAAAATAGTTTGACCATGCGAAGAAATAAAATCAACCTCTATACTATGCTTTTCAATAAAGTTCTTGGTTTTTTCGCCTAAGAAATGCCCAAACTCTTTATCAATTCTAACAAAATCTTCACTATTGGTGTTCTCAGCCCTAAGAAGATTTTCTCTAATTTCTTTATTATACTCTATTGTTTGAGCTTCTTTTATTACAAATGTCCACTTATTGTTTTCAAATAAGAAATGACAATAAGCAATGTCTAATCCATCGAGAGAAGTTCCCGACATAAGTCCTATAACCTTATAAAGCATCTGCTAAGATATCCATTTGTGTAGAGTGTGATCCTTTTATAAGAATTATTCCTCCCACAATATTATTATTTAATAAATAATCCCTTGCCTCTTGTGAGGTTTCAAACCAAAGGAAAGAATTATCGGAAAATTCTTTAAACTCTTTGCCAACCAAAATAACAGCTTCCAGATTAATGTTTTTAAGTAATTGAACAATGTTTTGATGTTCTTGTTTTGAGGTATTGCCAAGTTCTTTCATTGCTCCAATAAAAGCATATTTTTTATCTGCCTTCATTTCTTTGAAATCGTTTAATGCAGCATAAAGGCTTGAAGGATTTGCATTATAACAATCTAAAATAAGTGTATTATTATTAGTTTTTAGGATTTGGGAACGATTATTCTGAGGATTATAGCTTTCAATGGCTTGTATGGAAAGGTTTAACGGAACATCGAATAGTTTTCCAATTGTCATGGCAGCTAAAATGTTTTGTGCATTATAGCTACCTATCAGGTTGGATTGAATTATATGCCCTTCAAAGTCAAGAGCAGCTTTCTCGGAGTTGATTTTGTTGGAAAGCGAATATTTATAGGTTTTGTTCTTATGTGATAATGAATAATCCGATAAAGATTTGTCGTCCATATTAATTATACAAAATCTATTAGGTTGGTCAAGATATCGGAAGAGTTCTGTTTTGGTTTGAATAATTCCTTCAAAACTGCCAAAACCTTCTAAATGCGCCTTACCAATATTAGTTATAAGTCCATAGATTGGCTCTGCTATTTTGCAGAGAAAGTCAATCTCTCCTTTGTGATTGGCTCCCATTTCAATAATTGCAAACTCTGTTGAGGTATTTATTCTTAACAAAGTCAGAGGTACTCCAATGTGGTTGTTAAGATTGCCTTGTGTTGCAATGGTTCTGTATTTCTGAGAGAGCACTCCAAGAGTTAATTCTTTTGTTGTAGTTTTTCCATTGGTACCTGTTATAGCCAACATCTTCAAATCAGGGAATTGTCTTCTATGATAATTTGCCAAGAGTTGCAATGTTAATAGCACATCATCCACTAAAAAACACCCCTTGCCATCATATTCTTTCTCATCAATTACTGCAATAGAAGCTCCGTTCTCAATGGCTTTTGAAGCAAATTTATTTCCATTAAAATTATCCCCTTTTAATGCAAAGAAAATATCTCCTTTCCCCACGTTGCGAGAATCTGTTGTTATGCTCGGGTGTTGAAGAAAGATATTATAAAGTTCTTCTATCCTATTTTTTTTGTCTTTTGCATTGCTTCCCATAACTTATCTGCTGATTTATCCCAATTGAATTTCTTGTTTTGTTCAAAGCCTTTCTGAGTTAAACTCTCCCTAAACTCAGGCTCTGAATAGATTTTCTCCATAGCATCTGCAATACTCTGAGGCAGGTAAGGGTCGCAGTAAAGAGCAGCATTGCCTCCAACCTCTGGCATTGAAGTAGTGTTGGAAGTAATTACAGGACAACCCGCAGCAAACGCCTCAACAATTGGAATACCAAAGCCTTCAAACTGCGAAACAAAAGTAAGAGCAAGAGCCGAATTAGCAATTAAGTTAATATCTTTTGCTTCCAAACGCCCGGTAAATATTACGTCTTTCTTGTAAGTAAGGTGGTTAAAGGCATCTTCTATTTCGCCTTTCCAGTATTTCTTAGAGCCAATAATAACTAATTTAACATCGCTATTTGTTTTATACTTAAACAAATCAAAAGCTTTAAACAAATTGGTAAGGTTCTTTCTCTTATGAATGGCTCCAACAAAATAGAAATAGTCTTTCCCTTTTGTTAGTTTTTGTTTTGCGATATTGCGTTCTTCTTCCGAAACCACATAATACAACTCGTTAGCAGCATTATACACAACGTCAATCTTATTCTCTGCAATATCGTAGAACTCCATCAAATCTCTTTTAGAATAATACGAAACAGTAATTAGATGAGTAGCATTCTTAGCAAACAAAGGGAAATACTTCAACAAATATCTCCTATGCCACCAATTGCCAATGTATTTGGGGTTATACTCATAGTTTAAGTCGTGGAAAGTGTTTAGGGTTGGGATACGAGTCTTTATAGGGATGAAACTATCGGGTGAAAAGAACATATCAACCTTATATTTCTTTAAATAAAGTGGTATGAGCCACTCAAAATAGACGTACCAAAGGATAGGATGACGTGTAGGGAAATTAATGACAACAGGAGTTACGTTTTCTGCAAACAAATAACTCTTATCGTATTTCCTGTCGAAGAAGAATATAAACTCATCTTCGGGATGGCTCTTTACAACCTTTTCTAAGGTTTTAAGGGTAAAGTAACCTATACCTTCAAGTTTATTATATAATAATAATCTTGTGTTTACTGCAATTTTCAAAACAAAAAAACGTTTTAATCTATTATTAAAGCAAAATTACAAATAAAAAGTGAGAAAAAGGTTTGTAACAAATTTATTTTTTCTTTTAACTCTTAACATCCTTATCAAATCCTTCTGGATTCTGGGAGTAGATAGAGGTGTTCAAAATGCCGTTGCAGCCGAAGAATATGGACTATACTTCGCCCTTCTAAACTTCTCATTCCTTTTCAATATACTCTTGGATTTTGGACTAACAAATTACAATAATAGACTAATTGCACAACATCCACACCTACTATCAAAATACATCTCACAACTAATCCCAATCAAGTTTGCAATGGCAATAATTTTCACAATTATTGTTTTTGCAGTTGCTATCTCCTTAGGATACGACGCATACTCCTTAAAGCTACTATCTCTATTATGTCTCTCGCAGTTCTTCTCTTCAATACTGATATACCTTCGCTCAAACATCTCAGGGCTTATGCTTTTCAAAACCGACAGCATACTTTCGGTATTAGATAAATTCATTGTAATAATCTTTTGCTCAATACTGCTTTGGAGTGGTCTCTTAAAAACAGAATTCAAGATAGAATACTTTATCTACTCCCAACTAATAGCATACTTTATTGCAGCCTTGGTAGCATTCATAATATGTGTCAAGAAGGCAGGCTTTTTGAAGCCTAAATGGAATTATCCTTTTGTAGTAAAAATCATTAAAGACAGCTATCCCTATGCCATATTAGTTCTACTAATGGCTTTTTACAACAGGGTAGACTCAGTAATGATAGAAAGAATATTAGATAATGGAGCCGAGCAATCAGGAATATATGCCTCTGCATTCCGTTTGGTTGATGCCGTAAATATGATAGCATATTTGTTTTCCATAATCCTTCTTCCTCTTTTCTCACGTCTAATACAACAAAAACAGGATTTAAGACCAATAATTAAAATATCCTTTGAACTACTTTTAATGATAACGGTATGTTTTGTAGTCCTAAGCCAATTCTATGGCTTTAACCTAATGGATTTAATGTATAATAAACACATAGAAGAAAGTTCGGAAGTCTTTAAAATACTAAGCATTTGTTTTATTCCAATATCAATGACCTACATCTTTGGCACCCTGCTCACTGCTAATGGTTCATTGAAATACCTTAATATAGTTGCCTCCATAGGAATGCTGTTAAATATGGGTATTAACTTTATCTTAGTTCCGAAATTCTTAGCCTTGGGAGCAGCATACTCCTCACTAACAGCACAAACCATAACAGCCCTTATTCAAGCAATTATAGCCATTAAGATTTTCAAAATAAGACTTGATATTCTTTATATATTAAGAATACTATTCTTTATATTAGCGTTGATTGTAGCAGTATTTTTATTGAAAGATATAACATCATTATGGATTTACAACATAGTAATTAGTTCCGCATTAATGATTGTTCTAAGCTTTGTATTTAAAATATTTAAGATAAAAGATGTAATTCTTCTCTTTAAAGCTTCAAGAGAATAGGAAATCAAATTACAGAAAATTAGAATTAAGTTTCAATAAATTAGATTCAAGCCTTAGCCCAATAATACACAACGATAGGCTAAAAGAATTAACTATTTCTTTTTGTAAACTAAGAATTGGAACTCTAAATCACTTTTTTCATCCTTCATAATTGGACTTTCTGATTCTAAAACCCAATCCTTAGGGTCAATTTCTGGGAAAAATGTGTCGGCATCAAAACTCTTATAAACCTTTGTTATATATAACCTCTCGCAATAAGGCATCAGTGCTGAATAAATCTTACCTCCACCAATTATAAAGCAATTCTCAAAACCCTTAGAGTAAGCAATAGCCTCGTCAATAGAGTAAAGCACAGTGGCATTTTCTAATTTAAAGTCTTTATTTGAGGATATAACTATATTTTCTCTTTTAGGCAAAGGCTTAAAAGGCAGAGAGTCCCAAGTCTTTCGTCCCATAATGATAGGGCAACCAAGGGTTGTTCTCTTAAAGTATTTTAAATCCTCACTCAAATGCCAGAGAAGTTGATTGTCTTTACCAATTGCATTGTTCTCTGCTATTGCTACAATAATATTTAACATAAATGATTAATTCTTTATTTATTTAAACTGCAATAGGTGCTTTAATTGTTGGATGAGATTGGTAGTTTAGTATTTCAATATCTTCAAACTTAAAGTCAAATATGCTTTTTATTTCTTTGTTGAGTTTTAATTCTGGTAGGGGATAGGGGCTGCGAGAAAGTTGCAAGCGAGCTTGTTCAAAGTGATTAGAGTATAAATGAGCGTCTCCAAAGGTATGAACAAAATCACCAACTTCAAGGCCGCAGACTTGTGCAATCATATGAGTTAAAAGAGCATAAGAAGCAATATTGAAAGGAACACCCAAGAAAATATCTGCACTTCTTTGGTATAATTGGCAAGAGAGTTTGTTGTTAGCTACATAGAACTGAAATAATATATGACAAGGAGGAAGAGCCATTTGGTTAATCTCACCCACATTCCAAGCATTAATCAAAAGTCTTCTTGAATAAGGTTCTTTCTTGATTAGCTCTATTAATTCACTTATTTGATCTATCACTTTCCCATCCTTAGTTTCCCATCTTCTCCATTGTTTTCCGTAAATTGGTCCTAAGTCTCCATTCTTGTCTGCCCATTCATCCCAAATTGTAACCTTATTATCGTGAAGGTACTTAATATTTGTGTTCCCTTGCAAGAACCAAAGCAATTCGTGAATAATGGAACGAAGATGAAGTTTCTTTGTTGTAACTAAAGGAAAACCCTCATTTAAGTTAAACCTCATCTGATAACCAAAAACACTCTTTGTTCCTGTGCCAGTCCTATCTAATTTCTCATTACCATTCTCAAGCACATGCTCTAATAAGTCTAAATATTGTTTCATTTCCTATTAATAATCTATTAGTTTTTACCTATTGCTTTATAATAAATCTCTGCCTATATCTCTTCTGAAATACTTTCCTTCCCAAGAAATCCTTTCTACATTCTTATAACATTTATCTAAGGCTTCTTGCATTGTTTCTCCGTAACAAGTAACTGCAATAACTCTTCCTCCATTGGTCAGTATCTTTTCTTCTTCTTGTTTTGTGCCTGCGTGAAAAACAATACAATCATTTGTGTCTTGAAGTCCTTTTATTTCTTTTCCTTTTTCGTAGTTCTCAGGATAACCCTTTGCAACCATCATAACGCAAGTTGCAAAACGAGGGTCTATATCTAAATTAATGCTATCAAGAGATTGAGTTCTCAAACAATTAAAGACTTCTAATATATCCGATTTTATTCTTGGAAAAACTACTTCCGTTTCAGGGTCTCCCATTCTTACGTTATACTCTATAACATAAGGCTCTTGCTTAACATTCATCAGCCCAATAAAGATAAAGCCTTGATAATTTATATTCTCATTCTTTAAGCCTTGAATTGTAGGGCGAATTATCCTTTTCTCAACCTTTTGCATAAAATCTTCATCGGCAAAAGAAATAGGACTAATGCTTCCCATTCCACCTGTATTTAAACCAGTATCGTTTTCACCAATACGTTTATAGTCTTTTGCAACAGGGAGTACTTTATAGTTTGTGCCATCTGTTAGAACAAATACGCTGCATTCAATTCCACTTAAAAACTCTTCAATAACAACCTTATTGGAAGCAGTCCCAAATTTATTGTTTTCAAGCATTTGAGTTAGTTCTTTTTCTGCCTCTTCCAATGTGTTAAGTATAACAACTCCCTTACCTGCTGCCAAACCATCGGCCTTCAAAACATAGGGTGGGGATAATGTGCTTAGGAACTTTTTCCCTTGGTTAAGGGTTTCCTTATAAAAGGTTTTGTAGCGAGCGGTTGGGATATTATTCTTTTGCATAAAGGATTTAGCAAAATCTTTACTCCCTTCCAAATTGGCACCCTCTTTACTTGGTCCAACAATCAGAATATCTCTTAATTCATTATCGTTATGGAAATAGTCCCAAATGCCATCAACCAATGGTTGCTCTGGTCCTACTACAACCATTTCAATATTATTTCCCTTTACAAAGGCTTTTATCTTAGAGAAATCAGACCCTATGTTTACATTTTCACCACATAGGGAAGTACCAGGGTTACCTGGCGAAATAAAGAGCTTAGTAAGTAATTTGCTTTCCTGTATTTTGAGGGCAATGGCGTGTTCTCTTGCACCAGAACCTAATAATAATATGTTCATTAAATATATACGTTTTCTATTTTCTGCCTTTACGATTTTGCTTATGATTATTTTGCTTTGAGTTTTTGGAGTTATTATTTTGTCTTCCTTGTTCACTATTAAATTTCTCTGGTGAAAAGTCTCTCATCTCAGCAGGGAACTCTCCATCATCAACCAACGAAAAGTCCATTTGCTTTTTAAATAAATCAACACTCTCAACCTTAATCTTAATTGCATCACCCAAACGATAAGTCCTATTATACTTTCTTCCCACCACTTGATAATTATCTTCGTCAATATAGTAGAAGTCATCAGTCAGCGTACGAATAGGTATAAGTCCTTCGCATTTATTCTCGTCAATCAAAACATAAATTCCCCATTTGCTTATTCCAGAGATAGCTCCTTTAAAGACTTGCCCTATTTTGTCAGAAAGAAACTCTGCCTGCTTGTATTTCACAGACACTCTTTCTGCCTCAGCAGCTCGTTTTTCCATTAATGAACAATGCTCACACCTTTCCTCATACACCTCTTTACTAACAGAAGGTTTGTCATTAAGATATAGCTCTAAAAGACGATGAAGCATTAAATCAGGATAACGTCTAATAGGGGAAGTAAAATGAGAATAGAAAGGGAAAGACAAACCATAATGCCCAATATTATGAGTTGAATAATACGCCTTAGACATTGTACGAATAGCAATACTTGAAATCATAGTCTCTTCGCCCTTGCCTGCAATATCCCTAAACAAATCATTAAAACTCTTAACCAATGCACTTCTGCTTTCGGTGTTAATGGTGTAGCCTAACTTACTAACAAACTCCGTAAAAACATTTAACTTATCAGGATTAGGCTCATCGTGAACCCTATAAATAAATGTCTTTGCCTCCTTATTACCTTTTTTATCCTTACCAATCTTCTCTGCAACACGCTTGTTGGCAAGCAGCATAAACTCTTCAATTAACCAGTTAGCCTCTTTACTTTCTTTTATATATATACCAATAGGCTTAGCGTTTTCATCTAAACGAAACTTCACCTCCTGCGATTCAAAGTTTATGGCTCCTGTTTTAAACCTTTGCTTCCGAAGAATAGTTGCAAGACGATTAACAGGCAAGAGATAATCCTGCATCTCACCATTTTCTTCTTCTATTATCTTTTGAACCTCTTCATAAGTAAATCTTCTATCGGAGTTAATAATACCTTTCCCAAACCACTGATTGATTATCTCAGCCTTATTGTTCATCTCAAAAATTGCAGAAAAAGTTAAGCTATCCTCACCCTGCCTTAAAGAACAAACCCCATTACTTAGCTTCTCAGGCAACATTGGAATTGTCCTATCAACCAAATACACAGAGGTTGCCCTTTTAAAAGCTTCTTGGTCAATTGCCGAATTGGGCTTAACATAATAAGAAACATCAGCAATATGAACCCCAACTTCATAATTTCCATTCTCTAAAACCCTAAATGAAATAGCATCATCAAAATCTTTTGCATCAGAGGGGTCAATAGTGAAAGTAGTAATGGAACGAAAGTCTCTTCGCTTGTCAATCTCTTGTTGTGGAATTTCCTCACTTATAGCCTTAGCTTCCTGTTCAACAGGCTCTGGAAAAGCCAAAGGAAATCCAAATTCAGCCAATATTGAAAGCATTTCCGTGTTGTTCTCTCCGTGTTTTCCCAAAATCTGAACCACCTTTCCAAAAGGATTATTAGCCCTTTGAGGCCATTCAGTCATCTCAACCAAAACCTTGTCATCTTCCTTTGCACCATTTAGGTCATCTAATTGTAAGAATATATCCACAGGCATAGAAGGACTATCAGGAATAAAGAAAGCATAACGCGGATGCTTCTGTATGCTACCAACAAATATTGTACGAGCCCTTTGAAGAATTTCGGTTATCTGTCCTTCGGGCTTTCTGCCCTTACGACGAGGGAAAAGATAAACCTTTACCTTATCGTTATGAAGAGCATGATTAGTATTGTTTGGAGCAATATAAATATCTTCATTTCCATTGTCAGGGATTACATAAGCCTTAGAGGTTTGTTTCATATCAACCGTTCCAATAACATAATTGGAAGGGAGGATTTCATCGCTAATATACCTTGAATCTAAGAGATATTTACCTTTACTTTGTTCAATAAGAATATTTTTTTCGCTTAACTCTAATATATGGTTCAAAACCATTTGAACAGAGGCTCTATCGTTAGAGCCTAATCGTGAAGCTACCTGTTTATAGTTCAGAGCTTCAAAAGGAGACTTAGCGAAAATTTTTAATATAGATGTTACTATCTTTGAATTAGGAATTGATTTGTTTTCTTTCATAAATGCTCTAATTTAAAGCACAAAGATACTAAATATTTAGATTAAATATACAAAAACATAGATTAAGGATTTGTTAAATTGTAATCAAGAGATGGATAATTTAAATCAAATTCTAATAATATCTTCAAGAGATTTGCGTTAAAACCAAAAAACAACCCTTAGTTCTAAGTTAATGAAGAAACAATTCTATAAGAAACCATCGTTTTGGAGAAGATTTACTATAATATTATTCCTGATTTTCATTGCTCTAAGCTTTAGACCAATTATCAATCCAAAGGAAAAAGACTGCACAAAAATAACTCTTACCCTAAAAGACTATAAATATATTAAAGAAAAAAGGGATATACATATAATTGTTGAAAATAGCTCTAAGCACTATTATATCAATAATATATCGGAGCAAGATATTGACTTTGCTGATTTAGAAAGGCTCAAAGGTAAGGATATCGTTCTTTATGTTGTCAATCATTGGACACTATTAGACCCTAAGCAAAACAATAAACACATTGCAAGGCTTTCAAATGGTGCCGAAACACAAATCCTATATACTGAATTTTAAATCTTAACCTTGGTTAAAAATTTTCTTTGTATTTTTGTTTATTAATTCAAAATTATACTCCTCTATGACCCAAAGAAAGAACAACCAGAAGAAGTTTGAACAACTCAGAATAGACTATCCTCTCTTCATATATAGAAACTACACCTACTCAATTGATACGGAAAAAGAAACCATAGATATTGAATTTGAGTTTGAGTGTGGTGAGTTTTACTTTAAGCCAACTCTTAATTTCAGTATTGGAAAATCAATACAAACCATAACAAAGCCAGAAGATTTATCTGTATTAGTCTTCAATATTGGAATGGTAGAACTTATAAGTTATTGGAAAGCTTTTGCTTCTCCCATACTCATTATTGAAACAGGGACACTAACAGATAGCCAGATAGCCTTTTGGAAAAAGCTTTATTTTAATGGATTAGGCGAATATTTCTATCTCAATAAAATTGAAACAACTCTTGACAACTTTATGACCATAGTGCCAACTGGAAGGGAGTTTGCAAAGATAAAACCTAAGTTTAGCCATAATCAGAACAAAGTTATAGTTCCAATTGGAGGGGGAAAAGACTCTGCTGTAACCTTTGCAATGCTTAGGCAAAACGGCTTTGATACAATTCCTCTTATTATAAATCCACGAAAGGCAAACACCGATACCCTATTGGCAGAAAACTATAAAGGCAACCAGCTAACAATAATAAGGGTTTTAGATACAAAACTTTTAGAGCTTAATGAAAAAGGATACCTCAATGGTCATACTCCGTTTTCTGCCCTCTTAGCCTTTGCAACATTGCTACCTTCATTTGCATTGGGAGTTCCCGACATAGCTCTTAGCAATGAAAACTCTGCCAACGAATCAACCGTGAAAGGACAAGATATAAATCATCAATACTCAAAGAGTTTTGAGTTTGAACAAGATTTTAGAGCCTATGTGAAGGAGTTTATTTCCGAAGGGTTTAATTATTTCAGTTTCCTACGTCCTCTTGCTGAGCTGCAAATAGCCCAATTATTCTCCACCTTAACGCAGTTTCACCCCATATTCCGTAGCTGTAATGTAGGCAGCAAAACAAATTCTTGGTGTTGCAATTGTCCTAAATGCTTATTTGCATACTTAATATTATCTCCATTCATATCACAAGAAAAGCTAACAAAATACTTTGGAGCAGACCTCTTAAACGCTATTTCACTACACGATACCTTTGACCAGCTAATAGGTAAAGCCAAAGTTAAACCCTTTGAATGTATTGGAACAATAGAAGAGGTAAACTTAGCCATAGCCCTCACAATAGAGAATTTCCCTCAAACAAAAAACCAATACTTCACAAGTTATTGGAAAGAGTTCTGTAATTCTACTCCCTATTTAGAAATGGATAAATCAAAATTTCTCTACACCTTATCTCAAGAACATAACCTCTTAAACAAATATCTTTCAATACTGAATAACCATTATGCTATCTATAAAAAGGCAGAACTCATTAGGCTTTTGGCCGACAAACAAATCATAATATTTGGATTAGGTAAGGAAGGAGCTTCAACTTACCAACTCTTTAAGAAGCTTTTTCCGCATAAGAAACTCCTTTTGCAAGATTCCAACACCAATTTAAGCCAAGACCCAGAGCTAATGGAAGCCCTTAGTCAAAAGAAGATTAAACTCTATTTGGGTGAACAATCGCAAAGAGCCATTAACCAACAAGTCAGAACCAATATAGTGATTAAGTCGCCAGGGATAGCCAATTCTCATATGGAAAAACCTTATAAAGAACAGATGTTAAGCTCACAAACTGACCTCTTCCTAAGGCTTTATGGCTCACAATGTATTGGAGTAACCGGCACCAAAGGAAAGAGTACTACTTCAACTCTTATCTATAATATTATTAAGGCAAAACATAAAGATACTTTGCTTGCAGGGAATATTGGAGTGCCTATGTTCGATTTGATTGATAAAATCACACCTAATACAATAATAGTTTTAGAGCTATCGGCTCATCAGCTACAATACATTAAACAATCACCAAAGGTTTCTGTGCTTTTAAATCTCTATGAGGAACATCTTGACCATTTTGAAAGTTTTGAGGATTATCAAAAAGCAAAGCTAAATATAATCAAATACCAAGAAGGGAAAGAGAATGCTTTTATATATAATGCAAATGACAAACTAATAAGCCAGTGGATAAAGAAACTAAACCCTTCTTCAACTCTTATCCCAATTGATGTAAAAGACTATGAGTTTGAAGAGCCTAAGTTTTTAAAAGGAGAGCATAATAAGTTTAATATAATGCTTGCCTATGAAGCTGCAAAGTTTCTTAAAACAGAAAGCAAAAAGGGATTAAATCAAATATTAGAGTTTAAGGGATTGGAACATAGGTTGGAATTTGTTGGAACAATAAACAAAATAGACTACTACAACGACTCCATTTCAACCATTCCTCAAACCACTATCTCGGCTCTTAATTCCTTAGAGGGAGTTCAAACCATTATCTTAGGAGGAAAAGACAGGGGAATTGATTACTCCGTTTTGCAAAACATACTTTACGACTACAAAGACTTAAAGAATATTGTTTTTGTTGGTAAGGCAGGAGAAAAGATGCAAAAACTAATAAAGCAAAACCCTAAGAAGAAATCTCTATTCCTTATTTCAAACAATTATAATGAGATTGTAGCTTGGTGTAAGCAAGTAACCTCAAAAGGAAAGAAAGTATTATTAAGTCCAGCTGCTTCGAGCTACGATTCTTTCAAAAACTTTGAAGAAAGGGGTAAGGTCTTTAAGCAATTAGTCCTTAAAGAAGAGTAATAAAGTTATTCTTCTTAGAGCTTCTTTTGAGGGAATATATCCTTATTGCGATAAATTATATTTCTATAATTCCTACTATTAGGATTTATGTTTTGAAGCATTTGGTCAATGAAACTTGTCTCAATGGTAGTTTCATATTCAATGTTAGGATAAGTCTCTTTTATCTTATTTACTCTATTGTCAATGTTTTCTTCCCCTTCAAAGATGAAAAAGCTTGGAATAGGCTTTTGATTAATATCTAATCTATCAACGTTTTCTTTACTTATCTCATAAAAAGGAGTCCATTGTCCTAAATAAGCTCTTGGGAACATACTAACGCTTTTATTCGTATTCTCAACAGCAAAAGCTCCAATATTATTGTAATGGCTCAAATAAACCATTGTTTCAACCTTTGACTTTTTAGAGTAGTGAATGGTAGTTGGAATAATTAAAATGGTATTAAACACAAGTGAAATCCAAAAACATATCTTAATTGTCTTTCTTATCCATCTATGGCTATTATACTTATTCATTATATCCACTAAACTAATTATACCTAATATAATTATAAAAGCAAGTATTGGGAATATAAAACGTTCTTGTTTGTTAGGGAATAGGCTATGAAATAAAAGGAAACAAAATGAAGGCAGAAATAGGAATAATCTCTTGTATCCGTAGAAGAATCCAAAGAGTAGTAATATGCTAATAGGAGGCAGTAAAACCCCAACTATTACTCCCAAATAATTATGCCATGGTGCATTAGGATAGGCTCCTGAGTGCGTGAAATTATACATTATATACTCTTGCATTTCAGCAAAAGGACGCTTCCAAATATATAAATCGGCTCCTTGGGTTAGGAAGAAAGCTACCAAAAGTACAAAAGTCCAAATAATGGCTTCTTTAAACTGCTTATAAATAAGCATTGCTAAACCAAAGCCTCCAATAAAAAAGATAACCTGAAAACGTAGTGCAAAAGCAATAGCCATCAACAAGGCAGAGTAAATTATATTAGATGTTTTGGGTTTGGTGTCTTTAATGTAAAGATATGTTGCCCAAAGTAAGAAAGGAACACACACAATCTCAACAAGGTTTCTTACCGATAGCCAAGGCATTACCCAATACAAAGCTAAAAACCACCCAACTATATTAGCAGTCTTCTTGTTTTGAGTTACGCTATAAGTTATCTTATATCCAAAATATATTGTTAGTAAGGAAAGAAGAGCATGAAAAAATCTAACAAAATACATTTGTGTATCTAAGGCAGTGATACCTATAAATGATAGAATTTTAAAGAAGAAGAAAGAAAGTACAGGATAAAAGAGTGAATGTCCCTCAGGTCTTGCATTCTCACCTTGCGATTGAGGAAGCCAATTATTATAATCGTAACCATCAACCCAAGAACGAGAGCTTTCAATGATAAGAAAATGGTCATCGTGCATACCATATCCCTTAGCAAAGAAAACGCTCAAAAGGCGTATTGCTAACGCCACAAGCAATATTATAGATAAGGGGTTCTTTTTGTAATAATCTATCAATTTTTGTTTCATAGCTTATTCTATTTCATATCATCTCTGATAATATTTGTAATATCTTCCATTATAACCTTTGCCAAGTGGTCGGCTTTGGTAATATTATCACTTTCTGAATAAATTCTAATGATTGGTTCGGTGTTGCTCTTACGCAAATGAACCCATTGTGTATCAAAATTTATCTTTACTCCGTCAATAGTTATAACATCATAAGAAGAATACTTCTTTGCTATCTCTTCCAAAATCTTATCAACATTAATATCCGCAGTTAGCTCCATTTTGTTTTTGGAAATAAAGTAATCAGGATAAGAATCTCTAAGAGCAGAGGCTTTAATATTCTTTTTAGCAAGTAAAGTTAAGAAAAGAGCAATCCCAACCAAAGCATCTCTACCATAGTGAAGCTCAGGATAAATAACTCCGCCATTTCCCTCACCTCCAATTATAGCATTTTTCTCTTTCATTAACTCAACCACATTAACCTCTCCAACAGCCGAAGCATAGTAGTTTTGACCATGTTTTTCGGTAATATCTCTTAGGGCTCTTGTGGAAGAAAGATTAGAAACGGTATTGCCTGGCGTATGAGAAAGTACGTAATCGGAAATAGCAACCAAAGTGTATTCTTCTCCAAAACTTCTTCCATTCTCACACACAATTGCCAAGCGATCAACATCAGGATCAACCACAAAACCAACATCACATTTATTCTCAACAACCTTTTCGCAAATCTCTGTAATATTTTCAGGCAATGGCTCTGGATTATGAGCAAAATGTCCGGTAGGTTCTTGATTTAATCCTACAATAGAGCTTACTCCCAAAGCCTTTAAGAGTTTAGGTAAAACAATTCCTCCGGTAGAATTAACAGCATCAAAACACACCTTAAACTTAGCTTTTTTGATGCTTTCAACATCCACAAGAGGTAGGTTGATTATGTGTTCAATATGTTTGTCAATGCTTGAATCATCCTTAGAATAGCTTCCTAAAAGCATAACATCAGCAAACAAAAAGTTAGGATTAGCAGCAAGCTCCAAAACCCTTTGACCTTCTTTTGCATTAATAAATTCACCTTTGCCATTAAGGAGTTTGAGTGCATTCCACTGAATTGGATTATGACTTGCAGTGAGTATAATACCTCCATCGGCTTCTTGGTCAGTAACAGCCATTTCAACAGTAGGAGTGGTAGAAAGCCCTGTATCCACAACATCAACACCCATTCCCATCAAGGTTCCAACCGCCAAATGTGAAACCATTTCGCCCGATATTCTTGCATCTCTTCCAATAACAATTTTCAATTTATCCTTTTTAGAGCTTTCCTTAATAAACTGAGCAAAAGCCGAAGTAAACTTAACAATATCAATAGGCGTTAGAGCCTCAGTTTCTTTTCCTCCAATAGTTCCTCGAAAACCAGAGATAGATTTAATTAACGACATAAAAAAGTTTTGTTTTGTGTGTTTAAATTTAAGAAAAGCAAAATTACAAAAAAAACAACTAAACAAAGAATAAAATAACTCTTTATTTCTTTTCTATGCTTTTGATTGTTTGCTCCATTTGGCTGTAAACAGGAGCATGATTAATTATCCTCTTTTCACTATCCAAAAGATAAAGGTCGGGTGTCATATCAATGTCTAAATTGTATTTCTGCTTTATGATGTCGGGGTCAGATTTCAAAACAATCCATTTGAATGGGTGGTTTTTGCTAAATGCTAAACTCTCCTCCAAGTTATAATCTAAATCAATGCTATAAACCTCAAAATCATATTTATCTTTATATTCGGAGTAGAACTTCTCAAATGCTTCCAAGTTCTCCTTACACGACTTACAACCAGCACTCCAAAAGTAAACGATAGTATATTTCTTTTTCACATCATAAAGATTATAAGTATTGCCAAGAAGGTCTTTTTCCGAGAGATTAACAAATTGTTTACCAGGAAGCAAGGGGCGTATTTCGTTTGCTTCTATTTGCAGTTTCTCTATCTCTGAGGGTGAAATCCAAGGGGTTGTTTCGCTGCTTACAACCCTATCCACAATTCCAACAAACCTCTCTTCATTATAGGCAAAAGGAGACTTCCTATTGATTGTTAGAAAATAATTGACAGCATATTGGGCATATTCTTTTCCGTTATATTTTAAGGCTAAATCCACAAACTCTTTCAACGATTGACCTATTGAATCACCTTGTTGAACTGTAAGCTCATTAATATAAGTCTTTAATTTACTGAAAAAATATGGGGTTGCAATTAATCTATTGTCAGCAAAGTCAAAATTATTCCAATAATTAGTTCTGAAAAAATAGACAAACTCAGCTGTCTTTGAAGTGTCAATTTCCCTGCCCTTAAAGAAATGTTGGGGTATTTTAGGGTCTTCCAATGCTTTTACCATTTTGGTCATAAGGTGAGAGGGATAGTTTTTATAAAACTCCTCTTGAAACTGAATAAAACCTCTTCTTTCTTTGTTGTAGGCTATCTCTATACTATCTAAATTAATGTTTTTATCCCTATTCCGTTTGATATAGTTCTTAACATCTTTCTCATTATTTCTAAACAAAGTATTGGCTCTCTGAAACTCAAAATAAAGGTCGTTATCCTTGCAACCCTTTATCTGATAATTCCACAAAAGGTCAATTTCAACGCTGAATGTTGGGCTTTTGTCAAAAAGGAAAGCAAACATTTCATAGTCCTTGTTTGCCACAAATCCCATACCCTGATGTATATTGTCTTTTTTTAGAACAAAAGTTCCGTCTTTCTCTTTTTTTAGGGTATCTATTATGAATTGATTATTCCCATATATAGTTTTTATATAAACTACGCTATCCTCAATACCGTGTATTTTAAAAGTGATATTATATTTGTTTTGAGCAAAAATAAAAGAAGGAAAGAGAAATAAAATAAGAAGCAGTATTATATTTAGTCTTTTGTTCATTTTGTGAAAAGAATTAGAATTTAATTTTACCTTCATTGTAAAGTTTCAAATAGTTCTCAATATTATCAGCAGGTATCTTTTTCCCAATAATTCTATTCTGATTATCTAAAAGAAAGACAACAGGCGTGGTCTCCAAGTCAAAATACTCGTGCCAATCGTAGTTGGCAACCAAGCCATTTACATTTAGCCAATCGAGTTTTAGTTGTTTAATTTTGTCTTTCCACTGGTTTATATCAGAGCCAGAATTAACAGCCATAACATCTAACTTATATATATCCTTATTATCCTTATAAAACTTATAGAGCTTAGGAATTTCCGTTGCACAATGCCCACAGTCGTATGACCAAAAGATTAATAATTTGTAGTTTCCTGTCAAACCATACAAGTCGTGTACTACATCATTGGTATCAGGACAAGCCAAGTTAGGAACTTGTTTTAATAGGGTTGAATTGCTCCACTTCTTAGCACGAGCAACCTCTTTATCAATGGAAGAAGGCGGCATCCAAATTGCATCGCCCGAAGCATAGTATTTATTTATCATATTGATATAAATCTCATCATGTCCCATATAAGGACTTCTTAAATATCTTTCAGTTATGTCGTGAACCAAGAATTTAAACATTAACTTACTACCTCTTGCTCTTTCAATAATATTTACGGCATAACTAAAAATACTATCCTTGGTTTGATACTTCATCATATCCTCCCAAAAGGTTTCATAGTATTTATGAAACACCGTTTGAGGAGTTCTCAACAAACCATCGCATTGGAAATCTATATTGTCAAAATAATGACTCACATAATAATTATACTTTTTCATTTGCATAGCAACCGAATCAATACTTCCATCGTCCTTGTAAATAGGCTCAGGTTCCGGAACATCAACACTCCTTGTTGCATTAAACACTTTTGAGAGCAAGTGATTAGGATTTCTCTTTATGAAGTCTTCTTTTATAGAGTCGTTTTGCGACCTAAGTTCTTTGAGCTTACTATTGTATTCGTTTTCGCCCATAGTTGCTTTATACTTATTTAGCTCCTTAACCTCCAACCCCAAGCGATTAGTTTCTTTCATATAATCAAAATACTCCTTATTAACATCAGACTTCTTAGCCGTTATATTATTAATCCAATCTTTTTCATCGGTTTTCAAGCTTAGTTTTTGTTCCTTATCTACAATAAACTCGCAATATTGCCCCGAGCGATTAGCAAAGAAATAAATACCATCTTCAAGGGTCTTTTCCTTATTTTCAAACACAAACTTACCCTTTTTGTTATAAGCAGAGTCAATAGAATAGGTGCCATTCAAATAATAATTACCCAATAGCAATATACTATCTTTATTTCCTTTTATTTCCAAAGAAACAGAGTATTGGGCATTAGTCTTAGAGCTTAAAACAAATAGCATAATAGCGAAAATACAATAATATCTTTTCATATATTTTTATAGTATGTTTTTTAGGTTAAAAATTTAAAAGAGCAAAAATACAAATTTTACAAGAATAAATCAATCAAATTTATTAGTAAACGCTTTTTTTCTTTAACAATTATACGTTTGCTATCAATTCTTTCAAAACATTTTGTTTGGTTTGAAATAAATTTGTACATTTGCCTCGTGGATTAGAATAAAAACAAAATAGCTATGATTAGCACCAATATACATATTAATTCAGACATATCCTCCCTAAAGTCTAATCAGACAACTAAGGAAACTCTATTTCTTTTTTCTTATTTTTATGTTACTTTGCTCCAAATAATTAAAATAAAAACATATATATCGCCCTGTTTTTTGATAAAAGTTAAAGATTATATTCGTTTTTTCAAAAGAAAAAGGAAGTAATCATAGTAATTAACCCCTAAAAATTAAGAAAGAAGGTTTCCTCTTCAAAATGGTGTTGGCTACAAACCATTAAAACATTAGCCGCTGTTATAATAATGAATAAGTATCGGATAATATATAACGCACGACGAAAAGTTATAAAATGAAAAATATATTAATATTTATATTTATATCATTGATTGCAGAAAGCTCTTTTGCTCAAAATGATGTAAATGCTCAAAACAATAAGACAAATAGTTTAAAGGGGCTTGAACTATATTTATCAACTAATTATTCTAAGATTAAAAACTCTTCATTTGGTTTTGGAGCAGGTGGAAATATTGTTTTCTTCTCTCAAAAGCCTTTTAATTTTGTTGTCAATATGTTTGACTTTAATAATCTTGAGTATTACTATCGTTCAGAAAGAAGTAACTTAGGAATGCTTTCTATTATTAGTCCAAACGTAAGATATAATATTGGTAAGAGAACAAAACTCTTTCTTGAATTGGGACTATGTTATAATATGTATCTTTATGATACTTACGTATATCCACCTAATAATGCTATTTACGATAAATATGTATATGATAATAATTTTGGGTTAAATGCAGGTATTGGATTAAAGATTCCTATAAAAGAGCGTAATATCTTTATAAAGACTGATTGTAAATGGGTTTATGAAAAGGAAAATGGTGGAGATAAAATATTTTTAATATACTATCGCTTAGTTTTAGGCTTTGCTTTCTAAATAAAAAAGCAGCTAATGAATATAAAGATGAATTAGAAACTTATATAACAAAAATAATAGAATAGATAATGAAAAAGATAATAATTTTAGTTGCACTTATATTTGTAAGTATTGTAACTATGGCACAAGTCCAATACGGAGTTAGAGCGGGAATGACTTTGTCAACCTATTATTCTGCTCAAGATATTTTTAAGTTCAAACCGGGTATCCACGTAGGAGCAGTTGCAGATATTCCTATTGGTTCTTCTAAGTTTTCTTTTGTTCCAGGTGTGTATTTTGCTGATAAGGGAACAAAAGTAAAAGAATATTCTAGTAATAATTATAATAAAGAAACACATTATAATTATCAATTAGAAATACCTTTGCTTTTTACTTATAAATTTCCAATAAATGATAAACTAAGCCTTAAGCCTCAAATAGGAGCTTATGTTGCATATGGATTATTTGAAATTACTAATTGGAAAATAGATTATATAAATACAAATACTCAACCTACTGAAGGTACATTTACTAGTTATTTTTATGATTATCCTTTTGGGTTATTATTTGGAGCTAATGCGGGTTTATCTGCTTTCTATAATAAGTATTCATTTACTCTTTCTTGTGATATTAGTTCTATTTCAAGGTTGAGAAAATATCCTGATATTTGTCTATTCTTTTCCTTAGGCTATAACTTTTAGAGATAAAAATTTTGATTAGGAATTAAAAGCGGTGGGTTTTGATTATAATTCACTGCTTTTTTATTTTATTATTATTAGTGTGTGTAATGATAAATGGCGATGAATAATGCTTCTCTTTTTAATAAAAATAACTATTTTTGCACAAGTAATATTTATAAGCTATGAAAACTTCTTTAAAGGAATTTAGACAATATGTTGCACAAGTAGGGGAGATAGACCCAATAATGATTGACGTTGAAAAGGCAGAAGGTATTTGGGTTTGGGACACCGATGGAAAGAAATATATTGATATGCTTTCAGGAATTTGTGTTGGGAATGTAGGACATAGAAACCAAAGAATTGTTGAGAAAGTAAAGCAACAATTGGATAAATATATGCATATTATGGTCTATGGAGAGTTTGTACAAAGCCCACAGCTCAACTATGCAAAGCGATTAATGAGCGTGTTGCCAAATAATTTCAATCAGATTTTCTATGTAAATTCAGGCTCAGAAGCAATTGAAGGAGCAATAAAAGCAGCAAGGCTATACAATAATCGCCATGAAGTAATCTCTTTCAAAAACTCCTATCATGGCTCAACACTTGGAGCAGTAAGCCTTTTAAGTGATGAAAAGCTAACCCAGAAGTTTCGCCCACTTATCCCAATGTGTAATAGAATTGAGTTTAATAATGAAGACGATTTATTGAAGATAACAGAAAAAACCTCTTGTGTGGTTGCCGAAACCATTCAAGCAGGAGCAGGTGTAATACTTCCAAAGAATGACTTTTTGAAAAAACTCAAAGCCAAATGTCAAGAAGTGGGTGCATTACTAATAATGGATGAAATACAAACAGGATTTGGACGCACAGGAAAGCTATTTGGCTTTATGAATTATGGATTTGTTCCCGACATACTTTGCATTGCAAAAGGAATGGGAGCAGGAATGCCAATTGGAGCCTTTGTATCTTCCAATGAAATAATGAACAAGCTCAATAATCACCACCCACTAATTGGGCATGCCACAACCTTTGGAGGACACCCAATAAGTTGCGTTGCAGCACTTGAAAACCTAAATATAATAATTGAAGAAAACCTAATGGATGAGGTAGAAGCAAAAGGAGAGATATATCGCACAAAGCTAATTCATCCACAAATCAAAGAAGTTAGAGGCATAGGATTATTCAATTGCATAGAACTAAAACATAAAGAGAATTGGCAGAAAGCCTTAATAAGTTGTTTTGAACAAGGGATAATAACCGGAACACATCTTTTCAATGAAGGATGCCTAAGCATTAAACCCCCATTAACCATAACTTACGACCAAATAAACCTTTCAATAGAGAAAATCCTCAAAGCATTAGATGCTTTAAATTAGCTTCCCTTTTTTCAATCTTTACATCAATATCAATATTCTAAACCCAATCAAACGAAATAACGCCGATTTGAAATGAATATTCTTTTAGTATTCATTATACTATGGGAGTTTTCTTATTGTTCTATCTATTAAATATACTGTTTAATTTTGATTTTATTTGAAAAAGCTTGATTTATAGAATAAATATTTATATCTTTGTCGCAACAAAAGAGCAGAAAAATGAAAAGAATATTATCCCTTTTTACTTCAGAACTCTTTAGCAATTATTCATTATTGCTAATACTCCTATCAAGTTTTATCAGTTTAATCTTGCTGTACTTTATTGAGAATACCAACTTTAATAGTATTGGTATGTATGTATGTATGTATGTATGTATGTATGTATGTATGTATGTATGTATGTATGTATGTATGTATGTATGTATGTATGTATGTATGGCATTTTCTATTTGGGGAAGAATAAATTTATAACATAAAGGAGTTTTGGTTACTTCAAAAACATTCTTTCCAAAACC
Source organism: Bacteroidales bacterium UBA5371 (assembly GCA_002407855.1). Taxonomy (GTDB): domain Bacteria; phylum Bacteroidota; class Bacteroidia; order Bacteroidales; family P3; genus UBA10566. The sequence continues at coordinate 73,618 of DHPF01000003.1, forward strand.
CCATAAATTATTTGAAGATGTAAAACAAAAGAATATTTCCACAATTTACAAGAAAGAGGGCAAAGGGTTTTACGGTTAAACGTTTAAAATTTAAAAGTAATGAAAAATATATATAAAATATTAGCAATATTATTATTAGTAATATTTGCTGTTGCGTGTACAAACGAAGAACAATTCGATAATGTAAAAAATAATTATAACAATAAGACTGATATAATGCAAATAGATACTATGATGTATGAAAGTATAACAGAAGAACTCGCTTTTGAATTAAATAAATACACCTATCAATATGAAATAGTAGAATATAAAGATGAAGAAATGATAAAGTTACTGAATGATTTTGATAACTTAATTAAGAACAATACTATAACCGTTCATTCTTATGATATACAACAAGCGTTATTTGCTATGGAAACGTATTTTAATTATGCTTTAATACACAAACAAACATCCTTTGATACATTTAGCTATTCAGAACGGAATTTTTCTTTTGTTATTCCTTTAAACATTAATAAAACTATTTCCGCTAACGTCTTAAGAGAAGCCTATATAAATTTTATTGGTTATGTATTAAATGAAATGGGTAATGCTTATTTGCAATATTCAGATTTATATATACAAAATATTACACAATCTCAGATAACTTTTGGACTAAGATTACCTCCTTTTTACTATGTTTCATCGTCATTTTCTATAAGGGGTATGATAATGCGAATACCTACTGATTATCCAACAATACCTAATGGTATAAACTCTGATTGGAATTATATGTATGAGGGTGTAGTAGATCAAACTATAAGATACTGGAGTAAAAAATACGTTAATGATCTATATATATGTATGCACACTATTAATTCACCATTACCTTCCTTAGGAACTATCATGTATGCTACTTACATGGGCTCAGTGTTTTATGATTCAAGTGTTTATCAAAATGGAATGAATTTTGTTAGTAATCCAACTTATGCGCAAGGTTCTTTATTCTCTATTGTTAGAGCAACCATACTAGCAGCTCGTTATTTTGCATTAAATCCAGTAAATAATCCTAACAATTATACAAATATAGACGTGCTTCCAGCTTGCCATGAAGTTTATAAGATTAATAAGTGGGTGTCAAAACAGGGGTATATATCACAAATGAAATTTGGTATATCTTCATCAGATATTTTTCATGATTATTTAGTCGATCTTGACATAGAAAGGGATATATTTTTAAACTAATAAAGTTTTGTTCAAATATGAAAAAATTAATAATACTTTATATAGCAATTGTATCTACTCATATTCTTAATGCTCAAACTTTTAATCAAACATATTTAAGTGATAGTGTTCAAATTAAAGAGTTAAGTAATAAGCAAGGAGATAACTATAAAATTATAAATTACGATAGTGATAATTATTGGTCAAAGATTGCAAATAATATAATTGTGAACTTTGATGATACATTAAAAATAAATAATGTAATAGAAACGCCTTTTGCAAGGGATTATAAAATAAAATATGGGAATAAGTTGTTTTTATTAGATTATGCTTATCATTATGATTTTGATGAAGATTTTAATCAAATAATAGTAAAAGATTCTATTTCTTTAATCTTTTTAGATGTTCATACAAGAGAAGAAAGGAGTATAAGAATTGCAGACTCTTTGATTGAATTTGTGAATGAATACCTTTTCCTTAAAGATTCCAAAGAGTTCGTCGCTATTTCGTCTCCACGAATAGATGTTTTTGATACTTCATCTATTGATAGTGCAATTTATTTTAAGATAGTTGTTTTAGATACTCTTGGAAATGTTTTGAGATATAATAAAATCAATAGGAAATCTCACGAAAGGAGTATTGATAGGCAAGGAACTAATATTTTAATTAGTAATTATATGTATGATGATAATGAACCTTATTGTCGAAAACTTTACTATCTTGATATAAATTCATTAGAGCTAATAGATAGCATCATTATTCCACGGAATCATTTATACCTAAAAACAATTAATGATAGTATATTGTTTGGTGTAGGTGGACGACTTAATTGTATTTCTGTTGATATATATAATACTATAAATAAAACCTTTGTTAATAATTCTTATAATGTTAGTTCTCCGAGTGTTGATAGGGACAACTCTTATTTTAGTAACTTAATGATAGATTTTGTTAATGAGGACTCTATATTCTTTGTTTGCCAACTTAGAGATAATTCTCCTTCGGATTACAATTCTTATGGTATAGAATTTTTTAATTTTAAATTAGACGGAAGTGTGAATTATATGTATTCTTTTAATGGCTATCAAGCTAATAATAAAAGGAAGATACACGGGATTACTGCGCTTGCTGACGGAGGGCTTATAGTAGATATATACTCTGAAGTAGATTATGATATCTCTAATGCTTGGCTGCTTAGATACTCTCATAATGGTAATTTAGGCTTCACCAATATTGAAACAGGAGAAAAAGAAACAATTAAGGTTTATCCTAACCCTGCAAAGGATTATGTTTATGTTGATATTAAAGCAACTAATTTCGAAAAGGGAGAAGTTGAGTTGTTTGATATTCAAGGGAAGTTGGTTAAGAGAGTTAAATTAAATGCTAAACAAGGTAATAGAGTTGACGTTTCTAATCTTAATGCAGGAGCTTATACTTATAATGTATCTCTAAATGGCAAAACCATTAGTGGAAAAATTGTTGTAAGGAAATAAGTATTTCAACTTCGTTTTCTCTTTTATTATCTATTCTTAGATCCAAATTAAATAGTGTAGATATTCATTAGACCATGGGAATAATCTCATGGTCTTTTTTGTGTAATTTCTTGTTTAGTTTGGATTTTACCTCATTAAAACTTCTCAGAGCCTTATTATAGTTTAATAAAACAAGATTTAAATTTTATAACATTCCATGATAATTTCAGTATGGTACGACCATAACATAACTATAGTGTTACCATACGAGATTTATTCTTCGTTTTAATAAACTAATTCCTTGTTTTAATAAATTCTTTCTTGATATAAATAGAGAATAAGCTTGATTGCACTCAATAAACCTACTTTATTTCAGCTCCGTTTACAACCTTTTCTGTTGGGGAAACGAAAACTAATCTTCCGTCTTTGTCTTCTGCCATTAAAATCATTCCTTGCGATTGAATGCCTTTTAGGTCTTTGGGTGCAAGATTAACCAAAACAGAAACTTGCTTGCCTATTATGTTTTCTGGCTCAAAATACTCTGCTATTCCACTAACAATGGTTCTTTGGTCAATGCCGGTATCTATCTTTAACTTCAATAGTTTCTTGGTCTTTGGAACCTTTTCTGCTTCAATGATAGTACCCGAACGAATATCCATTTTAGCAAAGTCATCAAATTGAATGTTTTCTTTCTGCTCTTTGGCTCCAAAACTATTTTCTTTGTTGCTCTGCTTTGTTTGAAGGAGCTTATTTATCTGCTTTTCTATTTCTGCATCTTCAATTCTCTCAAACAAAAGTTCTGCCTCTTCAATCTTATGCCCTTCTTTTAGGAGTTCGCTATTGCCCACCTCAAACCAATTCAAAGGGCTTAGATTAATCATCTTTTGGAGTTTCTTTGCCGAAAAAGGAAGGAAGGGCTCCATCAGAGTTGCAAGGTTAGCACAGATTTGAAGGCTGATATTTATTGAATTTTCTGTTCTCTCAATATCTGTTTTGATTGTCTTCCAAGGCTCATTCTCTGTTAAATACTTATTTCCCAAACGTGCTAAGTTCATTAGTTCAAATAGGGCTTCACGGAATTTGTATGTTTCCAATAAAGAGCCAATCTTCTGAGGGTAGGTCTTAATTTCTTCAATGGTTGCTTTGTCTAATTCGGAAAGAGAGTTGAGTTTTGGAGTTTTGCCCTCAAAATACTTATGCGTTAGAACAATTGTCCTATTTATGAAATTGCCTAAGATTGCAACAAGTTCGCTATTATTTCTTGTTTGAAAGTCTTTCCAAGTAAAGTCATTGTCTTTTGTTTCTGGAGCATTGGCACAAAGTACATAACGCAACACATCTTGTTTGTTAGGAAACTCAACCAAGTATTCATCCAACCAAACAGCCCAATTGCGAGAGGTGGATATTTTATCGCCTTCAAGGTTTAGGAACTCATTGGCTGGAACATTCTCTGGCAAAATATAAGTCCCTTCGGCTTCTAACATTGCTGGGAAAATAATACAATGAAACACTATATTATCTTTTCCAATAAAGTGAACAAGCTTAGTTTCTTTGTCTTTCCACCATTTCTCCCAATCATTAGGAAGCAGCTCAATGGTATTGGAAATGTATCCTATTGGAGCATCAAACCAAACATATAGAACCTTTCCTTCTGCCTCTTCTAATGGAACCTTAACTCCCCAATCCAAGTCTCTTGTAACAGCTCTTGGCTCTAAGCCTTGGTCAATCCAGCTCTTGCACTGACCATAAACATTAGGCTTCCACTCCTTATGTCCTTCCAATATCCAAGCACGCATAAAGTCTTCGTAATTGTTTAGAGGTAAGAACCAATGTTTAGTTTCTTTTAGAATGGGTTTTGCACCACTTAGGGTTGATTTAGGATTAATTAAATCGGTTGCATTAAGGCTTGTTCCGCATGCTTCACACTGGTCGCCATAAGCTTTTTCATTTGAACAGAAAGGACAAGTGCCGGTAATATATCTATCTGCCAAAAACTGATTTGCCTCTGGGTCGTAATATTGTTCTGATGTTTTTTCAATAAACTTCCCTTTGTCGTAAAGGGTTTTAAAATAGTCGGAAGCGGTTTTATGATGAATTGCAGAAGAGGTACGAGAATAAATATCGTAGGTTATTCCAAAATCCTCAAAAGACTTTTTAATTATACTATGGTACCTATCAACAACCTGTTGAGGAGTTATACCTTCTTTCTTTGCTTTAATGGTAATAGGCACTCCATGTTCGTCGCTACCTCCAATAAAAATTACATCTTCCTCAATTGAACGCAAGTAGCGAACATAAATATCAGCAGGAACATAAACCCCTGCTAAATGTCCAATATGAACTCCTCCATTGGCGTAAGGCAAAGCAGTTGTTACGGTATGGCGTTTGAATTTCTTTTCTTTATCTGTATATGTCATAGTTTTGAATCTATTTATAAACTTTCTGTTTCTATTTCTTTTGCTTTTAAGCCGGTTATATGAACAATCTTATTATTCATACTCTGATAAACTATATCAAACTCATATTTCTGCTTTAAGGCTTCAAATGTAAAGTCTTCGTTTATCTGAACATAATCATTCACCTTTATCCATTGAAACTCCCTTATGGAAGCATGTTTATTATGTGTTTTGATGTAATAAGTGTAAAATAATACCTCTTGGTCGTTGTCGTATTGCCATTGATTAACAGCACTAATATAAACAATGCTATCTATCTTTATCTTATCGTGAGCAATATCCTTCATTACATAATACCTATTGTAGTAAGGCAGATAGTCCTTAAACTCCACAGGCTTATAATTTTGTTTTATTTGTTCTTTGTATGGAGAAGAGAAAACAATAATCATCAAAACAAAAGGAAGGATTTTTAAGATAATATGTTTTCTGTGCAAAAACCAAAGGTGAATTTGTCCAAAAGCAATACCAATAATTATTGAAAGGAAAGGAAGTGCAAGGATATTATACCAAGGCAGTTTGGTTTCAGATAAAGAAATTACAAGCAAGTAGAAGGCTGCAAAGAAAAAGCTAAACCATGATAACGACCTTAGAGTTTTGTTCTTTATAAACCAATTAAAAACAAAGGCAAAAGGCAAAAACCATATATAATACTTAAAGTGTTCGGAATAAAGATACTTAAAGAAGAAATCAAAAGGATGCTTATGCCCATCAATAACGCCATTAAATCGTCCTCCTATCTCACATTTATACATCTCCAAAAGATAACCCTTATCCATCATCTCACGTCCTAAATAATACCCTCCAATAAGCAATAGGAAAATACCCATACCAATGTATGTGAACCTACTTTTTAAAACCCTTACAAACTCTTTCTTGTAAATCAACCAACCCAAAATAAAAGGTATAGGAATAAGAGCTTGAATACCCTTTGTGAGAGTTGCTAAGCTAAGGAAAATAAAGAATAAAAGAATATACTTAGATTTCTTTTCAATAAAATAAAGGAAGAAAGAAAGGGTGTAAGTAGTAACAAAAAGAGTTAGCATAGCATCGTAATCACCACCTCTACCAGCGTGATATCCAGCAATTCCTCTGCAAGTTGTTGCAATTAGAGCAGCAAAGAAACCAACCCAAGGCTTTTGTATCTTCCCTCCAAAGAGGATTAAAACTACGCCTAAACACAAAACAGCTAATGCCGAAGGAAACCTAACGGCAAACTCATTTACCCCAAACAAATGAAAGCAAACCACCTGCAACCAATTCACAAAAGGAGGCTTAGAGCTAAGATAGTCGGGCTCATAATCAAAGGTTGTTACTAAGTAATTGCCCGATTCATACATCTCATACGAATTTGCAGCATAGCGACTCTCATCCCACGTCCTTAGCAAAAGAGTTCCAAGATTAGTAAATAACGGAAAAACACTTATTGCCACAAATACTATTGCAAGTATCCAAGTAAGCTTTTTGTTAGATATATTCTTTACCATTAAATATGTTATATTTTGAATTTCAAGCTGCAAAGGTAATAAAAATAATATAAATAGAAAAAGGGACTTTATGATAAATAAAGTCCCTTAATTTTGTTTAGCTGTTTAGTTGTTTAGTTGTTTAGTTGTTTTCGATATTCTTTTCTTATTTATCCCAGCATGCACATAAGTTTCTATCCCCAAAGGCATCATCAACCCTTGAAGAAGAAGGCCAGTATTTATCATCGTGTGGCAATGGGAAGGCTGCTGCTTGACGTGAGTATGGCTTATCCCAATTGTCTGCACACACAACTTGCATTGTGTGAGGTGCATTAGTGATAAGATTATTTGTTTTATCTGCCCTGCCATCTTCAATATCTTTGATTTCTTTTCTTATCTGAATTAAAGCATCACATAAGCGGTCAATTTCTGAAAGAGGTTCCGATTCGGTTGGTTCAATCATTAGAGTTCCATGCACAGGGAAAGCAACCGTTGGAGCGTGGAAACCATAGTCCATAAGGCGTTTTGCAATGTCTCCACATTGAACTCCTGAACTCAAACTGAAAGGATTGCAATCAATGATTAGTTCGTGTGCCACCATACCATTTTTACCCGAATAAAGTATTTTATAATCTTGACTTAGGCGTTTTTTCATATAGTTGGCATTGAGTATAGCATAGCGAGTTGCTTCTGTTAGTCCATCTAAGCCAAGTAGTTTGAGGTATCCATACGACATTGTAAGGGCTAAGGCACTACCATAAGGAGCTGCGGCAACTTGTGAGCCTTGTTTTCCACCTGTTTCAAAGCAAACATGGTTAGGTAAGTAATCCACAAGGAAGTCTTTCACTCCAATTGGTCCAACTCCTGGTCCGCCACCTCCATGAGGTATGGCGAAGGTTTTGTGTAGGTTCAAATGGCAAACATCTGCTCCCATGTATCCTGGTGAGGTTAGTCCTACTTGGGCATTCATATTAGCTCCGTCCATATAAACCAAACCACCATTTTCGTGTATTATCTTAATGATTTCAAGTATTCCTTCTTCAAAAACTCCATGAGTAGAAGGGTAGGTAACCATCAAACAAGATAGCTTTTCTTTATTAGCCTCTGCTTTTTCTTTTAGGTCAGAGATGTCAATTTCTCCATCTTGGGTTGATTTAATAATAATTATATCCATTCCAGCCATAGCAGCCGAAGCAGGATTAGTTCCGTGAGCTGAGGCAGGAATTAAACAAACGGTACGTTCTTTTTGTCCGTTAGAAATTTGATAGTTTCTTATTGTCATAAGTCCTGCATACTCTCCAGCTGCACCAGAGTTAGGTTGGAAGCTGATTTTGGCAAAGCCTGTTATTTCCGAAAGTATCTTGTCCATATCGTCAATCATCTCCATATAGCCTTGGGTTTGGTCTTTTGGTGCAAATGGATGTATGCTTCCAAACTCTATCCATGTAAATGGAATTACTTCCGAAGCAGCATTAAGTTTCATTGTGCAGCTTCCAAGAGGTATCATAGCCCTATTAAGAGATAAATCTTTTATTTCAAGTTTCTTCAAATAACGCATCATATCTGTTTCGCTATGATACTTGTTGAATATTTCTTCTTTTAAGAATGGACTTGTGCGTTTTAAATTTTCAGCAATAACACCTTTTGAACATTCCCCATTACACACAACTTCTTTATGCTCCTTGTTGTTTGATAAGGCAAAAACAGAAAGTATATCGTTTATATTTTTTATAGAAGTTGTTTCGTCCAAACTTATACTAAGGTGGTTATTGTCAAGAATATTGAAGTTCATTTTCTTTTGGATAGCTTTTTGGCAAACTAATTCCGAAGAAACAGGAGTTTCGAAGTAAAGGGTATCGAAATACACGCTATTTAGTTGTTTGAAGCCATAGTTTGTAGCCTCTTTTGCCAAAAGTGAAGCCAAACAATTGATGTCTTTTGCAATTTCTGTAAGGCCTTTTGGTCCGTGATAAGCAGCATACTGACCTGCAACAATGGCTACAAGAGCCGATGCAGTACAAATATTAGAGGTTGCTTTTTCTCTTTTTATGTGTTGTTCCCTTGTTTGAAGTGCCAAACGAAACGCCTTATTGCCTTGTGCATCCACGGTTTGACCAACCACTCTTCCGGGCATATTGCGTTTGAAATTCTCAGTACAAGCAAAATATCCTGCATGAGGTCCACCATATCCCATAGGAACTCCAAAACGTTGAGTATTTCCGCAAACAACATCAGCTCCCCATTCTCCTGGAGGAGTTAGTAAGGTCAAGGAAAGCAAGTCAGCAACAAAAGCAACAAATATACTCTTTTGCTTTGCCTTTTCAACAAAGTCTTTATAGTCGTTTGCCTGACCAAAAAGGTTAGGATATTGAAGTATTGCACCAAAGAAACTTTCGTCCAATTTAATCTCCTGAGGGTCTCCTACAACAATTTCAATTCCCTTTGGAATAGCTCTTGTGCGTATTACACCAAGGTTTTGAGGGAAAAGTGTTGAGTCCACAAAGAACTTATTTATATTGTCTTTTTGTTGTTGTCTTGAACGTGAACCATAGAACATAAGCATAGCCTCAGCAGCAGAGGTAGCCTCGTCAAGCATTGAAGCATTGGCAATAGGCATTGAAGTAAGAGAACAAATTGTGGTTTGGAAGGTAAATAGAGCTTCTAAACGTCCTTGTGAAATCTCTGCCTGATAAGGAGTATAGGCTGTGTACCAACCTGGGTTTTCTAAGATATTTCTTTGCAAAACCCCTGGTGTGATAGTATTATAGAAGCCCATTCCAATATAGGAAGTGAAGATTTGGTTCTTTAAAGCCAAATCTTTCATATGTGAGATATACTCAAATTCATTCATTCCTTGCGGAAGATTTAGAGGCTTTTGTAAGCGAATGGCAGAAGGAATTGTTTTGTCAATAAGCTCCTGCATTGAACCAACTCCAACAACGTTAAGCATCTTTTGAACATCTTCTTCTTGAGGTCCGTTATGTCTTTTTGCGAAATTATTTGTTATCATTTTCTTTAATATTTGTTTTGTTTATACATTTTATCAATAGATTTTCTTGTCTTTTCTCTAAGGTTTGAATTGGAATAGCCAAGCGAAATAAGAAGAGGAATCCTCTTAGAAGAAGGAACATCAAGAAGTTTCTTAACCTTCTTTTCATCAAACCACCCAATCATACAAGTTCCCAAGCCCAATTCAGCAGCTTGAAGACAAAACTGATTGGCAGCAATTCCAATATCTATCAGAGTATATTCCTTATCCTTCATAACAGAACCTATTTTTGAAGTAAGATTTGGCTTTTCCAAAACAATAGCAACAATAATAGGTGCTTGAGTTACGAACTTATTCATTCCTAATGAGGTTGCAGTCTTTTCAACACTTTCTCTCAAAGAATCATTATCAATAACAACGAAAGTCCATGGCTGACTATTGCATGCCGAAGGAGAAAGCCTTGCAGCCTCAATACACTGCATAATCTTTTCCTTCTCAACCATATTCGGAAGATATTTCCTATCACTCTGACGTTTTAGGATAAGAGATTGAAAATCCATATTAATACTTATTTATTAGATTTTAGCAGATATAAACTCTCCCTCGGGCAACACCTTCTTAATTAAACCTTGAAGCACAGCCCCAGGACCAACCTCAATGAAAGTAGTAGCACCATCCTTGACCATAGCCTTTGAAATCTGAGTCCAACGAACAGCAGCAGTCAATTGCTTAATTAGGTTTTCCTTAATTTGAGTTGGGTCGGTCATAGGCATAGCATTTACATTCTGATAAACAGGGCAGATAGGAGCTTTCAGGTTTGTATTTTCGATAGCCTTAGCAAGCTCTTCTTGAGCAGGGAGCATAAGAGGAGAATGGAAAGCACCACCAACACTCAAAGGCAAAGCACGCTTAGCCCCAGCCTCTTTTGCCAAAGCACAAGCCTTTTCAATACCTGCCAAAGACCCCGAAATCACAAGTTGTCCAGGGCAGTTGTAGTTAGCAGCAACCACAACCTCGTCTTTAATACTTTCACAAATATCTTCCACAACCTTATCATCCAAACCCAAAATAGCAGCCATAGTAGAAGGAGTAGCCTCACAAGCCTTTTGCATAGCATTAGCCCTTGCCGCCACCAAACGCAAACCATCCTCAAAACTCATACTCTTAGCAGCCACAAGAGCCGAAAATTCCCCTAAGGAATGACCAGCAACCATATCAGGCTTAAACTCTTCACCCAAAGAGTAAGCCAAAATAACAGAGTGAAGGAAGATAGCAGGTTGAGTAACCTTAGTTTGACGAAGGTCTTCATCAGTACCATTGAACATAAGGTCAGTAATTCTAAACCCTAATATTTCATTAGCCTTTTCAAACATTTCTTTTGCCAAAGGCACATTATCATAAAGTTCTTTTCCCATGCCAACAAACTGAGCTCCTTGACCAGGGAATACATACGCTTTTTTCATATCATTAAATTTATTTAGTATAGAAAATTAGAATGCAAAAATAAGACAAATATTTTAGAATTACAGAGATAAATTGTTTATTTAGTAGCAAATAATTGCACAATAATATTATATTAGATAATAACATCCTAATACTTGTGCAACAAACCTAAAAAGAAAAGGGACAAAGATAAATTATCTTTGTCCCTTATTTAATTGTTTAATCGTTTTTTGTTTAGTTCTTTTACTGTTTAGTTCTTTAGTTGTTTAGTTGTTTTGTGTTATTCTTTAATAATTTTGTAAGAAGCTAAACCTTTGTCAGTTCTTAGTTTTAGAATATACATTCCACTTTCCAATTGAGAGCAATCTAATGAACTAACATGAGAATTAGTGCTAATTACTTGGCGACCCAATGCATCATAAACTTCAATATTTTCAATCTTTTGAGAACACTCAATGTTTAATTTATCTTTTATTGGATTAGGATATAAGTTAGCAGAAACACCACCTTCTATATCTTCAAGACCAACACCAGCAATTACTGAAACATCGTCTAAGTTCAAATAGAACATATCAGTGCAGTCATAATGACGGAAAGCAACATATTTTGTTCCAGAAGGTAAATTAACACTACGTTCATGCCATACACCTTGAGCTTTTGCTCCAGTAACAGTTTCTTCAAATATGATAGTGAAGTCAGCTGCTGCTGTTCCAGTTGAAGATGCACATACTGCATAATGTTCTCCTGCATATGCAGCATCCTGTCCGCTTACCCAATATTTTACTTGTGTTGCACCTGTAACCATAGGAGTAATTAAATAATTATCAGGAGTTACAGGACCAAAATTGTTGATAAAAGAAGCAGAAGAGATACATTTTCCTCCGTTACGACCTTGACCTGGTTCTGCATTGAAAGGAGCAGACTCCCAATTATTTCCGTCGCCATCAGCGTCAATTAGTGTCCAACCAGCAGGAACTTCACCGGCCTCAAAACCTTCAGTTAGAAGAGTTGTTTGTGCATAAGCACTGCTTGTAAAAGCTAAAAGTCCACATAGGACCAAAAAAAGTTTCATTTTTTTCATTTTCTTTTTGTTTTTAATTAATAAATATGTTTAAATGGATGAAATTATTATTCATTGCTTTTTTTTTTTTGCAAAGATATGAAATAAAAATATAATACCAAGCATTTTTGAGAAAATATTATTTTTATTTATTTATTTATATTATTATATACCAAAAACGTTTCATTTATTGACATTATAATTGCATACCCCGTTTTTGTTATGTTCATTAATATTATTATTACACAACCCGTAGGGGCGAACCTATGTGTTCGCCCTAACATGATAATTTACCCTAACATGATAAAATGTTTATATTTGGGCGAATATTTATATTTGGGCGAACACATAGGTTCGCCCCTACGGACGGACGGACGGACAACCAACTAAACAAATCAACAACTAAACAACTAAACAACTAAACAACTAAATATTTGATTTTATTGATTTGGATTTTGATTCTAATTTCTTCTTTTCAGGATTTATTTTTGGGGCTTTGGGAGTTTTGGTTTGGATTTCTGGGGTGGGTAGTTCAGTCATAGGCAGGGATTGGGCTTTGGTTTTTGGTAATAGGTGGGCATTGGGTTTTGTTGGGGTGGGTAGTTGGGGTGGGGGGTTGGTTTTTAGAGAATGAGAGAAAGGGTTGGTTTTTAATGAAATAGAATTTTTGGGGTGGGTAGTTGATGCTCTGGGGTGGGTAGTTGGGGTGGGTAGTTGAAATTTATATTCTATTATATTATAGTATCTTAGCTCGTAGGGTGGGTAGTTAAGTGCATTTTTTAAAAGAGTTGTAATATAGGAAAAAGTAGTAATTATACCATATATATACCTAATATATATAAATACTCTTAAAACACAGTTTGACTACCCACCCCAAGTAAGAAAATGGAGTAAACTTCTTGATATACATTAGCTTAATTGGGGTGGGTAGTTGGTTTTCAAATTCTCTCAACCCCCCACCCCAATGAGATAGTTTTTTAAGCCAAAACGCAGGTATTTTATTGATTGCGAACTTATAAAGCATTTTCTTTGATTTATCCTAAAAAACTCTGCTTTGCTCCAAATTAATGCTTATTTTTCCCAAAAATAAGGTCTCTTTTTTACTCTTTTTACTCTGCTAAATTTAATTTTTATATTAATATTTTTGATTAATATGAGAAAAATTCTCATATTTTTATTGTTTTTATATATCTTTTTGTATTTTTGCAACGTTATTACAAAAAATCAAAAACACTAAAAGATTATGTTAATTAATTTCACTGTTGGTAACTTCCGTTCATTCAAGGATAAGAAAACTTTAAGTTTGGAGGCTACATCTATTTCAGAATTGAAAGAAAGAGTTATCTCTAAGGGGAGGTACAAACTTCTACCTTCTGCTGTTATTTATGGAGCTAATTCAAGTGGAAAAAGTAATTTTATTAATGCATCTTTGAAGTTTAATACGCTATTATTTAAATCGGCTCAGTTTAATTCCACAGAAGAATTAGGAATAGAACCTTTTCTTTTAAATCCAAAAACAGAGAAAGAGCCTTCGTTTTTTGAGATAGAGTTTTTTTTAGAAAATGATATTTATAGATATGGTTTTACCGTAGATAATAAAAGAGTTTATGAAGAATGGCTTTATGAAAAGAAAGAGGGTAAAGGTAGAGAAAGATGTTTATTTATTAGAACAGAGGAAGGTATTGGAGTGGAAAAATACTTTAAAGAGGGGGAAGGGTTAGAAGATAAAACACGTGATAATGCCTTATTTCTCTCTGTTGTAAATACTTTTAATGGCAGTATTGCAAAAAAAATATTTTACAAACTTAATTCTATGATATCTTTATCGGGTTTAGAACATGATGTTCTAAATAAGATTACCAATTCATTCATTGCTGAAAACAAATCTTTTAAAAAAGATATTTCGGACTTTTTAAGCAAATTTGACTTAGGATTTCAGGATTTTGAAATTCCTGATGATAAAGATTTAGCAAATAAAATTAAGGCATATACTACGCATAATAAATATGATGATAATGGGAAAATTATAGGGAGTGTTAAATTGAATATGATACAAAATGAGTCTTCTGGAACAAATAAACTATTTGATTTTATAAGTGTTATATATGGAGTTCTAAACGTTATGAGAGGCGTTCTTTTTATTGATGAATTAGATGCCAAACTTCATCCGCTTATAACCCGTAAGATTATTGATTTATTTAATAATCCAGAATCAAATCCTCAAAACTCTCAACTTATTTTTGCAACACATGATACAAATCTATTAAGCACTAAGATTTTTAGAAGGGATCAAATTTGGTTTACAGAAAAGGACAATGCTGAGGCTACCGATTTATACTCTTTGGTAGAATTTAAAGAATCAGACGGAACAAAAGTAAGAAAAGACAGGTCGTTAGAGAAGGATTATATTAATGGTCGTTATGGAGCTATTCCATATATAAAAGATTAGACTATGGGGCAATTACCAAAATATAAAATTCAAGAAGCTAAAAAGGCAAAAAGAGAAGAAAAAATTAATAAGAAAAGAAAGGTAGATACAAAGCCTCAAAATAAACTTTTCCTTATTGTTTGTGAGGGTGAGAAAACTGAGCCCAATTATTTTGAGGCTATAAAGAATAGATATTCTGATGTAAAAACAATTGATATAAAAGGAACAGGTTATAATACTCTAAGTTTGTTGAAAGAAGCACAAAGACTTAGGGATGCAAGTGAAAAAGATTATGATAGGGTTTGGATTGTTTTTGATAAAGATGATTTTAATGATAATGATTTTAACAAAACAATTATATCTGCCAAAAAGGAAAACATAGAATGTGCTTGGTCAAATGAGGCTTTTGAGTTATGGTATGTATTGCATTTTTGTTTTTTAGCTTCGGCAATAGGGCGTAAGGATTATATTGAAGTATTAGAAAGAGAAATAAAAAAGAGAAAGAAAGAGAAGCTTTTCAAATATAAGAAGAATAGTAAAGAAATGTACTCTATCTTAAATAAATATGGAAATGAAGAAACTGCAATCAAAAACGCTATTAAATTAGAGAAAAAATATACTGGCCAGGAGTATGCAAAACATAAACCTTGCACAATGGTGCATAAATTAGTTCAACAATTAAAGTAACTCAAGACAAGAAAGTTTTTAACACTCTTTTCTAAATAGAAAAACTCTGTTCTTCTTCAATTTCATATTTACTTTTCTCAAAAATAGTGTATCTTTTTTGCCCTTTTATTGTCTTTTTTTCAAATTCCCCTTCTGTTAGGATAAATCCTACTTTTATTACTGATATATCGGTTGTTGCAACGCCATAATGTTGTGAGAGATGCACTTTTATATCGGTGGCTGTGAGAAATTTTACGCTTGGATTGTTTTGTTGTGTTTCTTCTGGGGTGGGTTTGCGGTAGTATTTATTGAATAGTTCTTCTGCCATGGTGGTTTCTCGGTAGGTGCGGTTGATTTGCTTGCGTGTGAGGATTTCTTCACCACTTTCCCAATATTTAAAGCCTTCTTGCAAAAGGGTATAGGCTTGGGCATAGAGCTGTGTGTGGTTGATTTGATAATCGTATTGCATGGAGAGTACTTGGTGGATTAAAAATCGGCGTTCTCCTTCTTGTCCTGAAAGGAAGTCGGTTTTGTTGATGGTGGCACAGAAGGAACAACGGCGTATGTATTTCTTTTGTGTCTTGCCATAGTGTGGGCGTTCTTGTATGTTGTTATTTGTGATGATAGCTTTAATTTCGGGCAGCTCTCTCTTGGTGTATTTGTCAAATTCTTCAAGGTTGATGAGTAGGTTTTGGGAGAGTTTGAAGTTGAGGTCTTTGTTCTTTATGTCTAAGCGGTTGTCTTGGTAGTGGTTCTCGCGTAGTTCGGCTGGGATAATCTTATTCATAAAGGTGCTTTTGCCTGTTCCTTCGGTGCCTGCTAAAACAAAGCAGAAGTTATTCACAACATCGGGGTTTATGGCTGTTGCCACAAGTCCTACGAGCCATTTCTTAAAGTCTGATTCCAAAAGTTCGGGGTAGGGGGTTGTGATGCTCTGGGTGAGCTCTTTGATATAATCGTGCTTATCCCAAGGTGGTAGTTTCTCAAAATAGGAGACAAAGATGTCGTATTTGGGTGCTTCGTCGGTTTTGATTAGTTGCACAATGCGTGTTTTGCTAAGGGTTGGGTAGGCGTTGGTTATGTGTTTGAAGATGGAGTTTTCTTGTATATCGTCTAAAAGTTTCCACTTGCGTTTGCCCTTGGCCTTAACTTCAAAGCCGTCCAATACAACGTTATGTCTTATCTGGTACTCTTTTTCAAATTCTTGCATAATTTCATGGTTTGAAACTATATTCTCTCTTTTTGTTTTGGTGCTTTTCTTGGTTTTTGTCTCTGTGGGAGTGGCTTTTAGGGCGTTTTCTATTTCTTTTGAGCCAAGGGTGAAATAGTTTTGTGCAAATTCTTCTATGGCTTTTGGGTCAATGCCGTTTTCTTGGGCTTTGAGATTGAGGCTATATAGTAATGTGTTGCGGTGTCCTTCTTGGTTGGGATGCTTGGCATTGAGGTTTAAATAAAGGGGTAGTATGTCTTTGTAGGGCTCTTCAAACTCGTATTCCAAAGCGTTGGGGTTGTAGTATGCATTGGGGTCGTAACTCAAATAGCATAGGCGATTGACATTGGAGCATTGCGAGTCCAAATTTATGTTGTAGAGCTTCTTAAAGTCCTTTTCTATTATGGTATGCCATGCCTTGTGGTAGTTGTCTAAGAGTGTGAAGCGTGAGCTGTCTGCTTGGTTTTGTAGCAGGTTCTTTGGGCGTGCCATCTCTTTGAGCCTAAGCACGAACTTTACTCCCTTTTGGCTTGGCGACACAAAGCAAAGCAGAATTGAAGGGTTTTTGCTTAGCATAAGGCGTACTTTCTCTGCCTCTTGGTAAGAGTCCAAATTGTCAATATCACCGCAATAGAGGTTGGTATAGGAGGTGATTTTCGTTTTGCTGTGTCCTCCTTGGCAAAGGGCAGAAAAGATAAATACGGGTAGCTTTTGTTCTTGTTTTAGGGCTTTAACCTTTTGAATGGTTGCCTCTTTGCTTGTGCTAACGAAAAAGGGATGTCCCTTTGAGATGATTTGATAGGCGTTATCTAAGTCAATCTCTCTAACAGTTTTGGAGGTGATATTATCCAAATAACTGATTTTCTGGTTTGATAATGGTGTTGTTCTCATAATTCAAAGCTATTTTTTTGTTTAATATACTCGGCTAAAAGTTTAATTTCGCTAAGGGTGTAACGGGTCTTACGTTTGTTGCTTGGGGTCTTTAACCCAGCCTCTTTTCTTATGCGAAACAAAGATGAAGAGGATATTTTTAAGATAGCAATAACCTCTTTAACGCAATAGATTGGAAAGTCATTCTCTTGATTCATAAATGATAATAAATGTTATATGTTATAAAAATAATTTTGTTTTTAATAAAAGTCATTGGTTCCTACATATTAGCAATAATACATAGTTGTATTTTGATTTCACAAAGATACCTCTATTCCCAATAGAAATCAATAGTTTTATTATAAAGTTTTCAACAAATTGAATTATTGTCCGTTGCCTGTTGATTTGTCCGTTTGTTAGGGCGAACACATAGGTTCGCCCCTACGGGTTGTACCTAATAATATGAATAAACATAAACAAAAACGGGTTGTGTAATGTGTCTGATATTAAAAATATTTGTATTTTTGTTCAATAAAAACTAATAAAAATGCCATATAATCCCAATATTCATAAACGCAGGTCAATACGTTTGAAGGACTATGATTATTCTCAGGCAGGGTTGTATTTTCTCACTATTTGTTGTCATGAAAATCAAAATCGTTTTGGTGAAATTGTTAATGGGAAAATGATATTGAATGCCGCTGGTGAAATGATTGAAAAATGGTATTATGAATTGGAGAATAAATTCCCAGACATAAAATGTGATGAGATGATTATTATGCCCAATCATTTTCATTGTATTGTCCAAAATATCGGAATACAATCAACAACACCCGTAGGGGCAGACCTGCGTGTCTGCCCTAATGATATT
Organism: Bacteroidales bacterium UBA5371; assembly: GCA_002407855.1. GTDB lineage: Bacteria > Bacteroidota > Bacteroidia > Bacteroidales > P3 > UBA10566. Next base: position 91,749 of record DHPF01000003.1, read on the forward strand.
TCGGGCGAACACACCATATTGGGCGAACACGTAATATTGGGCGAACACGTAATATTGGGCGAACACATAGGTTCGCCCCTACATAGGGTTGTGCAATGGTTCAAAACGATGTCAACCAACGAATATATTAATGGGGTGAAAACATTGGGCTGGGAATCATTTAACGGCAAATTATGGCAACGTAATTATTATGAACATATAATTCGTAATCATAAATCGCATTATGTCATTACCCAATACATTGCAGCGAATCCTGCACAATGGAAAAATGATGCATTTTATTGTGAATAAATCGTTTTTGGTAAACAAAACATCATTGTCGTTTTCGTTTTCGCTTTCGTTGTCGTCCGTAGGGGCAGACCTGCGTGTCTGCCCTAATAAATATGAATAAACATCTATATATTTGTATTTTGGCGAACACATAGTTTTGGCGAACACATTGTTAGGGCGAACACATAGGTTCGCCCCTACGGGTTGTGTAATGATAATATTAATAAACATAAACACAAACGGTTATGTCAATATATGTTTTTGCGAACATAATACTATAATTTGTCGTTATTAAGTGCCATTAAATTCTATGTTTTGAAAGGGGTTTCTTATTGTCTTATCTTTGCATTAGTAATCTTTTGAAGGGGTTTTTATGAGCTCAAAAAATCATCTAATAAGTAAAGGTTACTGGTAAATTTAGTTTTTAACTCTTAAAAAAAAGAAAGGACAATTATTATGGCAATTAATTATGTACGTGTAAGACGTAGGATTGCAGTGGGGCAAACCCCAGGAGTGAAGTTTTTGGCAAGATGTTTTCGTTCTCATGATGTAACAATGGACACTATTGCTAAGGAAATAAGTAATGCAACAACGGTATCGTATCCCGATGTGTTGGCTTGTTTGAAGGCTTTGGAGATAGCTGTTTCGGCTCATGTTTTAAATGGTAGTGCTGTTAAGTTCAATTATTTAGGACATTTTATCCCAAGCATTCAAGCTAAGGCTTGCGATACCTTGGAGGAGGTTGATATTTCAACAATTAAAAGGGCGAAATGTCGTTTTTATCCTTCGGTTGCGTTTATGAAGGATTTAGCAAAAACGCAGTTTGTGTTAAAAGACCTTGAAGTAAAAGGTTATCAAGGTGAGACTCCTGAGGTTATTGAACCATAAGCAAAAAACAATCAAAAAACACTTTAATAGGTTTTTGAGAGGGTTAGGTTTAACCCTCTTTTTTATTTGTTTATTAAGACTAAAATGGAAAAATAATTATATATTTGCAAAATAGAAAATTTAATAATCAAATAAACAAAAAGAAAATGAAAATAGTAAAAATAATCTTAATAGTAATAGCAGCTATTATTGCTATTGTTTTAATTACAGCGGCTTTTGTGAAGAAGGATTACGATGTTGAAAGAGAAATCATAATCAATAAGCCAAAGGTAGAGGTCTTTGAATACGTAAAGTATTTGAGAAATCAAGAGAATTATAGTCCGTGGTCGTTGATGGACCCTAATATGAAAACTACATATAGAGGAACTGATGCTCAGGTGGGTTTTGTTTCGGCTTGGGATAGTGAGTTAGATAGTGTTGGGGCTGGTGAGCAGGAAATTAAAAAGATAACTCCGAATGAGAGAATTGATTTAGAGCTTCGTTTTATCAGACCTTTTGAAAGTACCGAACAGGTAAGAATGATAACAACTGAACTTAATGATAATCAAACTAAGCTGGTATGGGGTTTTTCTGGTAGATTGCCTTATCCTTTCAATATATGGCATTTGTTTATGGATTTCGATAAGATGCTGGGTAAGGATTTGGAGCAGGGACTACAAATGTTAAAAACAATATTGGAAAGTGATGAATAGGATAAAAATAGAGATAAAATGGGCTATTATATTCACCATTGCAGCTCTACTTTGGATGCTTTTAGAGAAACTTTGTGGATTGCATGGTAAGTACATAGATTATCAGATGTATATTACTAATGTTTTCTATATTCCTGCAATATGGATTATGGTTTTAGCTTTAAGGGATAAGAAGAAGAATTATTATAATGGGATAATGACCTATATGCAGGGTTTTGTTTCTGGTTTAATTCTAACTCTATTCATTACTTTGCTTTCTCCTCTTATGCAGTGGGTTATTTCTTATGTAATTACACCGGAGTACTTCCCTAATGTGATTAAGCGTTCTGTTGAGCTTGGTTATTACGATACAATTGAACAAGCTCAAACTTATTTCAATTATAAATCTTATGCCATTCAAGGTTCAATAGGTTACTTTGTTTTTGGGCTTGTTACCGTTGCAATAGCAATGATATTTATCAGAACAAAAAAGAATAACTCTAAAATAGATGCATAGGAAATAAAGGTTTGTTTGTGTAAAGAAAAGAATTAATTATAAAAATAAACATTATGAATAAGGATTTAAAGGCTTTGGAGCCTAAGAAAGTATTTGAGTACTTTGCTGAGATATTAGAAATACCTCGTCCTTCCAAAAAGGAAGAAAAGATTATTGAATATCTTATGAATTGGGGAAAGAAAAGGAAGTTGGAAACTCTAAGAGATGAGATTGGAAATGTGCTTATCCGCAAGAAAGCTACTAAGGGTTATGAGAAAAAACCTTGGGTTTGCTTGCAATCGCATATGGATATGGTTTGTGAAAAGAATAGCGATAAGAAGTTCAACTTTGAGAAAGATGCTATTGAGGCCTATGTTGAAGATGGTTGGTTGAAGGCTAAGGGAACTACCCTTGGGGCAGATGATGGTATTGGTATGGCTATGGCTCTTGCTATTTTGGATAGTAAAGATATTGAGCATGGAAATATTGAGTGCCTCTTTACTGTTGATGAGGAAACAGGGCTTTCGGGTGCTAAGGCTTTGAGTAAAGACTTCTTAAATAGCCGTATCCTTATCAACCTTGACTCCGAAGATGAGGGTGAGCTCTTTATTGGTTGTGCTGGTGGAAAAGACACTATGGCTAAAATCCCTTATGAATTAGAACCTTCTCCAAAGGGGGTTGCCTACAAGATTTCTGTTTTTGGCTGCAAGGGAGGTCATTCAGGAGATGATATAAACAAAGGATTGGCTAATGCTAATAAGGTCTTAAATCGTATCCTTTGGACCTTGAACAACGAAATGGATATTGCTCTTGCGAGTTTTGAGGGTGGAAACCTGAGAAATGCAATTGCAAGAGAGGCTAATAGTGTTATTGTTGCCAGTGAGAAGAATGTTAAGAAGATGATTAAGATGGTTGAAAAGTACAATAAAGATATTCGTTTTGAGTTCCGTTCAACAGAGCCTAATCTTCAAGTTAAGATAGAGGAAACAAAGATGCCTAAAAAGGTTATTGATGCTATGACTCAGGAGGATTTGTTAAATGTTTTGTATGCTGTTCCTCATGGGGTGTTGTCTATGAGTAGGGAAATTCCTAATTTTGTTGAGACTTCCACCAATTTGGCTTCTGTTAAGATGATTGACAATTGCTTTGTTGTAGCCACTTCTCAACGCTCTTCAACCGAAACTGCAAAAGAGGCTGCTTGCGATAGGAATGCTGCTTGTTTCCGTTTGGTTGGTGCAGAAATTACTCATGGTGATGGTTACCCTGGTTGGACCCCTAATCCTAAGTCAAAAATTCTGAAAGTTGCAAAAGAGAGCTATAAAAAGCTTTTCAAGAAAGAACCAATCGTTAGAGCCATCCATGCAGGATTAGAATGTGGACTAATTGGCGAAAAATACAAGGGAATGGATATGATTTCTTTTGGTCCAACTCTTCGTGGGGTGCATTCTCCGGACGAAAGGCTTGAAATAAAAACTGTTCAAATGTGTTGGGACCACACTTTGGATATTCTTAAAAATATTTAGATTTAATTTATAACAATAAATATAGAAACTATGTATAGGATAAACTTTAAACACGTATTGTTAATTGTAATAGTTATAATTGCTTTTATTCTTATTCTAATGTTTGGTATGCCTGTTTATAGGGTATGGCAACAAGAAATGAGGGGTAAGGCTGAGTTTGCTCAGGCAGAACAAAATAGGAAAATTAAGGTTGAGGAAGCAAGGGCTAACCTTGAAGCTGAAAAACTTAATGCCTTGGCAGAGGTTGAAAGAGCCAGAGGAGCAGCAGAAGCTATTAAGATTGAAAATGGAACCCTAACAGATAGATATATTCAATATCTTTGGGTAAGAAATCAAAATAATTTGAGTGATAAAACTGTTATATATATTCCAACCGAAGGCAATTTACCTATTATGGAGGCTGGAAGATTTCTGAAGAATAATATAAATAAATAGATTATGTTTAAAAAAAGCACATACGTTAATCGTAGAAAACAATTAGCAAAAGATATTAAGGATGGCTTAATTCTTATTTTAGGTAATGGAGATAGCCCATTTAACTATGTAGCCAATATCTACACCTTCCGTCAAGATTCATCGTTTCGTTACTTCTTTGAATACCCTTTGCAAGACCTTGCAGGAGTAATTGATGCAAACTCGGGCGAAGACTATCTCTTTGGCGATGATGTTGAGATTGATGACATAATTTGGACTGGCCCTGTTGCCTCCATTAGAGAAAGAGCCGATAAGATAGGTGTTAAGCATAGCGGTTCAAGAAAAGACCTTGCTCTACTTTTGGAACAAGCCATCTTGCAGGAAAGAAAAATCCATTTCCTTCCTCCTTATAGGGCTGAAAACCGCAACCTTCTCTCATCACTGCTTCACATAAAGAAAGACCATTTAGAGAAATTTGCCTCTTTGGAGCTTCGTAAAGCTATCGTAAAACAACGTTCCATTAAGTCTGTGGAAGAAGTTCAAGAAATAGAAAAAGCAATTGAAACAGCCTACCTTATGCACACCACAATGATGCGTATGGCAAAAAAATTGGGCACCTACGAGTATGAAATTGCAGGTAAGATGGAAGGGATTGCCCTAAGTGGAGGAGGTCCTGTATCTTTCCCAATCATCCTCACAACTCATGGCGAAATTCTTCACGGACACGACCATAGCCTAAAACTTCAAAAGGGAAGAATGCTTGTATCGGATGCCGGTTGCGAAACACCAAGCGGATACTGCTCCGACATTACCCGCACCGTTCCTTGTGGAGGGAAGTTTGACCCAAGACAAAAAGCCGTTTACGAAGCTGTATTAAACGCCAATATGGTTGCTCAAAAAGCCATAAAGCCAGGCATAGAATACAAGAAAGTTCATCTCAAAGCCGTAGAAACCTTAGGCGAAGGATTAAAAGCAATAGGGCTTATGAAGGGAGACATAAAAGAAGCTGTGAAAGAAGGAGCAATGGGATTATTTATGCCTCATGGCTTAGGGCATATGCTTGGAATGGACGTTCACGATATGGAGAACTTCGACGAAACCATTGTAGGATACGATGAAAAAACTTCTCGTTCCACTCAGTTTGGACTTCGTTCCTTGCGTTTTGGACGTACCCTTGAAAAAGGTCATGTGATAACCAATGAACCTGGTTGTTATTTCATTCCAGCACTAATAGATAAATTTAAGGCAGAGAAGAAATTCCTTTCATTTGTAAACTACAAAGAGCTTGAAAAATATAAGGATTTCGGAGGAATAAGAATAGAAGACGATATCTTAGTTACAGAGAAATCGAATCAAGTTTTAGGGAAACCAATCCCTAAGACAATAAAAGATATTGAAGAAATTATGGCTTAAATGAGAAAGACATTTTTCTTTTTATTTTTTTTCATTTCCATTGCTTCAAGTTTGACTGCTCAAACAATATGGACAGATAAGATATATAGTCCACTTGTAAAAACGGTTAAATTTGAAGCCAGTGGAGTTGATTTCACCATTCCAATCATAAGGTTGGAATCTTCGGAGAAACTTATTTTAAAATTTGACCTTCTCTCAGAAGAGCCTCAACAATTCAACTACACCATAATCCATTGCAATTCCGACTGGACTCAAAGCGATTTGCGACCACAAGAATACATAGAAGGCTTCGAAACAGGGCATATAGAAAACTACTACAACTCCATCAACACACTCCAACGTTATGTTCACTACTATCAAGAGTTCCCTTCCTCAATGATGCGTTTTTTGGTCTCTGGCAACTATATCATAAAGGTCTATGCAGATAATAATCCCGATAAGGTCATTATGGTTCGTAGGTTTATGATATACGAAGATGCCTCAACCATTAGAACCGTTATGCAGATGGGTAAGCAACCTCAGGATACCAAAACCAAACAAGAGATAGATGTATTTGTGAGGCCTAAATCCTCAATGAGCTTTGCCGACCCCAATCGTTATTTAAAGGTTTTTATACAGCAAAATGGTAGAAGGGATAATATATCCCTTTTAAAACTCCGACAATATAATGGCAATGAATTAGAATACTCTTTTGATAAAACCAATGTATTTGATGCAGGTAATGAGTTTAGGAATTTTGACTTCACAAGCCTTAGAATTCGTTCAATGCATGTGAGTAATTTTGACTTTATTGATGGGGAGAATATAGTGAAGCTCAAACCCATTACAGACCGCTCACGCCTCACCTACACAACACAGGGTGATTTAGATGGCTACTACTATGTGCGTAACGATAGAGGAGATAATTTTGATTTAGAATCCGATTATGCTTGGGTTGTTTTCTACCTACCTTCTCAAATGCGATTAGATGGGAGTTTTTATGTATGGGGTGAGCTTTCCGATTGGTATTGCACAGAGCAAAACAAAATGAACTACGACAAGCGTTTTGGAGCCTACACCACAAGTTTATATCTCAAACAAGGCTTTTACGACTATATGATTATGTTTATGCCAAGTGGTTATACCCTCTACGAAACGAGTATTATGGAAGGAAATCATTCCGAAACAAATAACACCTATCATATCTACGTTTACTACCGAAAGCCAGGCAATTCCTACGATAGCCTTATAGGGTATTTTAGTCAGAAAATCAATTAAGATAAAAGCTATTTATATAGCTTAGTTTTGGTTTTACGGATTGCTTATAGACTTGTCGCTTTGCTATGCAAAGAAACCTGCACGACAAGGAGCTATTTTAGAAAAAATCTGATTTTTCAAATTGCTTTGAAACTTCTATTTTATACATCGCTAACGCATTTATCTAAAAATGAATCTATATCTTTAATTTTTTTTGTTTTTCCTGCCTTAGCCTCTTCAATTGACTTATCTAATGTATCTAATTGAACAATTTCTGCCCCAGCTTCAATCAAAAGAGATAAAATTTCTTTAATTATTTTATTTCTTCCGTCATATCTTATCATTACTTTTTTCATAGCTTTTCCCCTTTCTTTTTGATATGTTTCTATTATTTAATACGTTGCAAAGATAGAAATATTACAATTAAAACGATAATATGCAGCAAAGTTTTATATTAAATACTATTTGCTTTTCTTTCTTAATTTTTTTATGATAATATCTTTTGAAATATTATCATTTCTATCAACCTCTTTCATTAGCTCTATCAATCCCAAATCTTCCTTTTCCTCTTCTGACAAAACGTTATATTTAATTTTCATTTTTTCAAATAAGGAAGATAAAAGTTTTAACTCTTCATTATCCTTTGCCTTAATAATTATACTTTTCATAATTATTCACTTATTGAGTTAAAAACGAGATATTTGTAATTTTCATAACCTATCTCCTTTCAAATTTTAAGTAGTTATGACGATTGTTATAGTAAAGTTTCAGGCTATTATCAGAAATATGGTAAGAACTCACATTATTTAAACTCTCAACAAATAAATTACCCTCATTGATTTCAAGTGCAAATGTTTGTTGTGCTACCTTTAAAGAAATAGAGTCATTTTGATAAACTTTATAATGCCCACCCAAATAATTTGATGAAGAGCGTCCTTTTAATAAAGTATCGTTTGTAAAATTCAAAGTATAAGTATCATTATCATAAGGAAGTAGTGTTGGTGTAATACTTGTGTCGTTTGTAATATCAACAAAGGCTATTAATTTCCATTCTGTATTTGCTAAGTTAATATCATTTGTATTATTATCATCTGTTGGCTCACAAGCCAAAAAGAAACTAAGGCTTAAAGCAGCAATCACAACTATTGCAACGGCTCTTAATAAATTCTTATTTTTCATAACAACTTATTTTATTCTTTTAAATGTAATATTTTGCCTTTCAATTGCTAAAAGTGTAAAAGCATATCCTAAACGATATATAGTTAAATCTGAATTGTTAATAGAGTATTTAAACGAAAGAGTTTGTCCTCCTTTAGTAATATCTATTGTGCTATTAGAAACTTTATATTTTGCAGGAGTATAAGAGGAGTCTACTGGATTATATGTAAGTCCAGCCCATTTTTCAATTTTTCCATCCGAAGTAAATACAATGGTATCTCCATAAGCATAATTTTCAGTAATTGACACCCATTCACCAATTAAAGGGTTTTCCTCCTTATCCTCACAAGCCGAAAAGAAAGTAAGACTTAAAGCAGTAATCACAACTATTGCAACTACTCTTAATAAATTTGGTGTTTTCATTTTGAAACTATTTTAATTAAACAATAATTTTATATCTTTTTAAGAGGGAAGTTATATTGCCATATATATAAATAGGCATCAAGCATTTCAGATTAGAGTTAAATTTTACATCAAAATAACACGACAAACTTAATACTTTTTTTTTAATCACCAAACTTTTTAAGGGATAATTGCTTACTCAAAAATACTTTACTAATAGCCTTTACTAATTATTACTATAAGAAAATACTTTTATAATATCTTTTTGTTTGTAAATTTCTTGTAGTAATAAATTTATTACGTACCTTTGCTTTATAGTTAAGTGCATAATAAACCACATATTTATTACTATTATAGAGTTTTATCCTTTAAAAAAATGTATTAGTAATTTGAACTTAGAAAATTAAAAATATTGATACTAAAATGTTATATAATAACGTTGCTAAGACTTAGAATGAAAAGACATACATATATATATTTAACTGCAATATTTTTAATTCTTTTTTCTACCGGTTTAGAGGCTCAAACTAAGAGGGCACTCATAAAAGGTAAGATAACCGATGAGAAAAATGTGGGCTTAGAATTGGTGAACGTAGGGATTATTAATACTAAGATTCCCATTGGCTCAACCACCAATCAAAAGGGCGAGTTTTCTTTTTCTGTTCCTGCCAACCAAGACCTTGAATTAGCAATATCGTATATAGGATATGCAACCAAGCTCTACAAGCTACGCTTAAAGCCCAATGAAGTAAAGGTTATTAATTTCTCACTTATTCGTTCCAATACCACACTCAAAGAGATAGAAATTAGGGAAGATAATACTCGTCAGGAGGGTATAACACGCATAAAGACTGATTGGGCAAAGAATGTTGTTGGGCCAACCTCTGGCATTGAGGGCTTAATAAAGACCTTTGAGGGCGTGAGTTCCAATAATGAGCTTTCTTCACAATACTCTGTTCGTGGTGGTAACTACGATGAAAACTTAGTATATGTGAATGATATTGAGATATTCCGTCCTTTCCTTATTCGTAGTGGACAGCAAGAGGGTTTAAGCTTTGTAAACTCCGATATGGTTGGAGATATACTCTTTTCGTCGGGAGGTTTCGATTCTAAGTATGGCGACAAGCTATCCTCGGTTTTAGACATAAAATACAAGAAACCACAAGAATTTTCAGCAAAGGCAACAATCTCACTCTTGGGTGGTAGTGCTCACGTTGAGGGTTTAATTGGTTCAAGAATGACCTATCAATTAGGTTTTAGAAACAAAACAAATAAATACATACTTGGTTCCTTAGACACCGAAGGGAGTTACTATCCTGTCTTCAACGACCTGCAAGCCTATCTGACCTACGACCTCAACGAAAAGACAGAGTTAGCTTTCTTAGGTAATTTAGCCGACAATAAATACCAGTTTATTCCCAGAACAAGAGAAACAACCTTTGGGAATATATTTAATACCTATAAGCTCAAAATATACTTTGATGGGCAGGAGTTAGATAGGTTTTCCTCAGCCTTTGGAGCCTTTATGCTAACACATAACCCAAGTAAAAAGCTTCAACTCAAATTCATTACCTCTGCCTTTGGAACCGATGAGAAAGAGAACTACGACATTCAAGGACAATACTGGCTCTACGAAACAGGAATGGGAGCCACCGAAGAAGACACAGTAGCTTTCGATAGAGGTATTGGAACTTATATTGAACATGCAAGAAATCGTTTGGTTGCCAACATATACAATATAGAAAATAAGGGGCTTTTGTCATTAGATAATGGTTCTTTTGTGTGGGGTGCGAAGTATCAGTATGAAATCATTCAAGACAAAATGAACGAATGGAAGATGATAGATTCCGCAGGTACCACTCTTGGCACCATACCAGATATCCCTGGGCAAATAAACCCTCAGAACCCTCCTTTGCTTTCCAATATCTATAAGTCAAAAAATCTTATCTCTTCTTCAAGGCTTTCGGCTTATGTGCAAAGGCAGTGGAACATTGAAAAAGAGATAGGGGCTTGGTATGTTAATGTGGGAGCAAGAGGGCAGTATTGGACATTTAATAACGAGGTGCTTTTCTCTCCAAGAGCGTCAGTATCCTTAAAACCTCATTGGCAACAAGACTGGCTCTTCCGTTTTGCTACAGGAATTTATTCTCAATCACCATTTTTTAGGGAGTATAGGGATTATCAAGGCAACCTTAACCATAATATATTATCGCAAAAGTCATTGCATTTTGTGCTCTCATCCGACTATAATTTTAAGATGTTTTCACGTCCCTTTAAGTTTCTGGCAGCAACCTATTATAAATATCTATGGGATTTAATCCCTTACTCCATTGATAATGTCCGCATACGCTATTCAGCACAAAATAATGCCGTTGGTTATGCCACAGGATTAGATTTGCGTTTGTTTGGGGAGTTTATCGAGGGCATAGACTCGTGGCTAACGATGTCCTTGATGCAAACAAAAGAAGACATAAAGGATGATAATCACGGCTATATACTACGTCCAACCGACCAGCTCTTCAATATGAATATTAGTTTTCAAGACTATGTTCCTAAGATGCCATACCTTAGAGTTTATCTAAACTTCAATTTTGGAACGGGTTATCCTTATGGACCGCCAAATTCGGAACGTTGGCAACAAAACAAAAGACTGCCCTCCTATATGAGAGCAGATATTGCCTTCACATTTAGGATAAAGGACGAGAACACTAAATGGGCTCAAAAGAATTTTATGCGACACATTAAGAAGATTTGGTTTAATATTGAGTGGTTTAATATCTTTAACAAAAAGAACACAATATCTTATATGTGGGTTTCAGACTTTGACCACAGATATTACAGCGTACCCAACTACCTAACCCCAAGCCAAATCAACGCCAAACTTACTTTTGAGTTTTAGAAAAGAAAAAAAGTTAATATAATACTTTAGATATAATAATAGATATAAAAACTCACATAGTTTTTGTGAAAATATCAAAGAAGTAACAACTCTTATCTTAATAATAAAATACTTACAATATTTACCTTTTTATAATCTAAAAATGTTATATCTTTGTACTTTGACATATTTGAATAGATGGCAAATAAGAAACAGGATAAAAATAAATTTGGACAGTATTTTACACCAAAAATCATAGCAAATTTTATGATTGATTTGGCTGATGTGAAAGCAAACTCTAAAATTTTAGAGCCTGCGTGTGGCGAGGGTGTTTTCCTTGATTTATTTCAACAAAAAGGATTTGAAAATGTTATAGGATATGAAATTGATACCGAGTTAGCAACTGCTTTTTCAAATGTTTTTTATGAGAGTTTTGTAAAGGCTAAAATAGAAGACAAATTTGACTTAATTATTGGAAACCCACCTTATATTCGTTGGAAAAATTTAGAAGAGAACCTAAAACAAGAACTTATTAATAATCCGCTTTGGAATCAATACTGCAATTCACTTTGTGATTATTTATATATTTTTATCCTAAAATCAATAGAGCTTTTAAATGATAATGGACAACTAATTTTCATTTGCCCTGAATATTGGATGAATACAACTCACTCTCTTGCATTGCGTAATTATATGCTTGAAAATGGTTGTTTTGAAGAAATTTATCATTTTAACGAAACGCCTATCTTTGACAAAGTTACTGTTTCTATAATTATTTTCAAATACATCAAAACTCAAAAAAAGAAAAAAGACATAAATGTTACAAAGTATTATGTTAATCAAAAACTGACTATTGAGACATTGGATAAACTCAAAAGAAGAGATGTTTTTACTGATGTAAAATATTTGAATGTTCCTCAATTTAAGGTAAATGAAAGGTGGATTTTAGAAACAGAAACAGTTCAAAATAAACTTCAATTATTTGAAGAAAAATGTCAAAAAAAACAAGAAAATAAAATATTGTACCTATTCAATGAAATAAATAAAAATGACTTTCATACTATCGGTGAGTTTTGTGATATTGGGAATGGATTGGTTAGTGGTTTAGATAAAGCATTTCAAGTAAATGGCGACTCATTGAACAAGACAGAAAAGCAAGCAATAATTAAAGTTGTAAAAGCAAAAAACTTAAATCCATTTTATCCAGATAATATTACGCCGTATATTTACATTCCGGAGGGTCTGAATGAAGAGGAGGTGAGAGAAAAATATCCTAATTTCTACGCCCACTTTCAGCTATTTAAAAATCAGTTGGAAAAACGATATCAATATAACAAAAAGATTAATATTTGGGAATGGGTGTTTATGAGAAATTTTAATTTATTTAGTCGCAATGAAAAGCGAATCTTTGTTCCTTGTAAAGAGCGAATTTCTAATAAAAACTATTTTCGCTTTTCATTAATTGACCAGGGTATTTACCCAACACAAGATGTTACAGCAATTTTCAAAAAACCAAAAACGAAAGAAAGTATAGAATATATTATGGCTTACTTAAATAGTCCGTTAGTTTTTGAGTGGTTGAAGTATAATGGCATTGTGAAGGGAAACATAGTTGAGTTTTCAGAAAAACCAATTTATAGCATTCCGTTTAAAGCGATAAATTGGGATTGTAGTCAAGAGGTTCATTTACACAATACAATTACAGATCTATCCAAACATTACATTAAAACTAAAAATACAAGTTATTTAAAAGAGATAAATAATTCAATAGATAAGTTAATAGCGATATAAAATGATAGTAGATTACAACCAACTACGCAAAGCCCTAAAAGGGACTTCGGTTCAAAAACCATTGTCGGGAACGTTGTCCGGACACGCAGCAGGAGAACCTTTTGATAAATTCGTTTATACAAAAATCAAAGGACAATTTCCTAAAAATACATTTCGTCAGTATGAATACTTGAATGATTTGTTCAGTAAAAATCCTGATGTAATTGGTGTTGAAGCAAGACAAGTCCTTTTCAATTCACCAACAGTTATGTTTTTGTTAAGTAGAGGAAAAAATGCAACTGACAAATGGAGTATTGAAAACCCTTTTGAAGAAAAGCAAAATGACACAGCAGATATTTTAGTCGTAAAAGATAAATTTTATGAGTTAATTGATATAAAGACCAGAAATATTTCAAAATCGGCACAACCTCCAAATATTATTTCCTCGTACAAATTGGCTCAACTTTGTGCTAAAATGATTGATAATAAAGAATTTGATAATTTCACTATCAACTATTTTGAAATTGATTGGGAGCTTGAGAAAGAAAAACTGATTTGTAAGGATACTCACTTTGCTTGTTTGTTCAATAGTAACCCAACAGATTTGTACATTAATTGGGCAGCCTCAATGCAAATTCAATTTCACGTATGCGATTTAGAACAAAATTTCAAAGGGACTCGCAAGCAATGGACAAAACTTTACTTGAAGCATTTTGTAGCACAGGCAAATAAACGAGCCGATGATATGATTACAAAGTTTGTTAAACCTTTTGAGAAATATATAGATTAAGCAATACTTCTTATTCTGTTAATACTATAAAGAATAAATAGAAGCTTTGCTCTTAAAAGAAACCCCTCACGAGGAGAATTTAATTTGAGTGTTTTTAAATTTAACCTGATTTATTTTTAATGGAACTTAAATCAAAACAAGTTCCATTTAAATAATTCTAAAGTTCCACTTAAATGATAAAATGTGAGAAGATTTTTCATACAATTTGTAGTAATTTTAATTTTAATTTTGTTTCTTTGCATTAGTGTTTTGTCTTATTAAATTCTTAGGATATGAGGAAGATTACTATCTTTATCCTTTTATTAATATGTTGTTTTGCTACTTTTTCACAGAAGGTAACAATAAAAGGTAATGTTATTGCAGCCGATAGCTTAGCAATTGACAATGTAAATATATCCATCACAAAAACAAAACAAGGAGTTTCAACCAATAAAGAAGGAAATTTTATTATTGAAAATGTAACTCTACCTTGTGTTCTAAGCATTTCGCATATTGCTTATCTTTCAAAAGAAATTTCTTTAACTAAGAAAGATATTACCAAAAGAAACACAATTGAGTTAAGTATCTCTCTTTCTGATAAGACTACTCCTATTTCTGAAATTATTATTAGAACTAAGCCTTATTACAGGTTAGAAAGATTGGTCTATGATTTTGAAATAGATGATAACTACTTATATATTATTTCTAATAAGAATGATAGAAAACATCTTTCAGTTTATACCTTTGAAGATTTTAGAAAAAGAACCCAAGAAATACCTAAGGAATGTAATGAGGTTAGTTACGATTGTCAGAACAAATTAAGAGTAAAGAAAGAAGGCAAAGAAGACTATTGGAGGATTTCAAGCTCTGATACTTCTTTAAGATATTATATATATGATTCAGTTCTAAATGGCATTGGTTATATTATTGCAAATCCAAAGAATTATGTAGAAAACAAATATGACATGTTCTTTAAATGGTATTTTGATTTTAAAAACCCAGAAACACTGCCACCAATTCTTTCTAATGTTGGTGTTAATTATAGCGGCTCATTAACAAATGGAGTTTATGTTTCTTATGATAAAGCTTGGTGGGGAAAACATAAACAGTTATTTCGTATTTATGAAGAGAATGGAAAGCTAAAATATAAAATGGTTTATTATGCCTTTTATGATATTGACGACTGGTTATTCAGCACTATTAAGCCTCCATACAATAAATATAAATTTAATCATAAAATAGACATATTGGGAATAGATAACTTCGCTTTAGATAGATTAATTTTAATAAAAAGATCAAATGATATATTAGAAGAGTATTTAACGAGATTAAAACCTCCTCCAGATGTGGCAGGTATTCTTAATATTCATGTATTGTATTATACTCTAAAAATGAATATTCCTGTTTCCTTTATTACAACCAATAAACATCTTTATATTTTTAATTTTGACAAGGGAGTTATGTACAAACTTGACCAAGATAACGTTCTTCTATCTACGATTTATATTGATACAATCTTTAAAGAAGACTTTAATTATGCTGATATTATCTTTAATAAGGAGTATGATAAATGTTTCGTTCGTTATGATAAGTCTTCTAATACAACATTAAAAGAATTGGACTTAAATACTGGAAAATATATTAGAACAATTAAACTCCCTCAAAACAGAATTGAGAAGATTAGGATTGTTAAGGATTATATTTACTATACTGTTGCAGTGGAGGGAGCAAATGCAATGGAAAGACAACTATATAAACAAAAGATTGATAATAAATGAGAAATAAGGCTTTAATATTTTTAGGTTTTATTATATTTTCATCTTTTGGTTTTTCACAAGAAGTAATTATTAGAGGAACTATTCGCTCTTCAAAAGATGGTTTGCCAATAGACAATGTTAATATATCAATAAAAGGAACTAATAATGGGACTTCGTCAGATAAAGATGGAGAATTTACACTTAAAAACATTCATTTGCCTGCTATTTTAAGGATATCTCATCTTGCTTTCTTTTCAAAAGATGTTGCTCTTTCAAAGGATGATGTGAAAAAGGGAAATACTATTGTTTTAGATATTCTTCTTTCAGAAAAAATAACTAATTTAGCAGAAGTAATAATATCAGAAAAGCCACCTGTTTATCAGTTGGAAAGGTTAATATACGACTTTGAAATAGACGACACTAATCTCTTTATAATTCGTAATAGTAAAGATAAAAAGCTACTACAAGTTTATTCTTTTAATAATTATCTCCGTTATCAAAAATTTATTCCCAAAGAGTGTAATGTCGTTGAATATGACTACTCAAATAATGTTGTGGTTCGAAAAAAGAAAGAAGCAAAATATTATCAAGTCTCAATAAAAGATAATCAAGAAATAATTTTACTAAATCAAGAGTTAGATGTTGTTCAAAGAGGAATAGATAAAATTGTTACTAATAAGAAAAACTACTACGGCATAATACCAAGTTTTCATGATGTTGATATCAGACATCTTGATGAGTTTCAAATATTGAATACCACCTTAGGAAATCGTTTCTTTTCATTGCTTAGCAATAATAAAAAATCGTTATTCTTATATATGATTCACAAATTAGATAATTCGCTAAAATATACCTGCATTTACTATACAACATATAGTTGTGGTGATTGGCTTTTAGATAAAGAGGATGAGTTGATTGATGTGCTTGGTAAATTAAACGCAAGAATTAAATTTGTTTATATTCCTTCCAAATTGGCATATAATTTAAAGAGTCTGAATAACATAAGAACTAATTTCAGGAATAACACACAGAATGGATTATTTCTGAGTAGGCAAAGAATACCTGTGTTTGTTCAAACAAAAGATACTAATGTTTTAATACTGAATTTAGAACTTAAAACATTGTATATTTTAAACTCAAAGGGTAAATTAATTAATCAAAAGGAGTTGGATTATGAATTTAAAGATAAGGAATTAGAGAGGATTGATGATGTTATTTTCAATCAAGATAAAACTAAATGTTATGTTGTTTTTCATAGTCCTTACACAACAAAATTACAAGAGATTGATTTGGAAACAGGAAAGAGTGTAAAGACCATATCTTTACGAACACATTTCATAGAAAAAATAAGAATTGTAGGGGATTATATCTACTATACCGCAAGAGCCAACACTACCAATGGTTTTGAAAGATGTTTATATAAAGAAGTCATAAATTAATAAATCATTTAGCATTATATTTTTCTTCTGCTTCATTATATCGTTTTTGAGTTTTTTTCTTTACTTTTGCATACTTATCTATTCTTTGATTATGGTATTTATTTATGAATAATAGTTTGAATTTTACTCTTCCTTCCTTAGAGGCTAAGCAATATGTTTTGGATAATGGCTTAAAGGTCTATGCTTTTGAAAATAACGATATGGGCGTTATTAGAATGGAGTTCTTTTTCCCCATTGCAGGAACTGCCAGCCAAAACAAAATATACTCTTCTCTTCTTACTAATAATCTTATCTCGGAAGGCTCCAAAAAACATTCTGCCATAGAAATTGCCAATCATATTGACTATTATGGTGCTTTTATTGAAAAAACTCTTGATAAGGAAACAGCTTCTGTTTGTTTTTATTTCTTGCCAAAGTATCAAGATGTTTTAATGCCTTGCTTTGAAGAAATTATAAAGGAACCTATCTTTTATCAATCTGAAATGGATATCTATATTTCCAAACTCCGTCAGCAGTATTTGGTCAATAATCAAAAGACAGACTATATTTCAAGAGTGGCTTTCAATGAGGCTATTTTTGGAGCCAAGCATCCCTTTGGAGTAATTGGTTCTTGGGAAGATTTTGACTTAATTCAAAGAGAGGATGTAATTGATTTCTACAATAATTTCTATTCCTTAAATGGAGCTTCAATTATTTTGGCAGGCAATATTAACAAAGGCTTTATTTCATTGTTAAATAAGAGTTTTGGGAATGAAGATTTACAGGTTAAGAACACTCCTGCCATAAAACCCATTCCAACCAATATAGATACTCAGCCCATAAAAAAGACTATTCACCTTGCTCAATCTGTTCAGGCTTCTATTCGCATTGGAAATATAAGTATTTCATCAAATAACGATGATTTTATGTCGTTGAGTGTTTTGAATTGTCTGCTTGGAGGTTATTTTGGTTCTCGTTTGATGTCAAACATACGCCAAGACAAAGGCTATACTTATGGCATAGGGTCTGCTTTGTATTCGTATAGAGATGTTGGGGCGTTTTATATTGTAGCCGATGTAAAGGCAGAATATTGTCAGAATGCAATTGATGAGGTGTATAAAGAAATAGAAACCCTACACACTCAAAGGGTGGGGGATAAGGAATTGGAAAGAGTGAAGAGTTATATGAGGGGTGATTTGCTAAGAAGTTTAGACGGGAGTTTTGAACTTGCTAATAACTTCCGTCCTTTGCTCAAATATGAATTACCAACAGATTATTATAATAAATTCTTAGAAACTATTAACTATATAAGTCCAGAGGATTTAATTATGCTGTCAAATAAGTATTTAAAGATAGAAAAAATGACAGAGATAAGGGTTGGAAATGAAACAATAATCACATAATAGCGTTATAAAATAAATATATTAGGTTTATGAGAAAGGTATTATTAGTTTTATTTGTCTTTTTGTTTTTAGGAACTTTCTCTCTAAAAGCACAAGACACTATACTTAGAACCTATTGCACTGAGGTAAATCCCGATGGTTCCACAACCATATATTTTGATACCCTTTCTCTACCAGATTTTACAGAATATGTTATTTCTGCTTTTAATTTAGACTCCAATGCCTACATACGAATAGGCTCTATTACAGATATAGCACAAGGCACATACACCGATAATTCTCATAATGCCAATTTATCACAAATAAAATATCTTATCACTGGCGACTTTGGTAGCATAGCTCGTCCTTTCTCCTATATAAATACTATGTATCTTCAAACCACATTGGTTTCAGATAATGTATATAGGCTCAATTGGACATCAATTGGTTCTAAGGCTGTGGGTAGTGAGGGACAGAAGTATAGAATATTTAGACGCTTTGCAAAGGAAGGCTCATGGGAGCTTATAGACTCCACCACTGATTTAACTTATATTGATAACATTCCACCTGTTTGTTCTGACACCTTGTCGTACAAAATAGAACTCCCCAATATTTATGGATGTAGATCAGTATCTAATATTAAGAGTTCTTTGGTTGGAGACACAGAAAATCCAAATGAACCAGTCTTGTTATCATCTTCGGTAGATATTATATCACAAAAGCTAACTCTATCATGGACACCTTCCACCTCTTCGGACACTTGGGGTTATATTGTTTGTGCAGGCAATCCTTGTGTTGCAATTGACACGATTTGGGGTTCTCAATCAGACACCTATACCTGTCCAACTTGTAATGTGGAGCAAGTAAGTTCTCTTGCAATATTTGCATTTGACTCGTGCTTCAATTCATCTCTAAAAACCAATCCCCATAAAAACATTGTCCTTTCCTTTTCAAGACAAGCCTGCTCTCCTAAAATAAACCTAAGCTGGACACCCTACCAAGCCTTACCTGTAAATGTAGAGAACTATAAGCTATATATGAGTCAAAATGGTTCAGATTTCTCTTTACACCAAACCTTTTCTCCTTCCGAATACAGTTTTGAATTTACAGCCAATCCAACTATTGAAACCTATTGTTTTTACATTGAAGCTGTTTTGTCAAACAATCAAATTGCTAATTCCAATAAAATATGCTCCTCAGAACCTATTCCAAAGCAGGTAGAGTTTGCATACATAAGATATGCCTCAGTAAGTTCCGACAATAAGCAAGTAGAATTAGGCTTGTATGTTGATGCTTCTTTAAAGGTTAGTTCTTATAACCTATACAGAGCCAAAGGTGATGGAGACTTTAATCTGATAAAAAAAATCAGCTATACAGGTAATAACTCCCTAACTTATATAGACACCCCTCCAACCCTTTTATCCAAAAATGTATATAGATATAAATTAGAAGTACCAGATGAATGCGATTTACTCTTTAAGACCTCAAATATAGTCTCCACCATAAAACTCAACGTAGATGCCTCCGATGCAGACAAGAACCTGCTTACTTGGAACGATGTTTTGGGTTGGGTTATAGTAGGAGAGTATCAAGTATATAGAACAGAGGAAAGCTCCCCAGAAGGATTTCAAATAGGGAGTGTTACTTCGGCTTCTCTGGGCTTTGAAGAATCAACTATGTCCATGCTCTCAACTGCTGACAAAATATCTTATTACCTCATTGCCAAAGAAGGAGGAGTTGGAGTTGCTGGACAAAATGCTCAGGCACGTTCTTCAACAGCAGAAGTAACAAAAGAGTCTTTAATTTTCATACCAAATGCTTTCACTCCAACCGATATAGCCAATAACGAATTTAAACCCTCCTGCCTTTTCATAAAACGAGAAACCTATAATATGAAGATTTTTACTCGTTGGGGTGAGAAAATATTTGAAACTAATAGTGTTGAGAAAGGTTGGGATGGAACATTTAAAGGCAAGCTTTGTGCCCCTGCATCATACGTTTATGTAATAGAATTTATGGATTCAGAAGGAGAGAAAATTAAGAAAGCGGGCACTGTAAATTTGATAGATTAGAATGTATTTGAGATGATTTTAGAACCCAAAAGAAAGATAGAAGTAATATTTTCACCAGCACTTTTTGAGTACAGACAGCTAAGAGAAAACTATATAATAGTAATAATAGATGTTTTAAGAGCAACCACTTCCATTTGTACTGCCTTTGAATATGGAGTAAGGTCAATGATACCCGTTGAAACCATACAAGAGGCCAAAGACTATAAAGACAAAGGCTATATTGTGGCAGGAGAAAGAATTGAACAAAGCTTTGAATTTGCCGATTTGGGTAATGGAGCCTTTGAATTTATGCAAGAATACCTAAAAGGTAAAGACATAGTCCATTCCACAACCAATGGAACCGTTGCAATCAGTATGGCAACCAAGGCTCAGGCTTCTGAAATACTTATAGGAGCTTTCTCTAATCTTTCGGCACTTGCCAACTACATCAAATCCAAACAAGAAAACGTTTTATTCTTTTGTTCTGGTTGGAAAAATACCTTTTGTATAGAAGACTCTGTATTTGCAGGAGCTTTAATTGAGGAGCTAATGCAAACCAATAGTTTCATAAACCACAACGATGCTGCTCATTCTTGCATAGAATTATGGAAAGCCTCTCAAAATAATCTTCTAAAATATATGGAAAGAGCCTCACATTTCCAACGTTTAAGAAAGTATAAAATGGACGAAGTATTTGATTACACATTTACCCTAAATACTTGTAATGTTGTGCCTAAGCTCTATAACGACCGTCTAAAAGATGCACTAAAAGAAGAAAAAGAATAAGCTATTGAAATAATGAATAGAGCTAATAAACACAACAATACCTAAAACAGAATAAAAACATTATGAAAATAAAGAACTTATTAATATTATTAACTTTTATACCATTAATTATGAATGCACAGAATTTTGAGAAAGATGTAATAAAATCTTTAAATAAGACAACAGACGATATTACCATAACTTTTATTAAGCATGGTAGTTTAGCGTTTGAGTACAAGGGAGAAACCATTTATATTGACCCTGTTTCGGCCTATGCAGATTATAGTAAAATGTCAAAAGCCGATTATATACTAATTACTCACGACCATTATGACCATCTCGACTTAAAAGCCATTGAGCTTCTGAAAAAGCCTTCAACCAAGATTATAGGTAACCATAAATCAATTGAGCAATTAAAAGAAGGTATAGCTTTAAGAAATGGGGATATAAAAGCATTTAGCGAATCGTTTATTGTGCTTGCTGTTGCGGCATATAACGTAACTGAGGGTAGACTACAATTTCACCCTAAGGGAGAAAATAATGGATATGTGATTGGTTTTGATGGAACCAAAGTATATGTTGCTGGCGACACTGAATTTATTCCAGAGATGGAGAGCCTAAAAGATAGGATTTCAATTGCATTTTTGCCAGTCAATCAGCCCTATACTATGACAATTGAGCAAGCTATAAAAGCTGCCAAAACCATTAATCCTAAGATATTGTACCCTTACCACTATGGCGAAACAGAGCTTAAAACTCCAATAGAAAAACTTGCAGAAGGCTTAAAAGACACTCAAATTGAAGTCAGGATTAGAAAGATGGAATAGTCTTTTTTATTTGATTTTAATTTCTTAGATTTTGATTCTATTTTCTTAGATTTTGGTTCCAAATTCCTCTTTTTGATACCCATAATACGCATTTCTTATTCCTAAATTATTATTTAATTCAAAATATTTGCTTAACACAAAGCTAATATAATCAATTATTTGCATTAAATAAATATATTTTTATATAAATAAATTATCTTAAAAATATGTTCCAATGGAAAATAATTTATATCTTTGCATCGTTAATTCAAGAAAATTGATTTAAAAAAACGATAATAATAAAAACTAAATATAAAAATAAGATGAAATATGTAATTGTTGGAGGCGTGGCAGGTGGTGCAACCACAGCAGCTCGTATCAGAAGAATAAGCGAAGAGGCTGAAATAATACTAATTGAAAAAGGAAAGTATATTTCTTATGCAAATTGCGGATTGCCTTATTATATTGGCGATGTTATTCAAGACAGAAACAAATTATTTGTTCAAACTCCTGCTTCATTTGGAGGCAGATTCAATGTTGATGTAAGGGTTGAAAACGAAGTGATGTCAATTGATAAGGATAAAAAGGAAATTGTGGTTAGGCGAAATGACGGCAGCAAATACAAAGAAAGCTACGATAAGCTACTTCTTTCCCCTGGGGCTTATCCAATTGTTCCTAATATGAAGGGAGTTGAGAATGAAGGTGTATTTGTTCTAAGAAACGTTACCGATACTGACAGGATTAAAAATTATATTTCAACTAATAATATTAAACGTGCTGTTGTTGTAGGAGCTGGTTTCATTGGCTTGGAAATGGCAGAAAATCTTGCTGAAATTGGTGCAGAGGTAACCATAGTTGAAAAGGCTAATCAGGTTATGGCACCTATCGATTTTTCTATGGCAGCCCATGTACATCAACATCTTTTGGCTAAGGGCGTTAATTTAGAGCTTGAACAATCTGTTGAAAAAATTGAGAAGAAAGGCTATACAATAAATGCTATTTTGGATAATGGCAAAACAATTGAAACTGACATTATAATTCTTTCAATAGGGGTTCGTCCAGAAAACACATTAGCTTTGGATGCAGGCTTAAAGATAGGCGAAACATCAGGCATTTGGGTAAATGATTACTTACAAACCTCCGATGAAAATATTTATGCTGTGGGTGATGCAATAGAGTTTCCTCATCCAATAACCAAGAAGCCTTGGCTTAACTATTTGGCTAACCCTGCAAACCGTCAAGGAAGAATTGTTGCCGACAATATGGTATTTGGAAATAAGATAAAGTACGAGGGGGCAATAGGAACTTCCATTGCAAAGGTATTTGACCTAACTGTTGCTTCAACAGGTCTTGCTGCAAAAAAACTAAAACAATTAGGAATAGAGTATTTAAGCTCAACAACTCATTCCAATTCACATGCAGGTTACTATCCAGATTCATTACCACTTACAATAAAACTCGTTTTTGAGCCTAAGACAGGTAGAATATTTGGTGCCCAAGGAGTAGGTTTTGATGGTGTGGACAAGAGAATTGACCAAATTGCACTTTTGATTAAAAAGGGTGGAACAATTTACGATTTAATGGAACTTGAACATGCTTATGCTCCGCCTTATTCTTCTGCAAAAGACCCAATTGCAATTGCAGGATATGTGGCAAGTAATATTCTTAATGGCACAATGCAAGTGGCCTCGTGGAGAGAAGTAAAAGAAGCCGACAGAAGCCAAGTGTTAATATTAGACGTTAGAACCCCAATGGAGTTTGCAATGGGTAGTGTACCAGGAGCATTAAATATTCCTGTGGATTCTTTAAGAGAGGGGTTAAGTCGTTTGCCTAAGGATAAGAGAATTTATCTTTATTGTGCAATAGGCCTAAGAGGTTATTTGGCGTATAGGATTTTATCGCAGCATGGTTTTAATGATATAAGAAATCTTTCAGGAGGATATAAAACATTCTCAACTTCTATGGCTCCAATCATTAATCAAAAAAAAAAGCTAATTGATAACGAGCATGAAGATGCCGAAGATACTAAGTTTGAAGCAAAACAGATGAAAACAATAAGAATTGATGCTTGTGGATTGCAATGCCCTGGTCCAATCATTAGATTAAAGGAAGCAATTGATGGTCTTGAAGATGGTCAGAGAGTACAAATTCTTTCAACCGATGCAGGATTTGCTCGCGATTCACAGGCATGGTGCGACACAACAGGCAATTTGCTTATTTCTTCCACAATGAACAAGGGAGTATATGAGGTTGTTGTAGAGAAAAATCCAAAAACCTGCGAAATAATTACAACATGTCAAGACAAAGGCAAGACTTTCATTGTATTTAGTGATGACTTAGACAAAGCACTTGCCTCAATGGTACTTGCCAATGGAGCAGCAGCAACAGGCGATAAGGTAACAATATTCTTCACTTTCTGGGGACTAAACGTAATTAAGAAAATAAATAAACCAAAGGTTGAGAAAGATATATTTGGAAAGATGTTCTCGATGATGCTTCCTTCATCCTCACTTAAGCTAAAACTATCCAAAATGAGTATGTTGGGAATAGGAGATAGGATGATGAGATATATTATGAAGAAAA
Source organism: Bacteroidales bacterium UBA5371 (assembly GCA_002407855.1). Taxonomy (GTDB): domain Bacteria; phylum Bacteroidota; class Bacteroidia; order Bacteroidales; family P3; genus UBA10566. The sequence continues at coordinate 116,399 of DHPF01000003.1, forward strand.
AGAATATTGAGTCATTGGAATCATTAAGAGATCAAGCCCTAAAACAAGGTGTGGAGTTTATTGCTTGTCAAATGTCAATGGATGTTATGGGAGTTAAGAGGGAAGAGCTTTTAGATGAGGTTACTATTGGAGGAGTTGCAACCTACATGGATAGAGCTTCCAGAGCTAATGTAAACCTATTTATATAAAACTACTATGAAAAATATATTTCAAAAATATTGGTTAATAATATTAGGAATAATCGTTGGAATTGTTGGAGGATACTTATACTGGCACTTTATTGGGTGCAATGGAGGAACATGTCCAATTACTTCATCGCCTGTTAATAGTTCCGTTGCAGGAGGGTTGATTGGTGGATTGCTTATTAGCTCGTTTGACAAAGGTAAAAAAGATAATAAAGACAACAAAAAATAATAATAATTAATGATTGATAACTTTGAACATAAAGCAAAAACTTGGGACAACCCAATGCAAATGGAAATGACAAGCAAATTTGTTTCCAAGATAAAAGAAAGCATATTCTGTTACAAAGAAGATGTGGTTGCAGAGGTTGGATGCGGAACGGGATTAGTAGGTTTAAGTTTTTTGGATATTATTCAAAAGATATATATGATTGACAACTCCCCTTCAATGCTTAATGTTCTAAGAGAAAAATTAAACACCAATTTACACAAAGCCAAGGTAGAGATAATTGAAAACGACTTTGAAAACACTAACCTAAAAGACCTAAGCGGAGTACTAAACTTTATGTCCCTACACCATATAGAAAACATTTCTGCCTATTTTGATAAGGTAAAACAAAGCCTAAAAGACAATGGATTTCTTGCAATAGGCGATTTGGTAACAGAAGACGGAACCTTTCATTCCAATGCTATTGTCCCTCATTTTGGCTTTGATGTAAGAGAATTATCAGAACTATTAGAACAAAAAGGCTTTACAATATTAAGAAAAACAATCTATGATAAGGTAGAAAAGAACAATAGAACCTATCCATTATTTATTATAATAGCACAAAAATAATTAAGAAATGAAAAAACTATCAATATTAATTGTCTTTTTGATAGCAGGAACACTTTCATCTTGCTCTCCAAAAGAAACAAAAACAAAAGAAATACAAATAACAGAAACAAATAATTTAAAAACCCCAAAGAAAATGAACACAATACATTTAACAAAAGCAGAGTTCCTAACAAAGATTATGAACTACGAACAAAACCCACAAGAGTGGAAATACTTAGGCGACAAACCTTGTATAATAGATTTCTATGCCGATTGGTGTGGTCCTTGTAAAATGATAGCTCCAATCCTTGAAGAATTGGCACAAGAGTATGATGGAGAAATTTATATCTATAAAATAAACACCGAAAAAGAACAAGAATTAGCACAAGCCTTTGGCATACGCTCCATTCCATCACTTCTTTTTGTCCCAATGAACGAGCAACCACAAATGGTTCAAGGAGCATTACCAAAGAGTGAATTCAAGAAAGCAATAGACGCAGTTTTGTTGAAGAAAGAAACCAAATAGAAAGGCAGAATTATGAATACAATATGCAAAATTAGAGATATATACATGGCAATAGGAGAGTTTGAAACATATTTTGTCAAAGAATTTAACCTATCTCTAAATGAAGGGATGTTGTTATGCTCTTTGCAAGAAAAAGGGGAGCTTACCTCAACAAGCCTTGCCAAAGAGCTTCAACTAACCTGCTCCAATACCTCCAAAGTCATAAAGAGCGTTGAAGAAAAAGAGTATATTGAAAGGAAATTAGGCAAAGAAGATAAAAGAGAAATGCGTTTTTCTTTAACCCCAAAGGGTAATGATGTAATAAATCATATAAAAGCCTCAAAGATTGAAATTCCAAAAGAATTGAAAAGAGTATTAAAATAATGATTAATGTTTAGTTGCTTAGTTGTTCTTTGTTAATTGCCGTCTGCTTTAGCTGACGGACAACAAAAGACAAACAAAAAAGGGGCATATTTTACTATGCCCCTTAAAACCTTTAATCTCTAATCTCTAATCCGTCAGTTAAAACTGACGGCAATTAATCATTTTACAATTAACTATTTTAATCATTAACTACTAATCCGTCAGTTAAAACAGACGGCAATTGACCATTAATCATTAAAAATTAACCATTAATTATTATTAAGGTATGCGTTGTGCTCCGAAGCCGTTTAATGCTCCAAAGAGTAGGGTTGCTTTCTCGAATGGGTAGGCGTTGGCATACATTGTTACTGTGAATTTTGAGGTTCCACGAGGGTTCATCCCTAAGGCTCCTCTTAGTTGGTTTTCGGATGAGTTGGGGTTATAGTCCAATGATGATGATCCTTTCATTGTGAGAAATGCTTTGATATAAGCTTCATCAACAAATTTGGATAGTTGTTTTAGTTCTCCTTCGTTCATTTCGCGGTTGCCTTCATATTTTACTAATTGCTCTACGTCCTCGAATTGCTTAGCAAATATCCTCATAAATCTTCCTGCTCCTGGAAGGGTAAGGTCTGCCTCAATGTTATTGAAGAAAAGGTTTTGCCATGCGGATGTCTTACGTACTGCTTCTTTGCTTTTGTCGGAATCAACATAGGTGCGGTCAAGTGCTGAAAAATCGCTGCATCCAAAAATATTATGATGAACATCGGCATCTATTCCTGTCATGTATCTAAATCCATAGCCCATATCTTTGCTATCTGGCGACCAGTCTCTTCTCCATGAGAATAGGACGGTGTTGTGATGAAATTCTACTGTTGCCTCTCCTGGTGTCTTGTTCATACTTCTTACTTCACAGGCTGCCATGCGGTTTGTGAGGAATACATTATTATATATCTCCCATTTGCCACCAATGTTTCCCATTTGTATTCCGTAATGACTTCCGTTCATCAAAACGCAGTTGCGGATAATTAGATTTCCTTCAACATCTCCATGTATTAGTTGGTTTGAAACGCTTGTTACTCCACGCATTGAAGGTTGGTTGATTGGCATTCCTGGAGGGTTGAGAAGTCCTGTTTCGCATCCTTCTGGTGGTGTGAAACGAGGGTCGGTTGGGTTAAGACCAACATAGCGGTTCATTTGTCCTTTGTCAAGGATTAAGCCGTCAATCAAAATTATTCCATTGCGTTTGCCTCTAACATAAATATCCAATAGTCCATTATTGGCATTTGTACCTCCTGCATTTGCTCCTGGTTGGATTATGGTTTTGTATTTTAGAGGGTCGCGTTGTGAGAAGTCGTTGGAATAGCCTCCAACAATTGAAACATATTTGCTGATTTTTACAAATCCTCTATCTAAGTTACCGAGATAGTTACCCTCTGTAACCAAAATGGTGGCTCCTTCTGTTGCAACATCAACTGCTTTTTGGAGGTCTTTTATTGGGGTTGCCTTTGAACCATTATTGCGGTTGGAGCCGTTTTGTGCCGATACATAGATTGTACTTGAATTAATTGAAGGCTTGAAGTTAGATTGTGAGGATGATGAGGTGGACTTTAAACCAGGTGTTTTTTGGTTTGAGGATGGGGTAGATGTAGATTTCTGTTCTTGTTTGGTGTTTTGGGTTCCTCCAATCTTTTCTTCCAATTTTTGTTTCTCTTCATCAAGTGTTTGTTTCACTGTTTCTTTGGCGGCTTCTTTTGCTTTCTCGCCAAGTTTTTTCAATAATTGAGCATTAGCTCCATTGCTTATAACCATTAGTCCCAATAGGACAAGGGTAAGTCTTTTAATCATTCTGTTCATAGTAATTAGATTTTATTTGTTTTATTCTTTAATTTCATTATAAATTGATAATAAAAATAGGCAAGAAATGCAGTGTTTGTTAATTAATAAATGGTTAGTTTATGTTATTGCAAATTATTTTTTTTACTGCAAATCTGCCTAATTATATATTTGTAAAAAATACTTGTTTGTTTACAATTAAACCTTGTTTATTACCATTTATCTTTCCTTGATATTATTGTTTTATAAAGTTTTAAGTCTTTCTAATTTGTTCCGATTATTTAACAAAGTGGGGGATTTCTCCCCCAGCTCTGCCAACAACTTAAAACATGAAAACAATTATTGTTTGATAACCTTAAAGGTTCGTGTTGATTTGTTGGTAACAACTCTTAGTGAGTATATACCTTTACTTAGTTGTGAAGCATCAATACTTGATACGTTTTCTCCTTCAAATATCTTTCTTCCATTCATATCATATAGTGTTGCTTTGGTGATTTCATTCTCACACTCTATATATAATGTATTAGAAACAGGATTAGGATAAATAGTTATTATTTCAACATTTCCTTCAACCTCATTTAATCCATTTAGAGTAACAAATACTTTTTCCTGACCTTCAATACGATTTCCATTTACCATAATAAATGCTTTGAAGGTATAAGATGTATTTGCCTCTAAACCATTAATACCTACAGAATAGTTATCTGTTGTTTGAGCAGTATATAGTTCTGAATAAGTTCCACCTGCTGTTAGCTTCCATTCAAAACCACGAGCCGTTACCACTTCATCATTTGCAGGAGTAATGGTTGCATTTAAATTTGCAGAAACAGCTGTAATATCAGTTGCATCATCAGTTGTAATGCTTGTATTAATACCTTCAGGAAGGGTTGTAAAGGTAAGTTCAGAGCCATAAATTCTAACACCACCAGCAAAAACATGAGCTTTAAAAGTATATGATGTTCCAGCAGTTAAGCCAGGGAGTTGAACAGAGAAAGTATTGGTTAAATCCATTAAAACTAAATCATTATAAGTTCCACCAATAGTTTCTTTCCATTCAAAACCTCTTTCATCAATAGCGTCTGTTCCTGGAATAACTTCTCCATTTAAGGTTGCAGAGTTTTGAATAATATAAGTAGCAGCATTTGTTGTTACGGTTGCAACAACAGGAGCAGTAGAAGTTGTAAAGGTAAGTTCAGAGCCATAAATCTTAGTAGTACCAACCTTTACATAAGCACGGAAAGTATAGCTTGTATTAGATGTTAAATTAGTA
>DHPF01000003.1:121588-121860 GCA_002407855.1 Bacteroidales bacterium UBA5371
AGTTGTAAGCTTCCATTCAAAACCCTTTTCAGCAATAACATCAGTACCAGGGTTTACTTCTCCGTTAAGAGTAGCTAATGTTTGAGCAATATCACTTGCAGAGTTTGTGGTAACAGTTGCAGCAACAGGAGCAGTAGAAGTTGTGAAGGTAAGTTCAGAGCCATAAATCTTAGTAGTACCAACCTTTACATAAGCACGGAAAGTATAACTTGTGTTAGCAGTTAAACCAGTAAGTGAAGCAGTGAAAATATTACCGGTTGAAGCAGACACTT
>DHPF01000003.1:122124-122474 GCA_002407855.1 Bacteroidales bacterium UBA5371
TGCAGCGTTTGTTGTAACGGTTGCTGCAACAGGAATAATTTGTGTTGTAAATGTTTTTGTTGTACCATAAATCTTAGTTGTTCCAACCTTAACATAAGCACGGAAAGTATAACTTGTATTAGATGCTAAATTAGTAAGTGAAGCAGTGAAAGTATTACCGGTTGAAGAAGAAACTTCATCAGCATAAGTTCCACCAGTTGTAAGCTTCCACTCAAAACCTCTTTCAGCAATAACATCAGTACCAGGATTAACTAAACCATTAAGGGTTGCAGTGGTTTGACCAACATCAGTAGCGTCATTTGTTGTAACGGTTGCTGCAACAGGAATAATTTGAGTTGTAAATGTTTTTG
>DHPF01000003.1:122793-123056 GCA_002407855.1 Bacteroidales bacterium UBA5371
AGTTGTAAGCTTCCATTCAAAACCTCTTTCAGCAATAACATCAGTACCAGGATTAACTAAACCATTAAGGGTTGCAGTGGTTTGACCAACATCAGTAGCGTCATTTGTTGTTACAGTTGCTGCAACAGGAGTAATTTGAGTTGTAAATGTTTTTGTTGTACCATAAATCTTAGTTGTTCCAACCTTAACATAAGCACGGAAAGTATAACTTGTATTAGATGTTAAATTAGTAAGTGAAGCAGTGAAAGTATTACCGGTTGAAG
>DHPF01000011.1 GCA_002407855.1 Bacteroidales bacterium UBA5371
CAACTTTTTTCAGGACAAGTCATTTTAGAACTTCTTGACCTTGTTTATTCAGTTCTAAACCTTATTTAATTGGGAGAAAAGCTTGTTTATTTATTTGTTTAGGATATGTACTATCCTGCACACTAAATCACAACAAAAGAGGTTTGGAGATTGGGGCAATGTTTATAAAGACTTATAGGTCATCAATAGCTGTGGCACGTATAATTTCTGAATTAATTTTGTCCATATAAGTCGAAAGGACATAACTACTTAACGTACTTCCAAAAATTGACAACTCTATTCTTCCTTTATCTGTTATAAATATTGAATAGTATTTACATTTATCGAACATAACTTCATGCATTTTCGAAGGGTCATCTTCTGGCTGTATTCTACTTTGAAACATCTCAACATTTTCCGATGGTTTTCCATATTTTTCAGTTAGCATTTCTTTTAATGAAAAATAGTCATTAGATAAAGCAGACCAATTTTCTTGTTCGGGAAATGTTACAGAAATTTTGCTTACTAAGTCTTTCTGTTTTAATGTTGATACACCTACAACACATTCCTTATAACCAGCAAAATCTCCCTTAAGATAAGCAACTCCATTTTCCATTCCTAAATTTGTAAAGCCACTCTTTTGCATCTTTAAGACATAGTCACTGAGTTTGCCGTCAATAGGGACGCCTTTGAAATTAAGATGTTCGGATTTTTCATTTTGAGCCCAAGAATTGATAGCAAAGCAAGCGACTATCAATACTAATAATAACTTTTTCATAATAAACAAGATTTAAATGATTCTGGTGCAAATTTATAAAATAAAAATTATAATAGAGAGTTTTATACAATTTATTTATAGTGATTTATTGAAAAATAGATGTAATTTAGTTGTGTGGGGTATGAACTTTTCCACACATCTTTATTATTTCGTCATGCGGGATTTCTTTATGTGCAAGCAGTAAACTGATAAGTAATCCTTAAGATGTTTCTATTAAAGAAGAAATTGTATATATACAGAAAAGAAATAGTTATGAATAAGTGTCGGATAACGCATACAATAATATAGAAGTGCGGGAATGTTTATCGGCTTGCCGCTTTGATTTGCAAAGAAATTCCAAACGACGAAAAAGTGTAGTTTGGTATATAAATTATTTCTCATAAAAATATTTATATTATCTGCATATATAACGATGCATATCTCCAAAAAATGACTCATAATATTCAAAAAAAATCTTAATTTTATTGATAATCTAATTATTTTTGTATATTTGCATATAAATTTATCTCGTCTTTAAAGACAATACCAAATAAAGCAACAAGCCTTTCCTTAATTTAGCTTGATTTCTTTCAACCATATTCTAAATTAACCAAAAAATAAAAAATAATTATATATATCTTAAAAATATTATGGAAAAAATAATCTTATTTAACGAAGAAAACAAACCTAATTCTACTCAGAAAAACGAAATTATCGACTTTCTGTATGAACATTTAGATGAATTCGGAGACGCAAGAGAAGATATTGAAAAAGCTATCAATTATGCAATTAAAGACACAGAATCATATGGAGGTTTTATTTTACAAGCTTTTGAAAATGAAAGAACATCATCTGTTTTAGTTTTGAACAAAACAGGCATGAAAGGATATATCCCCGAGAATATTTTGGTTTATATTGCTACGCATAAAGAGTTGCGTGGAAAAGGTATTGGAAAGAGAATTATGAGTAAAGCAATGGAAATTACTGAAGGAGATATTGCATTACATGTTGAAGCAAACAACCCTGCAAAATTCTTGTATGAAAAACTCGGCTTTAGAAACAAATATCTTGAAATGAGATATTTAAAACACGCATAGTATGGCTTATATTATTCTTGATAAAACAAAATTAAAATCAAACTTTGACAAGTTAAATCAATTATTCAAAGAAAAAAATATTAATTGGGCAGTTGTTTCTAAACTTCTTTGTGGAAACAAGTTATATTTAGAGGAATTACTCTCATATAATATAACGCAAATATGTGATTCAAGGATTGCAAATTTAAAAGCTGTAAAACAAATAAACCAAAATATCGAAACAATCTTTATAAGACCTCCTGCAAAACGAAGTATTAAAAATATTATACAATATGCAGATGTTAGTATGAACACCGAAATAGAAACGATTAAACTACTTTCTAAAGAAGCTCAAATCCAAAATAAAGTTCATAAAATAATTATTATGATTGAATTAGGCGAGTTAAGAGAAGGAATAATGAGAGAAGGGCTTATTGATTTCTATTCAAAGGTTTTCAATCTAAAGAATATTGAAGTTATTGGAATTGGAACAAATCTTTCGTGTTTATATGGTGTTCTTCCTAATCATGACAAATTAATCCAATTGTGTTTGTATAAACAATTGATTGAATTAAAATTCAATAGAAAAATTACATATATTTCTGGAGGCTCGTCAGTAACAATACCTCTTATCTATCATAATTTATTACCAAAAGGCATTAATCATTTCAGGGTTGGAGAAACCTTATTTTTAGGAACTGATGTGTATAACAACACTGTTTTAAAAAACTTCAAGTCTGATATTTTTGTTTTATTTTCTGAAATAATTGAATTAATTGAGAAACCTATAGTTCCTATGGGAGAAATGGGAACAAATGTAGAAGGACATTCAGTAAAATTTGATGAAACTGATGTTGGCAAAACAAGCTATAGAGGAATAATCGATCTTGGATTATTAGATGTTGATATTAATCACATTTGGGCAAAAGAGGAACATATATCTATTGTTGGGAGTAGCTCTGACATGATTGTTATTGACTTATCTACAAATCCAAATAACTATAAAGTTGGGGATTTAATTGAATTTAGATTAGATTATATTGGAGTATCAAGAGCATTACACTCAAAATATATTGAAAAAAGGATTAAGAGTTAGCGATGATTTCCTTTTTGAGGAATATGAACTGTCCCTCACTACTTTAATTAGGTTTTTATATTTTTAGATGAAACAATTATTAAAGACAATTCAAATTAAATATTCTTCCTACAAGTATTATTGATATCCTTTTTTACGTAATTTTGCTTATTGATTTAATACAACTAAGAATGAATTACGAAGAAACTATAAACTATCTTTTTACTTTTTTACCAATGTTCCAAAGAATTGGAGCTGCAGCTTATAAGGCTGACTTATCTAATACTATTGCTTTAATGGAAGCATTGGATAATCCTCAGAATAAATTTAAATCAATTCATGTTGCTGGAACTAACGGAAAAGGCTCCACTTCTCATCTTTTGGCTTCCTTGCTTAGAGAAAAAGGGTTAAAGGTTGGATTACATACTTCTCCTCATTTGAAAGATTTTAGGGAAAGGATAAGAGTGAATGGGGTTATGGTGGAAAAGGATTGGGTTGTGAGTTTTGTTGAAAAGAATAAGAAGATAATTGAGGAGATTGAGCCTTCTTTCTTTGAAATGGCTGTTGGTATGGCGTTTAAGTATTTTGAAGAGCAAGAGGTGGATATTGCAATTATTGAGGTTGGAATGGGGGGAAGACTTGACTCTACTAATGTATTGTCGCCTTTGCTTTCTATAATTACAAATATTAGCTTTGACCACACTCAGTTTTTGGGCAATACTCTTGAAGCTATTGCAAATGAAAAGGCTGGTATTATTAAGGAGAATACTCCTGTGGTTATTGGTCAAAGTCATGAGGAAACTTCACCTGTTTTTATCAAGAAGGCTAAGGGGCTTAATTCAACTATAAGCTTTGCCGACCAAGTGTTTGCTGCACGTAATCCTCGTTATAAGGAAGATAGTTTAGTGGTAGATATTTACAGAAAGAACGATTTACAATATAAGGACTTGGTTTCCCTCCTAAGCGGGAATTATCAGTTAAAGAATATTGCAACTATTTTTTGTGCTATTGAAGAATTAGGAAAGATAGGATATTCTTTTTCAGAAGAAGAAATTAGAAAGGGCTTTCTTAACCTTCAAACCAATGCTCCAATAATGGGAAGATGGCAAGTAATCTCTAATAATCCTTTGACTATTTGCGATACTGGTCATAATGAAGATGGGTTGGGTTATGTTCTTGAACAAATAAAACAAACTCCGCATTCTAATCTTCATTTTGTTTTGGCAATGGTGGGTGATAAAGATATTGATAAGGTTATTTCTATGCTTCCTAAAAATGCTTATTATTATTTGTCTAAGGCTGATATTCCAAGAGGGCTTGAAATAGAGGTTTTGAGTAAAAAGATAGAGCAAGTAGGGCTAAATTATTCTTCTTTTCCTTCAATTAGAGAGGCTTTGTTTATGGCTCAAAAGAATGCTAAAAACAATGATTTAGTGTTTGTTGGGGGCAGCACCTTTACTGTGGCAGAAGTTATTTAGATTTAATTTATTGTTTATTATTTGTTTGTTAAAATATTAGTTATACCTTTGCCTAAGAATTTAACTTTAAAAATTATTTAATATGAAAAAGACATTATTTATTTTAATCTTATTGTCAGTTTCTTTATTTGGCTTTACTGCTTGTGAAGATATTATGGACAATGGTGGTAACTGGGAAGATGTAACAACTGAAACAGGAACTTGTTCTAATAGTTGCACTGATACTTGTGAAGGACATGATTATAATCATAATTATGGCGGAACTCAAACAGGTACTTGCACTGGAACTCAAACAGGAAATCATCATGGTAATGGTGGTGGTGGCGGTGGTCATCACGGAGGCAATCACTAAGAAGAAATTTGTTTAACGAATTATATATATATCTTCGTTATCCCTTTTCATCATATACTTCTCTCTGCCGTACTTTTCAATTGCATCCATATCTGTTCTAAGACGAATGGTATTAATGCTATCTTGCTTTATTTGGTTTAAGTAAAACTCCTTACTTGTTCTAAGTTCTTTTAGTTGCTTGTGGAGTTTATAATAATAGACTAAGCTATTCTCTCCAAGCAATAACAAAAGTAAAAATCCCAAACCAATCAAAAAATAGCGGTTGATTAATAACCTAAGGATATTCTTTTTATTAAGCCAAGCAGGTATTTTAAACTTCATTATATTACTTGTTTTTCGTAAAGGTCTATTATTGTTTCTCCCCCCGTTAGCCAATAGGTGTTAAGCCCTACTTTCTTTGCCCCTTCAATATGTTGAGGCGAATCTTCAATAAACAAAGTTTCCTCTGGCTTTATTGATGCGTCATCAATCAACCATTGAAACGCTTCTGGATGTGGCTTACGCATTTTTATTTCATTTGAGAAATACGCCTTATTAAATAGCATTGTGAAAATATCAAATCCAAACTGCTCCTGATAACGTTTTTTTAGCATTTCAATATGCAATTCGTTGGTATTACTAAAAAGATATATATTATATTTTAGTTTCAAAAGACCAATCAGTTCTATTCTTTCCTTTGGCAAATCAAGTATCATTGAAAACCAAGCATTGTCAATCTGCTCATCGGTCAAATTCATCCCTACCAAACTCCTTATACCATTTCGGAACTCCTCAATTGTGCATTTCCCTTCCTCAAACTTATCAATTATCTCTACTTGATGAGCCTGTGTAAAATGTTTATCAAAATCCTTAACTCCATACTCTTTAAATGTTTCTACCATTTTATGATAATCCACATTGAGTACAACTCCACCCAAGTCAAGTAGTAAATTCTTTATCTTGCTCATTTCTTCTCTTCTTCCTTTCTATAATGATTCCAGCCTTGAGCCCTAAGTTCTATTGTTGTGTTCTGAGGTGTGATTAATTGACAACCCAGCGACTTATCTGTAATATGCCCAATAACTTTTATATTTTCGTTTTCTTTTATCTTCTCAAAGTCTTTTTGATTAATGGTAAAAAGTAACTCATAATCCTCTCCCCCATTCAAAGCTCCAACATCCGCCATAATTTTAAACTCTTCCAGAGTTCTTGAAGTATGAAAGTCAATTGGGAACTTTTCAATATAAAGCTCACAACCCACATCGGAACTTTTGCAAATATGTAACATTTCGGAGGCTAAGCCATCGGAAATATCAATCATTGAAGTAGGAAGAATATTATTCTCTTTTAGCCACTCAATCGTTTTCTTGCCTGCCTCTGGTTTAAGCTGACGCTCTAAGACATACTCGTAAGTAGCAAGGTCAGGCTGAAAATTAGGATTGGCCTTAAAGGTTACCTTCTCTCTTTGCAAAACCAAAAGCCCTGCATATGCACCTCCCAAATCTCCACTAACGCAAACAAGGTCATAAACCTTTGCTCCATTACGGCGAACTACCTTATCCTCATCCACTTCTCCAATAACAGTTATGGAAATAAAAAGACCAGAAACAGAGGAAGTGGTGTCGCCACCAACAATATCAACATTATATTTCTCACAAGCCAAATGAATGCCTTCATACAATTCTTCCAGAGCCTCAACAGAGTATCTATTGCTTGCTGAAATACTTATTGTGATTTGTTTTGGCTCTCCGTTCATTGCATAAATATCAGAGAAATTTACGATGCAAGCCTTATATCCAAGGTGTTTTAAAGGAGTATAAGCCATATCAAAATGCACCCCTTCAAGCATAGCATCGGTTGAAACCAAAACAATTTTATCCTTATACTTTAAGGCAGCCGCATCATCTCCAATCCCAATAATTGTTGATTGATTTCTAATATCCTGCTTTGGATTTAATCTTTCAATCAATCCAAACTCACCCAAGTCATCTAACTCCGTTCTTTTTTCCATTCAAAATCACATAAATAATTACGCTTGCAAAGATAATAAAAATTATCTTTAAGTATTAGCAAATTGAAATCAAGAGATAATAAATTGAAATCAAGTTTCAGCAAAATAGAATCAAGTTTTAATAAATTAGAATCAAGAGATAATCAAACTTTAAGTCAAAATGGATTATTAATTTAACAAATATAGGTAATGGGCATAACCCTCCCTTTCCATACTCTGCTTAGGAATAAAACGAAGTGAAGCACTATTAATACAATATCTTTGTCCGCCCAATTCTCTTGGACCATCATTGAAAAGATGTCCTAAATGCGAATTGCCTCTTTTGCTTCTGACCTCTGTTCTAATCATACCTAAGCTATCGTCAATCTCTTCATCCAACTTATTATAGTCAATTGGCTTTGCAAAACTTGGCCAACCACAACCAGAATCAAATTTATCTTTTGACAAAAACAAAGGTTCTCCCGTTACAATATCAACATAAATCCCTTCATCTTCATTGTCCCAATACTCATTCTTATAGGGCGGTTCTGTTGCATTTTCTTGAGTAACGGAATATTGCATATTATTCAATCTTTGCTTTAATACCTCATCACTTGGCTTTGTAAAAGGATTATAATCTTCTGTTTCCTTGTATTGATTGGCTCTTTTAGCAATCTCAAACAAGTCTTTCCCAATATGACAATAGCCTCCTCTATTCTTTTCTAAATAATCCTGATGATATAGCTCTGCCTCATAGAAATTCAGTAATGGCATAACTTCTACAACTATTGGTTTCTCGTATTCTTGTTGAAGGACTTGTAGTTTCTTTTCAATAATTGGCTTATCTACCTCTTCAATATAATAAATTCCTGTTCTGTATTGAGCTCCAATATCTCCTCCTTGACGATTAAGACTTGTTGGGTCAATGGTTTTAAGGAATAAATCAATCAAAAGCTCTAAGGAAACAGCCTTTGGATTATAGGTAACCTTAACCGTTTCAGCAAAGCCGGTATCTCCATAGCAAACTTCCTTATAGGTAGGGCTTGGATAGTTCCCATTAGCATAGCCCACCTTAGTTTCTTCAACACCTCTTATAAGCTTTAAGTAATGTTCCGTTCCCCAAAAACAACCACCCGCAAAATATATCTCTTTAATTGTATAATCATCCATAAGACTCTATTTTTATAATTATTAGTTAGACTTAAAACGGATTAAGATTAATTATATTTTTGGTAAGTATTTACGACATTACCCTAAATTCATAATCTAATTTTCGTCATTAAAGGGAATAACTTTGATAGCTATTCCCTTTTGCGTATTTATTCCTTACATAGTTTATAAAACAAAGATACACTTAATAATCAACCATTATGAATAAAACTATAATTTCTATTGAAATACAAGATGAAGGCAGTAAAGATGCGGAAATCATAGTAATCGGCGAACGAAATCAAAAGATTCTATTTCAAGAAAAGTTTGTCTTTAATAGTGAGGATTACCCGTTGCGATTACACATTCTATCTGATGAATATCACCAGAGATACCCACAACTCGGAGCCAGTCTAGGGCTGCTTTGTATCCGCAAATTGCTAGATGACATTGAGAAGCGGAGTGTAATGAATGGAACGCCTGATTACAGAGTAATTGACAAATAATTATTGAAATTTGAATCTAATTAGATTATAATCACTATCTTTGTATCGTCTTTCGAGACAAAGTACATAACAAAGAAGGTGCCTCATTTCTTGTAAAATCGCCAAATTAAAACAATGAATACACGAGGTACGGAACAGCTCACATAGTGGGCTGCCTATCCGTGCGTGTATTCAGGTGTTTGGCGATACCTACAAGAATGCAAGGATGGCAGTCCACTTTCTTTTTACAACAATGTTAAATCTCCATAGGCTGTCGGGAGGACGAACTAACACTTATTATGTTATGAAAAGAGTATTTCTATTTCTTGTCTGTGTCTTCTCTTGTTTTACAGCATTTTCTCAAAATGTTATCCGAGTAGGAAATGATTTAGCTACTACCGATAATATGGAGAAATCCAAAACGATTCTAACTAATGGCGGATTTGTAATAGAACCGATAGAAGAATTGTTTGGAATTGACCCTGATTTACGAATTACAGCATCTAATGGTCTAAACGCTTCCACTCCTATCCTATGTACTATTGAAGCAATGGGCAAGCAGGATAGACGAATATTCTTAATCAGTTTCGTTTGCAATAAGGTTAATCATTCAGAGATACGAAATAGTTTGCAAAACGCTTCATATACACTTCTTGAAAGCGGTAGTTATAAAGAGCATACATTTACAATCCCTTATAGTCGCTATAAGAAAGGAGATATAATTTGCCGAGTATCTTGGTTAGATACTGGCGTAATGGTCGAGTTCATCAATAGCAAAAACAAACCAAATTAAGGGTAGGATTTATTTCTTGCCTTTCTTTTGCTTTCGTATATCGAATTTTATAGCCTTTTGTATAAGGGTTGTAAAATCTACGGGAATTTCTGCAGGCTTTTTCAAATCTTTTGCAGGCAGAATTTCAATAGCCATAGCCTTTTTCATCTCTTCAATTGTTAGTTGTTTCTTAGTACTCATTTTGTAAGGCTTTGAAAGGTTATACGATAATTCGAGTTGCAAAGTAACAAATTAAATCGAGAAACATCATCAAAGCTCTTCGTGTTAAAGCGGAAACAAAACTCATTAACATATCTTTGAAGGTGCTTCTTGCTCGTATGGTTGTATATTCCTGTTAAACCACGCTTCAGAATACTCCAAAATCCTTCGATATTATTCGTGTAAGCGTCCTCATCTACATATTGTCCACGACCATGGTCTACGACATAATGCTCGTATAATTTGCTCACAGTTTTGTATCCACACCACTCATCAGAAAATAACTTTGCCGTTCTTTTAACTGTTCGTAGAATGGGAATTGTTAATGATTTGTAGGATGTATCTCGCACAACTTTACAAACAATTTTGCCATTTCTTTCGAGCATACCCATAACGGGAACTTTGTCTTTGAAACTACGACCTTGACTATTCCTAACTTTCTTATTATAGTGGCGATTCTTATTCTTACCACCCACAAAAGTTTCATCAAGTTCGACTTCTCCGTCAAGTTTTTCCTCCATTACAAGACCAAAGCACTCACGAATGCGCTGATTCATAAACCACGCAGTTTTATAGGTTACAGATATTCTTTTAGACAACTCAATAGATGATATGCCTTTTTTGCGTGATGTAATTTCATAAATAGCGACAAACCACTTTCTTAAAGGCAATTTAGAGCCTTCAAACATAGTTCCTATGCGAACATTAAAATTCTTGCCCGTATTCTTACATCGGTATTTTCCGTCCCCACGGTTATATACCTTTGAAGATGGGTCATAAGGCGATACTGGAATACCATCCTTCCAGCGCATCGACTCTAAATACTTGATGCAACTTTCTTCGGTAGGAAAGGCTTGCAAAAAGTCAAATAAGGAGTTGAATTTACTTGTATTCATCTTACCAAAGTTTATAGTTCTCACTATATATAACTCTGGCAAGAAAAATTCTTTGCTAAAAAGTGTTTATGTGTATAAAGTGGAGAAAGATGAAAGACCTTAATTAGATGTAGATTCGCTTATATAAAGCCACTACTTGCCAACCTTGGGAAGTATAGCAGTAGTAGCTCTTGACGAACATATCTACAAAATTCATCTGCGTTAAATAAGTAAGACTCTTTCATCTTTTCTCCATTTTCTTACTTATAACAAGTTGAAATAAAAAAATCGCCCAAAACTGATGTTTTGAGCGACATTGATGAATTATTTAGGGTAATGTCGTAAATACTTACCATATTTTTCTTTTCTTCCCTTAAATCAAAAAAATAAGGGTAGATAACTAAACCTACCCTTATGTTATTAATTTATTAATAATTACTCCGTCTTTCTGATTACAGAATAATAAGTCATTAGCATCATTGAAATTATCAAATTAAAAATTGTCAAACCCATAAACATAGAATTATCTTTGTAGATAAATGCGTAAATAATACCGCAGATTAATACTAATCCACTAACAACAAAAACTCTTAAATAATGTTTCAATAATCTTTTCCATATTGACAAACCTAATGATAATGCTAATGGAAAGAAGGAGAGATAAAACGTATTTAGATAGTTCGGTGTTTCTTTATATGTAAATTGCATTAAAATATATCCAACAGACATAGCTACAATTATATTTAACAAATATCTTATTATTTTTTCTTTCTTGTTCATCTTATAAGTTTAATTTAGTTGTCTTTATTTAAATAATAATTAATTTAGATATAAGCTCATATTAATATCTAAACCAAAAAAATCTTTGCAAATATACAACAAAATATATAAAACAAAAGGGTAGATAACTAAACCTACCCTTATGTTATTTAATTTGTTATTAGTCTTAATCTCCAAGAGTAGCAACCATAACAGCTTTAATTGTGTGAAGGCGGTTTTCGGCTTCATCAAACACAATTGACATTGGTCCTTCAAAGACATCCTCAGTTACTTCCATTGCTTCTAAGCCAAATTTCTTGTGAATATCTCTTCCCACCTGTGTTTCTAAGTTGTGGAAGGCTGGAAGACAATGCAAAAACTTAACATTAGGGTTTCCGGTCTTCTTAACAACATCCATATTAATTTGATAAGGACGAAGAAGTTTAATTCTTTCTTCCCAAACACTTTCAGGCTCTCCCATCGATACCCAAACATCAGTATAAAGAAAATCAACTCCCTTAACTGCCTTTGCAACATCGTCAGTAATGGTTATCTTAGCTCCTGTTTCCTTTGCTATTTCCTTACATTTTGCAACAAGAGCCTTATCTGGCTGACAGCTCTTTGGTGCTGCTGCACGGAAATCCATTCCCATCTTTGCTGCACCAACCATTAGGGAATTTCCCATATTATTCTTTGCATCCCCAAGATAACAGAAAGAAACCTCACTCAAAGGTTTGTCAATATGTTCTGTCATTGTTAAAAAGTCTGCTAAGATTTGTGTTGGGTGAAACTCATTTGTAAGCCCGTTCCAAACAGGTACTCCTGAAAACTCAGCCAAAGCCTCAACGGTTGTTTGGTCATAACCTCTGTATTCAATACCATCGTACATTCTTCCAAGCACTCTTGCAGTGTCTTTCATACTTTCTTTCTTCCCCATTTGAGAACCTGAAGGTCCCAAATAAGTTACGTGAGCTCCTTGGTCTAAGGCTCCTACCTCAAAAGCACAACGTGTGCGGGTTGAATCTTTCTCAAACAAAAGGACAATATTCTTTCCTTTAAGTCTTTGAGTTTCTGTTCCTGTGTATTTTGCACGTTTCAAATCGCGTGCTAAGTCCAAAAGATATTGTATTTCCTTTGGAGTAAAGTCTAAAAGCTTCAAAAAGCTTCTGTTTCTTAAGTTGAATGCCATATAAATTAAATTTTATTTTGTTTGTTTGTTCTTTTTGTTTTTGAAAATCTTTTTAGAAAATTGGTCCCTAAAAATATGAAAGCCATAAGGTAGCCCCATACAAGGGCAACAATTATATCTACGTAAATAATACCAAGAGAAAGGCTTGTGTCTAAGAGTGTAAATATCCATGAAATCAGCCTGTAAGCTATAAAGAAAATCAAGGCAACAACCAATGCATAAATATTAAACAAATAGAACTTCCTCCAGCCCTTTGCCTTATCATACATATTCTTATAATCAATATTTGCTCCCATAACTAAAATCCTAATCTCTAATATCTTCCTCCTCCTTTTGAGAACCCTTAACAAATGTGTTTAAGCTAAGCAAAGCCGTCAAATAGCCAGCAAAAAGACCAATAAAAATAATCTCTACCACACTAAAATGGTAGAAATTAATATCCAGATAGTGCATAGAGGTCTTAAAAACAAGTGATACAACCACAAAAGCCCCAAAAATTATCCCTGCATAGAGATTAAAGAGCAGAGTTCTCTTAATTCCGCATGATTTATTGTATTTAAGCTTAATTTTTTTAAGGATTTTCATTGAAATACTTTATTAAAACTTGCTTGCAAAGTTAATACTTTATTCTTTGTGTCAAAGAGTTTTTATCTAAAAAAGAGTTAGAGCAATAGAAGTTTTTGTTTTGAGAAGCCAGAATCAAGCTTAATTGGAGCTAAAACTAAGAGGTGGTGATTTTAATCGCAGTGATCACGAGCCTCAAACGAAGAGTTCACGAGCCTTAAACGAAGAGTTCACGACCCTTAAACGAAGAGTTCATGAACACGAAATGCCATTTCGTTGCGATGAAATGCCATTTCACTAATAACGAAATGCCATCTCGTTAAAACGAAATGGCATTTCGTGCTCGTAAAGTCTTCGTTTAAGGGTCGTGATTACTGCGTTTGAAGCTCGTAAAGTCTTCGTTTGAGGGTCGTAATTACTTAGTTTGAAGTCGTCAAAAGCCTAACAAGAATTCCTTTAATCTTATTTTCTATATAGGAAAAGCCCTACCAAACAATTCTTGTTCCACAATCTAGGTTGCCTAATTGTCCTGCTTCGGTTATTATGCATTCCTTGCCTCCATTCTTAACGAAATGAAGTGCTGCCCTAACCTTTGGTGCCATTGAGCCTTCGGCAAAATGTCCTTGTGAAAGGTATTCCTCTGCTTCCTTTACGGTAATAACATCGAGGGCTAACTCGCCTGGCTTACGGAAATTAATATATATCTTAGGTACATCGGTAAGGATATAGAACTCATCGGCTCCAATCTCAACTGCTGTTAGTGCTGATGCAAGGTCTTTGTCTATAACTGCCTCTACTCCTTTTATTCCATTATCTTCAATAACTGGAATTCCTCCTCCTCCAACTGTAACAACCACATTTCCTTCAAGAGCCAACTCCTTAACTAATTCTATATTTGTAATCTTAATAGGTTTTGGTGAGGCTACAACCTTTCTCCAACCATTTCCTTTTGGGTCTTCTTGGAATACAGCTCCTGTTTCTTTTGAGTATTCTTCTGCTTCTTCTTTTTTGTAGTATGGTCCTACGGGTTTCTTTGGATTTTGAAAGGCTACATCATTCTTATCTACTACTACCTGAGTTAAAAGAGTAACTACATTGCGGTCTATCTTTTCTTTGGTAAACACATTTCTAAATCCTTGTTCTATAAGATAACCTATTGAACCTTGTGTTTCTGCAACACAAAAGTCCATTGGCATTGCTTCTATATTGAATTTCTTTTTGCCTGCTTCGTGTTGCAAAAGAACGTTTCCTACTTGTGGTCCGTTGCCATGTCCAATAACAATATTATAGTCTTGCTTCAAAAGATTAGTCAAGCTATCGCATGTTTGGGTAACATTCTTTATTTGTTCTTGATATGTTCCCTTTTGACCACTTCTTAAAAGAGCATTGCCTCCAAAGGCTATTACTGCTAATTTCTTCATAGGTTTATTATTATTTATTATTAGTTATTTTTCTGAAAATAAAGTTGCAAAGATATAAAAAGATGTTTAAGAGATAAAGTTTATTATAAAATAAAATAAAGTTTTAAACGTTGCTTTATTATTATTGAAGGTGTTTTTATGAAAAGAGGCTTCACTTTTTACTATGATACGCTAACTCTTTTGGTATGTGTGGCGGGCATAGCCTTATCAATATTCCTTATGAACTTAGGTCTGACAATGCTTGTTGTGAGGCTGTTGTTTATTGGTTCATGGGAAGAAAAATGGAATAATATCAAAGCTCAAAAAAGGTTACTTTATGTGCTTTTGAGTTTATTTGCGGTGCATATTATTGGGATTTTATGGACAAAGGATTTGAATTTTGGACTTGAAGAAATTATAAGAAAGATAGCTTTCTTAATTGTCCCTATAACCATTTTAGCTATATCTCCTTTAAATAAAGAAATCATAAAATACACTTTCTTTGGATTTATCTTAGCTCTCTTTATTGGTACTATTTGGGGAAGTATTAATTTTATTTCTGCTGAATATCCTAATGTGAGAAACCTTATCCCTTCAACCTCCCATATACGCTTTTCTTTGAATATTGTTTTTGCTGTTCTTCTTCTTGGTAAAGTATCCATTACTCACAGCAAGAATTTGTCTCCATTTATGAATATCATAATAATTTTAACTGCAATTTGGTTTGTTATCTATCTCATCTTAACCCAAGCCATAACGGGTATCCTTATTCTTTCTATCTTTCTTTTGCTCTATGTACCTTATAGCTTGGCAAAACAAAATAGAAGAAAACTTAGCTATTTTATTTTTGTAATTTATTTCTTAGGCATACTTGGTTCTTGTTGGTGGGTGATTTATCATTACAAGCAATTCTTTACTCCTAACAAAATTTACTCACAACCTCTTAAAGCTAAGACTGGATTGGGCAATGATTATCTACATTTAACAGATGTAAAGCTAATAGAGAATGGAAATTATATTCATGTTTATTGCAATTATGATGAAATTAAACAAAGTTGGAAGCAAAGAACAGGAAAAGATATAGGAGATAACTTTGAGATTTTGTTACGTTATATGAATTCTATCTCTCCTTACAAAGACCATCAAGCATTCTCTAAGCTTAATGACCAAGATATTGAAAATATAAAAAATGGTATTGCCAACAAGATATATACTAAAAAGTTTTCCTTCTTACCACGTCTTTATAAGATATTCTATCAGTTTAGTAGCTATGAACTTACTGGTAAGATAAAAGGTTTCTCAGAATTTCAGAGGTTGGAACTTTGGCGTAATGCTTACGATTTGGCAAAGGATAACTTCTGGATTGGCGTTGGGACAGGAGACTTTGTTGAGCAGTTTGCTTTAAATCTATGTGAGAGAAACTCCGAATTATGTGGTACAGGACTCAAATCGCATAATCAATACTTAAATATATTTGTTCTCTTTGGTGTATTTGGTTTTGTAATATTCTTGTTTTGGTTATTTTATCCTCCAATTAAAACGGGACTGATTCATAATTATATTTATATGAGTTTTCTTTTTATTGTTCTTTTGTCAATGCTTACAGAAGACACCTTAGATAACCTTGCAGGCAGGATGTTCTATATTTTCTTTGCCTCAATTATGCTCTTTAACGCCAAAACCATTAAAGAATTTACTTCTTCTAAACTCCAATAATTTAATTCAAAAAAAGCATTAGATTTATTGAATAAATTAGAACAAGAATTTTAATTCTATTACTTTCTATTTAAATAAGATAAAAGTTTTCTCAAATCAAGAATAAATTAAAATAAGGTTTTGGCAAACTTATATCAAATAAAATAAAATTTATGTCCCAAGTTTTCATTCATAAATCAATATTAATAAATCCAAAATCCGAAAAAAGATACTGCTAATTATTGTTTATTAAATTATTATTGTACTTTTGCTTTTGGAAACAATTATCACTAACGCTTATGAAGAAGTCTTTTTTCATTATTGTTTGCTTAGTTATAACATTAAGCCTCAATGCTCAAAACGATTCAATCCATAGAGACATTTCTCTTTTAAAAAAGAATATAATTAAGATAAAACCCACAAGTTTTGTCTTTGGTTACACTCAAATAACCTACGAAAGGAGTCTTTCTCCAAGAAGAAGCCTTGAAGCAAATGTTGGTTTGATTGGAATAGGATACGATATTTATGATAGAGATCCAATGGGATTTACTCTTAGAGGAGGATATAAATTCTATTTTGGAGAAAGGCAAATCAAACGTTCCTTTATGAAAGGATTATATCTAATGCCTGAAATTGCTTTTTGCATGTATGATAAAAATGTTCCTCTTGAAAGTGATTGGGATTGGAATTTCTCTATGGGAGCAACTAAAAAATCTAATACTTTAATTCTTGATAAAGAAGGAAAGGTGGATTACGAGAGACTGAGAAAATATTATATTGCATTAATTGGTAATGTGGGCTATCAATGGAATATTAATAGATTTGTAATAGAATTTAATATTGGATTAGGATTAGGTTACTATAATAAAACAAGAAATTTTGAAGGATTTTTAGACACAAGCTTGGACGACGAACATCATTTTGGCTTTAATGGAGGAAACGACGGCAGATATTATGGTGTTATAAACGCAAATCTAAAAATAGGTTATATGTTTTAATTTGTTTTTGCTTACTTTTGCAAAATGAATTACGAGTTTTTTATTGCCAAAAGAATAACTAAACAAAAGGGTAAAACTCTTTCTTTGCCCATTGTTGTTATTGCAACTCTTAGCATTATGCTGGGGATTGCGGTAATGATTATCTCTATTTCTGTTTTGCAAGGTTTTAAGAGTGAGATAAAAGAGAAGATTATTGGATTTGCTTCCCATGTTCAGATAGTCCCTTATAATTTAAGTCAAACCTCTCTTGAAAAGGGTATGAGTCTTTCTAAGGACGAAAAGGAAAGGATTCTTAGAATTGAAAACGTAAAGTCTGTTAATCCATTCCTCACAAAGATGGGGGTAATTAAAACTAAGACTGACTTTGGAGGCGTTGTTCTTAAAGGAATTGATAAAGACTTTGATACTTCTTTCTTTCATCACTATATGATTAGTGGAAGGTTTATTGAGGCTTTGAAAGAAGGCTCTAATGAGGCTTTGATTTCAAAACAGATTGCAGACAAGCTCAATTTAAACATAAACGACAAGCTTAGGGTTTATTTTCACATTGACAATGGTTATAGGGCAAGAGCTTTTAGCGTTGTTGGGATTTACGAAACAGGTCTTGGAGATTACGATGATAAGTTTGTTATTTGCAATATAAAGCAGTTGCAGAGTTTGAACAAATGGGCAGATGACAGAGTTGAGGGCTACGAGATTTTGCTTAATGACTTCTCTAAATTGGATAAATCAGCTGATGAGATTTACTATGCATTGGACAAAGACAAGACTATTCAAACCATTGCAGAGATTGAACCAAATTTGTTTACTTGGCTTGATTTATTGGATAGTAATGTTTTTGTAATCTTAACTATTATGATATTGGTTTCCATTGTAACTATTACTTCTACACTACTTATTATTATCTTTGAAAGAACTAATATGATTGGTATTCTGAAAGGCTTTGGAGCAACCAACAAAAGTATTATCAAAATATTTTTATATAATGCCACATATATTATTATAAGAGGTTTGCTCTTGGGTAATATTCTGGCTCTTGGATTATGCTTTTTGCAAGACAGGTTTCATATCATAAAACTCAATCAGGAGAGTTATTTCTTAACTTCTGTACCTATTGAGATTTCAGTAATACAAATAATAATGCTGAACCTTGCAACCATTATTATATGTGTAGCTTCTTTATTAATTCCAGTCAGAAGTATTAGCAAGATTGACCCTATTAAGAGCATTCGTTTTGATTAGAGAATATCCTTTCCTATTGTTCCTATAAGAGAGTTGTAATATTCAGAAGAAGCATAATAAGAAAGCCTTTTTTCTATTTCTCTCTGCTTATCTTCCAATAGTGCTCGTTTCTCTTTATTAATATTTATTGCTTTTGATAGAAAATCATCTAAATATTTCTTGTGTTTTTGCCATAAATTTATATCATATTTTTGCTTTGACTCTAATCTCTCTTTATACCATGAACTATTTAAAACATAATCTCTACTAAACATTTCTCTTATTGCCTTATCTTCAATCTTATTCCTTTCATATTCTCCATAAACCATAATATGAATCAAAGCTTTTAAAGGAGGTATTGCTTTTTCTACAGAGGAGTCTTCAATATAATTCCTTGCAACAATGCTATAATTCTCTACAATATTATTTATTCCATCAACAAATTCGTCCATACTTTGAAGTTCTGGCTGAAGCATATCATCTTCAAAAACTACATTAGGGTTCTCAAACACTCTTCCAAAATAGTGGTTTACAAAATGTTTTGTTATTCTATATCCTAATACTGATGCTTTCACAATTTTACCATTATAGTAAAAGTCATTTAGTTTTTCAAGACCATTATCTTCAATCATAAACTCAGGATTTATCTCTCTATGATTTAATCTTGACCAAAGTTCTGGGATTAATAGACTAATATCGTGAGATATCTTGTATTTGCTACCAATATATCCTGCGGGAGTGGTAAACCCATTATAACCTGTAAGAATATAGGACAATAGGGCATTATTTAAGTCTGTTACGGCACAAAGAGCATTAAAGGCTGCCTTTGTTAGAGCCCCTTCACTTCCTGCTCCTGTTGTTGAAGGCGATTTTCCTGTCAAACTACAAATAAAATCCATAAACAATTCAGGAAGTTCTTGATAGTGGATAGGATTATATACCGCAAGTGGCCTTATCCCCTCAGACTTTGGATTATTTCTCCTTCCAGGTAATACAGAATTAACTACCAAATACAAACTCTCATCTGCCTTTAAGTTTCTTGCCAATCTCATACCTGTTTCAGCGACATACTTATTAAAAGGATTTATAAGGTCATCTCTTGTCTGCAAATAACGAACATTTGCCGTAGGCTTCCCATTAACAATACGTGGGTGAGCTGAAGAAACAAAATATGTATAGTCTTGTTTATCCACAAGTTCTTTAATAAGATTTTGCATTGGAGGTGTAAAATTATCAAAATTAATCACATCTTCTGTCATCTCTTTTGCATCTTCAATTGTTAAAGGTTCAAAATTAGAAATAAAAGTATTTGGACTAGAAATATCCTCCTCTGCCTTTTTATCATAACCTCTTATAATTGCATCATCAGGACGTTGAAAGAAACGAAACTCACAATTCTCTGTTATTTTCACACTTGGGTTATTTACTGCCTTACCAACATTGGTCAATAAAGAAGTAGGAACGACTATTGAAGCAGAGATATCGTCTTCCATTTGAAGCTTATCTGCTTGAGCATAATCTTGACGTAGTTTAAAAGTCCTCCACTTGCCATTTTCTTGAAAACCTATTCGTAAATAACGAGCAAATATTTTCTTATCATCAAATTTAAGTTCATTACCATTAACACCATTTAAAATATCTACACTAAAATGCTTCCTCCAATCATCTTTCCATTCTTCCTTATAAAAACGCTTTACTATAAAAGCCAATCCTTTAATATATTGAGATATGCTTCTTAACCAATTATTATACTCATCAGTATATTTACTCGAAACATTTAATAGTTTAATAACTGACCCCATAGAACGTTTACTATCCAAGAAAGATCTACTCATTGGTATAGCCCCATCAACTCCTTTAAAGCGGGTAGAATAATCCTTCCTAAATATTTCATCTATTTTTTTAAAGTCATTCTCAAAATCACTAACAAAAAAAGAACCTGTTATTATTGCATCAAGAATAGATTTGGAGATTTCGCTCTTACCCCCTCCTGAAACAGTACAGGGTTTATGGCAGAAAGTCCCCTCTCCATAAACTTCAATCAAACGATAGTTAGCTGCTCCCATATACTTCTCCATTCTAAATTTAGAACCATTAGGTAAAATATAAATATTGTTTGGAAGAAGTTTAAGTTTCTCTTTTGATTCATTTCTCTCCCATGTTATCAATTGAGTTCTTACATTAAACTCTACGTTCTCTGGCAAATAATAAATATTCTTATATTTTTTATCTATACCATATCCCGATGGAAAAACTTCTATTTTATCTGACAAAGTTTCAATTAAGTTTTGAAAGTTTGATTTAATTTTTGTTGGTCTTGCTAAATAAGAATCACCTTGATTATATGCTGGAAATACTAATGCTCCTCCTGCGTGTTCTTCTTCGGTATTCCCAAAAAGATTAGAAGAGTAGCTTATCATTGTTTTTATTTCTTTTTTAGAATATCCAAAATAGTTATCTGCAATAACTGTAACTATTATGCCTTCTTCTGTTCTTATTGTTAGCTTAAAGGATTGCCCATCGTTATAAAGTTCATCTTCTTTCTCCCAACACATTCCATCTCTTTTTTGACGAGCAGTTGCATTAGATATATAAGGAAGTCCAAGCTCTTTCTTTGTTAATTTGGTTAGCTGAGGTGCCAAAATAATACAACCTGTATGTCCTGTCCAATGAAGAATATCAAAAGCTGGGTCGTTATCAAAATGATAAGGGCTCCCTGCATTCCCAAATATACTCTCAACAAAATCAATATTACTAACAAGACTTCCTGGTGCAAAAAACCTTATTTCCATTGTTTTTCTTTCAGTTACTCCTTGAACTTCTGGACATACAACAGGACGAAGCAACAAAGAAACAAAACTTTTGGCAGGAGTTTTTTGATTGGTTGTATATGGAATATTTAGTATGTCTCCACTTTCAGAAAGGGCTTTACTAAAAATATATTTTGCTGTCTTTATTGGTACAGATTTAGTATTATTGGGTATTGGGAGGCCTCCTTCTGCAACGTGAAACACTCCCTTAGTTGTTCTCCTATCTTTAATTGGATTATGCAGAACACCTTGCTTTATTCTATATGAAGAAACATATTGAGAAATATATTTATCTTCTCCTTTTGGAAGAGACAATTCCCTTGCTATTCCATAATTATCAAGAGTAAATGTTTTGCTTGGTAGTTTAACATCTTCAACTTCATCAACATCTTTAAAGTAATCTATCAAAAAGTTCTGTATTCGCTCATCACTGGGACAAAGTCCATCAGAAAACAACTCTTCTCTTCCTTTATAATCATTAATTAACCCTTTAATTATATATACAAAATCATTATTCTTTTCATCATCAGAAGCTTCATCAGCACTTGGTAAACCCATAGTAACAAGCTTCAAATTAATATAATGATGAATAAGCTCTGGAGAAAGGACTCCCTTACCTTCTGTCTTGATACCTAAATTTTGCAGTAATGTTTCCATATAAATAAATGTTATTTTCTTTTTGCAAAGAAACAAAAAAAGTCCCATATTTCAAATAAGGGACTTCAAATTAATACATATTGTACTACGACTCAATAAACTACTTATTTACCTTTTCTATGTTTGTCAATTTGTGCTTTTAGAGCATCAATACAATCTTGAATACATTTCTCAAAGCTATCGCCTTGCTTGGAGGCAAAAAGATTTTCACCTCTTACCAATAGCATAATATCTACTATTTTGTTGTTTTCTGATTCTGGTTTATCAACCTTTAGGGTAACTTCTGCACCCAAATTATCGGGAATAAACTTGTCAAGTTTTGAAACTTTGTCAATAATGAAGTCTTCAAGCGTTTCTGCCAATGCAAACTTCACAGCGTTAATCTTAATGTTCATATTAAACCTCCTTTATTTATTTATTAATTTAGCAAAACTTCTTTTGCCTAATTCTTTATTTGTTTTACTCACTTCTTGGGTGAGTTTTTTTATAAACGCTTTTTAGCTTCTCAATAGTATTGTGAGTGTAAATTTGTGTTGCATCTAATGAAGAATGCCCCAATAACTCTTTTACATTCATAATATCTGCTCCTTCGTTCATAAGATGTGTTGCAAAAGTATGCCTTAAAACATGCGGGGATTTTTTTTCAATATTCGCCAAAGAAAGATACTTCTTTACAATTGTGTCTAATTGAACTCGTGAGAGTAAATTATATTTTTCGTTTACCAATAGCTTTGTTTCTTTAATTCCTAAGCTATTCTTATGAAAAGAGTAGTCTTTAACCAAATCTATAATCTCTTTACCTATTGGTATAATTCTTTCCTTTCTCCTTTTCCCAAAGACTCTTAGTTCTTGTTTTGAGAAGTTAAAGTTTTTCTCTTCTAAATCCAAGAGTTCTGCCTTACGCATTCCTGTGGCATAAAGAAGTTCTATAATTAGCTTATCTCTTTTGCCAAAGAAACTATCTTCATATGTAATATTAATAATACGCTCCATATCTTCTTTCATAACAAAGACAGGATTACGTTTAGAACTTTTAACGGGCAAAACTTTAAGAAGAGGGTTCTTTTCTAAATCTTCTCTTTGGATTAGAAAATGAAAATAAGACCTGAGAGATGATATTTTTCTATTAATAGAACGATTGGTTACTTTGTCTTCACTTAGCTGCATAATCCAATCTCTAATCATTGCAGAATTTACATCCTTTGCATCTTCTTTGTCAAAGATGGCCTTAATGTAGTTTGCAAATTGCCGTAAATCAATAGAGTATGCAGTAATTGTATGCTCTGAGTAATGCCTTTCGGTTCGTAAATAACTTATAAAATCATCCAATTTCACGTAGCGAATATACAACAAAAAAGGCCTGAAACCAAATTTTCAGACCTTTTTATTTATGATTAGAAACGCAAACTATTGATTCAAGGCTTCTTGACGTAGCTTTTGAATGTAAATAGCTTTTCTCTTACGTTCTCTTGCTATTACAGAAGGTTTATCAAATTGTTTTCTTGTACGTAATTCTCTAACTACGCCTGTTTTTTCGAACTTCCTCTTTAATTTTTTTAGAGCTCTTTCAATGTTTTCGCCTTCTTTAATAGGAACAATAATCATAATTAATACCTCTTTCTTTTAAATTGTTAATATTTTTTGAGTGTGCAAAGATACAACTAATTTTTTATTTTCCTAATTTTTCATATAATAATTTACTCAACCACTCCGGACAACGTATAGGACGATTAGTTGTTTTATCAACAAATGCAAGGGAATTATGACCATTAGCTAATAAAGTTAAATTCCCGTTTTCTTCCTTGCGAAATATCTCGTAGCGAAAACAAAACTTAGAGGTGGGGAATTCATCTATAAAAGTTCTTATAATAAGAATATCATCGTAGAATGAAGGAGAAACATATTTACAATATTGCTCAACAAGTGGCATAATAACTCCCCTTTGCTCAACTTCCTTATATGGAAAATCTAATGAACGCATAGTTTCTGTACGACCTTTCTCAAAATACCAAAAGTAGATACTATTATGCACTACTCCCATTTTGTCGGTTTCAACATAATCAGTTCTTCTTTCGTAGTCAAATGAATATAGCATAATATTGTGTTTTATGTAAAATAAAAGAAGCTGTCCTCAAGCTTGGTTTGAAGACAGCATCTAATAACTTAAAACTTAAAAAAGATTATAATTTAATAATTCCTTTTTCAACTGAGTTTTCAAGACAAGCCATTATACCTTTCTTGTTTATAGTACGCATACCAGCAGGTGTTACCTTTAAAGTAACCCAGATATTCTCTTCTGGAACATAAAATTTCTTAATATGAAGATTTGGATAAAATTTCCTCTTTGTTTTGATGTTAGAGTGAGAAACTTTATTTCCTGTCATTACTTTCTTTCCTGTTATTTCACAAATCTTAGACATGATTTACTTGTATTTAAAATGTTATTATTCTACTTAAAAACGGAGTGCAAAATTCCGAAAATTTCTTATAACTACCAAATATTTGAAGAAAAATATTAATTTTGCCTTTCAGAAATTCATAGAAAAGAACAAAAATTATGAAACAAATAGTAAATAAATTAGTTATTTTGACCTTATCCTTATTGATTATTTCTTGCAATGAGGATGATAAGATTACAAATCCACACCAAACAGTTAGCTCATCTGATTCTTTTAAAATAGAGCAAGAAATTGCAGCAGCCGAAATGGCAGTATCAAATATTGCACACGTAATTCAATTGGCATTAGACCAAGAGCAAGTGCTTACAGCCTCTAATGCCTACCCAATAATTACCAAAGAGAAATTAGACCCCAACCAACCCAATCTCTATCCTCTAAACCTTGTGATTGACTTTGGAGTAGATACCGTTGCAGGCTTCGATCATCGCTATCGTTGTGGGAAAATTATAGCAAAAATCTCTGCTAACTGGAAGGACTCCCTTTCTGTTATTGAAGCTAAGGTTCAGAACTATTATTTTGCCACACATACTCCTAATTACTCCCAAGGCAATATCAATTCGGTATTTGTTAATGAGTGTAACGTTTCTTCAAAACTTAAAATAATCAACAAGGGCTTAACCAATGGGTACGACAACACCTATTACCCAACCCAAGAGATTTATTGCGACTCCACAAATATTTCTTCACGCTATGGTAACATAACATTTTCAACCTCTCGTTACGTTTTATATAAAGAAGGGTTTGAAACACCAACTTATTTGGACGATAAAACCATTAATTTGCTTTATAGTAGTGGTGAGGCTCTTAGTGTTGGTGGCAAAAAATGGATTTGGAATGCTCGAAATGTTGATGATATTGAAGAAGGACTTCCTTATTTTGCTTTCAATAGAGATTGTTATTGGTTAGTTTCAGGAAATATCAACTTAGCATATAAAGACATCTTATCTGATTCAGATTTCATCCATAGAATAATTGGCTTTGGGCAATCTGACCAAACAAAGTGCGATAATAGTGCTTTTTTCTCGTTCAAAGGAATAGATATTATATTTCAATTACCTTAAATCTTAAAATTTTAGAATCAAGATTCAGTAAATTAGAATCAAGAGTTAGCAAATTATCTTCTGAAAAGAATTTATTAAAACTTGATTTCGGTAAATTAGAATCAAGTTTTAATAAATTACTATTTAAGTCTAAATTTTTAAGATTAGAATTGTTAGCAAATTGAACTTGGTATCTTTAAAATAGATAATGGGAATATTAGAATAGAAACAAAATAGAAAAGACTTGACATTATTTAAGATAAGCCAAGTCTTTTTCAAAATAAATCAATTCTATTTTAATGATTATGCACTTCGTCAGTTGCCTCCTTGTGAATAGTGCCGTGAGGGTGTTCTTTCGGAGAGTAGAGTGAGTAAATCTTTAAAGGCTTATCCCCAATGTTTTTAATATTATGCCACTTACCTTTTGGCACTAAAACAACATCGTCATCTGTAACTTCTTTCACAAAATCTAAATTATCCTCTGCATCTCCCATCATAACCTTACCCTTGCCCTCTTCTATTCTTAGGAATTGTTCTGTTGTATTATGCAATTCCAATCCTATTTCACCTCCTACTGGTATGCTCATTAGGGTTAGCTGAAGGTTATCGGTTGTCCAAAGCACTGTGCGGAAATTTTCATTTGCGAGAGTATAGGCTTCAATATCCAACACCATTGGTTCTGGACCATAATCTTTGAGAACAACCTCTTCTTTTTGAATATCTTTATCTTCAATCTCTTTTACCTTTTGGCAAGAGAAAGAAAGCAAACCAATTAAGGTTATTATGCTTATTTTCTTTAACATTATACTTTTCATTTCGTTTACTTTTATTTGTTTATTAATATGTGAAAATTTATTTTAATTTATAACTGGCAAAAAAGAATACATCTTGCCGTATTGGAGTTGTTGTTTGAGAAAATCGGTTGGGTAGCTTACATTAAACTTAATAAAGTTTCCTTCCTTGTCGGCAATTGGTGTAATTTCCGGATTCACAAATCCACCATAAGGTTTTATGTTAAGTTTTTTGTATCTATCTATAACTTCCTGATGTAAAACAGGGTCAATTTGCACAGCATAAGTTTCAATTAAACTCTTACCCTTATCGTAATCTCCTCTTGATTTTATATCTTGAATTATTGCTAATAGCTCTCCGAATATCTTTCTAACGGCTTTATGGTCTTTGATTTGGAAATAGGTTTTACCATTATTCTGAAACTTTACAACTGCTCCTGTTTCCTTACCTTTTTCGTAGGCATATGTAGAAATTAGTTTTCTTGCCTGCATATGAGCTTGGGTTACTGTTTTACCAAATTCAATTCTTGCATATTGAGAAAGTAATCCATTGCGAAGATAACTATCATACTCTGCCTCACCAACCGCAAGCTCTGGAATTAATCCAATCTCTATTAAATAAGGATCCATCATATAATAAAGGGCAAATAGGTCTGCTCTTGCCTCTTCCAGCGATGAGGAATAGTCTGCCAATGCTCCTGTTGGTGTATTTGGTAATAGCTGTCCAGAGCCATGTCCCAAACATTCGTGAAGGTCGGTGTGTAAGTCGCCTGCAAGCGAACCATATTTCTTTGCTAAGGCTATTTCTTCTTCAGAGGCTGCAAACTCTTGCAATGCTCCCTTTGGCGATTCAAGTGCTGCCTTATCGTAGGCAGAGGTTAGGTTGGCTATTGTTACGGATTTGCTTCCGTGTTCTTTTCTTATCCAATCGGCATTTGGAAGATTAATTCCTATTGGTGGGGTTGGGAAACAATCTCCTCCTAACATTACTGCATTAATTACTTTTGCACTTACTCCTTTTACTTCTTTCTTCTTGTATTCTGGAGCAACGGGTGAGTTATTCTCAAACCACTGTGCATTATCACTTATAAGCTCTGTACGTTTGGTTGCTTCCAAATCTTTAAAGTTTACCACTGCTTCCCAAGTTGCTTTCATTCCAAGTGGGTCTCCATAGTCTTCAATAAAGCCATTAACATAATCGCATTGCGACTCTACATCTTTTGTCCAAAGCACATTATATTCGTCCCAGGTTGTTAGATTACCTGTTTTGTAATAATCTATCAGAAGGGAGGTATATTTCTTTTGATTATCATTTTCTGCAACTCCTTTTGCTTTTTCCAACCAATAAATTATTTCTTTTATAGCTTTGGAGTACATTCCTCCTTCTTTATATACCTTTTCCACAACATTACCATTTTCTTTTACAACTTTTGAATTGAGCCCAAAAGATAATGGACGATTTAAATCAGGGCTTTCTTTCTTACTGTAAAATGCTTCTACCTCACTTCTTGTTACTCCTTCATAGAAATTAACAGCTGAATTGGCTACAATATCTTTGGTTTTGTCGGTTTCCTTTCTTTTTGGAGCCACATTATTATTAAACATTATATCAGTAACTCTTGCTAAGAAAGCATCTACTTTTTCGCCCTTATTAGTTGGAAAGCCTTGTAAAGAAGAGCCCTTTACCAATGTTGAAAAGAACTGCCTGCTAAACTCTGGTTTAATCTTGTCTTCGGCATAGTGATGATGAATTCCATTACTAAAGAAAACTCTTTTGGAATACAAAACAAAATTATCCCAGTCCTTACCCTGACGTTTGCCTTTGTAGGAAGAGAAAATATTTTCTAATGTTTTCCTAACTGTAAGGTTGTATTTATAGTTTTGATCCCAAAGAATATCTCTTCCTGATTTGGCTGCTTCGGATAGGTAATAAAGATATTCTTGTTGTTTTATGGTTAAATTTTCCCAAGCTGGGATTTGATAACGCATAACTTTAATATCGGCGAATTCGTCAATAATATATTTGAATTCTTTCTTTTCTTTGTTGTCTTTCTGAGCTTTTACTACACTTGGAATAGTAATAAAACAAGCTATTAATGCTGTTAGCATAATCGTCCTTTTCATATTATATTCTTTTAATTTGATTTATTTGAGAGCAAAAATACAAATAAAAGCCGAAATCTTTGTACTTTTGTTGTTTTATTGCATAGTTCTATTTGTGAAAAAACTTGATTTACTTATTATCAAATCCTTTTTAGGTCCTTTGCTTTTGACATTTTCTATTTCAGAATTTGCATTATTAATGCAGCACATTTGGAAGATATTAGAGAAAATGATAGGGAAAGGATTAGATACTTTGGTAATATTACAACTACTTTGGTATATTCTAATCACTCTTGTACCTATGGCTCTACCCTTAGCAATATTGCTTGCTTCCATTATGACAATGGGCAATTTTGGAGAGAGGTACGAATTAGTTGCAATGAAATCCGCTGGCATTTCCTTATGGAGGATTCTTCGTCCTTTAATAGTTGTGGTTACCATACTTTCAATTTTTGCTTTCTTCTTTTCAAATAATTTCATTCCTTTGGCAGAAAAGAAATCAAAGACATTAATGTATGAAATAAACACTAAGAAACCAACAGTTAATATTCGCCCAAACGAGTTCTATTCTGATATTAACAATTATGTAATTAGGATTGGGGACAAAGATAAAGACGGAAAAAACTTATCCGATATTATTATTTATGATCATAGCAAGGAAGTGGGTAATATAAGTGTTACTATTGCAAAGAAAGGACAGATGTATAGCGAAGACAATGGTAATACCTTAGTGTTTAATCTTCAAGATGGATATACATATGATGAATCTTCGGATGAGGAGAATTATCTTTATAGCCCATTAGTTAGGCTTAACTTTAAGGAACAGATGATTCGTTTTGACATATCCGACTTTGCATACACCAAAACTGATGAAGACAGGTATTCTAATCATTATAAGATACTCCGCCTCTCACAACTAAATTCCAATATTAAAGAGCTAAGAAAAGAAAATCAAGAATTTAACAACTCCATTCTAAACAGCGTAAAGAACCAATTAATTTCAAGGACAATTAGAGATAAAGAAACCCAACTAAAAACTCCTGATAGTAATTTTTCTTTCTCTTTCTATAAGGAATATTCTATGTTGAGCCCCATTGAGAAGCAAAACAACGAATCAGAAATTAAACGAAGGATTAACTATATGCAATCTGATATTCAGATGTTGGATATGAAACGAAATGGAGACTCAGAGCTAATTAGACGATATAATAACGAATGGCATAGAAAGTTTACTCTTTCAGCTGCTTGTTTAATTCTATTCTTCATTGGTGCACCTTTGGGAGCAATCATACGAAAAGGAGGATTAGGGATGCCCGTTGTTGTTTCGGTACTTTGCTTTATACTCTATTATGTTGTTGGAATGATTGGCGAAAAAGCTGCTGTTGAAGGAGTTGTTTCAAGTTTCTTAGGAATGTGGAGCTCTACGTTAATTTTCTTACCAATAGGACTATTCCTAACTCTTAAAGCAACCACTGACTCTGCAATTCTTAACCCAGAAGGATGGCAAAAGCTATTCAGAAATATTTCAAAGAAGCTATCTAAAAATAAAAACACAATAAGCAATGAAGATACTACAACTATGCTATAAACCTCCATTTCCAGCTGTTGATGGAGGATGTATCTCTATGCACACTCTAACAAAAGGACTAATTAATAATGGACACCAAGTAAAGGTTCTTACCTTTTATTCCTTTAAACACCCTTGTGACATAAAGAATTTGCCCAAAGATTATGTTGAACAAACTGAATTTGAAACAATATTTGCGGACTTAAAGCTTCGTCCATTAGATGCTCTTTTAACTTTCCTAAAAAACGAAAGCTACCACGTAAAACGATTTATAAACGAGGAAATGACAAAGCGTTTAGAGGCTTTACTACAAGAAGAGAGTTTTGATGTGGTGCAGTTAGAAAGTATATTTCTTGCTCCTTATATTCAAACTATTCGCCGTTTTTCCAAAGCCAAACTTGTGTTAAGAGCTCCCAATATAGAACATCTAATATGGCAGCGTACGGCAAAGAATACTAAAAATCCTATTAAAAAGCTATACCTTAAACAACTTGCCTCATCACTTAAAGCCTATGAACTTGAAGTAGTAAATCTATTTGATGGAGTTTATCCTTTAACAAAGATTGATGCAGATTATTTTAAGGCAAATGGCTGTAAAGTTCCTACAAGAGCAGTTGGCGTAGGAATGGAACCAATTGAAGTAAAGCCTATTCCAAAGACAGAGCAAAACACCCTTTTTCATATCGGCTCAATGGACTGGATGCCCAATCAGCAAGCAATTCAGTGGTTTTTAGATAATGTTTGGGATAGTATTCATAGCAAATTGCCTAATATTAGCCTTTATCTTGCTGGAAGAAATATGCCTCAATGGTTATTGGAATTAAATAAGGAGTCCATTATTGTATTAGGCGAGGTAAGAAATAGTGCAGAGTTTATACTTTCAAAAGAAATTATGATAGTTCCACTTCTTTCAGGTAGTGGCATAAGAATAAAAATATTAGAGGCAATGTCTTTAAGAAAATGTATTATTGCAACCTCACAAGCCGCAGAAGGAATACAATATGAAGATGGCAAAAACATAGTTATTGCTAATACAGAAGAAGAGTTTGAGAAGGCAATATATAAATGTATAACTGATAAAGAATTTTCTCAACAAATAGCTCAAAATGCTGAAAAACTTATTCAAGAAAGATATAATATTGAAGCCATAGCCCGAGAATTAGTTGAATATTACGAAGAATTGGATAGCAGCAGCAAGCATTAACTCTTATATAATTAAGCATTAATGAAGATATTAGTAGTACTTTCACGCATACCATACCCATTAGACAAGGGCGATAAACTTAGAGCTTTTCACCAAATAAAAGAGCTCTCTAAGAACAACGAAGTTTATGTGTTTTGCCTCAATGGTTCACCCGTTCATCCCAAATCAAAAGACATTATTTTATCTTTTGAAAAGAAAATTTTAATATCAAGTTTCAATTTTTTAGATTCAAGTTTGGGCGTAATAGCATCTTTCTTTGACGGAACTCCATTCCAAGTGGGATATTTTTCTCATAAGAAAAACATAAAAGAACTTAAAGCCTTTTGCAAGGAAGTTAATCCAGATATTATATACTATCAATTTGTAAGGACCGCTAAGTATGCTATTGAAGGCTATCCTAAGGTTTTGGATTATCAAGATGCACTTTCGGTTAATATGAGAGGCAGAGCATTAAAGAGTAGTTTTCTAAAAAGATATTTCTTTAATATTGAGGCAAAGCGTTTAGAGAAATACGAAGCCAAGATGTTTGATATATTTCAAAAACTCACAATAATTGTTGAGGCAGACAAAAAAGCCATTAAACACCCTTTGCAAAAAGAGATTGCAGTTATTCCAAACGGAGTTGATGAATCTTATTTTAATTATAGCAAACCACAAGAAAAGGAATTTGATTTAATATTTTCGGGAGCAATGTCTTATCCTCCGAATATTGATGCAGCAAATTTTTTGGCAAAACAAATAATGCCACTTGTTTGGGAAAAGCTCCCAGACACTAAATTAGTAATTGCAGGCGTTAATCCAAGCCTTAGTGTTCAGAAGCTCAAA
The DNA here is from genome assembly GCA_002407855.1 of Bacteroidales bacterium UBA5371. Lineage (GTDB taxonomy): Bacteria > Bacteroidota > Bacteroidia > Bacteroidales > P3 > UBA10566. Next base: position 31,469 of record DHPF01000011.1, read on the forward strand.
AGTAGGAATATCGTGGTTACAGGTTGGGTTGAGGATATGAAGGAGTATTATGCCAAGAGCAAGATATTTATTGCCCCAATGCAAATAGGTACAGGCTTACAAAACAAACTTCTTGAAGCAATGGCAATGGGACTTCCTTGCATAAGTTCCCCGCTTGCCAACGATGCATTGAGAGCAACACATAACGAAAACATACTAATTGCACAAAGCCCAAAAGAATATGCAAATCAAATAATAGACCTTCTTCAAAACAAAGAAAAAGCCAATCTTCTCGCAGAGAAAGGTAATAACTTTGTAAAAGAAAACTATTGCTGGGCAAGCTATTGCAATAAATTGGAAGAAGTGTTAAAAGAAGTTGCTTTAACAAAATAATAAAACCAAATTATTACGTGTAATATAAAGTCCTTTATTTTATGAAATAAACACCGATTTTTTAAATTTTTCTCTGAGATAATTATTTTTTTCTCTGAGATAATTTTATTTTTCTCTGAGATAATTTTAATTAAGTCTCGTTTATTTCTCCTAAACAAAGAAATATTTTAAAAAAGGTATCGTTTAAATATTTTAAATATAAAATTATGTATAATAAATCAAAAGAAGTAGATAATTATATTGATGGTTTTGAGGGGGAAGTTAAGGCTAAGTTAGAAGAAATTAGAGAATTGATTATTAAGAATGCTCCTTTGTCAAAAGAGAGTATAAGTTACAAAATGCCTACTTATAAGGGGTATGGTTTTATTGTATTTTTTGCAGGGTTTAAAAAACATGTGAGTTTGTTCCCTACCTCAAACGCCATCTTGGTTTTTGAAAAAGAGCTTAAAGACTATAAATTTTCCAAAGGCACTATTCAATTCCCAATTTCTAAGCCCTTGCCTTTGGATTTGATTAAAAGAATTGTGCTTTACAGAGTAAAAGAAGATAATGAAGAAGGTATTTTAAAGCAAAGCAATAAAAAAGTTAATAAATAAAGTTTATTTGGAAGAAAATACCTAAGCTTCATTTTGGAGAAGTTTTATGTTAGTTAGAGATAAGAAAAAAGGACGCTACAATTTTGCAACGTCCTTTTGTTTATAAGATAAGTGGTTAGGCTTATGAACGATATTCGTTTAGAATATCCTTAACTCCGTCTATAATTAAATTCTATTCTATTACTCTTTAATTAGTTTCTTTGTTGATGAGCCTCTTGCTGTGTTTATTTTAACTAAATAGGTTCCTAAGGCAAGGTCGCTAATATTTATCTGCTTTTCATGAGAATTTATGAGAACCGATTTAACCATTATACCTCTTATATCAAATATTTCAATATCATTAATCTTAAAATGGCTCATTACCTTTATATAATTTTTTGCTGGATTTGGTAGTACATTACATGTATTATCAATATTCATTTCTTTATCCAAGCTTAATTTTGGAACTAATATTATTGGATAAAACCCGATATGCATCTTCCTATAATACCAATACACTGTATCTTGGTCAAATCTTGTCCATTGATTTGAGCCTCCTTTCATTAAATATGGGAAATCATCCACAGGACAGCCTTTATCAATCTTCAAACAAGTTGTATCTGCATTAAATGTACATGTATGGTCGAACTGATAAGTACAACGATCTCCTGGCAGAGTTTCAATAACATCTGCTGATAAGTAGAAATCTTTAAGCATAACTTGATTATTAAAATAATATTTGCCTAGTGGGACTTGAGATAATCCTCCAGGCTGGCCACCTAAAGAGCCTAAAGGTGGTATAGAACAGTATGCTACTTCTACATTTGAAGAATCCCTTAAACGAAAATAGTTATATCCTCCCATAGTGGATTTACGACCATAAACTTTCGCTGCAATCCCTATTACTAATGCAGCAGAATCAAGATGATAGGGTTGAGAAAAGGCAATATTGTTTAACATTGGATCTGCGCATTCACCTATTACATTAATACCATATAAACTTGCAATATTATAACCACATTGTGTTCTCAATAAACCATAGTGATAGAATATCTGATAATAATGCGAAGGGTCATTAGGGTTATAAAGATTTGCTGAATCCATCCACATTGGACAATTTAATACTGCTGGTGGATAGTATATTATTGTATCGTATTCTTGTTGTGCTTTACCTTGTAAATATATCAAGATAAATGCTATTATTAAAACTATTTTTTTCATTTTATTTCTTATTTTTCTAAAAAGTTTAGTTTAACAATATATTTTTGAATTCTATCCTTCATTTAAACATCAGAATTTAATAAATGCAAATTTATAGGCTCTTTTTGATAATAACAAGTAATTTATTGAAAAAGTAAGTGAAAAAAGAAAATATTTAGGTTTTTAATGTTTTAAAACGTTAGTAATATTAGGCTGTACAACAATAAATAAAAAGTATAAATAACATTTAGGATTAATAATAAACTTGTCAACTTTTTTAGGATGGGTCAACATGCCATGATTCTAAAATTGAAATGAAGTTTAATTAGATTGAAATAAGGTTTTGGAAGATTAAAACTTGATTCTAATAGAATAAAATGAGGTTTTAATTTCTCTAAATTTTGTTTTGGAGTAATGGAATCTCTGTTGCTGACTTTCTTTATTACATAAGGCTTAATGGACATTTTTAATGGTTTT
>DHPF01000007.1 GCA_002407855.1 Bacteroidales bacterium UBA5371
GTCAACTTTTTTCAGGACAAGTCAGACTTAGGTATTTTCGAATAAAATCTTTCTACTTTTATACGAGGAGAAAATCAAACCAAATCTAAATCCAAATATTCCAATAGAGGTAGAAATCAAGAGTTTCTAAAATTGCTATGAGCCTCTTCAATAATTTCTTTGGGGTAATTATTTAGTTCCAGAATCTTTATTGCATTGGCAAAATAACTCTTGCCAATATTAAATTTATAATCAAACTTAATTCCTCCATCTTCCACCCTTTCATAAAAATATCCCCTCTCAAAGAAAAGGTTTTTTGACTTTAAAATATCATCAGTTATTCTTATTGAAGTGAGGGATTACATTCTGGATGTCGTAAGCTTGATTTACTTTGCTATACTCTTTTATTTAGCTTTTCTTTCTATAAGATAGCATTGCCCAAACATAGAATACTACAACAAAACCTAAGAGTGCATAGAGCTGAGGCAAGAGTTCGCTTATTTTACTTCCTTTGAGGTAAACGTTTCGCATTACTTCTATAAGATATTTCAAAGGGCTGAAACTCCCAATTACCTGTGCCCATGGAGGCATTGAGTTAAATGGAGTGTAGAGCCCGCTCATTAGGATAAGTATCATAACAAAGAAAAACATCATAAACATTGCTTGCTGGTAGGTGGAGGCATAATTGGAGAGGATTAGTCCTACACCAGAAATTGCAAAGGTAAAGATAAAGGAAAAGAAATAAATTGTTAGGATATTTCCTTGTGGGACCAAGTCATAAACAAGCCAAGCCACAATAAATCCTATGCTTATTACGATAATTCCTATAACCCAATAGGGAATAAGCTTTGAGAGAATAAAGATAGGTTTTGGGATTGGGCTAACATTAATCTGTTCCATGTTGCCTTTTTCCTTCTCTCCCACAATGTTGAGCGTTGGAAGGAAACCACAAATGATTGTAAGAATCATAACCATTAGGGCTGGAACCATAAAGAGTTTGTAGTTTAGAACCTTATTATATTGGTAAAGTGGCTTTATATCCACTCCTTGAGAGCCTTTGAATAAAGATACTTCTGAGGTTTTGTCTATTGAATAATCATTAATTATGCTAAGAGCATAAAGCCCTCCCATGCTTCCTTTTATTCCGTTTACGCTATTAACTGCCAAAAGAACCTTGGTTTCCTTTTGAGTAATGTAATTTTTCTCTAATCCCTTTGGTATATCAATTATCATATCAGCCTTATCGCTATGAACCAAGTCTAATGCCTTATCGTAGGTTGGCTCCATTGAGATAAAAGTAATTGTGTGGTTGGCTGAAAGACGATTAATCAATTCTCTTGAATAGGAAGACTTGTCATTATCTACAACAGTTAGGCGTATGTTCTTAATATCGTAATTTGCAGCAAATGGGAGAAGAATTAGGGCAATAAATGGGAAGGCAAAGATTACCTTTGGTAAGAATTTATCTCTAAAAATCTGCTTAAATTCCTTTTCTACTAAATATCCGAGCATCATAATCTTTTCTTAAATAGTTTTAGACTAATTGTCATAAATGTAATTGCCATAAAAGTAAGGACAAGTACTTCTTTCAATACGTATTTTGCATCAACTCCCATAATCATTAGCTTTCTCATTGCATCAATAAACCATTTGGCTGGCATTGCTTGTGCAATTGCTTGAAGAAATAGTGGCATACTTTCAATTGGGAAAAGCATTCCTGAGAGAAGGGTTGTTGGCATAAGAAATATCATACCACTATATAGCAAAGCTTCTAATTGAGAATGAGCAATTGTTGAGAAAAGAAGTCCCAAAGAAAGTGCAACCAAAAGGAAAATCAGACTTACTCCCCCAATCACAAATATATTCCCTAATACAGGAACATTCATAATAAAGTAAGAGACGAGGAATATGGTTATTATATTGATTATTGACACAACAAAGAAAGGAGATAGTTTAGATATAATTATCATTATAGGTTTTGTGGGACTTACTAAAAGCATCTCTATTGTTCCTCTTTCTTTCTCTCGAACAATTGTAATTGAGGTCATCATTGTACAAATCAAGATAACTATAAATCCCATAACTGCTGGAACAAAATTATAGGAACTTTTCATTAGAGGGTTATATAGTAGTTTTAGCTCGGGTGTTATTTGCATTGGCTTAGGATTATTCTTATTTAGCTCCATTAATGATTGAGCTGCAATACTTGAAATATAATTCACTAAGGTTTTTGCAGTATTTGGGTCGGTTGCATCGGCAACTATTTGGAGCTCTGCCTTACCTTTGTGAAGAAGGTTATTTGAAAAATCTTCATCAAAAACCACAACAAGCCCAACCTCACTCTTTCTAAACGAAGGCTCTATCTCATGGTAGGAATTATAGTTATGTTTTAGAGTGAAGTATTCACTTTGCTGAACTCTTTCAATAATACTTGCTGAAATATTATCCTTAGACAAATCCAAAACACCAATGTTAGTGTCTCTAATTTCATTTGTTACTGCATAACCAAAAAGCAGCATCATAACAACAGGCAATACAAGAATTATCATCATTGTCCATGTGTCTCTAAGAACGTGAAGAAACTCTTTCTTAATAAATGGGAATAATTTTTTCATAGTATATTAGTCTGCTTGTCTTTGTGCCTTTCTTGCTAATTGATAAAAAATATCATCAATACTATTGGAGTTAAACCTTTCTTTTAACGCTCTTGGAGTATCCAAAGCTTCAATCTTTCCATCAACCATTATTGAAACCCTATTACAATATTCTGCTTCGTCCATATAGTGAGTTGTTACAAAGACAGTAATTCCTCTTTCAGCAGTTTGAGCTATCATTTCCCAAAACTGCCTTCTTGTGATTGGGTCAACTCCTCCAGTTGGCTCGTCTAAGAACAAAACCTTTGGCTCATGAAATATTGCAACAGAGAAAGCAAGCTTTTGTCTCCAACCCAAAGGCAATTCCTTAACATAAGTATTTCTTTCTGATTCAAATCCAAGTTCTGCTAAGAGTTCATTTGTTTTTGGAATTATCTCTTTTCTCTTAATTCCATAAATACCGGCAAAGAGTTTAATGTTTTCCCAAACTTTAAGGTCTTCATATAAGGCAAACTTTTGACTCATATAACCAATATTCTTTTTAATCTTTTCAGATTGTCTCCTAATGTCAAATCCTGCAACCGTTGCTTCTCCCAAAGTAGGCTTAACCAAGCCGCAAAGCATTCGCATTGCAGTAGTTTTCCCTGCACCATTAGCTCCCAAAAACCCAAACACCTCCCCTTTCTCTACTTCAAAGGATATATTATCCACAGCAGTAAAGTTTCCAAAACGCTTAGTAAGATTATTAACAACTATTGCCTTATCCATTCTTCAATTAATTATTTTCTTTTTTTTATTCAACATCTTCCCACCATGCAGAGAAACTTTGATTTTCATTATTCAAATCAATTATTTCTCCAATCATAGGGGTAAGAAAATTAATGTTCTCTTGCTTATTTAAACTCATTAGTCTTTCTATTGGTTCTTTCCAGTGATGTTCGGCAAGAGCAAACTTCCCCCAATGTATTGGAAGTACTTTTTGAGCATTTAAATCCTTTGCTTCAAGGATTACTTCTTCTGGCATTGAATGAATATATTTCCACTTCTCATTATATTGTCCTGTTTCCAAAAAAGCAAAGTCTATTTTCCCAAACCTTTTACCAATTTTAGCAAAATGAGAGTCATATCCACCATCCCCACTAATAAAAATTGTTTTGGAAGGAGTTTGCAAAACATAAGAAAGCCAAAGTGTAGTGTTTCTTTTTAAAGATCTTCCAGAAAAATGTCTTGATGTTGTAGAATTGATTATAAAGCCATCGCCCAAATCAATTGATTCGTCCCAATCCATTGTTTTTATCTTGTCCTTTGAGTAATTCCATTTTTCAATATGAGCCCCTACTCCAAGAGGAGAAATAACTTGTTTTACTTTGGGATTTAACTTCTTTATTGTTCTGTAATCCAAATGGTCATAATGATCGTGTGTGATTAGGAGATAATCTATTTCGGGCATATCCTCAACAGAATAAATATTTGTCCCTTCAAAGCAAGAAATCATTATGGGTACTGGAGAGGCATGCTTTGAAAAGACTGGGTCAATTAAGAATCGCTTTCCATCAATTTGGATATAATAGGATGAATGACCAAACCATACGACAATGTCTTTGTCTATTGGAATTGTTTTTAGGTCTGATTTAATTGTTGGAATCTTTTCTTTTGGTCTTAATCCTTCTGGTTTTTTCTCAAAAAGCTTTTTCCATAATATTGAAAACATCTGCCTTTTCCCAGCAGTCATTATTACTGGGTTTAGGTTATGGAATTGTTCATTTTTGTAATTTGGAGATTTCTCAATCCTGTCTAACCTATCTCCATAAGGCTTCTGTCCAAAAACTGGTAGCTGCATATATGAAAATACAAATACAACGACAACTGCAATTATGATTAATATTGTGTACATAAATCTCTTAATAGTTTTTAATAATCCTTTCTTTCTCATAAATCTTATTTCACTTTCTTGCATTTACCTGAAAAGGTTTCTATCATTAACTTAATTACATTAGTACGATGAAATGATTTCTTTGAATACTGCATTCCCAAAACTTTATCATTAGGCGAATACTTATCTAAAATCGATTCCAAAGCTTTTTCCCTTTCATCTTCGGACAAATCCTTAACAATACTTCCTTTGAGTATTATACTTTCATAGCCCGTAGTAAATTTATTTGACACAACATTTGTCTTTCCAACAATGCAGAAAGAAACATTTGGATTAACTTCTAATAGTCTAAGTTTCTCTCCCTCATAAGCACAATGGAAATAAATTATATCTTCTCCATCCCAAACATAACTCAAAGGTATTCCATAAGCTCCTTTTTCTGAATTTATTGACAATACTCCATACTCACCATTAATCAACAAAGTAATAGCTTCATCATAATCTAACAACCTATCCTGCCTCCTTACTAATTCATTCCTAAATTCCATATTATTTTATTCTTTTTGAGTCTTAAATCTTAATTTTGAGGTTTTGAAAGTCTCATAAAGTAATCTTCAATTGAAGGTTCTATTTCTTGATATCCATTATGTTTTGTTTCATCGTTTAGGGTTACATGTATGCTATGTCCAAAAGAAAAACTTGTTTCAACATTTGGATCTTCCCTCAAAATATTCATAAGATTAAGTAGATTGTCGGAATTGAGTGAGTAGAGTTTTTTTGGAAATTTTCTAATAAGTTCCTGTGGGGTATTGATGTCCATAAACTCTCCTTCGTTAATTAGGGCTATCCTATTACAAAGAGTTGCCTCGTCCATATAGGGAGTTGAAACAATTATCGTTATTCCTTTCTCCTGTAAATTCTTTAGCATATTCCAAAACTCTTTTCGGCTTATTGGGTCAACTCCTGTGGTGGGCTCATCTAAGAATAAGACCTCTGGTTTATGAATTAAGGCACAAGAAAGAGCTAATTTCTGTTTCATTCCTCCCGATAGAGCTCCTGCCTTTCTTTTTTCAAAAGGCTCTATTTGAGAATAAATATCTTTAACCAAGTGGTAATTCTCTTCAACCGTTGTATTGAAGACTGCGGCAAAGAACTCTATGTTTTCCCTAACAGTAAGGTCTTGATACAAAGAAAACCTCCCTGGCATATATCCAACAATATTCCTTATCTTCTTATAATCCTTAACCACATCATACCCTTCAATCTTTACCTCTCCTTTATCTGCCAAAATTAAAGTTGTCATTATTCGGAAAAGAGTTGATTTCCCTGCTCCATCTGGTCCAATAACTCCAAACAACTCTCCCTTTTCAACCTCAAAACTTATATCTTTTAGGGCTGATTTTCTCTTATAGGATTTAGAAACATTATTTACAATGAGTGATTTCATAGATTAATATCTGCATACATCCCTATTTTCAAATAGCCATCGTTCTTAACACTTACCTTTATGGCATAAACCAAATTATCTCTATCATCCTTTACTTGAACTGCCTTTGGTGTAAACTCAGCCTTAGAACTAATCCAGCTAATATTCCCCTTATACTCTTTTCTCTTATCTCCAAAGTCTGCAAAAACTTTTACTTCTTGACCTATCTTAATTTGTGTAAGTTGTGATGAGGTAACATAAACCCTAAGAATCATATTATTCATATCAGCAACCTTAAACAAAGGTCTTCCTATTCCAGTTATCTCTCCTTCTTCGGAATACTTCAAAAGCACAGTGCCATTTATTGGGGTTGTTATCTTACATTTATTGAGCTGGTCATTTAATTGGAGGACTTGCACTCTTAATGAGGATTCTTCCGAACCAATACTTTTGTTTCCTTTTTCGAATGATGTTTTTTGAGCATTTAGCTGCATCTCCAAAACAGCAATATTAGAATTAATATCATCTAATTGCTTAGTGTTGGCTGCTTTCTTTTGAAGCAAGGTTTCTATTCTTTGTTTTTCAATTTTTAGTTTTCTTATCTGCTCTTCCAAAGCTGCAATCTGAGTGTTTACATCAATACTTTTCCCTCCCATTGCTTCAATTCCGTATAGCAACTGTTGGCGTTTGAGGTAAAGTTGCAAGGTATCTATTAAACCATACTCATTACCAATTTCTATATCCTGCCCTTCTTGAATATTTAACGAAAGAATTTTCCCATTAGCTTCGGAAGAAACAATAACTTCTGTTGCTTCAAAGACTCCACTTGCATCAAAGGTTTCTTTTCCATTTCCACAAGAAACAAAGAAAAGGATAGTTGCTATTGTTAATATTTTAATTCTCATAAGATTGATTTGTTAAGTTGTTTTGTTTGTAAATTGACATTAATAATTGTATTCTATGGAGTATTTCATTTTGCTTAGCCACATCGGTAGTATTTACTTCTTTGATATAATCACTTACACTCATAGTTCCATTCTCCATCTTAAACTCTGAGGTTTCTCTTATTTTTTCTCTTAAAACTATAATCTGTTTATCCACTTCTAAAAGCTTTTCCAATCTTTCAATTTCTGTATTTTGTCCTTCTAACTGCAAATTAGTGTTGAAAAGAAAAGCACTACGATTTGATTCAAGGAGCTGTTTATTAACCTCAATTTGATGAGTGTTGTTTCTTTTAGTGTAAAAGCTACTTATATTCCAACTCAAACGTAAGCCAACTATTGCAAAGAAATCAGGGTTTTCATTAAACATATTGAGGGCTGGCTTACCATAACCACCTTGTGCAAAGGCAGCAAGTTGAGGCATGGAAAGAGTATTTATCATTTGTTTTTTTGCATCAAGTATCTTTATTTGAGAATCAAAAGCCATAAGCTCAGGACGTAAAATGATAGAAGAAGGTTTTTGTAAAGAAAGATTTGGTTCAACAAAATTAGATGTCTCGCTTAATGTTTCTCCCATCATAATAGATAACATTTTAAGGTAAGACTTCTCCAAAAGTTCTATTTCTGTTATTCTTTGATTAAGGTTTAACTTTTCAACCCTAAGCAAATCCAAATCCGATTCATTGGCAAGACCACTCTCCACAAAGGATTGAACTTGCGAAACATTCCTATCTAATTCTTTTTGCATAAGTAAAGACAACGCCTTTTGCTGCTTAATACTTAGAATACCGAAATAAAGATTTGCCACCCTATCCCTAAGAGTGTAAAGTTCCACTTCAAGATTTGCTTTTTGCGATTCAAGTTCTGCCTTTATTTCTTTTTTCTTTTGGTGGGTGTAACCTCCATCCCAGATTACTTGACTTAATTCCAAAGCAGCTTGATATTGGTCTTTTGACATTTCAGGAAACTTAATAAAATCCGCAGTTAGAGGTGGTGGAAGAGTTACGTCAATTTTGGTAACATCCGACTGATAGGTTGCCTTGGCAAAGAAATTAAGCTGAGGCAAATAATTAACGTTGGCATTGGAAAGAGAATACTTAGAGGTCTTTTCAAGCAACGCAGTATTAGAAAATGTTGGATAGTTTTCTTTTGCTTTTGTTTGACAATACTCAATTGTTATTTGCGAGTAAGAATTATAACAAAGCCCAATAATTAATATAAAAACAAAGATTATTTTTTTCATTATTATGCTATGAATTATGGTCTAAGACTATTAATAACTGTTCTTACAATATCCTTTTTTCTTTCTTGAATAAGGTCATTTACTCCTTTTTCATCAAGATTTAAGATATAATCTATCACTGGAAAAGCCAAGAAAACAAACATATTCAAAGAGGATATTGTTACAACAAGGTCAAAAGCCGATACTTTTCTTATTCTCTTGGCTTTTATTTCTTCTTGCAAAACTATTTCAAGCTTTCTAAACATTACACTCACATTACTATTAAAAACGTCTCTTACGACATCAACAAGCTCACTATTATTCCTAACCTCGTTAAATACAAACATTGGTAGTCTCTTATCTTTCACTAATGCATCAAAGTGCATCTCAATTGCTATTGTTAGATTTTCAATAAAAGAGAGATCTCTATTGTCCATATAATTAAAGATAGATATCATATAATTAATCTTGCTCTTTAAAATAATGTTAAATAGGTTAGCCTTGGTTCTATAATAATAATGCACCAAAGCCTGATTACAACCTGCCTTTGCTGCAATTTCCGTTGTGGAAGTGCCATTATAACCCTTCTCTACAAACAATTCCTCTGCAGCTTTAAATATGGTTAGTTCCATAGTATTTTTGTGAATTGAGTTTTCCTCTTTCATAACTATAATTATTTAATTATTACTATACAAGTGATTAATAGAATTGTTTAATAAGCCTATTAAAAACGCAGCAAAAGTATAATTTATTTTCTTCTTAGCAAAAAAATAGTTGAAAAAAATTAAATTTATCTCAGAGAAGAATTAAAAAAATCGGTGTTTAATTTTGATTAAATGAGGTTTATATAAAATGAAATCAAAGAAGAAAAAAATAGAATCAAGTTTCAGTAAATTGAAATCAAAGAAGAATTTCTTTAAATCAAGTTTCATTTTCTTGAATTAAAGTGTTAATTTGGATAGTGTAAATATAAATAATAAGGGATTTCATTAATGAAAATGAAATCCCTTATTTGAGCGGCTCTAAGTTTTATTGCTAAATCTTATCTGCCACTTCTCTTCCTGCTCTTAAAGCATTGATATTTGCCATCACTACTTCTTCACCTTTTTTACCAAAGATTGAACGAATGGCATTTTCTAATTTTTCAATATCTATTTTAAGGTATTTGGAGGCTGCTCCTAAAACTACCATATTAGTTCCTTTTGGGTTGCCAAGGTCAAGGGCTATCTTATCGGCATTGAAAACTATACTATTCTTAACCTTTCTTACCTCTGCCAAAACTTCTTCCTTTTCTGGATAGTTAGGAATATTGATAAATGGATTTTCATTTGTTATCACCCAACCTTCTTCTTTGTTAAGGAAAGGCAAATAACGCAAGGCTTCCATTGGTTCAACAGAAATTATTATATCGCATTGTCCGTCGGGAATAAGGTCTGATGCTATTTCCTTATCGGAAAGGCGAAGGTGAGATTGAACATCGCCTCCTCTTTGTGCCATTCCGTGTGTTTCGGCTTGTTTCATATACATTCCCATTTCTAAGGCTGCTTGCGAAATAATGGCTGCACTACTCAATGCTCCCATTCCTCCTACTCCACATAAAATTATGTCTATTTTCATATCATTATATTCTTTAAAAATTTACTAACTATTCTTGCTTTTTTTGTTTTTGTCTTTCTTCTTTACGTTTTTTGTTTAGCCAAACCAAACATTCTCTTCGTGGAATTATAACTGAAACTCCTTGATATGCGATTTCTTCTTGTATTACTTTCACATTTTCTTCGTGGAACTTCTTTAACGGAGTTATTACTCTTATATGCTCTTTTTCTACGCCTATTCCTTCACATATAGATTCTATTCTGCCTGTTGCGGAAGACTTTTGTGAGCCTGTCATTGCTGTTATGGAGTTATCTAAGATAATTATGGTTACAGGGATATTATCTACAACGCAGTCCAAAAGCCCTGTCATTCCTGAGTGAGTAAATGTGCTGTCGCCTATAACTGCAATTGTTGGTTGGTAACCTGCTTCAGCAGCTCCCTTTGCCATAGTTATTGATGCTCCCATATCAACTGTTGTGTTTATAGCGTTGTATGGAGGAAGTGCTCCTAAGGTATAGCAACCTATATCAGAGAATATTCTTCCTTTTGAATAATCTGCCACGGCTTCATTAAGGGCTCTGTATGTGTCTGCGTGAGGACATCCTTCGCAAAGTTTTGGTGGGCGTGGTGCAACTAATGAAGGGATTGGTAATCCTTCTGAAACTTGCAATCCTAAGGCTTTACCAACCTTTGCAGGGCTAAGCTCTCCTGCTCTTGGGATAGTTCCGTCTAAGCGTCCCATTACTTTCTTTCCCTTATTCAAGATACCTTGTAATTGTTGTTCAAACAAAGGTTGTCCTTCTTCCAAAACGAGTATGCTATCGCATTCTTCATATAGTTTCTTTAACATATCCTTTGGCATTGGATACTGAACAACTTTAAGAATAGGATGTTGGCATTTTGTTTGAGTGAAATTCTCCATAAGATAGTTGTATGCTAAGCCACATGCTAAGATACCTATTTTTTTATCTGGAGCATCAAAATATTGATTAAAGCCTTTTTGGGTTGATGCTTTTATCATGTCTTCTTGTTTTGCAAGAAGTTCGTTGTATTGACGACGAGCATTAACAGGAAGAAGGATATATTGCTTCGGATTTTCTGGTAATTTAACCTTATTTTGTTCTTTGGCGTTCCTACGTATAACAACTCCTGAACGAGAATGAGCAAGACGAGTTGTTATTCTTATCATTACAGGCAGCTTGAATTGTTCCGAAAGTTCAAAAGCGTAATGCACCATATCGTAAGCCTCTTGTTGATTGGAAGGTTCTAAGATAGGAATCATAGCCCAATCTCCAAAGAAACGGGAGTCTTGTTCGTTCTGAGAGGAATGCATTGAAGGGTCGTCGGCAGCAATATAAACTAATCCTCCATTAACTCCTGTTATTGCAGAGTTCATAAATGGGTCAGCTGCAACATTCATCCCAACGTGTTTGCAAGTAAACATTGCTCTTTTTCCTGCATAACTCATTCCAAGAGCTGCTTCCATTGCAGTTTTTTCGTTACAAGCCCAATTGCTTCTAATGCCTTTTTCTTTTGCTTCCTTGGAAGCTTGTATGTATTCTGGTATTTCTGTTGAAGGAGTACCAGGATAGCCAAATATTCCTGATAATCCTGCATCAATAGCGGCCTGAGCAATAGCCTCATCGCCTAATAGAAGTAGTTTCTCCATTGAAAATATATTTTAATTGTTGATTAATTATTAAATTTGCTATAAATTTATGTTTGCAAAGTTATAATTTATAATCGAACTTAGCAAATAATCGCTCAATGAATTTAATATATTTTGATACTTAGCTCAAATAACATAAAGGCTGAATTAAAGTTACATTTACAACTTTAATTCAGCCTTCAATAGAACTTGATTCTAAAAATTTAAAACTTGATTCTAAAAAACTGAAACTTGATTTCAAAAATTTAGAATTTGAATTCAAAAATTTGCTTTTATTATTAAACGAGTGGATGTCTTTTTAAGATAGGGATAATATTATTTATAGAGAATTAGCGTATCTTATATATCTTTTTGCCTTTAATATTTTTATCTATTAAACATACACCTAAGGCTTTTAGGTCTAAAACAAGATCTATTTCTGAGCTATTAATAATTGTTTTCCAAGCCTTTTTCATTCCTTTTGACCAAGAAATATCATCAAAAACTACTATTGCCTTATCGGATAAATAAGGTAATATTGCCTCAAAGTACTCTACGGTTGCTTTCTCATCATGGTGTCCGTCAATGAAAATATAGTCAATGGGTTTGTTATCTTCTAATACTTTGAGCAAATTATCCGAAAACCTGCCACTAACTATTTCAATATTAATTAAGCCTATATTTGTGAAATTTTCTTTTGAAATTTCTACCAACTCTACTGAACCCTCCATTGTGATAAGTTTACCTGAGCCGTTTATGGTAAGGGCAGCAGCTTGATAAGATGCCGATATTCCTAAACATGTTCCTAATTCTATGGCTGTTTTGGGCTTAAACTCTCTTATTAATTTGTGAAGAAATAGGCTCCAAAATGGAGATTTACTTCCTTTATTAGTCTTGGAAATTGTGGAACTGCTAACCATTCCTACAAGCATTTCTTGCTCTGTTCTTGTGCTTTTAGGTGTTCCTGCTCCAAAGTCAGTTACTATGACTTCGGTATGGTTATGTTTTAATTTATGTCTTAGCTGCTCTATATTTTTTACCCATAGTTTTTCTTCTATGTCCAGCTTACGTTTTATTGTCTCCCTTAACACAACAGCAAGACCTCTTATGGATGGGTCTTCTTCTTTGAGAAGGGTTTTTAGCTTTCTTTTAGCTCTTATTTTCCAAAGCTCAAATAGTATGTATCTTATTATTCTCATTATTGCCTTTTAGTTTGTTTTTTCAAGTACAAAATCTTTGATTAGCTCCAATACGAACGGAGAAATAGTTTGCTCTATTGTGCTATATTCATCAATCATTCCGGTTTTGCTCTCTTGGAAAAGATGATTTAAACCTTTTGCAGTATAAATTTTATAGTTCTTGTTTTTGGCTTTCTTTAAGGCTTTTTCTATTGCAGGAAGGTTGTGTTGATATAAGACTTGCACATCGTTTGTTCCGTTAATGGCAAATACGGGTTGAGATACTTTACTTAAATAGTCGTAAGGGTTTGTATTTAGAAACTCTCTCATCCATCTTGAATTGAGTTGGCTGATAAATTGCTTTCTTTGTTGCTCAGAGTTAAATTGAACATTATTTCTCTGTTCTTTATCTAATTTGCTAAGCTCCTTATCAAACCAATTATTCATTTGTTTCTCTATTTCGTGATTTGAAGTAGCTTTATTGGTAAGGGCATACATCTTCTTTAATGCTGCTATTTGCATATTTGTTGCATAGGTTGGCATAGCGAGCTTATTGAAGATTTCTTCGTTTTGTTGTACTAATAAATCTATTCCTTTAACTCCACTGGAGGCTAAAAGGATTATGAATTTCACTTCTTTGTTCTTTGCAGCACACATAGAAACCACTATTCCTCCTTCGCTATGCCCTAACATTCCTATATTATTATGGTTTATGTTTGGATGCTTTTTGAGCATGTCAAAGGCTGCTTGTGCATCTATTGCAAAGTCTGAGGTTGTAGCATCTATTATATTTTCATCTATGGTCTTAGCTCCAAACCCTCTATCATCGTAACGGAAGACTGCAATATTATTCCTTGTCAGATAGTCTGCAATAAGCTTAAAGGGTTTATGTCCCATTATTTCTTCATCTCTGTTTTGCATACCTGAGCCTGTAACTAAAATAACACAAGGGTATTTTCCCTCTTTGGCAGGAAGAGTTAGAGTGCCATTGAATTGGTAATTTAATCCTTCCACCTTAAAACTAAGTTCTTCTTCAATATATGGGTATGGTGGCTTAGGCTCTTGTGGACGTTTGATTTCGTATAGCTCTTGGGTTTTTACCAAGGTTAGATTCTCTAATAGAAATCCTTGCTTAAAGGTTGCAAATATAGTGTCTTTGGCTTCATTATACTTTCCTCTAAACACAACACTTAAAGATTTTATTGTAAAGAGTATGGAGTCTTCTGTAAAGCGTTGCTTAGTTACGGAGAACATTTGCTTTGTTTGAGCAGGCGAACCCATCAATATTATTGTAGTGTCTATTTGTTTTTCTATTTTTAATGTTATTGGGAGAGTAGTTGAGGATACATTGAGCTCTCCATACCAAGAGGTTGTTTCTTGTGCTTTTAAGCTACTTGTCAAGAAACAACCTATAAGTATGAGAAATAGAATTAAATTAAATTTTCTATGCATTATATATTATTAAGTCTTGTGTTTAATACCCAAATATATCTTCCAAAGAAAGTACTTGCACTTTACCAAATCTTTCTAAGGCTTTTATATCAACTTGAGCTTTATTCCCTAATATAGTGTATACTCTTTTTTGGTTCTTAATGTATTGGTTGTTGAAACTAACTACATCGTTTATTGTCATTGAAGGGAGTTTATTATAGAGTGTTTCGGATATATCTGTCTTTCTTCCCTTTAATCTATCTTGAACATAAGAATATATTATAGCTTCTTTGGTTGAACGATTAGTTCTAAATGCTGATATTAGAGACTCTTTTGCTAAGTTAAAATTAGCTTGTGAAATAGGCATATTATCAAAAAGTTCGTTGAAAGCTTCAAAGGCTGTAATTACCTTATCGTTTTGAGTTGCTATATGAGACATATTTTGATACTTCATACCCAAGCGTGAAGGTACTATGTAACGAGCTTGTGCTTGATAAGCTAAGGAACGTTTTTCTCTCATCTCTTGGAATACTATTGCATTCATTGAACCACCAAAGTACTCGTTATAAAGCATAATTGGAGCAGAAAGATTATCATCAAATACTCCTCCTGTTGTAAATTGACGACAATAGGATTGCTTTGCATCGTAGTTTACAAAATATACCTTATTCTCTTTTGTTGGAAGCTTCTCTTCTAATTTAACCTTTGGTTTGACTTTGAGATTTTTAGGTGAAGAGTTATGCTTTTGATTGAGTGTCTTCTGCAAATCATTTAATGATAAACTACCATAATACCAAATTTCCTGAGAATACTTAGTAATTTCTTTCAAATCATTAATAAGCATTTGAGGAGTTATACTTAATAATTCTTTTTCTGGAATAAAGTCGGAGAATGCTTGTTCTTTTCCATAAACCACATAATTATTTAGGGCTGAAAAACAACTCTGCTGACTTTTCTTAGCGTCGTTTCTTTGTTTGAGAATAGTCTTAACCATGTTTGTTACACTCTCCTGTTCTATATTTGGGTTAGATAATACTTCTTCAAAAAGAACTAATGCCTTATCAAAATTATCTGACAATCCTTCTAATCTTGCCTCAGAATAGTCGTCTCCTGCACTTATTGTGAATCTACAAGCAATATTATAGAACTCTTTTTCTAAATCTTGAAGTGATTTGTTTTGGCTTGTTATATAGGCTTGATAGCTTCTAAGCAAGCCCAAACGCTTGTTGGAAAGCCTACCATAGTCGTAACGAATGGTTAAAGAAAAACGTCCGTTCTCTTTATTTTGTACATATAATATATTAGCACCATTATTTAACTTTGCTTGTGAAAGATCTTTTGTATAGTCTAAGAACTTAGGCTCAATAGGTTTTACGTTATTGCTTTCTATTTCTTTGAAGAGTTCTGATTTAGCCTCTCTATTTATATGAATAGGGGTAATTGGTGGCTTTTCTACCTTTTCAATGTTTTGTGCCTCACCTTGCAGTTTGCGAACTAATACATAATTGTTTTCTTTAAATATCTCCTTAGCAAACTTCAAAAGCTCATCCTTTGTTACCTTTTGCATATTATCTAACATCTCAACTGTCGTTGACCAATCTTCTCCCGAAAGATAGGAATAGACCATCTTCATAGCTCTTGAACGGTTATTCTCTAATTGTCGCATTTCAGAAAGTCTTAAATTATTAATGGCAGCTTTTAATATATCTTCATCCCAATCACCTCTAACTAATTGGTCAATCTGTTTGAGCATAAGTTCCTTTAACTCGTCAAGACTCTGTCCAGTTTTAGGTGTTGCCCTAATGGTGAAGGCTGCATAATCGTTTAAATCATAAACCGAAGAAGAAGCACTTTGAGCCAATTGCCTTTGTCTAACATTAACATCTATTATACCTGTGCTTCCGTTATTCATAACAGCATCTAATAAGTTTGCCAACATAACTTCTCTTGATGTTGAACCTGCATTAATTCTGTATGCAATTATTAAGTTCTCTGCCTCTAAGCCAACAACATCCACTATCTTTGGCTCTGTTATTGGTTTCTCGTATTCAAACTTAAAAGGTTCTATTTCCTTAGAAGGAATTGTTCCGAAGTGGTTTTGAATTATCTTTATCGCCTGCTCTGGATCAAAATCTCCACTCATTGCAATACAATAATTATTAGGAACATAATGTTTTTTGAAATAATTATTGATTGCCACCATTGAAGGATTACGCAAATGCTCCGAAGTTCCAAGCGTTGTTTGTTGTCCATAAGGATGATTAGGGTAAAGAGCAGCCATCATAGCCTCATTTGCCTTACGTCTATCATTAGTTAAAGACATATTCTTTTCTTCATAAACCGTTTCTAACTCAGTATGGAACAAACGAAGTATAGGATTTTGAAACCTATCAGCTTGTATTCTTGCCCAGTTTTCAATTTGATTGGAAGGTATATTTTCAACATAGAAAGTAAAATCATTACTTGTAGCAGCATTTGTTCCTTGTGCTCCAATCAAAGTCATAAGCTTATCGTACTCATTTGGAATGGCATATTTGGAAGCCTTAAAAGATAATTCATCTATTTGACGATATATCTCATCTCTTTTTTCTTTATTTGTTTCTTTTCCATACACTTCATAAAGCTCTTCTATTTGCTTAATTATAGGTTCTTCTTTATCCCATGCAATTGTACCAAAGCTCTTTGTTCCTTTAAACATCAAGTGTTCAAAATAATGTGCCAAGCCAGTGTTTTCTTTTGGATCGTTCTTGCTTCCAACTCTTACAGCAATATAAGTTTGAATACGCGGTTCGTCTTTATTTACCGACATATAGACCTTTAAACCATTATCCAAAGTATAAATAATGGCGTTGAGAGGGTCATTTGCAACCTTTTCTACACTTATAATTTTTGATTCACTATTGTTTTCTTTAACAGCAACAACTGGTGCAACATCAATTTGTGAATAAATCGTTTGCGAAATAGTGCAAAACAACAAAAGGGCTAAAATAAAACTAAATCTCTTCATTGGTTAATCGTGTTTTGTGTTATTATTAAAATTGAAGCTTCAAAGATACAATGAATAATTCTAAAAAAAGAACCAAAATAATATTAGTTGTAAAGTTTTCTCAAAACACTCTCTAAACCAAATTCCTAAATAATCAAAATAAAATCAAGTTTTGTTACAACCAAATCAAGAGATAAAAAATTAGAATCAAGTTTCAGTAAATTAGAATCAAAAGATAGAAAATTAAAACGAAGAGTTATTAGGTTGAACTCTAAAAAAGAGTGAAAAAGAAACAAACATCTAAACATACCCTATCCAAAATAGAAACACTATCTATTAGCATAAAGACAAAAGAAATAATATATAATCCAAGTGAACCAAGAAAGAAGAGTAGAAATCTCAAAGCAGAGACAGAAAAAATTAAAGTCAATAAGCTTTAAAGTAAGAGTTGTTTTAATTTTCTGAAGAGGCTATAAAGTAGTATTCTTTATTATTATGATAATATTCAATAAACTCTTCTTCGGATAGAGAAGGCTCTTTTTTAAGAAAGGATTTCAAGGTGTAAATTTTTAATTCCAATTCATTATTAAGCAATTGATAGAACTCTTGAGGCTTTACCCCGTAGAAATCACTTGAAGCTATTCCGCATTCAAATATAATGGTTGGCTTGTCTTTCTTTATAAGATTAATGCCTCCCTTAATCACATCAAATTCTCCTCCTTCTACATCTATTTTTATAAAACTAATCTTAACCTCAGGAGGTATTACCTCATCAAGAGGCATTAACCTTACTTCTATTTTTTCTATTTGAGGATTGGGAATGTCGTATTTTCTTTGCTTTATGCCGCTGTATGCAGGAGAGTTTTTAACAATATTGAATGTGCTTTCACCTATCTTGTTGCTTAAAGCATATTGGTATATGGTGGCTTTATTATGAAATTTCTTTGTTAAAGCCTCATACATTTCAGGTATTGGTTCAAAGCCATAATGCTTTCCTTCTGGGGATTGTTTCAAGATATAATCTAATATCTCACCCTTATGTGCTCCTACATCAATACAATTAGAATCCTTTTTAAGTATTCTTTTTATAACTAACTGGGTTAGGCGGTCGTATTCTAAGTTTTTAGTTAAATCTATATTTAGAAAAATCAGAATGCATCTAATTATTTTCTTAAAGCTATTCATCAACTAATTAATCTGGATTAGAATGTATGTATGGATTTTCGTTTGTGGTTATCCCGTCAGCACTAATGTTTAGTGCGGAACTTTCTCTTGCTTCTGAACTCTTATTGTTTATTTGAATATCCATATTATATTGTTCATAGGCTGGACGACGAATTATCTCTTCTAAGCCATTCTTATCTTTAAGCATTTGAGAAAATAACTCCATTCTCTTTTGTCTTTCGGCTAAAAGTTTTTCGTGATTGTCGTTATAATGAGGGTTCATTGTCTCTCTATGGAGCTTTCTGATGTCAAAGCCTTGTCCTGCGGGATCAGAGTTGTTTGATGATTGTTCTTCCTGTTCAACTATTGTCAGGATTTCTTTTGGTTGAGAGATTTCTTTTCTTTGAATCCCATCAATATATGAATTAGACTCACCAATATTAAAACTTATATCATCATCTTTTATAATTGCTATGGAAGGTTGACAATCGGGCGTAATATCTAATTCAAACCTTTTTGGAGAAGAAGCTTCTGCTGTTTGTAGTTGCTCTTCTTCTTTAATAGTTTTTTCTATCTTATATGGATTAGGCAATTCGAAAGGTTCGTCTAAATTTGGTATAGAGATGGTGTTTTCTTCTTCCTTTGCAGGTTGCATTGTTAGAATTGTCTTTTTTACATTCGCATTTCTTGCAAAAGGATTATAGATTTCTTTTTCTTCAAAGCCCGTTGCTACCAAGGTTATATCAACTCTATCATCATAAGTATCGTCGTATTTTAATCCCCAAATAATATCTGGTTCATTACATGTTTGGGAATGAAGATACTCTGCAATTATTTCATATTCATCCATAGTTATTGCATATTCTTCTTTTGGTGATGTGGTGATATATAGAAGCATGTTCTTTGTACCTTTAATCTCGCAATCGTTCAATAAATCTGATGTTGCTGCCTCTTGAATAGCTTGTAATGCACGTTCTTCTCCTGAACCATAGCCTGTTCCTGTTCCCATAATTGCTACACCCGAATGCGACATAACACTTTGCACATCTCTAAAATCAACCATTACATAAGCATTACTTGTTATAATTTCTGCAATGCCCTTAGCTGCTGTTAGGAGTACATCATCTGCCATTGGGAACATCTTAGGTAAAGGTATATTACCCCTTTCTCTAATTTTATCAGTATTTACTATAATTATTGCATCTACAACTTCTTTTAAGTTCTTAATTCCCTGTTCAGCTTGTTCCTTTCTTCTTTTTCCTTCAAACGATAAAGGCAAGGTTACAATTGCAACAACTAAGATTTCATCATCTAATTTTACTCCATCTTGGTTAGTAAATTCTATCTCTTTTGCAAACTTAGCAATTACAGGAGCTGCACCTGTGCCTGTGCCTCCTCCCATACCTGCTGCAATAAAAAGCATTTGAGTGTTATTCCCTAACATTTGTTTTATTTCTTCTTCGGCTGCCATTGCAGAAAGTTTCGCCTTATCAGGATAATTACCTGCTCCAAGTCCATCTTTTCCTAACTTGATTTTGTTTTGGATAGGACTTGCATCTAAGGATTTCTGATCCGTATTACAAACAATAAAGTCTACGCCATCTATTCCTTTATTGTACATATGATTGATTGCGTTTGTTCCTCCGCCACCAACACCAATTACTTTGATGTAGTTAGAGTTTTCTTTAGGTGCTTCAAATTGTAACATTTATCTATATTTTATTTATTTATCAACTATTTTTTTGTTTTTAGTAATATTTTTCAAGGTGTAAAAATACTCAATTCTTTTCTTTTAGCATCAACTAACTCTATTAGTTTTTAACACAGTTTTGTTTATAACCTCTCTATTCTGGGCCTTCTTCCTTAAACAATCCTTCCAACCAAGAAATAATTGAAGTCTTTGTTTTGCTATCAGAAGACTTTTTCTTTCCTTTTTCATCTTCCTCTACACTCTCATCTTCAAGCGGTTCTTCTTGTTCTAAGAGGTCTTGCTCATCTAATTTAGAAACCATAGGAGTCCTATTTAACCTATTCTCTTTTTCTAATTTTTTAAGCCCTTCCAAAATAAGACCTATACCTGTTGCATGCATAGGATGTGTCATTTCTTCAGTAATTGTTCCTCCTAAATGATCTTCTGGTGTTCCCACTCTTGCTTCAATTGCTGTTAGAAACTCTGTTAATTGAACAATATCCCTCATCTTTGCACCTCCACCCGAAAGCACAATGCCTGCAATTAACTTCTTTTCATATTTCTTACTCTTTATCTCAAATAACACCTGTTCAATTATCATATTCATTCTTGCTTGAATAATTCCTGCAAGAGTTTTCATAGAAATCTCTCTTGGTTCTCTTCCTCTGAAACCAGGTATAGCAATAATCTCATCTTCTTTTGCTGATGCTGCTAAACAAGAACCAAAGCGGGTCTTTAATGCTTCTGCCTGAGTCCTAATTATTGAGCAACCTTCTTTAATATCTTCAGTAATAACATTCCCAGCCAAAGGGATTACAGCAGTATGACGGAGGATGCCTTCGTGAAATATAGCTATATCAGTTGTTCCACCTCCAATATCCACCAAACAAACACCAGCTTCTTTCTCACTTGCATTTACAACAGCTTCGGCCGAAGCTATTGGTTCAAGTATTAAATTTCTAACCTTACAATCTGCCATTTCTACACTTCTAACAATATTCTCAATATTATTAACATTGCCTGTTATTATATTGAAGTTGCCCTCCAAACAACTACCAGGCATTCCTATTGGATTAATAATATCTCCTTCTCCATCAACAATAAAGTTTTGAGGGACAACATGTATTATCTTCTCCCCTGCTTGAAGGACGAGATTTTCTTGGTCTTTGATTAGTCTTTCCTTATCTATTTCTTTAATAATATGCCCTTTGGTTTCAAGCATAATATTACCTCTGTGTTGAATATTACGAATTTGATTTCCAGCAATACCAACAAAAACCTCTTTCACCTTAAAGCCTGTTTTCTCCTCTGCTTCCTCAATAGCTTTTCTTATAGAAATTGAGGTTTGTTCTATATTCTTAACAATACCTCTGTCTACTCCTATTGATTCAGATTTCCCCATTCCAAGAATTATAGGCTTCCCATTTTCATCTTTGGAGCCTATGAAAACTGCTATTTTTGTAGTACCGATATCGATTCCTACTACTATTTCTCTTTCCATATTGATTAGTTTTATATATTTTAATTATTAATCTTTTATATATTCTGTCTTAATTATTATTTATTGAACGTTCATAACATCTTTCTTTGTGCATACAACTTGATTCCTGAATCTCAAATCCACAATACTATAATTATCCCAACCATTTCTCGAAAACCCTTCTTTGTAAAGATACTTCAATTTAGTCAATTCTTCATCTATTTCATTAACATCTCCAATCCTTATAATATAATTCCCAATCTTAGGGATTAATTCAATATCTTTCTCGTTTGTTACGAATAGTTGGTCAATTTGATAATTTAAGATTGTATCGTTTGAAATCTTTTGAGCAATAAGATAAAGCTTGGATAAAGTTTTATCATAACCTTTCTTTTGTTCAATATTATTTGTATCTAATTGCAATGTTTTTGATACATTTGCAAGAATATCAACGTTTCCATTCGCAATAATAACGTCTGTTGATTCAAAATTAGTTATCGGAATAATCTTCCCATGATTATCTACATAATATTGTAAGCCTTTTAAAGTATTAATTCGCAGTATAGGTTCTCTTTGTGTAATTTCTATATTTAAAACTCCTTTTAGAGTTTGGTAAACTTGTGCCTTTTGAACATAAGGTTTACTTAATAAGAAAGCTTCAATTTTTCTTATATCAACCTCTTTCCTTTTTAATTTTAAGAAGTTATCAAAAACATTATTTAAAGATGAATTTATCTGTTGTGGAAGAATAATAGTGTCAGACTTGCCATAAGATATTTTCATGTCAACTCTCTGTACATCTTGATTACCAATAAAAATATTGCTTCCTATAATTAATGCTATTAGGAATAAAATCACAAAAAATGAAACTAATATTTTCTTTCCCTTTTTACTCATCTCTAAATTTTTCTTCAATCAGTGGAACAATATTTGAAATGTCTCCCGCTCCCATTGTAACTAAAACCTCTGGATAAAGAGCCTCCAATAAGTCTAAAAGACCCTCCTTTGTAGTGTAATATTTATCCATTTTGTCAATCTTATGAAGTAACATCTTAGAATTAACCCCTGCTATTGGCTCTTCTCTTGCAGGATAGATATCAATAAGCACAACTTGATCTAATTTCTCTAACTCTTGTGCAAACTCATCTGCAAAATCCCTTGTGCGAGAATATAAATGAGGCTGAAAAACTCCTGTTAGCTTCTTGTTCGGATATTGATAACGCAAGGATTCAACTAATGCTTTTATTTCGTTTGGATGATGAGCATAATCATCAATATAAATAAAGCTGTCTCTTTTAATCCTTAAATCAAAACGCCTTTGTGCTCCACTGAAAGAAGATATTGCCTTACGGATTTCATCTTCTTTTGCTCCGCAAATCAAACTTATCGCAATTGCTAAAACAGAATTCTCAATATTATGCAATCCACCATAATTAAGACATATATCGTAATAAATCTTATCAGGAGTACGTAAGTCAAAATAATAACTCCCCTTATAGTTTCTAATATTTATTGCATAAAAATCAGCATCAATTCCACGAATTGTGTAAGTGTATTTCTGTAAATCTAATTCTTCTAAATCAATATCAATCTTATCTTTCACAAAAATTACCTCTTTGGTTTTTTTAGCAAACTCAATAAAGGATTCTTTTAATTCTTCTTTGGTTCCATAAACATCTAAATGGTCAGCGTCTACTGCTGTAATGGCAGAAATAGTTGGATTGAGCCAAAGAAAAGACCTATCGTATTCATCAGCTTCAACAACAACATATTCGCTATTTTTATTCATTAAGTAGTTTGAATTAAAATTCTTAGAAATCCCTCCCAAAAAAGCACTACAACCTACACTACTACTATGCAGAATGTGAGCAATCATATTTGAACAAGTAGTTTTGCCATGCGTTCCTGCAATTGCAATACATTTTTTATCTTTTGTTATCTCTCCAAGTATTTGAGAACGCTTCTGTATTGGAATATTTCTCTTTTTGAGATTGTATAAGATTGAGCTTTCTTTAGGGATTGCAGGAGTATAAACAACCATGTTTATGTCCTTTGGTAAAGAAGATGCATCATCAGTATAGGTGATTATCATCCCTTCTTTTTCCAATTGTAGTGTAAGTTCTGTTTGAGTGCGGTCATAGCCATATATTTTATTACCCATTTCATTAAAATATCTTGCTATGGCACTCATTCCTATTCCCCCTATCCCTAAAAAATAATATGTCTTCATTTTAATTATTATTGTTTATTGTATCCTCCCTTTCAAAAGACTTAACCTTTTTTATTAGCGACTATCAATTCTTCTATTATTTTCAAAATTCTTGTATCTGCATCCTTAACTCCTAACTCAATTATATTCTTGCTCAAACTCTCTTGTAAGGCTTTATTATTTATCAAATTATCTAGTTCTGTTATCAATATTTCTCTTGAGAGAATATCCTTCACTAAAATTGCTGCATTCTTTTCAATTAAAGCCATAGCATTTTTAGTTTGATGATCTTCGGCTACATTTGGGCTTGGAATTAGAATGGTTGGTTTACCAATAACACAAAGTTCACTAATTGCAATAGCTCCTGCTCTTGAAATAATAATGTCTGCAACACTATATGCTAAATCCATCTCGTAAATAAACTCAAAAACCTTTATATTATCTGTATTTACTATTTGTGTTTTCTCCTTTGCGTTCGTAAAATAATTCTTACCTGTCTGCCATATGACTTGAATATTGTTATCTATAAAATAATTGAGGTTATTGCCAATACTTTCGTTTATTGTTAATGCACCAAGACTACCACCAACAACCAAAACTGTCCTCTTATCAGAATTAAGTGCAAAATGACTTAAAGCCTTCTCTCTCTTATTCTCAATATCTACTATGTTTTTTCTCACAGGATTACCAGTAAAACAAATCTTTTTCTCGTCAAACCATCTGTTCATGTTGTCGTATGCGACACAAATCTTAGAGACATTTTTAGCAAGTATCTTATTTGTTATGCCTGGATATGAGTTTTGCTCTTGAATAAGGGTTGGTATTTTAAGCTTAGAGGCTGCTTGAAGTGTTGGACCAGACGCAAAACCTCCAACTCCAATAACAATATCCGGTTTAAAATCTTTAATTATTGTTCTTGCTTTAATTGTGCTATAAATAACCTTGAATGGGAATAATAAATTTTTCCAAGTAAGACGTCTTTGCAAACCACTTATCCAAAGTCCTTCTATTTCATATCCTGCTTGTGGAACTTTTTCCATTTCCATTTTGCCCTTTGCTCCAATAAAAAGTATATCAGCATCATTATTATATTTTACCTTAATAGCATTTGCTATTGCAACTGCTGGGAATATATGTCCTCCAGATCCTCCTCCGCTTATTATTGCTTTCATATCGTTATTTTTTGTATTGATTATTCTTCTGTTTGTTTTTGGTTGGTATTGTTTAAAGCTTCTTCTTCTTTGTTTTCATTTGAGGCTTGATTTTCTTCTTCTATTATATCAGGTTGCAATAAGGCTTTTTCTTGTTCTTTATTTGTTTCTGCACTTATACTTAACACTATCCCTAATGCGATACAACTAAACAAGAAAGATGTGCCTCCATAACTAATAAATGGTAGGGTTTGTCCTGTTACAGGTGTTATGCTTGTTGCAACGAACATATTTATCATTGCCTGAAAGACAATCATAATAACTAATCCAATAGAACAAAAAGCTCCAAAGAAGCCTTTTGATCGTCTTGTTATTTGTATTCCTCTATAAAGAAGAATTAGATATAGTGCAATCACGACTATTCCTAATAATAAGCCTCCTTCTTCAATTATAATTGCGAATATAAAGTCATTATGACTCTCACTAAGAAATCGTGCTTGTGTTGTATTCCCTAAAAATCTCCCAAAGACACCTCCTGTAGCAATTGCCATTTGTGCTTGATTAGCTTGCGTGATTGCTGTATTATCTGTATTAAAAAACTCTTCAACTCTATTTACCCAAGTTCCTCCACGAGAAAGAAGCTCCGGATAACTTTTAAGTACAAAGAATGCAATAACTAATAGGAATATTCCGAGTCCAATAATAGCACCTAAATATTTAAGATTAACTCTTCCTATAAACATCATAAAGAAACAAATCAAGAAAAGTATGGCAGCAGTAGAGAAATTCTCTGGAAAAATCAAAATACAAATTAGAAAGATAGGGATTATTAGTTTCTTAAATACATCTAATGTTTTTATTTTGTCTTGGTATAGAGCCAAAATACGAGCGACATAAACTATTAAGACTATTTTCACTATTTCTGAGGGCTGGAATTGTCCAATAAAAGGAATTCTCAACCAACGTGCAGCGTCTTTTTCTCCTGAGCCTATGATTAGAGTAATAATCAAAAGAATGAAAGAGAGAATGAGTCCTATTTTAGCAAAGCGTGAGAAATACGTATATTTAATATGATGTACTGCATATAAAACACATGTTCCTAAAAAGAGTATAAATAAATGCTTAGCAAACATAGACATTGGGGAGCCTCCCTGACGTTCGTAAACAGTTTTACCTAAGGTACTGTAAACTTCAAGGCAAGATATAACCATAAGTAATAGGAATACCATCCAGATTACTTTGTCTCCTTTGATTTTTAATTTCAATTTGCTAATTTGCATTATCTATTTTCTGTTTATTTTATAAGTTATTTACTGCCTTACGATAGCTTATTCCTCGCCTTTCTATATCTTTTGGTTCGCCATTTGCCGAAGAAAACAACACAATATCTTTTTCCTGAGCAACTGCTTCTGCTAATAAAACAGCTTCATTAACGTTATTTACAGGCAATATGGAAGGTATTATACCTTGAAAAGTCTGTCTTATTGCTTCAATATTTTCTCCAAAACAAATCAAAACACCTACTTTCTCCCTACTTACATTCATTAAACTCGTATAATCTTGCTTTCCTTCATTGTCTTCAACAATCCAAATAATTTTATTAGCTATTTGTTCCATAGTAAACCAAGTTATATTAGGATTTATAGAACATGAGTCATTAATGTAGTTTACGTCTTTTATCTTAGCAACAAGTTCTCTTTTATTTTCTTCTTCTTTTTCGGTTGCAAACATATAATATAAGTCTTTACGACGAAACATTATCTCATCATAGGTCCTACCTGCGAGATTAGTATATATCTTTTTTGCTCCCTGCTTGGCTAATAATTCTATTGTCATAATTCTATCTAAGTTTTAAAGTTACAATGGCAAGTACTGCCAACATCACACTAATAATTATAAACCTTGTTACTATCTTTGGTTCTGCATATCCTTTCTTTTGATAATGGTGATGTAGCGGCGACATTAAAAATATCCTCTTTCCTACTCCACATTTCTTCTTGGTGTATTTAAAATAAGTTACTTGTAGCATAACAGAAATGCTCTCCGCAAAAAAAACTCCACAAAATATTGGAATAAGTAGTTCCTTTCTTATCAAAAGTGCAATAACAGCAATTATACCCCCCAAAGCCAAAGAGCCAGTATCACCCATAAAAACCTGAGCAGGATAAGTGTTATACCATAAGAAACCTATGGTTGCTCCTACAACTGCACTTATAAATATAGTTAGCTCTCCCGCATTTGGAATAAACATTATATCTAAGTAGTTTGCAAAGATGATGTTTCCAGAAACCCAAGCTAAGATTCCAAGCGTTGAAGCAGCAATTGCCGAGACCCCTGTGGCAAGACCATCTATCCCATCAGTTAGATTAGCAGCATTAGAAACAGCAGTAATAATAAAGATTACAATTGGAATAAATATTAACCATGCCCAATTCTTATAATCTTTTCCCACCCATTTAAGTAAATAAGAATAATCAAACTCGTTATTCTTTACAAAAGGAATAGTTGTTTTGGTTGATTGCTCTGCCTCCTTAGAGAACTCTATCCGAGCTTTCTCATACTTGCTTTGAGTTTGGATATTATGCGTTTGGGTATATTGCTCCACATCTTGTTTTTCTCTAATTGTTATATCAGGGTTAAAATAAATCATTGCTCCTACAACAATACCTAAAACCACTTGTCCAATAATCTTAAATTTACCCTTCAATCCTTTTTTGTCGTGTTTAAAGACTTTAATATAATCGTCTAAAAAACCTATTAATCCTAACCATATAGTGGTAAGGAGCATTATTATTATGTATATATTATTTAGCTTAGCAAACAAAAGAGTTGGAATTATGATTGAGGCCAAAATAATAACACCTCCCATTGTCGGAGTTCCTTCTTTCTCTTTTTGACCTTCAAGTCCAAGCTCACGAACAGTTTCTCCTATTTGTTTTTTCTTAAGAAAATTTATTATTCTCTTACCATAAACAATTGCTATTATTAACGAAGTTATTACTGCCATTGCAGCTCGGAATGAAATGTATTGGAAAACTCCCGCTCCAACAAGTCCAAATTCGGTGTCTAACCATGTGAATAAATGATATAACATAACTCTATATTTATATTTATTTCTCTTTTACTCGATTAATATTTAAGTAATTCTTCTTTATCATCAAAATGATGTCTTATGCCATTAACTTCTTGATATGTTTCATGTCCCTTGCCTGCAACAAGTATTATATCATCTGCATTTGCTAAAACACAAGCCGTCTTTATAGCCTCTGAGCGATTTGTTATGGTCAGTATATTTTTGTTATTTAGTGTCTGAATTCCTTTTCCCATATCCTTTAATATGTCATCTGGATTTTCTCCCCTTGGATTATCACTTGTAAATATGGATATATCAGACATATCTGCTGAAATTTTAGCCATAATTGGTCGTTTCGTTTTATCTCTATTGCCTCCACAACCAACAACTGTTATCAACCTGCCTTTCCCTTCTCTAATTTGGTTTATAGTTTGAATAACATTGAGTAAGGCATCAGGAGTATGAGCATAATCAACTATGGCCCTTGCGCCTTTTGATGTAGAAATGCATTCAAATCTTCCTTGTGCAGAGTTGAGCATACTAATTCCACGGAGAGTTTCTTCTTTTTTAAGACCTAAAAGTAATGCTGTGGAATAAATAACTAAGATATTATAGGCATTAAATCTTCCGATCAACTTTGTCCACAACTCTGTTCCATCTATATTTAGGAGCTGTCCTTCAAACCCATTCTCTAAGACTATGGCATGGAAGTCTGAAATTGTTTTAAGGCTATATGTATATTTTTTTGCCTTTGTGTTTTGGAGCATAATTTCTCCATTCTTATCGTCAAGATTGGTTAATGCAAAGGCTGTTTTTGGGAGTTTGGTGAAAAATCTTTGCTTAGCCTTAATGTATTCTGCAAATGTTTTATGAAAATCTAAGTGATCGTGAGTTATATTTGAGAAAATGCCACCTGCGAAATGGACTCCTGCAATCCTGTTTTGCACAACTGAATGTGAACTCACCTCCATAAATACAAATTCACAACCACATAAAACCATTTCTGAGAATAGTTTGTTTAATGAAATTGCATCAGGAGTTGTGTGAGTAGCTTTTATTTCAGTATTGTTTATCTTATTTACTATTGTAGAAATTAGCCCTGTCTTAAAGCCCAAAAACATAAAGAGATTATGCAAAAGTGTTACTGTGGTTGTTTTACCATTAGTTCCTGTTATACCAATCACTTTTAGGTGCTTTGTTGGGTTATCATAAAATTCAGAAGCAATATAACCCAAAGCCTCGCTACTATTTTTCACTATGAAGAACTGAGCTTTCTTAATTATGGCTTTATTTTTACCTAAATCCTCTGGCACTCTCTGACAAACTATATATTTTGCACCTTTTTCAATTGCATCTTTTATGAAGTTGTGTCCATCAACCAAAGTCCCTTCTTGTGCAACAAAAAGAAATCCCTTTTCAACTTCTTTTGAATTAAAGCAAATTCCCTTTATCTGCTTAGTGGCTAATAAATCTAATATCTCTTTATATTCTTTCATTTATTCTAAGTAATTAATTAGTTTAGTATTAGATGTATTTTATTCCCCTTTGCAAATATAGTATTTGCCGAAAGAGACTGAGTAACAACCTTTCCTTTACCTTCAAAACTTACCCTTAGCCCCTTTTTCTCCAATATGTACATCGCATCACGAATAGTCATCCCCACAACATTTGGAACTAATTTATTATCTCTTGATTCTATTAATTTATCTTTTGATTCTGGTCTTTTATCTTTTGATTCTAATTTATCAGAATCAAGACCTAAATTCTTTAAGAATTTATTATAGCTATCTATATTCCCATTAAAATATGTTGGATTTTGTTTTTTGATTGATGAAAGCTTTTGATTATAGGTTATTCTTGTACCTACAACCCTATCAGATAGGTCTCTAAACACAGGAGCTGCCAAATCACCTCCATGAGTTGCATTTTTTTGAGGTTCGGAAACAACAACAATACAAGAATATTGAGGGTTTTCAGTAGGGAAATAACCTGCAAAGGAAGCTCTATGCTGAATGGCAACCTCACCTCTTTTATTGTATCCTATTTCAGCTGTACCTGTTTTGCCTGCAATACCATAAGCTGTTTTGGATAGCCTTCTCCCTGTTCCCTTTTCAACAATACGTTTTAGAATATCTTGCACTTTTGCCAAAGTTTCTGGTTTACACATTCTCTCTTTAATAACAATTGGTTCAAAAGTTTTTATAATCTTCCCGTCCTGAACTACATTACTAACAAACATTGGTTTAACCATTACTCCATTATTTGCAATTCCATTATAGAAGGTTAGTAATTGCATAGGTGTCATAACAGATACGTAGCCAAAGCCTAAACGTAGTATATCATCAACAGAAGTCCCTTTTTCATTAATATATGGCTTAGGTTCATGAACTAAGATATCCATATTTAATTTATCAAAATAGAAGTATTCTTTTAAGTCTTTACTTAGTTGTGTTTTCCTTCCCTTAGCAATATAATTGTCATAAACCACTTGACTTACCCCAACATTTGATGACATCTCTAATGCTCTGCCATAAGTTACATTACCATGATTTATTCTTCCTACGTCTCTAATTCGGGTCTTTGCACCTGGGAATTGCTTGTCAAAGGTTGGAACTATTGTTGTTGTGTCCACCATTGCTTTATCCAAGAAAAGCATTGCACTAATAGTTTTGAAGGTTGAGCCTGGCTCTAAGATATCTCCTAATGCAATATTTCTTTGCTCTGAATAAGTTCCGTCTGAAGTTTTTTGCAAGGATGAAATAGCACGAATATAACCCGTTTTAACTTCCATTAGAATTACACATCCGCTTTGAGCATCATTTGAATCCAAACACTTTCTCAAACTATTCTCTGCTAATTCCTGCAAACGTACATCAATAGTTGTTACAATATCTTTACCATCTATTGCTTTTATTTGTTGGTCATCATCAACAGGAATCCAAATGCCTGGGTTTATCTTTCTTTCTTTCCTAACCCCTGATTCGCCTGCAAGATATTTTGTGAAATATCCATCAATTCCATCATAACAAGTATCGCATCCCGAAAGAGGAACACCAATTGTTCTACGAGCCATTGGATAATATGGATAGTATCTTACATTTCTTTCAACTATGCTAACATAATTTGTAAGATAAAACTTTCCTGTTTTTCTTTTCTTAACAATCTTCTCTCTTGAAATAAGTGGAAACTTACGAAATCTATCCCATTGCTCCAAAGTAATATTCTTTTTCAAAAGCACGTACCGATTACCTTTGTCTTTATTTCTATGTTTTCTAAGATAATCCATATATTGCTTCTTAGTCTTAGAGTCTTTTTGTCCATAAAACAAGCGAGCCATTGAATCGCAAAGCAAAGGCATATCTTTCTTAAACACACTATCAGCAATAACTCTTTGTCTAACTTTTTCCTTAGTTTCTTTATCAACTACAACTCCATAACCTAAATCAATATAAACATCATACTTTGGAATATCTGTTGCTAACATAAGTAACTCTCCATTATCCGAATCAATAGAATATATACTTCCTCTCTTAGCTTTGACTGAACGCATCTCTTCAAATCTTTCTTCAGATAGCTTTCTCCAAAAACTACCTTCCACGGTCTGAATATAAATTATCTTACCAATAATAACCATAAAGCCAATGAACATAATTATATATATCCATAAAAACCTACGCATTATTTCTTTTTTAGCTCCGTCCATTTATTGCTTTTGCTTTATTGATTGATTATCTATTGGTTTTAATTTAACTTTTTCTTTTCTGCGTGCTGAATTAATATAACTTGCTTTTGGTCTTCTCTACTAACCTTTATCCCTCTTTCCATTAATATCTTTTCCAATTCCAACATCTGAGTTTGTTTTTGATATGCACCCTTTTGTTCGGAATGTTTCTTTTGCAAATACTCTATTTCGGTTTGTAATTTATCTATCTCCTTAATCGTTTTTTCTATATTGTATCTATTTGTTATATAAATAATAATTAGAACCACTGACAAAAGAATTAAGGGCAAAAAGCCTATAAACCTTTGTTTAACTAAGAAAGTTCCGTCAATAAAACTCTTTGCCTTTATCTTTGGTTTATTCATTTCTTTTGAGCAATTCTAAGTTTTGCACTACGAGAACGAGGGTTTCTCTCTTGTTCTTCATTGGTTGCCATAATGGGTTTCTTTGTAAGAATTTCCAAAGGAGAAATCATATTCCCATAAAAATCTTTTTCTGGCTTTGCCTCAAAGTTCCCATATTTAAAAAAGTTTTTTACAAGTCTATCTTCCAAAGAATGATAACTCATTACAACCAATCTTCCTTTTCTATTCAATAATTCTGCACTTTGAATTAACATTTTCTTCAAGCTTTCCAACTCATCATTCACTTCAATCCTCAAAGCCTGAAAAACCATTGCATAAAATTTATTCTCTTCTCCCTTAATAGCCAAATTAGAAATAGTTTCTTTAAGTTCAAATGTCGTATTTATAGAAGTTACAGCTCTATGCTCTACAATTTTCTTTGCAATTTGATATGCATTATGTAATTCTCCATAATCCTTAAAAATCCTTCTCAAATCCTTTTCGTCATATTGATTAATAATATTACTTGCATTAAGAATTTGATTATTATTCATTCTAAGGTCAAGCGGAGCATCAAAGCGAGTAGAAAAACCTCTTTGAGGAGTATCTATTTGGAAAGAAGAAACTCCTAAGTCGGCAATAATACCATCCACACTAAATTCTCTGTAAAGTCTAAGATTATCTTTTAAAGAAGAGAAATTGGAATTGATAAAAACAAAACGTTTGTCGTCTATAATATTTTGTTTAGTATCTTTATCTTGGTCAAACCCATATAATCTCCCCTCTTGACCTAATTGTTCTAAAATTGCATTAGAATGACCTCCTCCCCCAAAAGTAACATCAATATAACATCCTTTTGGATTAATGTTCAAAGCATCAATACACTCCCGTAGCATAACAGGATTATGATACTCAGTCTTTAAGTAATTCTTCTGCTGCTTTAACATAATCAAAACCATCATTATCAATTGAAGCATAAATAGAAGCATTCCATATTTCCATACAAGTAGCCGAACTCACCACAATGATATCTTTATCAATATCTGCTTGAATGCGCTGCTCCTTTGGAATTAAGAATCTGTCATTAGTGTCCAATTCAACGATGTTTGATTCTGTTAATTTTCTGAAAAGTCGTTTTGATTTAGGGTCATAAAGGTTTAGTTTTGACTTTAAAGCCGTAACCTCTTCTTGAAATGATTGATAAGTAAATAATTCTAAACACCGATTGTAAATAGAACAGCGAACAACAAATCGCATATCATCTGTTAAAGCCAATTGCTTCTTCAATGCAACAGGTAATTTAAACCTACCTGTTGTATCCATTTTACAATTTTCTATACCGATGATTGACGACATTTTCTCCTATTTATATTTCAGTGCTCAAAATTACAATATATTTTCCAAAAAATCCCAATTGTTAGTAACTTTTTTTATTTTTATTTCCAGAAAATCCCATTTTAATTAAACAATACGAGTGAAAAAGGCTTTTGTTACAAAAACAAAGAAAAATGTTATCAACATATATTAACAGGCTTGTATTCAAATCTAAACTTGATTTAAAGTTAAGTTTTAGGGATTAAACTTAAATAATATTAATATCAAATTTAATTATGAATTAAATACATATTATCTAATTTTAATCAGCTGTAAATCAAAGAAGAAGCTCTTTTAAGAAAAATATAATTTAAATATTAACTTACTTTTTTGGAAATTTAGTTGTTCTTATGGTGAAGGCCAGAAAAGTTTAATAATAAATTAGATTTTGCTGTAAAGAAAATAAAAATAACATAATTCAAGAAAATAAAAACATAATTATTTTATAACCTTAATAATTTAAACAATGATGAAAAAGTTTGTATTTATTTTAGCATTAATACTAATTAGCATTAGTTTTAGTGCAAAAGCACAATGGTGGTATGATTTTAGCGACAATACCACAGGACAGGATATCTATTATAAGATTACCTCTAACAACCCTCCGACTGTTGCAGTTGGTTTGAGTATGCAAGTTACTAATGTGGTTACAGTTCCTCAAACTGTTCCATACAATGGAGTGGTTTACACTGTAACTGCAATTGACGACACTGCATTCGTATCAACAAACATTACCTCTGTTATACTTCCAAGCACAATAGATTCAATAGGATTTGCTGCCTTTGCATTTTGCAACTCATTAGCATCAATAATTATTAATGCCGTAACTCCTCCAAGTGTGGAAACATGGGCTTTTCATAATGTGGACACCACTATCCTTATAACTGTTCCATGCGGTTCTATTCCTCTTTATCAAACTGCACCTAATTGGAATAATTTCTCCTCATACCAAAACTCAGCAATAGTTATAAATTTTATTGATAGTATTGTGCAAGGAGACACATATAATCTATACGGATTTAACGAATCTGTTGCAGGAACATACACTCAAAACTTACAAACTCCACAAGGATGCGATAGCACCGTAATTCTAACCCTAAGTGTTTATACCCTTACCACACCATCAAACCTTATTACACAAAGTAATCAAGACAATATATCACTTTCTTGGGAAGGTAATGGAGAAAGATATCATATTATGAGAAATGATGTTTTGCTTGCATCAGTAACAAGTAACTCTTTTACAGATTACGATATAGAAAGTGGAACTAATTACTGCTATTCAATACGATCATTTGCAGGAAATGTAGAAACTGAGCTTAGCAGCCCATCATGCATAACATTCTTGCCATTAAACGATGTTGTAAACCAAGAGTTTTCAAGCAAATTATATCCAAATCCAGCTCATAACAAAACAACATTAGAGCTTACAGGAGTTGGTAATGATGCAAAGGTTATCCTTTGCGATATGTTGGGAAAAGAAATTAAGAACTACAACTTAAAAGCCAATCAAACAAAATTAGATATTGATTTAAACAATATAACAAAAGGAATTTATTACATAAGAATAATAAATAACGACAGGAGTTCAACCAAAAAACTCATAGTAAAATAGTTTACCATTAGAGGTTAATGGTTAGTTTTTAATGTTTAATGATTAAGCTTGAGGCTGTCTCTCATAATCTGAGGCAGCCTCTTTATTTTTACGATTTTCAACCCCGAAATTATTGTTTTACCCACCAACTTTCCACTTATTCTAAGCACAAATAACTTAGAGTTGTGGTGCAAGAATACTTATTATTGATTATCAAATAAGTAAAGATGCAATTGTAATTATACTATAATCGCAATTGCGATTATAGTAACATTGCATTTGCGTTTATAGTATCATTGCATTTGCGTTTATAGTAACATTGCAATCGTGATTATAGTAACATCGCATTTGCGTTTATAGTAACATTGCATTTGCGAATCAGTATTATTGCAGGGTGCGAATCAGTATTATCGCACTATGCGAATCAGTATAGTTGAGGGGTGCGAATCAGTATACTTGAGGGGTGCAATAATACTGATTCGTGGGGTGCAATGATACTGATTCGTGGGGTGCGATAATACTAATTTGCAAATAGCAAATCAAGGATACTATATATTAATATTAAAGATATACTCTCTTTTAGTCCTTGTTTTAAGACCATAAAGAGTTATAATTCACTGATAGTCGATCCCTAATTTTAGGAGCTAACTTATTAATTATTAACCATTAATCATTAATAATTAATAATTAGGCTTACATTATTTCAATACCTCTATCACTCCTATTGTGTCAATAGTTTTGTCGTGTCTTCTGCCTTTAAATCTATAAAAATATGTTCCTGTTGGAGTGTTGGTTTGGGTTGGAGACCAGAAATCTTCTTTCTTTGAGATGTTCTTGAAATAATAGATTTGTTTGCCGTAGCGGGTGAAAATTGTTAGTTCATTCTCTGGAAAAGCGTTTTGTTCTATTAGGTTATGTATTTCAAAGTTGTCGTTTATTCCATCGCCATTGGGTGTTACAACATTGGGAAACATAACGTTATCTACTTGCAAGTCTAAGTGAATTATGCTATCACAACCATTTATTGTTTGAAGGTTATGGGTGTAAAATCCTGTTGTTGTTTCATTGAAACCGAACCTATTAAAGGTGTTCCCTTTATAAATATCTCCGTATATTGTATCGTTATATGCAGGGTAAACACTTAGAAATACACTATAAATACTATCGCAGCCGTATTCATTTGTAAAGACTACTTGATAAAAACCTGTTGAGTCAAGCTCTAAGCCGTGAAAGTTGAAGGTTTCATTATTGCAAATTGCTACGTGGGAGGTATCAAAAAAGGCTGGGTTAATTATTAGATGAAGGATTATATTGGAATCGCAACCATAGACTGAGGTTAGATTGAGGTTATATGTTCCAGATTGAGTGAGTATTGTCCCTTGTGCGTCATATATGAAGTTATCGCATGCTGTATCATAAACCACAACGTTATTATAATGTGGATGAACTCTTATCATTCTTTCGGCAAAGTGAGAACAACCTGAGGTATCTATTACTTGCACAAAGTATAATGAGTCTTTGGTTGGAGTTAAGGAAATGGATTGAGTTGTTTGACCTGTATTCCATTTATAAGTTCCCTCTATTGTTGCTGTTAGGGTAGTTGATTCTCCAATGCATAAAGAGGAGTCGCCTACTATTTTAAGTATTCCATTTGGGCTAACCAAATTTAGTACTATTTCTAATGTGTCGGTGCATTTGTTATCGGCAAGTCCTGCAACTAATTTTATTATATATTCTCCAGAGGAGGAATAATATTTTACCGGATTGTCAATATATTGAATATCTCCATCGTCAAATATCCATTGAATATTTTCGCATTTGGTTTCTGGGATAATTGGGTTTATGCCATCTGAGGATATCTTACTTTCATTCTGAAATTTAACTTCAAAGGTACAGTCTTGCCATGTTGATGTATAAGAGAAAGCTGCCAAAGGATAACGTATCCCTGCATAGGTATTAATAATGAATTTGCAATTAGGGTTTTCCTTTGAGGACACAACGCAGTAATAATGTTGCGAACTATCAGAAGGAGCATTGAAAGTTCTTGAAGTGGAAAGAATATTATTTGAGTTTTTAGTAGAATACCATTTGTAGTTGAATCCTTCAGGTGCAGAAAATATATTAGTGTCTGTGTCTCCGCAGGCTGAGGATTTAATCATTTTAGTGCTACATTTTAAGGTGTAGTAGGCGTATCCATAATGTCCTCCATCTTTACAATCGAAGGTTGTTAGCCTTACTTTTATTACTTGTCCATGATACTGTGCTATATCAAAACCAATAGTTGTCCAATCTTTCCAAATAACATTTGAGCCTGCGACAGTGTTCCAACCCAAATTACCGCTTGCAATAAAATTTGCATAACCACATACTGAGTCTATTAATTGGTCATTATTATTTAAAACCTCTAAAATAAAGCGTGGTTGATTAGAAGGAGTATGTTCTGGGTCTTGAAGAACTATTGCATATTTTAGTATCATAAGGTCAAAATTATTGGTATCAACCTCATATCTATATGTTAGGCTTTCAGCTTGTGCTCCATCTCTCCAATTACCTAATCTTACTGAAGCCATTTCACCTTCGGGTATTGTTCTTAAAGCATTATTTGTTCTTTCATCTCTTTGAGCTGTGTCGTAATGAACAGTATGACGACTATTTATACTTAAATAGCCATAGTCTATTAAATTGCTATTTTGATATGGATATTGGTATGTTCCATATTTGGCTGAAACATTTACGGACTTTAAATCAGTGTAGTTAAGACAATTGCCTATGGTTTCAACATTAATAAATTCTATTTTGTTTGCACAAGCAGGATTTAAACTATCGCATAAGGAATGTACCCACATCTCATAATAGGCAGCATTTTGAGTAATTGGGATAGTTATAGAATTGGTAAAGGTTGTTAGAAAATTGCTTGTTGTGGTTCCTTTTTTCTTATATTCAACTATCCAACCAGGAGAAGAAGGATTATTATCCCAACTAATTAAAGCATATCCATTTGATATATTTTCTACCTTTATCTTTTGAGCCTTAGGGCATTTACAAGAAGTTACAACAGAAAGTGAGATTGGACATATAATGGAGTCTTCATTACAAATTGTATATATTCTAACATTATAAGGAGTTGCTGGTTGTAAATTATTAAAGATAGCTATTGTATCATTAGTTGTAATTGTTGTTAATAGATTTTCTTCTGAATATAGTTCTATTATCCATTCTATTGTGTCACTTGGTTCGTTCCATGAAAAAGTAATTGAGTCTTGAACTATGATATAATTTAGATCCAAAACCATTGGACAAGGACAAGGGGTGCAGACCGCAGCTTGAGTCATTTTACATATTTCATCGAAAGGAACATTATGGCAATTCTGAAAGATTGAAACTATATAACATTGCAATGGTTCAAGCCCTGTAAAGGTTTGTCTTAGATTAGTAGTAACTATTGAGTCTATAATTGTATCATTTAAAGTTAAGATAACAGTCCATTCTATTGTTGCTGTATCTGAGTATGTCCAAGAAGCAATAAGAGTATCGTTTTTTGAAATTGCAGAGGCACTTATAGGAACAGCACATTCGCATTGTATCCAGCAGGCATCATGAATTGGTTGAGGACAACTATTTTCAAGAGTATCACAAGGCGTATAGACCAACACTCCATACAAGTCGCAATGAGCAAGAGAAGTTAGAATAATACTTGTATCCGAGGTCGTAAGTCTTATTCCTGAACCCTTTTCTAATAAACAATTATTGGTATATTCAACTATCCAATTTCCATTATAATCATTAGGATTTGTCCAAGATATTAATGCTGTACTATCATTAATAACTTCAGCATTAATTCTTGGAGATGGAGGACAATTATTACATATACTTATATTAAGCTCAAATCCACTTTTTGGATTATCTGAGTCCACAAAGAAATAAACCGTAACTGGCCCTTCTAATGAAGTTACGCTAATTATCCCTGATAAAGGTGTGGCTTGGTTGGAGAATAATAATTTATTTGAATTGGTGTCTCCTGAATAAATACGTAGTTTGGTTTTATTGTAATGTTCTAAATTAAAGCTCCCATTAATTATTATCTTTGCATTTGGAGAGTTGGGATAAATTGTTGTTTTGGCATTCACACGGATAGAATAGTTGCCTGAGGCTCCACCATCATCGTAAAGAGTTCCGCTATCTGTATGAATTTCTGTATAACCATTTACTAACATATTATAGCTTTGAGCAAAAAGAGGTGTGTTAATAATGGTTATTATTAAAAAAAACAATAAGTAACAAAATCTTTTTCTCATAATAGATAATTTAACTAATAGCAAAAATATGTACTTACCAATACAGCATAATAAAATAGTGGAAGGTTAGTTAATTAATCATTTTTCAATAAGTTATTTCATATATAGCTCTAAGTATTTTCCCATTTCTTCTTGCACCTTTTGAGCTTCCTGCTGAGCAAAATTAGCAAAATCAGTACTTGAATTAGCAAAGATAATTGCCCTGGACGAATTAACAAGCAATCCACAATCTTTTGTCATTCCATATTTTGAGACCTCTTCCAAGGAACCTCCCTGAGCCCCAATACCAGGAACAAGTAAAAAACTATCCGGAGCTAATTCTCGTATTTTAGAAAACATATTCGCCTGAGTTGCTCCACAAACAAACATAAGATTATCCTTAGTTGCCCATTCTTGACTCTTGTTTATAACCTTCTCAAATAAAGGCTTACCATTAATATCTTCCATAAATTGAAAATCATTTGCCCCCTTATTAGAAGTTAAAGCAAGAAGTATTACCCATTTATCCTTATAAATAGTAAAAGGCTTAACAGAGTCTTCTCCCATATAAGGAGCAATAGTCATAGCATCAAAGTCAAAATCACCCTCAGCCGACAAGAAAGCCTTAGCATATTGCTCGGAAGTATTGCCAATATCTCCCCTTTTTGCATCTGCAATAGTGAAGCATTCTTTCTTTAAGTTAGACAAATAGTCCATAGTCTTCTTTAAAGAAAGCATCCCTTTTATTCCACAACTTTCATAAAATGCCAAATTAGGTTTATAAGCAACAGTAAAAGGCAAAGTTGCATCAATAATAGCTCGGTTAAATTCAAATATAGGATCTTCCCTATCTAAAAGGTGGGCAGGAATTTTATTAATATCAGAATCTAATCCAACACAAAGGAAGGATTTTTTTCTTTTAATTAAATCAATTAGTTCTTGACGATTCATTTTGGTGTATTTATAATTGTATAATTAGTTAATTAGTTTCATAAAATTTTCGTAGAGTAAAAGCTTAACCTCTTTCTCATCAATCTTTTTTGATAGTTCTTTCTGCATAGAAGTAACACCCTTATCCACAAAACCACAAGGGTTTATATATTGGAAGTATTTCAAGTCAGTATTAACATTTAGAGCAAAGCCGTGCATAGTTATATAACGAGAAGCCTTAACTCCAATTGCACAAATCTTTCTTGCCGTCTTTTCCTTAGCATCTATCCACACTCCAGTTGCACCTTCCAAACGTTCACAAGAAATATCATAAAGCTTCATTGTGTTGATAATTGTTTGTTCAATGGTGGATATATAACCTTTCAACGAAAGCCCCAAAGCTTCAATATCTAAAATAGGATAACCTACAATTTGTCCAAAGCCATGATAAGTTATATCGCCACCACGATTAGTTTTATAGTAGGTAGCATTTATTTTCTTTAAAAACTCCTCATTAATCAATAGATTGTTTATCTTTCCATGCATTCCAAGAGTGTAAACGTGAGGATGTTCACATAAAATAAAATCCTGAATTATGGATAAAGACTTAGGATTATTAATTTTTTCGGCTATTTTCTTATCAAAAATATCCTCTTGTTTTTTCCAAGCCTCCTTGTAATCAATTAATCCCCAATCAATATAGTTAATATTTGATGTCATATTTAAACATTAATACACATGCAAATATATTAAATCTTTCTTAGTTTCAAAACGTTTTGTAAGTAATCTTTATTTTAGTGAGTATTTACTCTAAAAATTTTAATGGAGATTAATACAAGAAAAATGAAACAAAGTAAGAATTTTCTTAAATCAAAAGATAATTTCTTTAAATCAAGAGTTATTTTTACGAAATCAAGAATTGAGAAAAGAAAATCTAATCTCGGTAGAGGATTTGGCCATTAACAAAAGTCGAAATCACTTTTGAACTGAAAACAACGCCTTCAAATGGCGACCACTTGCATTTTGACAATATATTTTCTTGTTTTACCTCAAAGCCATTGTTCAAATCCACTAACACTAAATCGGCATAATAACCCTCTTTCACAAATCCCCTACCCTCCAAGCCAAAGTAAGTAGCTGGATTCTCACACATTTTTTCTTGTAATTGCGACAGGGTTAGCTCTCCTTGCTTCACTAATTCAAGCATTATT
The DNA here is from genome assembly GCA_002407855.1 of Bacteroidales bacterium UBA5371. Taxonomy (GTDB): domain Bacteria; phylum Bacteroidota; class Bacteroidia; order Bacteroidales; family P3; genus UBA10566. The sequence goes on from DHPF01000007.1 coordinate 41,090, forward strand.
GGTAGTGAGAATTGGATGGAAGGAATGCCAGAAGGAGCTTGAAAATAGGGCTTGTCTTTTTCTAATAATAAATGAGGGGCGTGGTCAGTTGCAACAAAATCTATTTTATCCTCACGCAAGGCTTTTCTTAGGGCTTCTCTGTCTTTTGAGGTTTTTATGGAAGGATTACATTTAATTTTATTGCCTAAACGTTCAAAGTCCTTGTCCTCAAACCAAAGATGAATGGGAGAGACTTCGGCTGTTATGTGTTTGGTGTTTACCTTGCCTTTTTGCAATAGGCTTAGTTCTTTTTCAGAAGTGATGTGAGCAATGTTAAGATGAGTTTTATTTTTTGCAAGGTTTATGGCAAATTGTGTTGATAAGAAACATGCCTCTGCGTCTCTTACCAAAGGATGAATGGAAGGTGGGGCATCGTTATTAGGGTATTTTTCTTTATATAGAGCAGTGTTTTGTCTAATTCTTTTTTCGTCTTCGCAATGAGCAGTGATTACTAAATTACTCCTTTCAAATAGTCCTTCAATGGCTTGTTTCTTATCAACAAGCATATCTCCGGTTGAAGAGCCAAGGTATATCTTATAGCCACATATTAGATTTGGGTCAATTTGTAGAGCCTCTTCCAAATTATTATTTGTTATTCCGAGATAGAATTTATAATTGCATAGCATATTTTCTTTTGCCAAAAGCAATTTATCTAAAAGTGTTTGGAGAGAAGTTGTAGGTGGAGCTGTGTTTGGCATATCAAATACAGTGGTTACCCCTCCTGCAATGGCAGCCTTAGACTCCGATTGCATATCTGCTTTACTTTCTAATCCCGGCTGACGAAAATGTACGTGTGTATCAATAATACCTGGCAACAAAATCAAATCCTTAGCCTCAATTATCTCTGTTCTCAAAGGTAAATCTTCAATTTCTATTTCAGAAATCTTAATTATTCTATCGCCTTGTATTAAAACATTGACTTGTTTTAGACAATCATTCTGAACAATTGAAGGATTATGGATGTATTTGTAGGTTGTCATTTATTGTTTTAAAGAAAAAACTCCCTTAATATAATGTATCTTATTACGGATTATTAACTTCTGCAACTATGGTTTGGTCTACAAGAATTCTACCGCAGTATTCACAAACTATAATCTTTTTGTGCATTCTTATATCCATTTGTCTTTGGTGAGGAATTTTATTAAAACATCCGCCACAAGCATCTCTATCAACTTCCACAACAGCTAAGCCATTTCTTGAATTATTACGGATTTTGTGGTATGCAGTTAAATATCTTTCATCAATTAAGCTTTCGTTCTCCTTGCTTTCTGCCAATAATACCTTTTCTCTTTCTTGGGTTTCTTCAACTATTTCGTCCAATTCAGCTTTCTTTACTTCAAGGTCTTTTCTCTTGTCTTCAAGTATTTCGTTAATTTTGGCAACTTCTTGTTTATGGCGTTCAAGGTCTTGGTCAGCTTCCTTTATTCTCTTTTCGCAAAGTTGTATTTCTAAGTTTTGGAACTCTATTTCCTTCGCTAACGACTCGTATTCGCGATTGTTTCTAACGTTATTTTGTTGGTCGGTATATTTCTTTATTAAGGCAGTACAATCTTTAATCATTGCTTTTCTCTCAACAATCTTCTGTTCTAAGGCGTCCATTTCTGTCTTAAACTTTGCGATTCTGGTTTCCAATCCTACAATTTCGTCTTCAAGGTCTTGTACCTCTAATGGCAACTCACCTCTAACTATTCTAATTTTATCTATTTGTGAATCTATTTGTTGTAGTTTGTACAATGCAACTAATCTTCTTTCAACTGTTACATCTGCCTCTTCACTTCTTTTAATTGGAGCAGCAAGTGTTTCTGCTTTGGTTTTTGCTGTAACTTTCTTTGCCATTATATATTATTGTTTTAAAAGTATTTTATTCCATTTGGAGTTTTATCCAAAATTAAGGGGACAAAATTACAAAACTTTTCAGAAAGAATTGCAATAATCCTTTCTTTTATAAATTGTTCGCTTTCAAAATGACCTATCTCTGCAAGTAATATCTTGTCATCGTTGTCAATAAAATCGTGGTATTTAATATCTGCGGTAATAAATATATCTGCTTGAAGTTTTATTGCATTTGAAATTAAAAAGCTCCCGCTTCCTCCGCAAACTGCAACTTTTTGAATTAACTTTTGCTCTTTTGCATTATGTTTGATGGAAGGAATGTTTAGAACTTTTTTCAAGTAATTAAAGAAATCTTCCTTATTTATTGGTGCTTCAAGCTCACCAATTGCACCTGCACCTAACCAGTTTTCATTTTCAAATAAATCAAAATTACTTAGGGCTTTAAGGTTTTTTAGTCCTAATTTCTCTGCAAGAATTCCATTTACTCCAAAAAGAGCATTATCTATATTGGTATGAAGAGCATAAAGAGTGATTTCATTTTTTATTGCTTTGACAATTACGTTTCCTTGTTTGGAACTATAATCTATTTTCTTTATTCCCTTAAATATGATTGGATGATGTGATATAATTAGATTGCAATTTTCTTCTAATGCTTTATTTATTACTTGGTCCGAAACGTCTAAACAAACATAAACTCCTTTACATTCTTCTTCTATATTACCTAATGTCAATCCCGAATTATCGTACTCTTCCTGCCAGTTAAGTGGAGCTAATAATTCTATTGCTTCAATTATATCTTTTATTAATACCTTCTGCATTAAATCCTTTCTATTAGTTGTTCAACCATAAGCATCATCTTATTCTCCGCCTTTTTACCTGCTTCCAAAACTTCTTCTGTTGTGCAGTCAGCTCTTATCTCATCTCTAAATACATTTGAAATTAGGCTCATTGCAAAAATATCCAATCCCGAATGCACTCCAACAATAACTTCTGGCACGGTGCTCATTCCAACACAATCGGCCCCAACCTTATGATAGAATTTATACTCAGCAGGAGTTTCGTAGCTTGGGCCTGTATTGCCTAAATACACTCCTTTTTTGAGTTCTATTTCATTTTGTTTGCCTATCTCTTGACCTAACTTAATCAAATTTGGAGTATAAGCCTTGCTCATTGAAGGGAAACGTGTTCCTAAATTATTATCATTCTTACCTATCAATGGGTTTGGCATTAGATTGATATGGTCTTCTATTATCATTATATCTCCAACATTAAACTCTGGATTTACTCCTCCTGATGCGTTGGTTAAGATTAGGGTCTTTATGCCCAATGCTTTCATCACTCTAATTGGAAATGTTACCTCTTGCATTGAGTAACCTTCATAGTAATGAAACCTTCCCTGCATAGCAACCACAGGTTTACCTTTAATTGTTCCAAATATTAATTTACTCTTATGTCCATCGGCTGTCGAGAGTGCAAAATTAGGAATAATTGAGTAGTCTAATACTTTCTCTACTTCAATAATATTTACAATATTTGCCAATCCACTACCACAAACAATCCCAAAAAGAGGACGTGTTTTTACATTAGTTGTGATAAATTCTATCGTAGCTTTTATTTTTTCTAACATCATCTAAAATTATTTCTTTAAAACTTACTGATTTTGTAACCGAAGATGTAATTATTAGTCCTATTGGAAGAACATATATTGGAAGGTTATTGAGCTTTTCAAAGCCTAAAAGTCTAACTGCATCTTTTTCTGTTGTGATTATAATAGGATTTATCTCTTGCTTTGAATTATAGAGACTAATTATTTTATCTATGTCTTTATCTAAAAAATTATGGTGGTCAGCATACTCCAACTTATCTATAATTTGTGTCTTTGAACTTAAATACTCTATTATTATGCTATTGTCCGCAATTCCTGTTAATAAAATTACTTTTTGGTCTTGAATTTCTATTTTCTTTTCATTATCAGACATCAAGTATAAAGGTTTGTATTCAATATGACTAAAAAACACCTTCTGATACTTCTTAGGTTTAATATCTGCCTCAAAAGAAAGTCTATCACCCATGGTATAGTTCTCGGGAGACTTTGTAATTAATATATAGTCTGCTCTTTTATATCCTTTCTTTTGCTCTCGCAACATTCCAAAAGGGAGAACCTTATCTTTGAAAAATGGATGAGAATATTCTGTGAGAAGAATTGATAAATCCAAATCTAAGGCTCTATGTTGGAATACATCGTCTAAGATAACCAATTCTAATCCATTAATCCTTTTTTCAAGTTCCTTTACTCCTTTGTTTCTATCCTCACAAACTGCAAAACTAATATCAGGAAATTTCTTTTTCATCTGCAAAGGTTCATCTCCAACAGTTAGAGCAGTATCTTTATCTGCATCTAATTGCTTGAAGCCTTTAGTTTTTCGTCCATAACCACGACTTAGTACAGCAATATTATAATCCTTTGAAAGCACCTCTATCAGGTATTCAACATGCGGAGTTTTACCCGTTCCTCCTGCCCTTAGATTTCCAACCCCAATGGTTGTAACATTATGTTTTTGAGACTTACACCAACCAAAATCGTAGAACTTATTTCTAAAATACACTACTATACCGTAGAAGATACTAATTGGGAAAAGAAGATAAGATAAAAACACTCTCATATCAATTACAATTATTCACCCATAAATTAGTCCCATCAAAGTAACAACAATAGGAATACAAACTTCTCTTTGCCTGGCTATTATTTGTTGGAGAGCCATCAATAAACAAGAAACTTGAATTACATTTCTGACAAATTAATAATGAATTAGACACTTCATCAACGTCTAATCTGCCATGGCAATCTTTGGCAGTGCAAGAGCGTTCGTAACAAACAAACTCTCCATAATTAATCCTAAATACAACTACTCCCCTCATTCCTCCCTCAAAATATTCCCAACCTCTATTGCCATAATTAAGATTAAAATACTCTGTGCTCTCTGGATTAATATAAAAATTCACATACCCATAATCAAACGAATCATCCTTACAAGCAGTAAAGCTTATTATAAGTATTGAAAATAATATAATTAATCTTCTTTTCATAACAATCTAACGTTTACGAAGCACTATATATTGCAACCAAACAAACCTCACCAACAGCCTTTAAAGTATTTCTGCTTATACAATTAATATCGTCTTTCAAAGTATGCCAATACGGGAAGAAACTTGTTGTTGGGTCGTGCTGCACAATATTGATCATAGGTATTTTGGCATTTTGATTTACCCAAACATGATCATCCATAACTCCACCGGTCTTTTCATTCACAAACATACTCGCATAGCCTCTATCTAGTGCAATTTGCCATACCTTATCCATAATGGAACCAGCATAATACATTGATTGTGCTTCCTTAGCAAAGCGTGCATTAGAGTAACCAACCATATCTAAGAGTATGCCGTATTGAGCTTGATAGAAAGGAATATGAGTATTCTTTGACCAATATTGAGAACCTAAACACCAATCAGTTTGATCCTCTACATCGGTTTCATCCCACGAAGGAGTTCCTTGGTCTTCCACATCAAATAGAATAATGTCTATCCCAAGTGGCGTTGGTTTAAGTTTCATACATCTTGCCATTTCCATCAAAACTCCTACTCCCGAAGCTCCATCGTTAGCACCTATGATTGGTGTTTTATGGTTTTTCTCATCAGGGTCTTCATCTGCCCAAGCTCGAGAGTCCCAATGTGCTGCAAAAAGAGTTCTATTGGTTGAAGAAAGATTAAAACTTACAATTATATTCCTGCCTTTAACTGGTTTTCCATTATATAGCTTGGATGTAAAATGTTGTTCAATTACAGTATCAGCATATTGTTTGAAAAACCAAACCAAATAATCACCACAATCTTTATGTGCCTTAGACTCGGGTACTCTTGGCCCAAAATCACATTGCATTTTGACGTAATGGAAAGCACTATCTGCATTGAAATTAGGAATTTCTACACTTGAATAATTAAACGTTGATACTTCTTCTTTTGATTTTTTGTCTTTACAACTAACAAAACATAAAATAAAAGCTACCAATAATATTATTAACCCATATTTTTTCATCTGAACTCAATATTTATATGTATTTCAATTTTATTATTTTACTCTAAGATTTTATTATCTAATCCAAAGTCCAACTTACTCCATCTTTTGAGTCCTTTATCTTAACTCCTAAGGAAGCTAATTTGTCTCTTAATTCGTCTGATTTTGCCCAGTCTTTATTTGCTCTTGCATCTTGACGAAGCTCTATAATCATCTTAACCAAACCTTCAATGGTTGGCATCATATTTGAAGAGAGCTCATCTTTTATTCCCAAAATCTCAAAAAGCCAATTATCAAACAATTTATTTAATGCTTCTAATCCTTTTTCATCTATCTTTTCTTGTCCTTCTATAAGTCTGTTGATTATTGTTGCAGCTTCAAAAAGATAAGAAATAACTATTGGAGTATTAAAGTCATCATTCATAGCCTCCAAACATTTCTGGTTTATTTCGTTAATATTAACCGTGTTTTCTTTTGAAGGACTTATCTTTTTAAGGTTTCTTTGAGCTTCAAGTAAACGTTTGAGTCCTTTCTCTGCGGCTAAAAGAGCCTCATTTGAAAAATCAAGGGTTGAGCGATAGTGAGCTTGAAGGATAAAGAAGCGAATTGTCATTGGAGAGTAAGCTTTGTTTAGGATTTTATGGGTTCCGTTGAAGAGCTGCTCCAAAGTTATAAAATTCCCCAAACTCTTACCCATTTTCTGACCAGCAATAGTTATCATATTATTATGTATCCAATAATTTGTTGGCTCATGACCAAAGGCACATACCGATTGAGCAATCTCTGATTCGTGATGAGGGAACAAAAGGTCAAGTCCTCCACCATGTATGTCAAATTTCTCTCCCAAATACTTTGCACTCATTGCCGTACATTCTAAGTGCCACCCTGGGAAACCATCACTCCAAGGCGATTTCCAACGCATAATATGTTCGGGTTGGGCTTTCTTCCAAAGAGCGAAATCAGCAGGATTGCGTTTTTCGTGCTGTCCTTCCAACTCCCGTGTTGTTTGAAGCATATCCTCTATAACCCTATTGGAAAGAATACCATATTTATTAGTGTCATTCTGATACTTCAAAACATCAAAATAAACACTTCCCTCTGAAACATAAGCATAACCAGCCTCTAAAATCTTTTCTACAATTTCAATCTGTTCCATAATATGTCCAGAAGCAGAAGGTTGTATGCTTGGACGAAGAACATTCAATAAATCCATTGCATCAAGATACCTCTTAGTATAGTATTGAGCAATTTCCATTGGTTCCAATTGTTCCAAACGAGCCTTTTTTGCAATCTTATCTTCACCTTGGTCAGAGTCATTTTCTAAATGACCAACATCAGTAATATTTCTCACATATCTAACTTTATAACCAATAAATGTAAGATAACGAAACATAATATCAAAACTAATTCCCGGACGTGCATGTCCAAGATGAGCGTCTCCATAAACAGTAGGGCCACAAACATAAAGCCCAACATTAGGAGGGTTAATTGGCTTAAAAAGTTCCTTCTTTCTTGTTAAAGTATTGTAAACATATAGTTCCATATCAATCTACTTGTTTTTTATTTTCAAATTTAATCCTACTTACCATTAGAGCAATAGATAACGCTCCAATAGATAAAACTAATAAAAATACATAAAAAATATCCATTATTTTAATCTGTACAGGGAAAGCATCAACAACAAACTCTCCGTTACCCATTTTAATTACTCCAAAATGTTGTTGTAATAAACAAATTGCAAGTCCAATAATCAATCCAATAGTTGCACCAATCAACGAAAGTATAAGCCCATTTAAAAAGTAAATCCACCTAATAGAACTTAGAGTTGCACCCATTGAATGCAAAATAAGAATATCCTTCTTCTTATCCATTATTAATAATGATAACGAACCCATAACATTAAATGTTGCAATAAAAATAATAAAGGCCAAAATCACATAAACCCCAAATCTTTCTGCCTTTACAACTTTATTATAGATAGGGTCTTGCTCCAATATGTCTTTAACTGAAAAATCCTTTCCAAGCATATCCTGAATTTGAGCTTTAAGCTTTGGAATATCTCTTTCATTCTTGGCACGGAGCAAAACAGCACTAACCTCATTATTTGAATAATCCAATATCTGACGAGCAAAATCCAAGGGCACAAGCATATCTGTTTGGTCTATTGATGCATTCATCTGAAAACTTCCTGCATAAACCAATTTCTTGGTATAGAACATATCCTGCTCGACAATAGAAACCTTAGCATCACGCTTAGGAACCACCACGCTTAATAGAGCTCCAACAATATCTGCATTCATTCCCAACGAAAGGCTCTTAGTTAGTCCCAGACCCAAAACCCCAGCATCATAATCAAATTTCTTCAAAAGAAAACTCCCCTCAACCATAGAGGTATCTATCCTACCTATTCTCACATAATCTTCCTCTATACCTTTCATTTGAACCAAAACATAATTATCTTTGAAAGAAACCAAGGCATTTTCTTTTAAAATAGGCGTTGCAACTTCTATTTTCCCCAATGCTTTTACCTTATCAAAAGGTATGGAATCTAAGGAAAACACCTTTCCTTTACTTGCCTCAATCACAAGAGGAGCATTAGAATAAGAAAGTATTTTAGTCCCTACAAAGGTAAAGCCATTAAAAACCGACAAAACTACCAAAAGAGCTGACGTGGTTATAACAATCCCTATCAAAGAAATCAACGAAATGATATTAATCACTTTAAGTTTTTCCTTTGAGAAGAAATAACGCCAAGCTATGAATAGAGGTAGTTTCACTATGATTTTAGTAGATTGTCAATATTCTCCATGTAGTCTAAGCTATCATCAATAAAAAATGCTATTTCAGGGATAACCCTAAGTTGATGTCTAACCCTTTGTGCTAATTTCATTCTAACGAGAGCTTTCTTTTGTTCTAAGAGTTCAAAAATCTCTTCCACTTTTTTCCCTCTCACTGCAAAAATACTAACATATACACGAGCCAGCGACAAATCTGCCGACACTCTAACTCCTGTAACCGTAATCATAGCCCCTTCAAACAAATTAGAAGCTTCCATTTGAAGAATCTCGCCTAAATCCTTTTGGATAAGCCGAGCCACTTTTTGTAATCTTTTTGAATCCATAAGATTGCAAAAATACAATATATTTTCCATAATCTCTTTATAATACTCTCAAAAGATAAAGTAAATTGTTTGCAGATTTAAACATAATAGTCAAAAGCAAAACCTATAAATTTAAGATGATAAAAATCTGTAACACTCAATAGAACTCATACTTTGTTTACATATGAATAATCAACGAATAAATTTCTTTTTATCTAAGATAATTTATTTTTTCTGAAGTTTTCGTAATTATTTAAGTTGGTTAATTAGAATTTGATTCCATAAAAATAGAATCAAAAGACAAATTATTAGATTAAAGAGTTAGAAAAATGAATTAAGGATTCATAAAATTAAAATTATAAAAATAGAAATCAAATGTAATTATAGGGAAATTGAAGATAACAAAAAAAATAGTCCCATAAAACAAGGACTATTTTTTTTGTTATTGCGTTGATTTTGTGCGGATGAAGGGACTCGAACCCCCACGTCTCTCGACACTAGATCCTAAGTCTAGCGCGGCTACCAATTACGCCACATCCGCATAATTTTGAGTTTGCAAAGGTAGATATTTTTTTATTATAGACAAATATTTTTTCATTTTTTACCCTATAAAACAAAAACTTCTCAAATATCTACCTATGCAATTACCTCTTATTATTGTTGTTACGTAAAAAGTATTATTTTAAATTTAATTTCTTCAAAAGTTGCGGAGTAATATCTTCGCTATCTTCCGAATACCAAAGAATGCCATTGGATTCAAAGATATAGGTGTATTTACCTTCTTTTGCCACTTCAGCAACCACTGATTTAATTTTATCTGTTATTTTAGACATTATCTCAGTTTGTTTCTTTTGAATATCTTCCTGTGCACTTTGTTGAAACTCTTGGAATCGCTGTCCTACTGATACAATCTCACGTTGTTTACTTTGTTTCAAAAGGTCTGAAAGCTGAGCTTCTTTGGCTTGAAATTCGGCTGTAAGACGATTATATTCTTTTTCCATAGACTCGGCTTCTTTTTGCAACTCTTCTACATATTTCTGCATAACAAGTTGTGCCGAATCGCCTTCTGGCATTTTCTTAATGAGTTCGGCTGAAGAGAAATGGCCTAATTTTAATGTTTTTTGTGCGAATAAATTACTTGTTAATGAGATAGATATAACAAGAATTAATAGTTGAATTGTTCTTTTCATTCTTTTTAAAATATATTTATTATTAATTGTCTTTTGAATTTGGGATGCAAAAATACATAATTAATTGTAATTATCTACTTTTCTTATTACTGCTTGTTTTGTATCCAAGTTCTGCTAAGATTAAATCGCTAACATCTGTTTTGGAATCCACATATAAGATGGAAGCTCCACTTGATTTGTCAAAGATTATGGCGTAGTTTTTCTCTGATGCTATCTTTTCTATAGCGTTATATATCTTGTCTTGAATTGGTTTAACGAGTTCGGAACGTTTCTTTGCCAAATCGCCATCGTTACCGAAGCGTTGTTTTTGAAGTTCTTTAGCTTGCTTTTCGGCTGCAATAATCTCGTTTTCTTTCTTAGTCTTCAACTCATCGGGCAATAATACACTTTCTGCTTGGAATGCTTTGTAGAGCTTGTCCACAATCTGAAACTTACTCTCTACTTCCTTTTGCCATTGAACTGAAAGGTCATCTAATTCTCTTTGTGCTTGTTTATACTCTGGCATATTGCCTAATATATATTCTGAATCTACACTCGCAAATTTCTGAGCAAACGTTGTAACACTTGCTACAAAAAAGAATAATAATACAAATAGTTTTTTCATATCTCTTTATTTTTTATATTAATATTTAAACTCTTATCAAATATTGTACCTAATCTATACTTTGTCCTATTGAGAAGTGGAATTGTGGTCCTCCTGCTGTTGGGTTACCTGGTACTTGGTCAAATCCATAGCCCCAATCAATTCCTATTAGTCCGAACATTGGCATAAATAATCTTAAACCTACCCCTACTGAACGATACATCTTAAATGGCGAGAAGCCTTCAAAATTTGCCCATGAATTACCTGCCTCAAAGAAACCTAAAGCATATATTGTCGCCATTGGATTTAGGGATATTGGATAACGAATATCTAATGTAAATTTATCGTACACCATTGCTCCGTTCTTTGGAGAAAGTGCTGATGTGGTATATCCTCTTAAAGCAATAACCTCCCTACCATCTAATGCCCAACCTTGTAAACCATCACCGCCTACATAATATCTTTCAAATGGAGAATATCCGACTTTCTTATTATATTGCCCCAAAAATCCAAACCTTGCTCTTGTGCTAATAACCAAATTATCTATAATATTAAAGTACCAAGCTGCCTTAGTATTTACCTTATAGTATTCTAACCATTTGTATCTATCCTCTGGTAACATTTGTGTATAGTCTTTACCATTAAGCAAGGAATATGGAGGAGTAAATTGAGTGGAGAGTGAAACATCAGAACCATAACGAGGGTAAATTGGAGAATCGGATGAGTTTCGGGCAATGGTTATATTGTAGTTGATATTATTTGAACGACCATTGTTAAAATTCTCTATGGCACTATAATTCTTTACATTATATTGTTGGAAAGAAATTCCTTGAACAAAAGTAAAATAATCGTCAGGCCATTTAAGTCTTTGTCCCAAAGAAACCGATGCTCCAAAAATACTTAACCAATAATTTGGCTTCCCAGAGTTATTCCAATATCCATCATCTTGATAAGAATAATAAGTTGAAAGACTTAAAGCGTTAGGCTTTTTGCCTCCCAACCATGGTTCTGTGAAAGAAGCTTGTAGTGAATAATAATATGTACCATTAGTTTGAGCTCTTAAAGAGAGGTGCTGCCCATCTCCCGAAGGAAGTGGTCGCCAAGCATTCTTATTAAATAGATTCTTAGCTGAGAAATTGGTGAACGTTACTCCAATTGTTCCTATCACCTGACCTGCACCCCAACCTCCTGAAACTTCAAGTTTGTCGGAATTGACTTCTGTAAGTTCGTATTCAATATCAACTAAACCGTTCTTCTCATCAGGCTTAATTAATGGATTGAGTTTTTCTTGGTCAAAATATTGTAATTGTTGTAATTCTCTAAGAGAACGAATAACATTATCACGAGAATAAAGCTGTCCTGGAAGGGTTTTAAGTTCTCTTAAAATAACATGGTCATTTGTTCGGGTGTTTCCTGAAATAGAAACCTTGCCAATTCGTGCTTGTTTTCCTTCATGCACCCTCATTTCTATATCTATGGAATCGTTTTGTATATTAATTTCAATAGGAGTTATGGACGAGAATAAATATCCATCATCTTGATAGAGGGCGGTAATATCTGTTCCTGTTGGGTCATAGCTAAGATTTTTCTCTAAAAGGACCTCATTATAAGGGTCTCCTTTATGAATTCTCAAACGCTTACCTAAGTCTTCAGAGGTGTATTTGGTGTTACCAACCCAAGTAATATTGCGGAAATAGAACTTTTGTCCCTCTTGAATATCCAATTCAACAATAAGCTTTTGTTTACCTTTGTCAGTTATAAGATAAACACTATCGGATACTATCTTTGCATTACGAAAACCTTGCTCGTTATATTTTTTAATAATATTTTCTTTGTCTTTGGCAAAATCCTTATCAATAAAACGTGAACTCTTCCATACTCTCCACCATCTATAACGCTTTGTATCTTTCATTTGAGAACGTACAATACTATTAGAAGACTTGCTCCAAATCTTCCACCAAGGCTCTTTCAATGATTTACTACCACTAACAATAACATCTTTAATCTTTACTTTCTTACCCTTATTAATCTTAAATAAAAGAGTTACATCATTACGAGTGGTTGAGGTATCTTTGCGTTGGTCAATAATTACATCTGTGTTATAATAACCCTTATCTAAAAAGAAATCCTTTATTATATTCTCTGAATTAATCTTTAAATTCTCTGTAACAATATCTCCTGACATCAATTTTAGTTGTTCCCTGAGTTTGTCGGCCTCTCCTTTTTTAACACCATTAAATCTAAAACTTCCAAGTCGTGGCTTTGCTTCGAGCTTGTACTCTAAGAAAACAGTCCTACCTTCAACCTTTTGAACTACAACTTCTACATTTTCAAAAATCCCTTGCTTCCAAAGGTTATCCACAATTTTAGTTGTTTTGTCGCTTGGAATAAGAATTTTCTCTCCAATGGATACGCCCGAAATCAAAATAATGGAAGGATGGTCTAAGTGGTCGGCCCCCGTAACAACGATATTTCCTATTTCATACTCTTTTGGAGACAGGTAATCTACATTAAAAATAGGAGCTTTTGTAGAGTCTTGTTGAGAGAAAGCAAGAAAGGGGAATATTCCAGAAAAGAAAAACAAAAGTATGGGTTTTAAAATCTTCATTCTCGTAGCTTATAGTTCGTTTTATCGTTCGTGTTTAATAAATTAATGATACTCTAACGCAAATAATTGCAATAAATTTTGTACTTTGTTAAAATTAATTGGATAATTGCTCACTTGTTTTGCCAAATCGTCTTTCTCTTGACTGATAATCAACAATTGCCTCATATAAATTCTCCTTTGAGAAGTCAGGCCATAGTACATTGGTGAAATATAATTCTGAATAGGCTAACTGCCACATAAGAAAATTACTCAAACGCAACTCTCCAGAAGTGCGTATAAGCAAATCAGGGTCAGGAAAATTCTTAGTGCACAAATAATTAGAAATAGTTTCTTCCGTTATAGCTTCAAGGCTTAGCTCATTATTTATTACTTTATTGGTTATTTCTTTTGCTGCCTTAGTAATCTCCCAACGGGAAGAATAACTTAAAGCAATAATCATAGTTAAGCCTGTATTATTTTTGGTCAAATCTCTAACTCTATTCATGGTTTGAGTGGTTTGAGGATGTAGCTTCTCAATTTCACCAATCACCTCAAAGCGGACATTATTCTTCATTAGGGTAGGCGTTTCATTCTCAATAGCCTGCATAAACAAGTGCATAAGTCCGTCTATTTCCTCTTTTGGACGGTTCCAATTCTCAGTTGAAAAAGCATAAAATGTTAAGAATCCAATGCCTAACTCTACCGAAGCCTCAGTTACATCTCTAACACTTTGCACTCCGTTTTGATGCCCAAAAATTCTTTCCTTACCTTTTTGTTTAGCCCAGCGACCATTACCATCCATAATAACAGCAATATGTTTAGGTAATAGAGAAGGAATAATTTTTTCTTTTAAACTCATATAAAATCAAGATTTGAATTGACAAAGATACAAAAATAATAAATACTACATTAAATTAATTGTATTTTATTGTTTTGGCTTTATTATAGAATTCGTATTTTGGATATTTTGAAAAACTAAAAATTGCCAAGCAGTAAAGTTCATAGAAATAGATAGTTTTTAAAATGAGAATACATTCATACCCAATTTTAAGAGCTATGCAACTACATAATTTATAAGCTAATAATAATTAAACTTTTTTATATATCTTTGCAGTCTTAATCTAATAATTTATTTATATGAAGAAAAATAGGTTTTATTTTTTGGTTTTAATGGTTGTAACCCTGCTTTCATTAGTTTCTTGTAAAACTCAAAGAGAGCTGACTAATCCTTTATATAACGATATAACTCATACTTTCGAAAAGAAAGATTCAGTTGATTTACAAAAAGCAGAGGCTCTTTTAAAGACTGAAAAAGATAAGCTTATGGTTAAGGAAATCACCGATTTATCGGCAGGATTTTCATCTCTTAGCTCCAAGGTCTCGGTGATTTATGGAGGAAATTCATTTAGTGGAAATATACGAATTATTAAGGATAGCGTTATTTGGCTTTCCATAGGAAAGTTTGGTTTTGAGGGTGTCAGAGCTTTACTAACCAAGGATAGTATAAAGGTGATTAATAAATTAGAAAGGGAATATTTTTCTGGTGATTATGTTTTTCTTCGTGATATTTTAGGATTTTCTTTGAGCTATGATATATTGCAGAGCATGTTATTGGGTGAAGATTTCCAGTCGTATGCAGATACTGGTTATGTTCTAAAAAACAATGAAAACAGAGCGGAACTTTATTTTGCTGAACGTAGGCATAACTCTAATCAAGATTTGTTTCCTAAGCTAAATCAATTGATAGAGTATAATACCGATTTGAAATATATTGAGAGGAATTATTTCTTGATTACAGACTCTAAGCATAAGATGGATATTCATTATAATTCTTATTTGAGCCTACCTAATATTCGTTTGGTTGAGACAATGAGGGTTTTGGTCTTTACAGGTAAGACTTCTATTGTGGAGATAAACTTTGACAAGCAACGGATTAATGATGCCTTAGATATTCCTTTTACTATTCCACAAGGCTATTCACGAATGTAGTTTATGCGATGTTTGAGATTGGGAGTAGTGTAGGTCTGATACTGATTCTTGTCCCAATAAATAAAATGAGCTTGGATATGAGGATGATGTTGAAGGAAGGTTTTACTTTTTTCTAAGCCCATTACCATAAATGCCGTTGCTAACCCATCGCAAAGAGTAGCACTCTTATCAACCACCGATACAGAAAGCAAATTATGAGTTACACTCCTTCCAGTGAAAGGATCTATGGTGTGCGATTTTTTATTTCCTTTTTCATCTATATAATATTTACGATAGTTACCTGAGGTTACAATGGATTGGTCTTTAAGCTCTAAATAAGTATTATAGGAACGCTCTTGGTTGCTACTATCGGATGGTTGCTCTATGGCACAAGTCCAAAGTTTTCCATTATCTTTTGTTCCATTAGCTCTAACTTCTCCAGCTATATCTATAATAAAATTGGTTATCCCTTTTTGAAAAAAGTATTGAGCTATTTTATCACTTGTGTAGCCTTGTGCAATGGCATTAAAATCTATCTTAGTTTGAGCAAATTTCTTCTTGATTCGGGAGTTTTCTATCTTGATGTTATTGTAACCTACATATTGCAAAAGGGAGTCTATCTGTTCTTGGGTTATTTCTTCTCTTTCTTTGGCAGCAAAGCCGTATTTCTCAACCAATGCTCCAATAGTACAATCTAAGTAACCTTCGGTTAGCTCGGAGATTTCTTGACTTTTAACAAAGCAATCTATAAAAATGCTATCTAACTCTACGTCTTTATTTTGATTGACTTGGTTTATAAGGCTTTCTTTATTCCAAAGGGAAACACTTTGGTCAATTTGGTTGAAAAGGTTTTGAAGGTCTTGTGAGACACTTTGGTTTTGGGTTGGAGTGGCATAATATATTATATGATAATAACTACCTTGGACCATTCCATCAAGGGTGTTTTTTTGAGGCGATTTGCTACAAGCCCAGAAGAAAAGGATTAGGATTAAATTAAGGATTAAGAGCTTTGAGTATTTGGTCATAATGTTCTTTAATGGTTTGGCTCCATGAGTCTTTTTGTTTAATTATGCTTTGCATAGCTTGATATGCACCTTTATGGTCTTTTTTCTTGTAAAGAACCCAAGCATAAGTATCTACAAAGGTTTGTTGGTCGGGGAATTTATCAAAGGCTTTCTTTGCCATTTGCTCGGCTTTATCCAAATTAGTTTCTTTTAAAGAAAGATAATAGGCATAATTATTAAGTATTATATAGTTGTTTGGATTTATTTCTAAGGTTTTATCAAAATAGGTAAAGGCTTCTTGGCTTTGGTCTAATTTGTAGCACACCTCTCCTAAATTGGAATAAAAGTCTTCCAAGAGGGCTTTATTATCTACAACTAAGCTAAGCCCTTGTGTTAGTACGGCTTTTGACTCTATATAATTAGCTTTATATAGTTGGTTTATACCTAAGAAAAGATATGGAACGGGCTGTTCTGGAAAGAGTTCTATGGATTTTTGCGATTCTTTTATAACCGAGTCTTGTTCCCCAAGAGCCGAAAGGGCAAAGAGTAGGTTTTGGTATAATTCAAATTCATTGGGTTGCTTACCTTTGGAGGCTTCGCCTATTTGAATTGCAGTTCTAATGCTTTGGACAGCTTTCTCAAATTGAGAAGTCTTCATATAACCTGTTGAAAGAAGCTCCCATACAGCCTTTTCTTGTGGATAATGGACTGCGAGCTCTTCTAAAAGTGTAAAGAAATGCTTGAAATCTTCTGGATTATCGTCCACAGTTTTGGCGTAAATGGTTAATAGAACTTGTATCTTTGTTGAAAAATCAAGGTTTTTATTTTTTATAGCCTTATTTAAATAGTGATAAACTTGAGCCTTGTCGTTTTGAACATAGTAGAGGTTTGCAAAAGATACATTAATATAAGGGTCTTGCGGATTGATTTCTTCTATTTGCTTGTAGTATTCTAAGGCTTTGGAGTAGTTCTTCTTAGTCATATTGATTTCAGCTAATATTGCTAAATAAGGAGTTTGTTCGGAGGAAGTCTTTTGTATGTTTTCTATTTCTTTTTCTGCCTTTTCATATTCTTTTTGTTGCATATAGTAGCGGAACTTAATCATTGAGAGTTCTTCAGTTGGCCCCCATTTCTTCTCTATTTGATTTAGTGTTTTTAGCATATTATCATAATCACCATTCCTATTGTAAACTTCTGCAAGTTCTTGGTAGTATTCTTTTTCTTCAGGATTGATTTTGATTATATTTTCATATTCTTTGGCTGCATTACCAAAGTCGGAAGTGTTTAGGTAGATTTGAATCAATTGCAAACGATACCAAATATTTTTTGAGTCTAAGGAAATGGCTTTGTTGGTTAAGGCTATGGATTCCTTTACATCTCTTTTATTAAATAATATGCTTGCTTTGTCAAAATAGGCAGCTGCATAGGTTTCATCTTGCTTTATTACTTCATCGTAGAGGCTTAGGGCTTTGTCTAAATTGCCTAATTCTTTTTGAGTGCAAGCATCTAAGAACAATCCATCAATTGAGAGTTGCTTTGAAGTATATTCTCTTTGAGGATTGGTTAAAGTTTTTTTGTTAGAGCTTATAGAACTATCAGAGAACTTATTGCTTGTTTTACAAGAGAAAAACAAAAGAACTATTAATAGTAATGTGATTAATGGGGTTGAGAATAGATTCTTTAAGCTATGTTTCATTGTTTTATTTCTGAATAATCTCCTATACTTAATTCTTGTGTTGTGCCTTCAATAATGGTATTACTGCCAATCATTGAATTACTCGTTTTGACATCTAATAACGAAGAATTGTTTTGGATAATTGCATTGGCAATGTGTGAAGATGTAATAATTGTGTTTTCTCCTATTGAAACATAGGGTCCTATCTCTGAATTAATAATCTGTGCACCATTTGCAATATAGCATGGAGATATAATTTTAGAATTGGTTGTTGTTATTTCTTTGGAAACAAGGGTTTCTTTATCTTTTTTTAGTTCCAATATACGTTGGTTGGTATTGACTGTTGCGTTTTTATTTCCACAATCTAACCATTCTCTAACGTCATTGGTTATAAACTCTAAGCCTTTGTCCAACATATTTTGAAGAGCATCGGTGAGTTGATACTCCCCTTGTTTATTGATATTATTATCAATTAGGTATTGAAGTTCGTTTCTTAAATTCTCTCCATCTAAGAAATAATATATACCTATTATTGCTTCATTTGAAACAAATTCTTTGGGTTTTTCAACAAAACCTGCAATAGTTCCATTTGAGTTCTTTTTAACTACTCCAAAAGCGGATGGGTCTTTAACTTTATGTGTCCAAATTATTCCATCTCGTTGAGTGTTGAGCTTAAAGCCTGCGTCAAAAAGAGTGTCTGCAAATGCAACTGTTACCTTTCCTTTGAGGCTTTCTTTGGCACATAAAATAGCATGAGCAGTTCCAAGCGGTTCCTCTTGATAGTATATTTTGCCTCTTGCATTCAAGCGATGAGCAATATCAATTAACATCTGCTCTACTTCTTTTCCAAAATCGCCGATAATAAAGCTTATCTCATCTACTTTCTCCTCACAAACTTCAACAATATCCTCACATAAACGTTCAACTATTGGTTTTCCTGCAATGGGAATTAAAGGCTTTGGAATAGTTAGGGTGTGAGGACGCATTCTTTTACCCATTCCTGCCATAGGTATAACTATATTCATAAGTTTTTTTTAATATTATTAATTCAATTATTAGAGGTTACAAAGGTACAAAAAATAATAAACTAATGACTAAAAGCGTTTATGTCTTAATTTTTTGTACTTTTACAAATTCAATTTTAATTTTTTTGACCAAATGTTTAGATATAAAATACTTTGTTTTTTTACCATACTAATCTTATTCCCAATAGTCTTACTTGCTCAACAAAGAGAAGAAAATGACATAATCCGCAACTTTGAACGCAATTATGACTCTCTTCTTACAAGTTTCTATATTAAACAAAACTCAAAAATAATTAGGACAAATCTCAATAAGAAAAATGATAATCTCTACCTGCCAACCTCTGCTTCAAATGTTCCCGATTCTGTTTATGCGATGCGATTAAGAGCTTTGCCAAGCTCCATAAAGCTAACCTATAATCAACAAGTCAGAAATATAATTGAATACTACATAGACAAAGGTGGGAATAGAGTTGGAGTTTTATTAGGATTGAGTAAGTATTATTTCCCTATCTTTGAAGAAATTCTTGACCAACACTCCGTTCCTCACGAATTAAAATACTTGGTTGTGATAGAGTCGGCACTAAACCCTAATGCTGTTTCGCGAGCAGGAGCAACAGGCTTATGGCAATTTATGTATTCCACTGGAAAAATGTACGACCTTAGAATTAATTCTATTGTTGATGATAGAAAAGACCCTATTAAATCTTCGGTTGCAGCAGCAAGATATTTAAAAGACTTATATAAGATTTACGATGATTGGGAATTGGCATTGGCAGCCTATAACTGTGGCCCTGGGAATGTTAATAAAGCAATGAGACGTTCGGGCAAGAAAGATTTTTGGGGCATATACGATTTTTTGCCACGAGAAACAAGAGGCTATGTTCCTGCCTATGTGGCGGCTTGTTATGTTATGAATTATTATAAAGAACATAATATTACCCCGTCCCAATTGACCAAACCCGTTGCAACAGACACCATTTCGGTTAGAAGAGATATGCATTTTGAACAAATAGCAGATGTTTTGAATATCCCTTTTGAACAAATAAAAGACCTCAACCCTCAATACAAGACCAATATAATAATGGCTTCGCAAGATAATTACAGTCTAAAACTCCCTCTTAACTATATTCACGAGTTCATAACTTTGGAAGACTCCATAGCAGAACACAATAAAGAGAAATATTTTGAACCTGAGTGGAAGCAAAAGTATTATACCACCAAAGAAGTTAAACTCACACATAAGGTTAGAAAGAAAGAAACTTGGTCATCAATTGCAAGAAAATATGGAGTAAGCGTTAAGGACTTGAAACGTTGGAATGGGAATAGAAAATACCCAGTAGTTGGCAGATTACTTACAGTTTATCGCACCATTAAGGTTGAAATTGACAAAGAAGATAAAGACAATAAGAGTCCATTTACCGAAGAGACAAGTGTTAGCAACGATGCTTCCAATCAGCAGGAAGTAAACGACAATAACTCCTCTTCTGAAAGCGAAGAGGTTTCAAAATCAAGCACTACAAACAAACCTTCTACGCCAAAGAGTCAAAGTATTAGGCATAAGGTCAGAAAAGGAGAAACAGTTTCTTCTCTTTCTCGCAAATATAATGTTCCTATCAACGAGATAATCCGTCTTAATAATCTCAACAAAAACAAACCTATAATAAAGATAGGACAAACTCTAAAAATAAAATAAATCTTTATTTAGAATACTCCTTAATTAAAGGAAAATAGTCTTGATATATTTTCAAAAAGAGTTGAGTTATTTTCAATAACTCCTTATTAATTTGTAAAAAGACCTGATTTAAATCTACGTAAATAAGGATTTATTTTTGCAACCTTGCAGGATGTAATATGCAACCTTAGGGGTTACTTCTGCAACCTTGCAGGATGCATCGTGCATCCTCTAAGGTTGCAAAATTTATTCCTTATTTTGAGAAATTATATCTTGATTCCACGAAATTAAAACTTGATTTCAATAAATTATAATCAAGTTTTATTTGCTGTTTATTAGGAAAGTATTTATGCTTTTGGCTTACAAGAAGTGCAATAATTTATTGAAAAGGTAAAATAAGAGTATTCCTATGCAATAATCTTCCTTATAATAAAAGTGATGTTAGATATTATTGCTTAAAAACAGATGCACGTTTTGGCAAGTTAGTAAGCAATTGTCTTGGGTTTAGGATTGAGTTTAGGATTAATTCTTCTTAAAACACACTAATCTTTAAGTATCGTTTTGGGTGTTGCTTGATGTCTTCTATAAGGGCATCAAGTTTTTTGGTGGAGGTTTCTAAGTTTTTGTAAAGCTTATCGTCTCTTATCAGAAGCCCTGCACTTCCTTCTCCATTTTCAATGGATTTTATAATTTTGGAAAGAGAATTGAGGCTTTTGTTTGCTTCAATTATGGTTTCTCCAAGATTGGCTTTGGCTATGGTATCGCTTATATTGCTAAAATTATTGATTGCATTTGTGAGCTTTTCATTGTTTTGGCGGAAATTACTTGTGATGCTCTCAGCATTATCAATTATTGCTTGTATTTTAACTTTCTCAGTGTCTATTAGCCCATCCAATTTTATTGAAACATTTTCCAAGTTTTGGGTGATTGATTTGATATTCTCCAAGCTTTGCTTTATATCGTTTTGTGCTTGTTTGTCTAAAATGGCATTTACTCCAACTATTAATGTATCAACATTAGTCATTACACTATTTAGTTTCACAACAATTGGAGTTATATTATCTGCCAATTGGTCTATCATTCCGTTTTCTATGGCTGACTCTATGGTATCTCTTCTGTGGAAGGTCTCGTTGGATATTCCCATTTTTATTTTCAAGGCTTTTGAACCGAGTAAGTCGGAAGAAAATATCATTATCTTAGAGTCTTTGGGGATTTCAATTTCACTATCAACGGCTATCCAAACAATAAATTTACTTGCTTTTTCATCTATACTCTTTATGTCTTTTATGTATCCTACTTTCATCCCATTAAGATATATGTAGTTGGATTTATATAGCCCCGAAACGTCATCAAAGACGGCGTAATAGCTTGTTTCTACATTGAAAAGGTCTTTGCCTTTTAAAAATATAATCCCGAAATATAGTATAGCTATTGTTATTACTCCTATAATTCCTACTTTGTATTCAGTTTTTATTTTCACAATACTATTTATTTAATTGTTTTTCTATTTCTTTTGCTTCTTCTATCGTTATGCGTTTATCTTTATGGAATATAACAACAAAAGCGTCTTTATGCCCTTTTTCTCTTATCTTTGTTTTGTGTGTATTGGCAGAATCAAAATTATCAAACCTACCTGAGGTATATTTCCACATTTTGCCTTCTTTATACATCCATAAATCTTCTATTCCTTTAAATTTAGTATTATTCTCTCCAAATTTTGTTTCATTAGCAAAGAACTGAACCCTATATACTATGGTTTGATTATTAGATTTTGTTTCTTTGTCTTCTTTGTTAGTTTCTTTTAGAGTTGTTGTATCTTTCTTTTGAAGGTCTTGCTTTATTTTCTTTGCTAATTCCTCTGCCTTTTTGGCTTCTTCTTTTTGTTTTTTCTCTTCTAATTCTTTTTGTTTACGTTTTTCTTCGGCAATTCGTTTCTCTTGTGCTTCTTTTTCTTTGGCTTCTTTGTCTTGAGCTATGGCTTCTTTTGGTATCAGGCTTTCAATTGAGGGGGTTTCTAAATTAGTGCCTTCAAGTCTTTGTTTGTATTGAAATATTGCTTGAAAAATGGAAGCTGCTATCTTGTATTGTCCTAACTGAGTATTGAGATATTTCTCTTCCCTTGCGTTTGAAATAAAGCCTATTTCGGTCAAAACTGCTGGAACAGATGTTTTGTAGAGCACTAAATAAGGGGCTTGTTTGACGCCTCTACTTAGAAGATTGGTGTTGAAGGTATATTGTTTTTGCATTTTGTCGGCAAGCAAAAGGCTTTGTTCAAGATATGCGTTTTGATATAGTGCAAAGAAAATATTTGCTTCTGGGGAATTGGGGTTGAAGCCATCGTAGTTTTCAGCATAATTTGCTTCGGTTAGAATATCGGCATTTTCTTTCTTTGCTGCTTCTATATTCTCTTGTGTTTTGGCAAGCCCCATAACAAAGGTTTCGGTGCCTGTGGCTTCATGGTTTTTTGCAGCATTGCAATGAATGGATATAAAGATATCTGCCTTTTCTCTATTTGCAATTTGTGAGCGTTTAATTAAGTCTACGTCTTTGTCGGTCTTGCGTGTGTAAACTACATTGACATCAGGCAAATTCTCATTAATTATTTTACCCAATTTCAAACTTACAGCAAGATTAATGTCTTTTTCCAAACTTATTCTTCCCTTAGCTCCCGGTTTATCGCCTCCGTGTCCTGGGTCAAGGACTATTTTAGTAAGCCTATTTGACTTTGCTTCTTGTGCGTAAATATTATTAAACAACCCTCCTAAAACTAAGAATATGATTATAAAGTTTCTCATTTTAAGTTTTTAATTATAATTAGTTTATACTTTATTCTTTTATTTTGAGAATAAAACATTATTTTTGCAAATTCGTTACAAAGGTAGTTAATTTATAAGACATAGCAATTTGAATAAACATTTTTACATTATTAATACATCATTTTTTGTTTGTGTACTAATGTTTTTGTGCATCTTGCCTTATAATTTATTTGCACAAGAAATTGCTGATACTTCTTCGGTTAAGCCTATGAGAAAGAAATCAACTTTTGACGATAGGGTTATATATTCTGCCAAAGACTCCATAACAACCGATTTAACTCAAAAGAAGGTTTATCTTTACAATAATTCAAAGATAAAGATGGGTAATATTGAATTAGAAGCGGGACATATTTCTATTGGTTTTGAAAACAAAGAACTCCACGCCGAAGGAAGCAAAGACAGTTCTGACAATATTTCACAACACCCTATCTTTAAAGAAAAGGGCACTGAATACAAGGCAAAGATAATTGATTATAATTTTGAGACCAAGAAAGGTTTGATTAAAGGAGTATTTACCAAAGAGGGTGAAGGTTATTTGCATGGAGAGAAGGTTAAGAAAGTTGATGATAGAACAATGTATATTGGAGGAGGGCAATTTACAACCTGCGACTTGGAGCACCCTCATTTTGCCTTAAACTTCAATAAAGCAAAAGTGGTAACCCAAGATAAAATTGTTACAGGACCTGCATGGTTTTCGGTTATGGATATTCCTTTACCTTTGGCTGTGCCTTTTGGATACTTCCCTTTCACCGACCAAAAGAAATCAGGTTTTCTTATGCCAACTTACGGATATGCACAAAATAGAGGATATTATTTTCGGAATATAGGTTGGTATTTTGCAATCAACGATTATGTAGATTTAGCTCTACAAGCAGATATTTACACTAATATGAGCTGGGCAGCTAACCTAAAAACAAGCTACGCCAAAAGGTATAAATATAGAGGAGGTATTGATCTTCGCTACGAGATTAACCAGACAGGTATTAGAAATACCCCAACCTTTCAAGACCAAAGAGACTTCCGCCTTATGTGGACACACAGTCAAGAGCCTAAGGCAAACCCATATAGTAATTTCTCAGCAAATGTTAATTTAGTGAGTAACACATTTAATCAATATGCAGTCAATACTTCCGATTATTTCAACAATACCACAACTTCAAGTATTGCTTACTCAACTCGTTTTGGTGAGAAATTCACCTTTACGGCCAACCTTGGCGAAAACTACAACGTAAATACAGGAGCTATAAACTTAGACCTACCTTCTATAAGCCTTTCCTCTTCACAATTCTATCCTTTTAGAAAAAAGAACAGCAAAGGAAAAACAAAATGGTATGAGAATATAACAATTTCCTATCGCACCAATTTAGCAAACACAATTAATACCTACGACTCCATACTTTTTACAAAAAATGTTTTAAAGCACATGAAAAATGGTATGCAGCATTCTATCCCTATAAATAGCAGTATGAAGGTTTTTAAATACTTTAACTGGACAAATTCCATTAACTATACCGAAAGATGGTATCTGAATTCCATTGTTAAAAAGATAGACCCATTAGATACTAATTTTGTTGTGTTGAAAGATACCATTATGGGCTTTATTGCTAATAGAGATGCCGTTTTTTCTTCTTCTCTTAACACCCGATTATATGGAATGTTTGCGTTTAAGAAAGGCTATATAAAAGCTATAAGGCACGTTATCAATCCTTCAATTAACTTCAACTACACACCCGATTTCTCTAATCCAAGCTTAGGCTTTTATGATTTTTATTTGGATAGACAGGGTAATAAAGTTTTCTATTCAAAAACCGAAGGTGCTATATATGGTTCACCTCCTATGGGAGAATCAGGAATAGTTGGGTTTTCTCTTGGAAATAACTTAGAGATGAAGGTTAAGAACAAGAAAGACACCACTGATGGTACAACAAAGATAGTTCTATTAGAGAGTTTTTCTCTTTCAACTGGCTACGACATTGCAAAAGATTCTGTTAATTGGCAACCTTTGAGACTAAATGCAAGAACAACTCTTTTTAAGAAGCTTTTAATTAGTTTTAATGCTGCCTTTACTCCATACGTTATGGATTCTAATTCAAGACTAACCAATGAACTATTAATACATAAGGAAGGCAAACTTTTTAAACGTCAAAATTCGCAATGGGATTTAAACCTTAGCTGGCAGTTTAACTCCAAGAAAGCCGAGAAAAATGGCGACCCAAGTCAAACAAGTTCTCAACCCTATGCCTCGGAAACCGAACTAAACTACTCTCCTTTTGTTAATCCTAATGAGGTATTGGCTTATGATGTTGATTTTACAATACCTTGGAGCTTAAATTTAGGATTAAACTATGGTCAGATGAGTTCTTTTGTTGCAAAAATTGCAGGGTATGAGACCACAAAATCAGCTATTTTGACCGTAAGAGGCGACATAAATATTACTCCAAAGTGGAAAATTGGGTTTACATCCGGCTACGACTTTATTAATAAAGACTATACTTATACTTCAATAGATTTTTATAGAGATTTGCATTGTTGGGAGATGCGAATGAATTGGGTTCCTTTTGGATTTCGTCAAGGGTGGAACTTTACCATTGCCGTTAAAGCCTCAATGTTGCAAGATTTAAAATACGAAATAAGAGACGATTTTAGAAATAGGGTTCAGTACTAATAATACATCTTCGCTTTAATTCCGAATAATCTTAGAAAAAAAAATAAACAAAATTTTATTTAGTATTTATTTGAATTTAACTCTCTGGAATAAATTCTATTAAGTCAAGTATAATTTTATAGAATCAAGTTTCAGCAAATTAGAATCAAGTTTCAGTAAATTAGAATCAAAAGACAAAGAATTAGAATCAAGTTCTAAAATAGGTTATCTAAATATTAAACCTTGGTTATTCTTTTTATTGGGCAACGATGTTTATTTTTATATAATCAAATTCTATTCCTGAAAAAATCAAGTATTGAAACGATTTTTAATTAATAAAACTATGCTTTATGTAGCAAGGAATAAGAAGTATTGAACTCCTATTTGATATAACCAAAGTATGGAAGAGATTTCTGTATATCTTCATCCATTTTAACGTAAAGAGAATAGAAATACTTGTTGTCGTAGAGCGATTGTGCGATGTAGGCCTTCATTAGAAGCTTTATCTCTGAGCTATCTTTACCCATTGGAAGTGTTTTATCTACTCCATTGTTTTGGGCATAGTTCATCATATCTTGAAAAAGCTGATCTGAAACTTGGAAATTCTTTATGAAATCTTCGCCACTCAAATATTTCTTAAACTCTGTGCGATGCTTGTCTGTGTAATCAAAGCAATATTTATATAGTAAGCCCTTTTGCAAAAGCTCTTGATAGTATTCTGATTTCTTATAATTATAGTATGGAAGTTCAATATCGGGCTCTATTCCTCCTCCTCCATAAACTATTCTTCCTTTCTTGGTTTTATATTGCAAGCTGTCTGAATGCTGTATTGAGTCTTTATCGCCTTTGGACATATTGGCATAGCGTTGAATAAAATCTTCAAAGTATTTGTCGGGGTCGCCTTTTATGTATGGTCGTTGTATGCAACGTCCTGATGGGGTGTAGTATCTGGACACAGTTACTCTTACAGCAGAACCATCGGGCAGCATCTTTTGTTCTTGTACTAAGCCTTTGCCAAAGGTTCTTCTGCCAATTATCATTGCCCTGTCGTTGTCTTGCATTGCTCCTGCCACAATCTCGGAAGCAGAGGCTGAAAGCTCATCAATTAAAATTATTAGCTTTCCTTTTTCAAACATACCACCACTTTGGGCAACTAAGTCTTCTCTTTTCCTTTTTCTTCCTTGCGTGTAAACTATCAAATCGCCCAAAGGCAAAAATTCATCGGCTACCTTATAGGCTTGGTCTAAGTAGCCACCGCCATTTCCTCTGAGGTCAAGAATTAATTCCTTCATTCCAAGTCTTAATAAATGGTGTAAGGCTTGATTTACTTCCTTTGCGGTTGTTTGAGAAAATTGATTAATACGAATATATCCGGCTTTGTCATTGAGCATTCCGCTGTATTCCACACTAAATGTTGGGATAACATCTCTCTTAATAGTAAATGGTATTAACTGCGATATGCCTTGACGTTTAATTCCTAATTGAACAGAGGAGCCTTTCTTACCTTTAAGAAGTCGCATTACGTCTTGGTTTTCTATTTTCTTGCCTGCTTTTATACTATCATTAATAGTTACAATTCTATCTCCTGCCATTATTCCTGCTTTCATTGAAGGCGAAGAAGCGACAGGTTGTATTACAACAATTGTGTCTTCAATTATTCTAAACTGAATGCCTATCCCTTCAAACTCTCCGTCTAATGATTCTTTTTCTTGTTTGAAATCGTTTAAACTTAGATAGGTTGAGTGTGGGTCAAGCTGCTGTAAGAAAGAAAGTATAAAGCTATCGGAAAGAGAGTCAAAGTCTATCTCATCAACATAATCTTCTTCTACAAGATTCATTATGTAGGAGAATTTTTGAGCTAAGGCATTATTTTTTGAAGAATAGGCAAATGATGTATCGGAACTCTCTTTGGGGAGAATGAAATAGCCCAGCAATATGCCAAGTATTATTGAAATAGCTACAACAAGAGGAGTTCTGGCTCTATTATTCATTTGAAGTGCTTTGTGTATTGTGTTTCTCTGGTTTCATTTGAGGGAAGAAAAGTACGTCTTGAATAGAATGGGAATTGGTCATCATCATAGCCAATCGGTCAATGCCTATTCCCAAGCCTGATGTTGGTGGCATACCATATTCTAATGCTCTTAGGAAGTCTTCATCTAAAACCATAGACTCTGTATCTCCTCTTTTGCCAAGTTCCAATTGGTCAATGAAACGTTCTCTTTGGTCAATTGGGTCGTTGAGTTCGGAGTAGGCGTTGCAAATCTCTTTTCCGTTACATACGGCTTCAAAACGCTCTACTAAACCTTCCTTAGAACGATGCTTCTTAGCCAAAGGCGACATCTCAATTGGGTAATCGTAAATGAATGTTGGCTGAATTAGTTTACTTTCGCAAGTTTCTCCAAATATTTCATCAATAAGCTTGCCTTTGCCCATTGAGTTATCGGTAGGGATATTTAGTTTCTTGCAAGTTTCTCTTAAGGCAGCTTCGTCCATATTTGAAATATCAATTCCTGTAAAGTGTTCAATGGCTTCAAACATAGTATAACGCTTCCAAGGACGCTTGAAATCAATAATGTTTTCTCCTACTTGCACTTTTGTGGTTTTATGTAATGCCAAAGCTATCCTTTCAACCATTTCTTCCACTATGTCCATCATCCAGAAGTAATCCTTATAGGCAACATAAAGTTCCATTTGAGTAAATTCAGGGTTATGGAATCTATCCATTCCTTCGTTACGGAAGTCTTTTGAAAATTCATAAACTCCATCGTAACCCCCAACAATAAGCCTTTTGAGAAAGAGTTCATTTGCAATACGCAAATAAAGAGTTGTATCAAGAGTGTTATGGTAAGTTTTAAATGGCCTTGCAGCTGCTCCTCCATAAAGAGGTTGCAAAATAGGAGTCTCAACTTCAAGATAGCCCTTTTCATTAAGGAAATCCCGCATTGTGTTTACCAAAATAGTTCTTTGTATGAAGACGTTCCTATATTGAGGATTGACAATTAAATCCAAATAACGCTGACGGTATCTTTGTTCTGGATTGGTGAAAGCATCATAAATAACACCATCTTTTTCCTTTACAATTGGCAAAGGGCGAATACTCTTAGACAAAACTGTAAGCTCCTTAACATGAATGGAGGTTTCTCCCATCTGAGTTACAAAGACATATCCCTTAACTCCAATAATATCCCCAATATCTAATAGTTTCTTGAATACAACATTATACATTGTTTTGTCTTCCGTAGGACATATCTCATCACGCTTAACATAGAGTTGAATCTTACCAACACTATCTTGAATTACAACAAAGGAAGCTGCACCCATAACCCTACGAGACATTATTCGTCCTGCGATACTTACCTCTTGAAATAATGTGTTATCCAAAGGAAATTTCTCTAATATCTCTGTTGATTTTGCATTTACTTCATATAAAGGAGCAGGATAGGGATTAATTCCTAATGCTCTGATTTGTTCAGCGGCTTCTCTGCGCAATATTTCTTGTTCTGAAAGTTCTGTACTCATATTGAAAACATCATTATATTTTAAAATAAAATGCAAAAATACGTGAAATATTGCTTTATATCTAATTTTAAGAATAAAAATTGGCTAAATAGATTATATAGAAAGTGTTTTTGAACAATTAGTTGGTTGGTAAAAAAAAGGAAAGGATGATATAAACCACCCTTTCCTTTGCATTGTTTAATAGAAATTAATCATTAGTTGCGGGGATAGGGATCGAACCTATGACCTTCGGGTTATGAGCCCGACGAGCTACCGCTGCTCCACCCCGCGTCTTATTTCAGTTTGCAAAGGTACAAAATAGTTTATCAACTACAAAATTTTAAAACGAAAAAAGTTCATTTAGTTTGGCTTATATGAAATAAATAATCTATAAATTGCTACAATATACCCTTTTGAATAAAATAAAAACAAAGCAAAACAAAATAACAAAAACATATTATTTAAAGAAAAGTTAGTCAAACTACTATTAAATTATTAGAATCAAAAGGTAAAATTTTAGAATCAAAAGATAATTTATTAGAATCAAAAGACAATAAATTAGAATCAAAAGACAATAAAATTAAACTTAGTTTATTTTTCCTTAGTGCTTGTTTAGATTAATCAGAGTTTTGAAATCTCTTAGGTCTTGCTTGGAAATTAGAAAATCTTTCAGCTTAGTGTTAGTCCATTTCTTAAAATAATAATATTCTACTGCAAAGCTAAGGGTGTATGAGGCTACTGTTGTGAGGGCTGCTCCTATTATCCCGTAGCGTGGAATAAGCACAAGACCCAAAACAATTGTTATTGCCAAACTCAAAACAGAAGCTGTAGCACTGATTTTGAAATTTCCCTTAGAGGCAAAATATTGTGTGAATGTTGAACTAATGCTTAGAAGCAGGATACCTAAGAAGAGGTATTGGATAAGAGGTTTTACTTGGGCAAATTCTTGGCCAAACAAAAGTGTATAGAAACTTGCGGGCAAAAAGCTCAAAACACAAAGGCTTACAAAGGTGAATATTAGGTTTAGTTTGGTCATACTTAGGGTTAGTTTGTTTGCATAGTTTTTATCTTGACTATTAGACAAACGAGAATACTGCACTAAGGCAAGGCTTGTTCCAAACATCAGAACAAATTCTGAAAGACTAATTGAATTGGAAAATACTCCCAAAGCCCCCTTACCTACATAGAAACTTATTAAAAAGAATGAAAAACGAGAATTGAGCTGTTGGGCAAGACTTCCTATTTGTTTTACAGCTCCCAATCTAAAAAGCTCCTTAAACATTTCTTTAAATTCTTTCTTTGTTGGTATGGTTAGATTAAAGTATTCTTCTTTTAGAAGGTAAATTCCATAAATAAAACTTATACTATATCCTAATAGAAGGGCTATAACATATTGATAGGACTTGGTGAAAGCTCCAAAAAGGGATAGGGATAAAAGAATAAGGAAAAGAATTATTTGAGAAATAAGTTTGAGATTATTGGCTTGGCGTATTTTTTCCTTACCTATTAATATAAAGGCATTGATTTCGGTTATGGATGCAAAGAATGTTATTATTAAGAGTTCTATTTGGTGTTTGATGGTTATTTTAGGGAATTGCAACGAGAGGAAATACCAAATCAAAAATACTAATATCAGTGAGGATATTATCCAAAGAAGTGAAGGGAAAAACAAATGGGAAAATTTATATCTTGGGGTTAGGTATATAAGGGTTGAATTGCCAATGAGGGTTGCAAATAAAAGCAATAATACCATATTAAGTAAAAAGAGTGCTTGTTCTCCTTTTCCTATTGCTCCTAAATTCTGACTGATTAGAATTATGATTAGAAAGCCTAATAGGGAATAGAGTATTTTGGTGATTAGGGTATGTAGTATTTTTTTTATCAAGGGTTGTCTCTTTTTATTTGCAAAGATAAAATGATATATTTAATTATAAAAATTCTATGAATATATTTTGGTATTATTGATTTTCTCCATATCTTTGCACCCCGAAACCTAAAAATTTTATGGTATGCGTAGCTCAGTTGGTTAGAGTAGCGGATTGTGGTTCCGTTGGTCGTGGGTTCGAATCCCATCGCGTACCCAAAGGTTATTAATAATGTATGAGACTTTATTCTTTTTCAGGATAAGGTCTCTTTTGTTTTAAATAATTCCTTCTCTTATTAAGTCGTGTAGGTGAACAACGCCTACATATTCTTTATTATCGTTTACAACTAATAGTTGGGTTATATGGTTTTCTTTCATAAGGTTTAATGCTTTGGCAGCAAACTCATGTTCATTTATTGTTTTAGGATTAGATGTCATTATATCTTTAGCTGTTTGGCTATTGGAGTTAAGGCTTTTGGAAAGCATACGGCGGAGGTCTCCATCGGTAATTATTCCTTCTATATTACCTTTCTCCGAAACAACTGCAACACATCCCAATCGTTTAGAGGTCATTTCTATTATTGTTTGCGATAAAGATTCATTTAACCTAACTTGTGGCTTTTCGTTATTTGGATATAGATTAGATACTTTTAAATAAAGTCTTTTTCCTAAGGCTCCACCTGGGTGATATTTGGCAAAATCTTGTGAAGTAAAGC
This sequence comes from Bacteroidales bacterium UBA5371, assembly GCA_002407855.1. Classification (GTDB taxonomy): domain Bacteria; phylum Bacteroidota; class Bacteroidia; order Bacteroidales; family P3; genus UBA10566. The sequence goes on from DHPF01000007.1 coordinate 73,376, forward strand.
CTTTACATTCTAACAGACATACCGCCAAAGCATCGCCCATAACCAATTGTGCAGTGGTTGAAGAAGTGGGAGCAAGGTTATTTGGGCAGGCTTCTTTATCTACATATACATTCAATAAATAGTCGGCTTGTTTGGCTAAGGTCGATTGCTTATCTCCTACTATTGCAATAAGTTTATTGCCTAAGTTTTTTATAAGAGGAACTAAGACTTTTATTTCAGGAGTGTTCCCGCTTTTAGAAAGGCATATTATTATATCTTCTGGTTGTATAATTCCAAGGTCGCCATGTATTGCATCGGCGGCATGCATAAAGATTGCAGGAGTTCCTGTGGAATTGAAGGTTGAAACAATTTTAGTTGCTATATTTGCACTCTTGCCTATTCCTGTAACAATTACCCTTCCTTTACTGTAAAAAATCTGTTGAACTGCCTCAATAAAGTCTTCATTAATATAATTCTTCAAATTTTCTATTGCCAGATATTCCTTTGTAATAGTTTGTATTGCAATGTCTTTAATTTCTTCTTCTGTTTTCACGTCTAAAAAATATTTATCTATTTTGTTTTTATATTGAAAAAAGCAGTAATTTAGCATTATGAAAGTATAAATTGCTCCTTTTGTTGCGACAAAAGTACATAATATATTTTGAAAAGATTAAAATGAAAGCATAAAAATGGGTCAAAAGAAAATAAAAACAACCAATGTTGATTTACACAGCGAACTAAAACGGATATTTGGTTTTGACAAATTTAAGGGTCGTCAAGAAGAGGTTATAAATAGTCTTCTTGGAGGCAACGATACCTTTGTTATTATGCCAACTGGTGGGGGTAAGTCTTTGTGTTATCAACTTCCTGCCCTAATACTTCCGGGCTGTGCCATTATTGTCTCCCCATTGATATCTTTAATGAAGAATCAGGTTGATGCAATTCGTGGGTTTGGTTCTATGCATGGTGTTGCACATTTTCTCAACTCTTCATTATCAAAAGCAGAGGTTAAGGAAGTTAAAGACGATTTGAAAAATGGAGTTACCAAACTGCTTTATGTTGCCCCTGAGAGTTTGAATAAGGAAGAGAATGCAGAGTTTTTAAGAGATATAGATATTTCGTTTTATGCCATTGATGAGGCTCATTGTATTTCAGAGTGGGGACATGATTTCCGTCCTGAATACAGAAGGATGAAACCAATTATTGATGCAATTGGTCAAAATGTTCCAATAATTGCATTAACAGCTACTGCAACTCCAAAAGTTCAGCAAGATATTATGAAAAATCTTGAAATTAGTGATGCTAATGTCTTTATATCTTCTTTTAATCGTCCTAATCTTTATTATGAAATCCGCCCAAAACCTAAGAAGGATGTTGATATGAATCGTGAAATTATCCGATTTATAAAAGAAAATCCTAATAAATCAGGTATTATATATTGTTTGAGCAGAAAGATGGTTGAGGAATTGGCAGAAACCTTAGTCTTAAATGGAGTTAGAGCCTTACCATATCATGCAGGACTTGATGCTGCAACAAGGGCAGAGAACCAAGACAAGTTCATAATGGAAGAGGTTGAAATCATTGTTGCAACTATTGCTTTTGGAATGGGTATAGATAAGCCTGATGTAAGATTTGTTATCCATTACGATATGCCAAAGAGCTTAGAGGGCTATTATCAAGAAACCGGTCGTGGAGGAAGAGATGATGGTGAAGGCAAATGTATTGCTTTTTATTCTGAACACGATATTGTAAAGTTTGAGAAATTCCTAAACGATAAGCCTGTTGCAGAGCGTGAAGTTGCATTGCAACTAATGGATGAAACAATATCTTATGCCGAAAGCTCTGTTTGTAGAAGGATTAACTTGCTACATTATTTTGGAGAAGAGTATCCTCATACCAATTGTGGTTCTTGTGATAATTGTTTAAATCCTAAGCCAAGGGTTGATGCAACAGAAGATATAGAAATTGTTTTAGAAACAATTTTAGATGTAAAGGAAATCTTAAAATCAATTGATATAGCAAATATTCTCACAGGAGTAAGCACTGCTCAAACCAAAGCTTTCAAAAATATTGACAATTGGGCAATCGGTTCTGAAAAGAAGTTTATTTATTGGAAAGCTGTTATTCGTCAGGCCTTAATTGAAGGGCTATTGATAAAAGAAATAGAAAACTATGGAGTATTGAAACTCACTCAGGAAGGCTTCCGTTTCTTAAAGAAATCCTATACTATTCTTGTTCCAGAAGACCACGATTATACCAACGAAGATGAAGATTTAGACCCAACCATTATCTCTGGCTCCGATTCAGGAGGAGTGGATAAGGTTCTTTTCAGCGTTTTGAAAGATATACGTAAGAAAATAGCAACTAAGGAAAACCTCCCTCCTTATGTAATATTTGAAGATAGATCTTTGGAAGATATGACTATTCAATACCCTATAAATATGGAAGAGATGTCTCAAATTATAGGAGTAGGTGTTAGTAAGGCTCAGAAATATGGCGAATCCTTTGTTGAGATAATAAAGAAATATGTTGAAGAAAATGAAATAGAACGTCCACAAGACTTAGTTGTTAAAAGCGTTATAAATAAATCAGGTCTTAAAGTATATATAATAAAAAGTATTGACAAGAAGCTCCCTTTGGAAGATATTGCTATGGCTAAAAACTTGACCATTGACGAATTGCTTACAGAAATAGAAAGTATTATTGCATCAGGAACCAAGCTAAACATACAATATCATATTAACGAAAATGTTGATGAATATCATCAGGAAGAAATTCTTGAATTGTTAAGAGAGTCGGAATACGATGATATTAGCGAAATTCTTGAAGAACTTGGCGAAGAAGAATACACCGAAGAAGAGGTTAGGCTGATGAGGATATACTTCTTATCTAAATTTGGGTAATAAATGAATAGCACCTCATCTTTCTCTAAAAACAATTTATTGTTGCTTAATAGCTATCTTGCAACTAAACCCAATTCCAAACGATTTATATTAGTTGATGAAAATACTTTTAAGCATTGTCTTCCTATTTTAATTGATAACGTTGAACAACTCTATGGAGCAGAAATACTGGAAGTTGAACAAGGAGAGAAGAGCAAACAACTGACCATTGTAGAGAACCTCTGTGGTGCAATGATAGAATCATCAGCGGATAAAGATAGCATTTTAGTATCCTTAGGAGGAGGAGTTATCAGTGATTTGGGAGGATTTGTAGCTTCTGTTTTCAAAAGAGGAATTTCTCATATTGCCATTCCAACAACTCTTTTGGCAATGATAGATGCTTCCATTGGAGCAAAAACAGGAATTAATATTGGAGAAGTTAAAAACCAAGTTGGAACATTTAACACAAATAGTCAAACGTTCTTTCATCTTGAATTTCTTAATACCCTATCAAAACGTCAGGTTCTAAACGGAGCAGCCGAAATGTTTAAGATAGCACTCGTTTCAGATGAGAAGCTATGGGACACAATGAAACAAGGCAAACCTTGGAACAATAAAAAGCAAGGCTTTGACTCTAAGCTAATAGAAAAATGTATTAAGCTAAAAGAAGATATTGTTATGCAAGATCCATTGGAACAAGGTAAGAGGAAGATACTTAATTTTGGACATAGCCTTGCACATGCCTTTGAAAGCATAGCCTTGCAGAAAGACTCAGACCTTTTGCATGGAGAAGCGGTTGTTTCTGGAATTTACTATGCTATTAAATTATCTAACAAAAAGCTTTCTTTCCCTCAAAGTAAAGCAACGGAGATTTGTGAGTATCTTAAAAAGAATTACCATATAATAGATATTCAAAAAGATATTGACTTAGTCATTAATTATCTTTATGCCGACAAAAAGAATATTAATAATGAATTTAGATTTATTCTTTTGGAAGACATTGCAAAACCCATTATTAATTACACCATAAGCAAAGAAGACCTATTAAGTCTAAGACTTACTGACAATCATTAAAGCTTTTGCATCAAAAGAAAAATATCCGCAATTTTAGTAGTAAAAAAACTCCTTGAAATAACCAAAAAATCAAGAGTTAAGAGTAAAATTTTTAGAGATGGTTTTTTAAGGTTCTTCATAAGGGTATTATTATCTATTATTTTTATGCCTTAAAGATAGATAATATAACGATTATAGACAAATCTCATCATTACTTTTGACTATTAAGCCAAGTTTTATTAAAATAAAGTTATTGTAGATTGATTTAATTATTATATATTTGCAAGTTGAATATTAAATCTTAATTACAATGAAAAAAATAATATTATCTCTAATAGCAGTGTTTTTTGCATTATCAATCAATGCTCAAAACCAATTCCTAAATCCAAGTTTTGAAAATTGGACAGGAGCAAAACCAAATAATTGGAACACCTTAACAGCTCCAATGATTGGAAATTTAAGTGATGTATCTAAATCCACAGAAGCTAATTTAGGAAATGCGGCCGTAAAGATAGGAGCAAAACCTTTGCCTGCAAGCATTGCTTCAATGCTTGGCATTGCTCAAATGACTGTTCCTGGACTTTTGACAAATGCTGATATAGACTTAACAGGTTTAATGAGTGCAATGTCTTCAGGAAACTTAGAGTTTTCAGAACAACTTATCTTAGATTTTTTCTCAAATGGAGTTGTTTTGACAGAAAAACCCGAATCTGTTAATGGATATTTTAGCTGGAACCCAATTAATGTTGAAAAAGAATATTTCTCTATAATTACATTCGTAATAAGTAATGCATCGGGAACAAGAGAATTGATAGGGATGGGTAATTATGGAGGCCAACCAAATTCTCTTAAAGCTACATATACTTCTTTTGAATCACCAATTATGTATTTCAACGAACAAATTCTTCCAACAGAACTTATCACCCTTGCTTTAACTGGCTCATCAGATTCTAATGCAACAAGCTTTGGTTATTTACTCTTAGACGATATGTCAATTACTTCTCAAATTGGAATAAAAGAAATCTCCAAATCCAATAATAATCTATTAATTTACCCGAATCCAACAACAAATGGAGAGTTTAAACTAAACACCAAATCAAAGGTTGAAGTAAGCGTTTATAACCAATTGGGACAAGAAGTAATTGCCCCTTTAACCTACACTCCTAATCAATCTTTAAAAGTGAAAGAAAGAGGCGTGTACTTTGTTAGGATAAAAGATAATAATGGATTCAAGACTCAAAAACTTATTGTCAAATAAGGTTTATTTATCTTTTGATTCTAATTTCTTATCTTTTGACTTTAATTTCTTATGTTTAGATTAAATTGAAAAAGTCTTTTTACCTTATTCTAATAACTTTTATGTTTAGTTCTTGTGTTGGGGGATATTCTTTCACAGGAGCTTCTATATCTGCTGATACAACAACATTTAGCGTTGATCAATTTATCAATAGGGCAAGTATTGTTCAACCTATGCTTGCCCCAGAACTAACCCTTGCCTTAATAAATAAAGTAAATTCTGGAACAAATCTCAAATCAGTTAATGATGATGCCGATGTAAGTTTCAAAGGAACAATTATAACTTATACAATTATGCCTGTATCAATACAGGGAGACGATATGGCAGCCAAAAATCGCTTGACAATATCAGTAAAAGTAACTTGCATAAACCAGAAAGATAAGAAAAAGAATTTTGAACAAGTTTTCTCCCGGTTCAAAGACTATGATAGTTCGCTTTCTTTGACAGATGTTGAGGAAGCTCTTATAAAACAAATCAATGAAGAATTAGTAGAGGATATTTTCAATAAAGCATTTGTTAATTGGTAAAGCAATACTTTATGATTATCATAACTACTAAAAATCTTATTACCATAATTTAGAGCAGAGAATGATAAAGCATAAGAAAGCAGTTAATCATATTGGTTGGGTTATCGGAGTTTTAACCTCTGTGCTTTATATTCTATGTCAAGAACCTACACTTTCGTTTTGGGATAGTGGAGAGTACATACTAACAAGCTCTAAGCTACAAGTTGGACACCCACCAGGAGCACCTCTATACCAAATCTTAGGAGCCTTTTTCTCTATATTTAGCTTCTCAAACGCCAAATTAATCCCCATACTTGTTGGTAGCTTATCGGCAATCTGTTCCGGAGCAACCATAATGTTTCTTTTCTGGATTATAGTTAGGCTTATGTATCGTTTTAGCGAAAGATACATAAGCAACATTATAGCAGGAGTTATCGGAACCTTGGTTTTTGCATTCTCCGATACCTTTTGGGATTCAGCAATAGAGTCAGAAGTTTATGCCCTTTCAATCTTACTCTCAACAATTATTCTTTGGGCTACTCTCAAATGGGACGAAAACCCCTCATCTAAATGGATATTATTAGTAGTTTTTCTTTTAGGGCTTTCAATAGGGGTGCACCTGCTCTCACTCTTAATAATTCCTGCCATAACCTTAATTATTTATTTCCACTATAAGAAAGGAACGCTCTCAGGAGTAATCACAACAACCCTAATTGCAATCGGAATACTTGTGCTTATACTTTGGATAATCATACCTCAAATCCTGAAACTAATTAACTTCAATCCAGCATTAATAATAAGCCTTATAGCTGCATTACTTATAGGTTTAGTTGCCTTTTCTATTTGGAAGAAACTCCCTATTCTAAACATAATAGGCCTTTCTATTTTCTTTTTTCTCTTAGGCTTTTCAACATATTTTGTAATCGTAATTAGAGCAAGCAGCGACACACCTATAAACCAATTTAACCCAAATAACACAGAAAGACTTATTAATTATCTAAGTAGAGATGCATATGGAAAGACCCCTCTTTTCTATGGACCAAGCTACACTGCACTTCCTCCAAAAGACTTCAAACAGACAGAAAGTGGTTTAGAGCCTATCTTTGACCGAGAGTTGATGATGCCTTTCCCAAGAGTATGGAACTATAATAACCCCTTGTATGAAATAGGATATATAGATTGGATAGGAATGCCACAAGACACTGTAATTATAGAAGGTGAAATTAGAGCTAAACCAAGCTGGATTCAAAACCTACAATTCTTTACTCAATATCAAGTAGGGTTTATGTACACAAGGTATCTGCTTTGGAACTTTGTAGGTAAAAGCAACGACAATCAAGGCTTCGGCAATGGCGATAAAGGAGAATGGATAAGTGGAATACCCATAGTTGATAAATTCTTCGGACAACAACAAGCCCCTCTACTCTCTCAGTCAGAAAAGAAAACAAGAAACATTTACTATGGAATACCATTACTATTAGCCATAATAGGACTATTCTTCCATATTGGGAAAGATATAAAGGGATGGTTCGTTTTAGTTTCTATATTTATTTTTATGGGAGTGGCAATAGTTATTTACTCTAATGAGTTTGCCTATCAGCCACGAGAAAGAGCCTATATTTATGTGGGTTCATTTATGATAGTTAGTATTTGGGTTGCACTGGGAGCTTTTGCACTAAGTCAGTGGTTGGTCAATATGATAAGAGTTAGAAAGCCTAAATATGTTTTGCCCAGCTTTCTGCTTGTTCCTGCTCTTATGTTTGCAAACAATTTAGATGACCATAATCGTTCATATAGATATACAGCACACAATTTTGCATCCTCCATACTTCGTAGTTGCAAAAAAAACGCTATACTCTTTGTTAGCGGAGACAATGACAGCTTCCCACTTTGGTATTTGCAAGAGGTGGAAGGAGTTCGCTCTGACGTTAGAGTAATTAATCTTCAACTACTCAATAATGCCGACTATATAAAAAAACTTACCACCAAAATACATCAATCAGACCCCATAACCCTATTAGCCTCTGAGAAAGTATATAGAAATCCCAATAGAAACATTTGCTTTGTAAACCCATCGAACCAGACCTTTAACATTACAGAAGCCCTTTCGGATGCCTACAATGACAATAAATCTATAAGCATGGGTAAATATAAATTCTTTGCTTTGCCTTCCAACAAACTTCTTTTTCAAACAAACTCAACTAAGCCTATGGAGATTACTCTCAAACAGACAGAAATAACCAAAAGCACCCTAATACTTTATGATATAATTGCAAATAACATAGCCACAAGACCAATTTACTTCTCCACTTATTCAACCGACGATTTTCTAAATTTAGAAGATTATCTTAGCAATGAGGGATTCCTTTATAGATTAAAAGATGACAAACTCTCCTCTTCCACCCAACTTGATAGTAAATCTATTAGTATTAACACAGAATCAAGCTATAACAACCTAATACATAATTATAATTTCAAGAACTTTGATAAGCCCGGTGTTTATTATGACCAACTCCATAGGGATATTATAGGAAACTATCTTTCACAAGGTGTCGTTCTTTCACAAAGCTTATTAAACGAGAATAAACCAGAGAAAAGCCTTGCAGTATGCAATTTGCTTATGAGCAAATTCCCTCCTTCTGAACACAACTATCCTTATATCCACACAGAACTTGCCCTAATTTACGGGCAGTTAGAGCAAGAGGAAATTGCAAAAGAGCTAATCCATCAAGCCATAAATACCTTTGAAACTCAAATGAATTATTATATAACTCTTTCACCTTATCAGCAGAGTCAGCTTAGGTTGGAAATGCAAGAATTAGTTTTTTCTTGGATTAACTACTGCGATAATGCAGAAGAAGCTAACTTAGAAACCTTACGCATAGAACTTGCGGACAATATCTTTGAATATCTTCCGACCTATTTATATATTTGTAAGGGTCAGCTTGAAAGGTTGGGGAAAAACCCTGAGTATTATTCAGAAGAAATTGCACAGCTTCGTAATCTCATTTCATTAATCTACATTTTTGGAAAGAAATACGAAGAGCCTCTCCCAGAAATAGAGTATTAAATATCAATTTAACTTCTTAGAATCAAATTCTGATTTTTTAGAATCAAGTTCTATTTAATTAGAATTTGATTCTAATTTTTTATCTTCAAATTCCATTAAACCCTAAACTTATATAATGCCTCTTATATCGGTAATGTGGTTTAGATTATGCCTATCTACGTATTCTGCAATGCCTTTTGCAATCTCTTCGCTTATGCTTGGGTGTATGAAATTGGCGGTTCCAACTTGCACGGCCGTAGCTCCAACTAATATGAATTCTATTGCATCTTGTGTATTCATAATACCACCTATTCCAATTATTGGTAATTTTGTTTGCTTTGCAACCTGCCACACGCAACGTAGGGCTACTGGTTTTATGGCTGGCCCTGAAAGCCCTCCGGTTATGGTTGAGAGTAGTGCAGTTTTTTTCTCGCTATCCACAGCCATACCTAAAAGGGTATTAATTAGGGATAGGCTATCGGCTCCTGCATTTTCGGCTGCTTGGGCTATCTCTACAATATTTGTTACATTGGGAGAGAGTTTGACAATTAGAGTTTTATTGTAGGCTTTCCTAACTTGTGAAACCACACGTTGGGTCATAGATGGGTCTGTTCCGAATGCCATACCACCTTCTTTAACATTGGGGCAAGAGATATTAAGTTCTATTGCTGGTATATTAGGAAGGGTGTTAATATATTTGGCTACCTCCACGTATTCTTCTATTGTGGAGCCCGATACATTAACTATAACGTTGGTCTTTTTATCTTTAAGTTTTGGATAAATCTTATTGCAGAAATATTCAACTCCATTATTTTGCAGTCCTACGGCATTGAGCATTCCTGAGGGAGTTTCTGCCATTCTTGGATAAGGGTTTCCTTCTCGTTTGTTAAGCGTGGTGGCTTTTACAACTATGGCTCCTAAGTTTTCAAGCGAAAGAAAATCTTCGTAATCGTAACCATAACCAAATGTGCCTGAGGCTGTCATTACTGGGTTACGCATTGACATATCTTTTATTTGGACTTCTAATTTTTTAGCGTTATTCATGGTTTATGGAATGTCTTTATGTTTTTAAAAGTCTTTAAGGTCGGTTGAGAGAAATATTGGTCCTGTTACACAGGTTCTCTTATTGCCTTGTTGGGTATCAACTACACAACATAGACATACGCCTATGCCGCACGCCATACTATGTTCAAGGGAAACAAAGCAAGGTATGTTTTTCTCTTTTGCATGCTTGCTAATAGCTTTTAGCATTGGAGTGGGGCCGCAACAATAGATTGCATCGTAGGTTTGCTGTAAAATTGGGTGAGATGTTACAAATCCTTTCTCTCCATAAGAGCCGTCTTCCGTTGTTATGTAAAGAGAGGAAAGGGATTGGTATTCGCTTTTACTAAACAGATGGTTTACATCCTTACATCCTATAAGGGTATGGGTTTCTATGTTTTGCTGTTTGAGAATTCTTAGCAAGTATAGAAGAGGTGCTGCTCCGCAACCTCCACCAACAAGTAGTACTTTCTTGCCCATTATGGTAAAGCCATTACCCAAAGGGAATATTAGGTTGAGTTTATCTCCTTTTTTAGCCTTACTAAGAGAGGCCGTTCCTTTTCCTACTACCTGCACTAAAAGAGCTATTTGGTTGGTTTCATAGTTTACATCGTGAAAGGAGATTGGTCTTCTTAAAAACACGTCTTTATCTCTTTCTCCCTCCACTAAGATTTCCACAAATTGCCCTGCCTTAATTTCTGGTAATGCTTCTGGATATTGAAGTCTTAGGATAAAGAGTGAGGGTGTTATAATTTCGTTGCTTACTACTGTGAAGTCTTTACAATATTTCATTCTTTAAGGATATTTATACTCTATTGTCTGAATAGATTTTCTGATTGCAAATTTACTGCTTTTATTAACTTATACAACAAATATTGTAGGAAAACAAAAATTTTTATACCTTTGCACTTCACTTTTAATGTTCATCTGATGAAGAAGTATTTAGGTTTTATTGTGCTGGGACTTATTTTGGGTTTTGGTTTGATTTCGTGTGAGGTTGAGTTTAATCCAAATGATTCTTGGAAAGAGACAACAAGTATTTATGGGGTTTTAGACCAAGATGCCGATACTAATTTTATTCGTATTCAGAAATGTTTTGTGGGCGAGGGTAATTATATTGAATTTTCTAAGGTTAAGGATTCTATTTATTATAAGCAAGAGGATTTAGATGTAAGGATGTATGCGTTTTATGAATGGGAAAGTAGCGGTTGGGATACTAATAAAGCAAAAGAAGTACATGTATTCAATTATACTGAGTTTCATAAAGATTCTGGTAGTTTTAACTTTGAGTCTTCCCCTATTTATTTTACTACCAAAAAACTCTATCCTGATTTTGTTTATTATTTGATTGTACGTAATCTTAAAACAGGAAATATTGCTACGGCTAACACTAAACTTGTTGCAGATTACACAGTGAGTTCTCCTTCTGACAGTGCATTTGGATTTAATGTAAGTTCTATTTATGATTATCGGAGTATAATGAAATGTACTTGGAATAACCAAGTACCCAATAGCAAGGGTGTTATGTCTCAATTATTTCAGCCTTCAATTAGGTTTAATTTTATGGAAAACGGACAGCCTGCCCACATAACAATAGACTTTAAAACCACTCCCAATATCCATTCGGTTGCGGGTAAAGACATTTCCTATATATTCTTTGAAGATGATGTATTAAATCAAATAAAGACCAAAATACTAAAAAGGGGGTCTGCGATAAGAACATTCCGCGATGATACTCCTTCATTTGAAATTTTTGTGTTTGGTTGTGCTGAGGAGTTGAAGTATTATATTGATAATAATGCTCCTATTCTTTCATTGGCAGAACGTCCTATTTATACTAATATAAATAATGGGGTAGGGATATTCTCTTCTCGCCGTACACATATCAAAAAGAGCTATTCAAGGAGGGCTGCTTCTTTGGAGAATGCCATAAGAAGTTCTGGTATTGGGTTTTAATTGTAGAAGAAATTAGACAGAATTAAAATTTATTGTACCTTTGCACCCTTAAATTTAATAATTAAAGAAAAAGATAATTAAGAAAGATGAAAGTAACTAAAGAAAACACTGGTGATTTAACAGCGGTTTTGAAAATTGACATTATTGAACAAGATTATGCTCCAAAAGTAGAGGAACAATTGAAATCGTATCGCCGTAGTGCTAATATACCTGGCTTCCGTGTTGGAATGGCTCCTATGCAGATGATAAAGAAGATGTATGAAATTCCTCTTAGGTCTGATGTTATTGAGAAATTAGTTAGTGGGGAACTAAGTAGGTATTTGGAAGAGGAAAACATAAAAACACTTGGTTACCCTCTTGCCAGCGACAAACAAACCGAAATAGATTGGGAAAATCAAAAAGAATTTACTTTCTTTTTTGACATTGCAATAGAACCTGAGTTTGCTTTGGATTTGGAAAAGGTGGAAGAAACTTATTATACTGTGGAACCTTCTGAAGAGATGTTAAATAAGTTTGTGGAAGATATTCAAAGGAGATTTGGGCAATTCTCTTCTCCTGAAAAAGTAGAGGAAACAGATATGGTTTACGGAGAGATTATAGAGCTTGATGAAGAAGGTAATGTTACAGAAGAAGGCATAAAGTCTCACTGCTCAATTGCTATTGATAAGATTGCACAAAAGACCATTCAAAAGAAGTTTATTGGCAAAGAGAAAGAAGCAGAGATAGTATTTAATTTGTCTAAGGCTTTCCCTAATGAAACAGATAGAGCAGCAATGCTACGCATAGATAAAGATAAGGCAAAAGAATTCAAATCAGAAGTTAAGTTTGTTATCTCTTCAATCAATAGAATAATATCACACGAACTTAATGAAGAACTCTTTGAGAAAGCATATAAAGGTGAAGACATAAAAACTCTTGAAGACTTCCGCAAAAGAGCAAAGAAAGACCTTTCAGAAACTTATAAGAGAGAAGCCGATAGATATTTTACTAATCAAGCAACCAAAGAAATCATTAAGAACTCTTCAATAGAATTACCTAATGAGTTTATGAAGCGTTGGATACTTGCAAACGGACAAGGGAAACTAACCTCTGAACAAATAGAGAATGAATACCAAATGTACGAAGAGAGTCTTAAATGGCAGCTTATAGAAGCAAAACTTGTAGAAAAGTTCTCTTTATCGGTAACAAAAGATGAAGTAAAACAATATTTTAAAGAAGCTCTAATAGGTAATTACTTCCCACAAGCAGAAAACGAAACCGAACAGCAAACAAAAGAACGTTTAGAGGCTATGGAAAGCGTTGCAGATAATATGATAAAGAACCAAGAGCAAACAAAACAAGTTTACGAATACTTATTTGACCAAAAACTCACACAAACCCTAAAAGAAAATATTAAACTTAAAGAACAAACCATATCAGTTGATGAGTTTATCAAATTAGTTCAAAACCCAACAAAAGAATAATCTAATTTGCATAAAGCAGGCTTTGTAAACATAATTGGGAACCCTAATGTAGGGAAATCAACCCTAATGAATGCTTTGGTTGGAGAGAAGTTATCAATAATTACTTCCAAAAGCCAAACAACTCGTCATAGAATTATGGGGATTTTTAATGGTGAAGACTTCCAAATAGTTTATTCCGATACACCTGGAATAGTTAATCCTCACTATAAACTCCATGAGTCTATGATGAATTTTGTTAATTTAGCACTCCAAGACGCAGACCTTTTCCTCTTAGTTACAGAAGTTGGAGAGACATTAAAGTCTCATGCAACCTTAGATAAGGTAATAAACTCCAATATTCCTATTATTTTGCTGATAAATAAAATAGACATCTCCACACAAGAAAAAGTTAAAGAAAAGATAGATTATTGGCAGAAGGAAATTCCAAGAGCTATTATAATTCCAACCTCAGCTCTTGAAAAGTTTAACCTCGATAGAGTTTTTGAAACCATAATTGCTCAACTCCCAGAGAACCCTCCATACTTTCCAAAAGACGAACTAACCGACAAAACTATGCGTTTCTTCGTTTCAGAAATAATAAGAGAAAAACTACTTATAAACTACAAAAAGGAAATCCCATACTCGTGCGAAGTCGTTGTTGAAAGCTATAAAGAAGAAAATAATATAGACAAGATATATACTACTATCTATGTAGAAAGAGAAAGTCAGAAAGCAATACTCATAGGACACCAAGGCTCAATGTTAAAGATAGTTGGCTCACAGGCAAGAAAAGATATTGAAGAATTTACTCAAAAGAAATGCTTTTTAGAAATAAGAGTAAAGGTATTGAAAGACTGGCGAAACAATGAAAACTCCCTAAAACGTTTTGGCTATAAAGACAAAAATTAACCTTAAAGTCAGATAGGTTAATGTACGATACCATAATTATAGGAGCAGGAGCATCAGGCTTAATGTCGGCAATTATCTCAGTCAGAAAAGGTGAGAAAGTTCTCCTTATAGAAAAGATGCCACAGCCTGCTCTAAAACTCCGAATAACAGGCAAAGGGCGTTGCAACCTAACCAATACCCTCCCTCTAAAAGACTTCTTAAAACATTGTGGGAGCGAACCTCGTTTCCTCTATCCTGCATTTACACAATTTTTTCATAACGAACTCATAACTTTCTTTGAAGACTTAGGACTAAAAACCATAGAAGAGCGAGGAGGAAGAATATTTCCCAAGTCGGGCAAAGCACAAGACGTGTTTTTGGCAATGATAAACTATTTAGAAGAATCAAATTGCACAATTCTTAAACAAACACAAGTAACTAAACTCATAATAGAAGAGAGTCAAATCAAAGGAGTAGAAACCATTCCTTTTGAAACTTCAAATAAAGAGTTGTGTAATCATGAGAGACATAAAGCTATACCTTTGCAGAAGTCTTATTATGCCAATAAAGTAATCCTTGCCGCAGGAGGAGAAAGTTATCCTCAAACAGGAAGCTCTGGCGATGGGATACGACTTGCTAAGCAGGCACAACACAGCATTATTGAAACCTGCCCATCTCTTGTAGGCTTAAAACTCAAAGATTATAACCCCATAACAGAATACCCAAACCTTATAGACTTTGAGCTTCATAACCTAAGAGCCATCATAAAAGACAAAACGGGGAAGAAGCTCTGTGAAGAATTTGGCGATATAATATTCCGAGAAAACGCCATAGAAGGACCAATTATCTTAACCCTTAGCCGTCAGATAGCCTCTTTGGCAGGAAAAGAAAAACTCCTCTTGGAATTAGACCTAAAACCTAATATAGAACAAAAAATACTTGATAAAAAACTCCTTATGGAATTTGACCAAAGAGGTAAAGAAAATATTAAGACATCACTTAGAGCATTCTTACCTTATGAACTCATTGCTCTTGCACAAGCAAAATGCGATATAGACTTCAATAAACCAACCCATCAACTAAGCTCCAACGAAAGAAAACTAATACTCCATTTCCTTAAAAACTGCAACTTTGAAATCATAGGAACACTTGGTTTTGAGAGAGCTGTTGTAACCCAAGGGGGAGTAAATCTTAAAGAAATTAATCCAAAGACTCTTGAATCTAAGCTAACGAAAGGGCTATACTTTGCAGGTGAAGTAATGGATTTGGATGCCGACACGGGAGGCTTTAATCTGCAAATAGCTTTTTCAACTGGCTACTTAGCCGCACAAAACTAAATTCTAATTCAATAGAATCAAGTTCTAATTTTTTTAAATCAAATTCTAAAAATTTAGAATCAAATCTCAGTAAAATATAATCAAGTTATTTTTTCATAGGACTTAATTATTTCAAGGCGTTTTCCCATATTCCTTCAGCTTGATATTTGAGCTTACGGAAATAAGTTGGAGTGTGTTTACCCATAAGCCCATCAACATAGAGTTTGGCTAAATAAGGGCTTAACATAACGCCATGTCCTCTTAGCCCAACGAAGAGCCCAAGTTGAGGGTCTATTATATAACGTGGTTCAGTGTAGTATCCCGCCCAAAGAGCTTGGAAGCTAACATTTTTAAGTTCTGGAATTATATTGGAGAAAACTTCTGATACTTGTTCTATAAATTCAAGTGAATTTATTTTTACCTCAGAGTTTGCTTCTTGTGGGTCATACGATGGAGAAGCACAACCAATAATTTGTCCTGTGTGGTGAAGCTGCTGAGCAAAGATAGAAGAGAAACCCTTATATTGCCTACGGTCTATTAGCATATCTAAGCTATTACCATCTTTTCCTATCATTGGAAGGCGTTTGGTGATAAAGGCTTGGTGTTTTACCGGATAGAGTCCTGTTTCAATTCCTATTTGTTTTGCAAATTTCTCAGCTCCAAAACCCAAGGCATTGACAAAAATATCAGTTATATATTCTGTGTATTGATTATAAGTATCTTTAACTATGGCAGAGAATGTATTGCCGTCTTTACGTAACTCTACTAACTTTGCACCTTCTATAATTTTACCTCCTTTCCCTATACCCATTAACCTTAATAGGTCTATAGCTTTGCCTGGATTTAGTTGCCAGCATTGATTAGTTATTTGAGCTGCTATATAATCTTTATTCTTTTTATTGAAATATGGAGAGATTTCCTTTTGGAAGTCTTTCGGCTTTACCATATATGCATCTGACCATTCCATTGCCTTTTCTAAGCCGTGGTAAGATATTTCATCGTGTGCAAGATTTATGTAGCGGGTTGGATAATAGTCTATGCTCGATTGTTTATGTAGTTCTTTATAGATTTCATGCCCATGCTTTGAAATATCAGCAAGTTCTGGGTTAGAGAAGGCAGGTCGTCCTCCTGCAATATTTCGCCATGAGGCTCCCCTATCGTAGTTTATAAGTGTTGGTTTAAGTCCTGCTTCTGCCAAATATCTAAATAAGGAGCTTCCTCCTATACCTCCTCCTGCGATAAAGCTTTTAACTCTAACCTTATTAATATTATTAGTTATTATTATTTCTTTTCTTTCTCCTTTATACATTTCCCCCATGGAGAGTTGTAATGAAAGTGGAGCTCTTGGCGTTGCATCATCAGTTACTTCTATTCCATAAGATTTAAGAACTTGTTTCGCTCTTGGAATACATCGCTTTCCTCTACAATCACCCATTCCCATACGTGTTGTATGTTTGAGTTCATCAACAGAAATAACCTTCCTATCCCCTATTTGCTTTAAAAGATTATCCAGATTAACATCTTCGCAATGACAAACAAAAGTTTCTTCATCTACCAACTTTGGTTTAGATAATTTTAGCTTAGTTCTATACTTCTGTACAGGGGTAAATCCTTTTATTTCTAATAATCTACTTGGATTAACGTCTCTAACAGATATTCTTGCAACAGATGTCTTGTTATCATTATGCTTTATCCTCTCTATCTTTCCCTGTGCAACCTTCTTTCCATTATTATCTACCAAATAAACTTCTAAACCTTCTTCTGCTTCATATTCAAAAGGAAGAAAGACTTCGTTTTTCTTTAAATTATATCCAAAAATTGCTAAGCCAGGGCATTGATGTATGCATTCCATACACCCTATACATTTATTATAGTCTATTTCTGGTACAACAGAGGTGGAACTCTTTGTTATTGCACCATACTTACATGCAAATTGACAAGGATTACACGCAAAACCATACAAACACTCTATTCTTACAAAGCCTCTTTTTTCCATCCTCTCTTGATTTGGGGTGTATGGCTTTTCTAATATTTGTACTGGATGTTGCTGTGAGTCTATATAACTTTTACTTATTGACAAATAATCGTCATAGTTGTATTTTACGTTTAACATCTGGGCAATTTCATAAGCACATTGCTTTCCTCTAAGCACAGCAGACGTACCTTCACCTATTCTTACAGAATCTCCAACTCCATGACAATTCTTACCAAACAAAACATTCCCTTTAACCAAAAGCTGATTATCGGGAATAAGTCCTGTGCAAACATTAATCACATCAATACCTTCAATCATTCTTTCGGTGTTTGGAACTGGTTGGAAATTCTCACAATCGGCAATAATTGCCCCTTTAATTCCTGTTAAGTCTTTGTTTGGAACAGCCTCCAACAATATGGTTGAAGTAAGTATTGGAATACCCAAACGCCTTACCCTATTGGCTTGCACAGGAAAGCCTCCTTCCTTAGGCATTGCCTCTAATATTGCTACCACATTGGCTCCTGCCTGCATAGCTTGGTAAGAAGTTAAGTAGCCAATATTTCCTGCTCCAATAGTTAATATATTTTTTCCTAAAAGAGTGAGCTCTGTGTTCATCATTTTTTGAACAACAGCAGCAGAATAAACTCCCGGCAAATCATCATTCTTAAACACTGGAACAAAAGGAACTGCCCCTGTTGCAACAACCAAATGTTCTGTATCTATATAGAATATCTCTCCTGTAAGAGTGTTTTTTAACCCTACCCTTTTATCTTTTAACAAGTCCCAAACAGAAGAATTAAGCAGTATACCTTCCTGAGAACTGCCTGCCAACTTAGTTGCAATATCAAAACCTCTCATTCCCCCAAAGAGTTTCTCTTTCTCGAAGAAAAAGAATTGATGGGTTTGCATTAAGAACTGCCCTCCTATATTATTATTAGAATCAACAACTATATTATCTATCCCAAATCTGTTTAATTCCTCTCTAACAGCCAAGCCAGCAGGACCAGCTCCCACAATAAGAACCTGAGTTTTGTATATTTTAGTCTCATTTTGAACATTAGGAGTCTTTTCTACCAGAAAATTATGAGGAATTTCCCTCACCTCTTTCACACCATCAATATTAGTTACACAAATCCTTTTAACAATTCCATCAACTAACATTTCACACGCTCCACATTTCCCTATACCACATTCCAAAGAACGATTACGCCCATTAATAGAATGTGAATGCACCGGAAAACCCGCTTGATGTAAGGCTGCCGCAATAGTAAAACCTTTTTGCCCTTTTACATCTTTGCCATTATACTTAAAAGAAACCTGATTATCCTTAGGAATATCAAGTATTGGATGAGAGCTAATCTTAAACATATACAATAAACTATAATTAGTTGATTAAAATCCTTTATCTCTTGAAATCAGCTTACAAAAATACTTAAATAGTTTTAAAAACAAAGCCTTTTTAGAACTAAATTTATTAATCCATCCATCTCTTCACTATAACTTTCTAAGAACTTACCCTCCTTCCTATTTGCAATAACCAAACAAATAGTAAGACAATTATGTCCTAAATTCTTCCCCAAAGCATACAAAGCAGAAGTTTCCATTTCATAATTAGAAGCCTTTAAGCCATTAAAAGAAAAATCCGAAATTTTATCGTTAATATCATCAAAGGCAACAGGAAGCCTTATTTGTCTTCCCTGAGGACCATAAAAACCAGGCGAAGTAATAGTAATTCCCTCCACCATATCAAAAGCAATAGTCTTCAAAAGATTATCCGAACACTCAACCCCATAAGGCTTTGGCAAAGAGTCGTCCCATTGCATCCTGGAAATAAAACTTTGAGTTAGGTCTTCATCAATAACATTCTTATTATTTTTATAATAATACATTATGCCATCTATTCCGACAACATATTTGGAAGCAATCATTTTCCCACAAGGAATATCTTTTTGCAAAGCCCCACAAGTTCCCAAGCGAATAAGATTTAATTTGCGGAAATTATGATTTAGCTCACGTGTTTCCAAATTAATATTAGCACAAGCATCAAGCTCCGTTATAACAATATCAATATTATCCGTTCCCATACCCGTTGAAAGAGCAGTAATTCCAATCCCATTAAAAGTTCCACTATGAACAATAATTTCCCTATTTGAAGACTTAAACTCAATGGTATCAAAATATTTTGACACCATTTCCACCCTTTTAGGATCGCCAACTAAAATAACATTATCCTTTAAATTCTGAGGCTTTAAACGAATATGATAAAGACTTCCATCATTAGCCAAAGTAAGTTCCGAAGCTGCAAGTTTATTTTCCATAAAATTAATTTTTAAATTTATTTTTTACGATTTACAACATATTTTCTACATTTTTCAACATAAAAATCACGATTTACAACACATTTTCTGCATTTTTTAGCATAAAAATTATGATTTATTACACATTTTCTACATTTTTCAGCATAAAAATCACGATTTATTACACATTTTCTACATTTTTCAGTATAAAAATTATGATTTATAACACATTTTCTACATTTTTCAACATAAAAATCATGATTTATAACATATTTTCTACATTTTTCAGCATAAAAATTATAATCTGTTTTTATTTTCCTTCTTTTATCCATTTTAAAAGCATAGCGAAGGCTTGGTTGGTTGCTCTATTGATAAAATTTTCTCTACTGGAAAAGAAGTTGAATTGCTGGGCTTGGACTTCTCTTTTACTATTTGCCACTGCTATCCAAATTGTTCCTATGGGTTTTTGGTCTGTGCCTCCTGTTGGCCCTGCGATGCCTGTGGCTGAAATGCAATAGTCGGTTTTTAGTTTCTTTATTCCACCTAAGGCCATTTGCTGAGCCACTTCTTTACTTACTGCTCCAAAGTCTTCTATGGATTTTGCTTCTACTTCCAAAACATCTTCTTTTACTTGATTGCAGTAGGCCACTATTGTTCCTTTGAAATATTGAGATGAGCCTGCGTTAAGGGTTATTGCGTGGGCAATGTTTCCCCCTGTGCAACTTTCTACGGTGGAAAGGGTTTTACCTTTTTGCTCTAAGAGTTTAGCTACAACACGACTTAAATCGTTTTCATCAAATCCAATGAAGTAATCGTTTATAAGTGGCATTAATTTATTTATCTGTGCTTCCAATTCTTCTTTTACTTGATTATGGTTTTCTCCTTGGGCAGAAAGACGAAGACGAAGCAGGTTAGCTTGCGGAAGGTATGCTAAGTGAATATGCTTAGGCAGGTTTTGTTCAAAATCCTCTAATATATCGGAAAGAAAACTCTCTCCTATACCTTGTGTTAGTATGGTTTTGTGAAAAATAGCTGAGGGTTTATAGAAAGAAAGAAGCAATGGAATGATATGTTTTGTCATCATTTCTTTCATTTCAAAGGGAACACCAGGCATAGATATTACTAATTTACCATTTGTTTCAAAACACATTCCTGGGGCAGTGCCAACAAGGTTTTCTATTACTTTACATTTCTTGGGTACTTGTGCTTGCAAACGATTGGTTGGGGTAAGTTCATAGCCTCTATGGGAAAATATCTTTTGCACATTTGCCAAAACATTTTGGTCTTCTATCATTTCGCTCTCAAATATCTTGGCTAAGGTGTATTTTGTTATATCGTCTTTGGTTGGGCCTAAGCCTCCTGTTATTAAAACGCAATCAGAATGCTGCAAGCCTTCTTTTACACAAAGCTCTATATCTTTTGCGTTATCGGCAATGGTACTAATTCTTATTATATTAAAGCCTACTTTGTTTAACTCCTGTGCCATAAAGGAAGCATTGGTGTTTACAACCTGCCCTATCAAAAGTTCATCGCCTATATTTATTATTTCAATATTCATATTCCTTTTTGTGTTTTATCTTTTCTTTAAATATCCTTGCAAAATTAGTTATTTGTTTTCTTAAACCTTCCCTTATAGAAAAATAAATTAAGCTTTGATATTTCTAATCTTAATGTTTATATCCCTTATTTTAGTATTTTTGCAACCTTGTTTATTAGTGTATAATTATTATTATAAACTATCAAATATAATAAATACTATGGCTTTAAAATGTGGAATAATAGGATTGCCCAATGTTGGTAAATCAACTCTCTTTAATTGTTTGTCAAGTGCCAAAGCACAATCTGCAAACTTTCCTTTCTGTACAATAGAACCCAATTTAGGAGTAATAACCGTTCCAGACAATAGATTAAATGCTTTGGCAGAACTTATAAATCCCAATAAAATAGTTCCAACAACGGTAGATATTGTAGATATTGCAGGTTTGGTTAAAGGAGCCTCCAAAGGAGAAGGATTAGGCAATAAGTTCTTAGGAAACATACGAGAATGTGATGCAATATTGCATGTACTTCGTTGTTTTGAAGATGAAAACATAGTTCACGTAGAAGGAGGAATAAATCCAATAAGAGATAAAGAAATTATAGACACAGAACTTCAAATAAAAGACCTTGAAACCATTGAAACAAGATTTGCAAAAACAGAGAAGCAAGCAAAGAGTG
This sequence comes from Bacteroidales bacterium UBA5371, assembly GCA_002407855.1. Classification (GTDB taxonomy): domain Bacteria; phylum Bacteroidota; class Bacteroidia; order Bacteroidales; family P3; genus UBA10566. Next base: position 95,274 of record DHPF01000007.1, read on the forward strand.
GAGGTGATAGAGAAGCAAAAATTCTTCTTGAAGTTATGAAACGTTATCGTGATGTTTTGGTTCAAGGAAAGAATGCAAGGGAGGTGCAGTTTGAGACTAAGGATGAACAAAAAGCGGCAAGGGAACTATTTCTTTTGACCACCAAACCCGTACTTTATGTTTGTAATGTTGATGAAAAATCAGCCAAAGAAGGAAATGAGCACACTAAATCAGTGGAAACAATAGCAAAAAAAGAAGGGGCAGGAATACTTATTGTTGCAGCCAAGATAGAATCGGAGATTGCAGAATTGGAAACCTTTGAAGAAAAAGAAATGTTCCTCTCAGAACTTGGACTACATGAAAGTGGAGTAGATAGATTAATAAAAGAAGCATATAAATTATTAGATTTAAAAACATTTCTTACAGCAGGAGTGCAAGAAGTAAGGGCTTGGACATTCCATAATGGCTGGAAGGCACCTCAATGTGCAGGAGTAATTCACACCGATTTTGAAAAAGGATTTATTAGAGCAGAAGTAATCAAATATGAAGATTATATAGCCCTAAAAAGTGAAGCTGCATGCAAGGAAGCCGGTAAGATGAGCGTAGAAGGTAAAGAATACGTTGTTCAAGACGGAGATATAATGCATTTCCGCTTTAATGTATAGCAATTATACGATAAGTCAAGATTATTTTGTCAAAATCCTAAAAACCCTAATCCTAATAAAGAAAATTTAAACCCCGACTTTTTGAAAAGAGAGTTAGCTTGTTTTCTGACTAAATAAAGTTTAAGAAAAATGAATCTTGATTTCAGTAAAATGAAATCAAGAAAGAATTTCTTGAAATCAAGATTCATTTTACTGAAATCAAGTTTCATTATTTGTATTTAAGTGATGATGTCATTTATTGAGCAATAGAGGGATTTATTAGGCAATAAAACTCTTTATTCTTTAAACAAATCAATATCCCTTCTTTCTTTTTTGGTTGGACGTCCAACACCTCGGTCTCTTTTTTCAAAGGCGAACTTCCTTGTTAATTCAATCCTTTCGTATTCCTCTTGTGGCGTAAGGTCTATCATGTAGTTCTCAACCATTTTGGCAGAAACTCTATTGCTTAAAACCTCTTTTACCTCAACTATTTTATGTAATTGATTAAGGTTTATTTCATACTTGTCGCCTACTTTAACCTCTTTTGATGCCTTTGCAACATTACCCTCAAAGCTAATTTTACCTAATCGGCAGGCATCAGCAGCCAAAGCCCTTGTTTTGTAGAGCCTCACTGCCCAAAGCCATTTGTCTAATCTCACACTCATTTTTAATTATTTCTCCCTGAAATAAAGCGTTATTGGAACTCCACGAAAATCATATATCTCTCGCATTCGGTTCTCAACATATCGTTTGTATGGGTCGCGAATATATTGAGGCAGGTTGCAATAGAAAACAAATTGAGGATAAGCGGTTTTTAATTGCATTACATATTTGATTTTTATATGTTTTCCTTTATATGATGGTGGTGGATTCTCCTCTTTAACTATTGGCAATATATCTTCGTTGAGTTTGGATGTAGATATTTTCTGAGAGCGTGCTTCATAAACCCTCTTAGCTTCTTCAAGAACTTTAAATATTCTTTGCTTGTTTATAACAGATGTAAATATAATAGGAACATCTTCAAAAGGAGCTATCTTTTTTCTAATCTTTTGCTCAAATTCTTTTGATGTGTTGGTTTCTTTCTCAATCAAGTCCCATTTATTTACAACAATAACAACTCCTTTATTGTTTCTTTGAATAAGTGAGAAGAGGTTTAAGTCTTGTGATTCCAAGCCTTGTGAGGCATCAAGCATTAGAATACAAACATCACTATTCTCTATTGAGCGGATAGAACGCATAACAGAATAGAACTCTACATCTTCAGAAACCTTTCCTTTCTTTCTTATTCCAGCTGTATCTACAATCAAGAAATCAAATCCAAAAAGATTATATCTTGTATGCAAAGAATCTCGTGTTGTTCCTGAAATATTTGTAACAATATTTCTATCTTGTCCAATTAAAGCATTAATCATTGAACTCTTACCAACGTTTGGTCTTCCCACAACAGCAATCTTTGGAATGTCTTGTTCAAACTCTTCGTCTTGTTCAATATCAAAGTTCTTTACAAGTTCATCTAAGAGTTCTCCTGTTCCTGAACCATTGATTGAAGATATGCTATAAATTTCCCCAAGTCCCAAAGAATAGAATTCAATATGGTCATTGGCTCTTTGAGTATTATCAACCTTATTTGCAACTAAGATAACTTTCTTGTCGGTTCTTCTAAGCATTTCTGCCACATCTTCGTCCATTGGAGTTAAGCCCTCTTTCACATCAACCAAAAACAGAATTGAATCAGCCTCTTCAATAGCAAGAGCTACTTGTTTGCGTATTTCTTCTTCAAATTCATCTTCACTGCCTATTATATATCCTCCTGTGTCAATGACAGAAAATTCCTTCCCATTCCAATGACTTTTCCCATAATGCCTATCGCGTGTTACTCCTGCCTCTTGGTGTATTATGGCATCTCTTGTTTCTGTCAAACGATTGAAAAGCGTTGACTTACCAACGTTTGGTCGTCCTACTATTGCTACTATCTTTCCCATTTTTTTATATTATTTATCTTCTCATTTTATTCATTATCTTCTCATGCCATATTAAAAATGTAATGCGAATTCTTCTTATTATTCTATTCCATCTTCTATAAACCGATTTATTTCCAGCAGAGCGACTAATCTGAATTGGCTCTTCCCCACCAGCGTATTCTTTTTTGGATGACTTCTCACTAACAGCATAAGCAATGCTTGCGTTAAGTTCGTAACCTATAATAAGCACGTAAGAAATTAAAAAGAACCATAACAGGAATATAATTAAAGCCCCAATTGAACCATATAGCGCATTATAGCGTGAGAAATTGGCAATATAGAAATTAAATCCTGAAATAGAAAGAATGAAAAGAATTGTTGCTAAGGTTGCTCCTGCTGAAAAGAATTTAAAGTTTGTTTTGTCTGCGGGAGTATAGTAATAAATCATAACGAACATTATATACACAATGGCAACTAATAATAGCCATTTGGCCGATTGCAAAAGAAAGAGCATAAAGCCTTGTTCAATTATGCTATTCCGTAAAAGGAAATTGAAAAAAGCAGTTGAGCCAATAATTAAAATAAAAGACAGAAGAACAATTAAGCCAATTGCAAAAACCAATCCAATACTAATTAATCTGCGTTTAAGCCATTTTCTTTTCTTAGTATTATAAGTGGAGGTATTAAAAGAAATCATCATCGCATTAACACCACTTGAAGCAACATAAACCGAACTTATAAACCCAATAGACATAAGTCCCTGATGTTTTTTTAGAAATATCTCGTTGATAACCGTAGTTACTTTTCCTGTAATAGAGGGAGGAAGGAGTGAATTTATTAATTCTATCACTTGAAGGTATAAAGAATCAATAGGGACATAAGGAAGTAACGTGAAAAAAAAGAGTAAAAGTGGGAAAGTGGCCAAAACAAAGTGGTAAGCCAAGGCTGCTGCTCTTTGACTTAAAAGTCCTTTGGACAATCCCTTAATAAAGAAAAACAAAACATCAAATAAAGGCACTCCCTGAAAGCCTGGAAGAACAATAAGCCTGGAAACATGCAACGCATTCCTAACTGGACGCCAGTAAAGTAATTTCCTAATATATTTGTTTTTTTTCTTCGGCATACAAAAACTATACTACTACAATTAATTACTAACTCTCAGCAACCAAACTTAAATCCAAAGATTTTATTTGATGAGTTAAACTTCCCACAGATATGAAATCAACCCCCGTTTTGGCAAAAGAAAGAATTGTATCCTTATTTATTCCTCCCGAAGCCTCAGTTTCATATCTACTATTAATTATTTTAACCGCCTCTGATAATAACTCGGGAGTAAAATTATCTAACATAATTCTATCAACACCACCTATACTCAAAACCTCATCCAATTCCTTCAACGAGCGAACTTCTATTTCTATTTTTAAATCCTTATTCAAACTCTTCAGATATTCCTTAGTCTTGCCTATTGCCTTTGAAATCCCTCCTGCAAAGTCAATATGATTATCCTTTAACATAATCATATCATACAAACCTATCCTATGATTAAAACCTCCTCCAACTTTGACAGCATATTTCTCAAAAAGTCGCATAGAAGGAGTGGTTTTACGAGTATCAAGCAATTTTGCATTAGTTCCTTTTATGATTTGAACATATTCATTAGTTGAAGTAGCTATTCCCGAAAGACGTTGCATATAATTTAAAGCGGTTCTTTCTGAGGTTAAAATACCAATTGCACTGCCTTCAACCTTAAATACAATATCGCCTTTCTTTATTTTATCTCCGTCTTTCATCAATGCAGTAAATTTAATACTGCTATCAACCATAGCATAAACTTTTTTAGCAATATCAATTCCGCAAATAATTCCCTCCTGCTTAGCAATTAGCTTAGCCTTATTAAGAGTTTCCTTTGAAATACAAGCCAAAGACGAGTGGTCTCCATCTTTAATATCTTCCTCTAAGGCTAAATTAATATGTCTTAGCAAATAGTCATGTGGAATTAAATCGTACATATTCATCTCTTATGAATTAGAATTATTATTTATTCAATTAATGGACAAAGGTACAAAAATTAGTTAAATTATTTATTGAATAGGTGTTTTATTAGAAAGAAATAAAGCTCTGTATTCTTATTAAGATTTAATACTATTTCACGCCCCAAAGCTATGGATTATATTTTTATAAGAATAATATTAGATTTAACTATATATAGGTCAGCTATTAATATCTTATAAATATAAATTTGTGTTTTTGGCTGCTAATAACTACGTTTTGGAATTTGATTCTAAAAAATTAAAACTAAGAGATAATTTTTTATCTTTTGATTCTAAAAAATTAGAACTTGATTTCAGTTAAAAAAGATTTGATATTTTATTTTAAAACTCCTATTTTATTGGGCTATTAATTGCTGAGAATCTTAGATGAGTAATTGATTGAGTATTATGGTTTGATTCTAAGATTATTCTTTTTATCTACTCTTAGAATAGAGTTAAGTATGTGGTTAATATTTTTTTTGTACCTTTGTGGTATGAAAAGACTTGTTTTGGTGTTGTTTATTTTGGTTTTAGGTTCTTGCTCAAAAGAAAGGAGCGTGCCCGAAGGAATTTTACCAAAGGATAGGCTGGTTGAAGTTATTGTTGATTTGCAACGTGCTGAAGCTTTGGTTAATTCTAAGCAAGATACAAATAGAGCAATAAGAGATTTAAGAGCAAAGACTTATTCTGAACAAGTGTTTGAAAAATATGGAATAAGCAAGGAAGTTTATATTGAAAGTATTGAATTTTATTCCTTAGAAACTAAGGAGCTTGAAGAGTTAATTAAGAGTGTTGCAATTAAATTAAACTGAGATGTTAGTTAAGGCTTACGGTAGTGCAATTAATGGGATTGAGGCTACAAATGTTTGTGTGGAGGTTTCTATTGAACAAGGGATTGGTTTTTATTTGGTGGGGCTTCCTGATAATGCTGTAAAGGAGAGCTTTCAAAGGGTGAGTTCGGCTTTGGAAAGCTTTGGATATAAAGTGCCTGGCAAAAGAATAATTATTAATATGGCACCAGCTGATATTCGTAAGGAGGGTTCAGCTTATGATTTGACTATTGCGATGGGTATTTTGGCTGCTTCGGAGCAGGTCATTGCTGATAATTTATCGGATTATCTGATTATGGGAGAACTTTCCTTAGATGGTTCTTTGCAACCTATTAAGGGGGCTTTACCAATTGCTTTGGAGGCTAAGGCACAAGGATTCAAAGGCTTTATTCTTCCAAAGGTCAATGCACAAGAGGCTGCAATTGTTAAGGGTTTAGAGGTTTATGGGGTGGAAAGTGTTTTGGAGGTTATTAATTTCTTCAATGGTTCTGAGCCTTTGGTAAGGGTTATAGTTGATTGTGATGAAGTCTTTGATAAGGGTTTGGAGCGTTATGAATTTGATTTTGCTGACGTAAGAGGGCAAGAAAGTGTTAAAAGAGGTATGGAAATTGCTGCTGCTGGAAGTCATAATGTTATTTTAATTGGACCTCCTGGCAGTGGAAAGACTATGCTTGCTAAAAGACTACCTTCTGTTTTGCCTCCTTTGTCATTGGACGAAAGTTTAGAAACAACCAAGATACATTCTGTTGCCGGGAAAATGTCAAAGAATACTCCACTGATTTCTGTTCGGCCATTTCGTAATCCACATCATACTATCTCAGATGTTGCACTTGTGGGTGGTGGGGCCTATCCTCAACCTGGGGAAATTTCTCTATCACATAATGGGGTTTTGTTTTTAGATGAATTGCCGGAATTTAAAAGAAATGTTTTGGAGGTTTTGCGACAACCTATGGAAGAAAGGGAAATTACTATTTCAAGGTCAAAACTGGCTGTTCGTTATCCTGCGAGCTTTATGTTAGTTGCAGCTATGAATCCTTGTCCTTGTGGCTATTATAATCATCCTAATGTTAGCTGTACTTGTGCTTCGGGAAGTGTTTCTAAATATTTGAACAAAATTTCTGGCCCTTTGTTGGATAGGATTGACATTCAAATTGAAGTTGTTCCTGTTGCATTTAGTGATTTGTCTGCTATGCGAGATGGGGAGGCAAGTTCTATTATAAGAGAGAGAGTTCTTAGGGCAAGGCGTATTCAACAAGAAAGATTTAAGGATAAAGAACATATTCATTGTAATGCTCAAATGACACCTAAGATGCTTAAAGAGTATTGCAAATTGGATGAAAGCGGAATCAATCTTCTAAAAAGAGCAATGGATAAACTTGGGCTTTCAGCACGGGCTTACGATAGGATATTAAAGGTGTCAAGAACTATTGCCGATTTGGAAGCAAGTAAAAATATAGAGTCTGCTCATTTAGCCGAAGCAATTGGTTATAGGAGCTTGGACAGGGAAACTTGGGGAAAATAAAAAATACATTTATTAATTTATTAACAAGAAAGGAAACAAAAAGATGGCAACAAAGAAAAAAATTACACGAATCGAAGATGATCAAAACACAACATCATCTTCACAATCTACTCCTTTTGTTCCAACAAAAGAGAGTAAATCTAAGGCTACGCAGTTTAGAGTAATAGCTATTATAGCTTGGATATTAGCAATTGCTGCTGAAATTTGGGCTATTATTATGCTCAGAGAAACGCCAGTTAATATGACTGGACTTATTATTTTAATTGTTGTAGATTTAATCTTTGCAGTAATAGGTTCTATTTTATGGAAGAAAGCCAATAGGTTTGACCCTGCATCAGAAAAAGACAAGGTTAGATTTTTTATTCAAAACCAATTGGGTTTGATTATTAGTATCATTGCATTCTTACCTTTGGTAATTCTAATCTTTACTAATAAGAATATGAGTGGAAAGCAAAAAGGCATTGTTGGAACTATTGCAGTTGTTGCTTTAGCTATTGCAGGAATTGTTGGTTATGACTTTAACCCACCTTCCATTGAACAATACGAAGAGCAAACAAAAGAAGTAAAATCACTAACAAAAGATGGAGCAGACCATGTTTATTGGACTAAACATGGAAAGAGCTATCATATATATTCTGATTGTTCTTATATAAACACAGATAGAACTAATGAGATTTTTGAAGGAACTGTTGCAAAGTCAAGAGAATTAAAAAATATTACTGATTTATGCGACCGTTGTGAGAAGAGGGCTATTAAAGAAAAAGAAGGAACTCTCTTACCAACCAATCAAACACCAAATAACGTAAATAGCAATAACCAATAATAAAAATCAAAAACTATGGAAAATTTATTAGAATCTTTATTATCTAACTTTGATAATAATTCATTACAAGAATTAGGAAAGCAAGCAAACCTTTCACCTAAACAAGCCAAAGGTGCAATGGAAAGTGCAATACCTTTACTTATGAGTGCTTTATCAAAAAACAGTAGTACTGAAGAAGGAGCTACTCAATTGCAAAATGCAATTAATAGAGACCATGATGGAAGTATTTTGGATAATCTTGGAGGCTTCCTTCAAAATCCTCAAATGGCTAATGGTGCTGGTATTCTAAGGCATGTTTTAGGAAACAAACAAAATAACGCTACTGCTTATGTAAGCAAAAGCTCTGGTGTTAGTACTAGTTCTGCTGCTAAAATATTGGAGATAGCTGCTCCAATGATAATGGGATTCCTTGGAAAGAAGAGTTCTTCTAATCAATCAACAGGAATAAATGATATTTTAGGCAGTTTACTTTCATCAAGCACAAAACCATCAAAAAAGAATCAAAGTATTATTACAAAACTATTAGACCAAGATGGTGATGGAGATATTATGGATGATATAAGTAAGATTGGAACCTCCTTCTTGGGAAGGTTGTTTAAGAAATAAAATAATTAATTTCATTTTAATGGGCTACAAAAAGATAATAGCAATAATTGCTATTATGTATATGGTTTTGTCTTTCAATAGTGCATATGCTCAAAGCACTATTGAAAGAATTAAAAAAGATGTTTTCGTTTTGGCTTCTGACTCTTTGATGGGAAGAGAGACAGGAAGCGAACATATTGATAAGGCAGCTAATTACATTGTAACGAGATTTGAGGATATAGGTCTTAAAACAACATTTCAAGTAATTAATGAAAAGAGCAAGAATTTAATAAAACAGAAGAATATCATTTGTGTTATTGAAGGGAATGATTCTATTTTAAAACAAGAATATATTCTTATTGGTGCTCATTATGATCATTTAGGGTTTTCTGTTGATGAAGATAATGACACTTCTATTTATAATGGTGCTGACGATAATGCTTCTGGTGTTGCTGCTATATTGGAATTAGCTCGACTTATAAATAATAATAAAGCAACTATAAAGCGTAGTGTTGTTTTAGTTGCTTTTGATGCCGAAGAAACAGGGCTAAATGGGTCTTCTTATATGGCTAAGAATGGGTTTATGTATAAGGGGAATAAGGTAGAAGTAAGCAATATCAAATTAATGATGAGCTTGGATATGGTGGGTTATCTAAAAAAGTCGAAGCGGTTAAGAGTTGTTGGAGTCGGTATGCTGAAAGATTATTGGCAGTATTTTAGTTCCTTAGACTTAGGCAAGGGGTACGATGTTTCTTTTAAACAATTAGATAAAAACATTATAGGAGGTTCTGACCACGACCCTTTTGCTCAAGCAGGCATTGCTTCTTTATATGTTTCCACTGGACTTGTTTCGCCATATCATAAGCCTACTGATGATGCTCAACTAATAGATGTGAAAGGGATTAAGATTATTTCAAATTATATTTACGGTGCAATAAAAAACTTTGCCAATAGCGAAGAAATTCTCTACTCTGGGAAAAGCTCATCTAAGCATAAGCCTTTGCCAATTAATTATTGGGGGATGGATTTAGCCTTTGGTTCTAATCAAAATTATTATACCAAAGGCAGAATGACAGGCAAAACAGATTTTGGACTTGGAATTGGATTATTTAGAAGACATTCTTTCTCTAACTTATTTGCATTAAAAGGAGGGATTAAGTATTATTATTTGGAAGCTAAACGATACGAAACAGAAGTTAAGTACCATACTCTTTCTGTTCCTATATTGGCTGTTTTTAAAACTAATACTGTACAAAATACCTTTGATTTATCATTAGCTTTGGGTGGATATTACGATTATGTATTTAGTAGTAAGTCTTATTCTAAGTCAAACTATTTGGATAAACACCAATATGGAATTCAATTTGAATTAGAAATGCGTATTATGAGTATTATTTTTGGTTGGGAAGCAAGGTATGGCATTTCAAATCTCTTAAAGAATGACCCTTATGGAAGAACAATACAACAAACAAATTTATTTAAGATAGGATATGTATTCTAAAAGAAAACAAAGGAGTGGAATTTATATATTCTCGCTACTTATAGCCATTGTGTTTGGGGCTTGTACAAAAGAAAACGTAATTAAAGAATTTAAGATTGATTTCTCTCAAATTCAAGAGAAATATCTTTTAAATAAGGCAAACACAACAGATACTATTGCAATGTTAATGGATTTGGAAGAGGCTATTGAAAAGGGTATAATTATACCTTCTCCTAATCAAACAGATGATGGATTATTTCATTTCAAAGCCTCAGTAAATACACAAAAGGATAAGAAACTATTCTATAAGATTTACTATCAAAACGAAACCTATAAATTTGAAGAGGATAATAAATTTGATAACGAAAACTTTTATGGCTCTTGGGAAGAAACCAATATAGAATTTAAAGAAGTTCCTCAAAATGGAGTAATTGAAGATGCCTTTCGTATTGTTGGAAATCCAAGAAACGAGAAACAATACTTTGGTTCAGAGGCTAAGTACGTTGATGAAAAAGAAAACATCCAAAAGACAATTCAAACCATTAAAGGCGACCAGAAATGGTATAACCTAATCAAAGAAAAAGCTCTGCAAAAGAAAATATCTATTGAAGAAGCTCTTTATCAAGACGCTTGTTGGATAATAAATTATAACCTTCAAAACGGAGATAATAATAATAGATTTAAACGAAATCCAAGAACAGGAGTATATAGTTTTCTTTTGGTTGTTGCCGATAAAGACGCTTTAAATCAAATTCCCAAAGAGATTAAAAATATATCTCTTTCAGATAGTATCAATGGTTTTATTAACCCTTATACATATTTCTTAAAAGGTAAAGGCAAGGCTTTAAAAGGGGTATCTACCTTACTTTCCAATCAGAAACTCCAATTAAAAGCAATTCTAAATGGGCAAGGCGGAGTATTTGTTGATGTATTGTCGTATCCAAACCAAGACTTTAAAATTTATCCTAATAATTCAAAGGTTGGAGATAATGACACATTGTATTATAGAGCACATTTTGAACAATATTTTCATAATATCTCTAAGGATTATTATCTTTGGAATATTCCTATTGTTGATGATATTATAGGTGATAGTTATAGTGCAGATAAATATAACCAAAATAAAAAGAAGTTTGCCGACTCTACCAAAAGGGTTAAAGACCACCCATTTATTTCAGACTATCCTGCAAAAACAGTTCGGGTAAATAATGCTGGTAAATACATATCTCTGATTAACCCAGGTAATTCTCAAAGAGAGACTGCTCCAAGAAAAGAAAGCGTTGGTATAAAATCAAGAATAGGATTCACTTATGGGAAGTTCAGAGGCAAGATAAAGTTTCCCGAACAACTCAATAAAGAAGGTGTTTGGAGTGGTTTAACAAATGCTTTTTGGCTTATATATCAATCAGAACAAGCATGGAATCAAAGGAGAGATTGTAGTAAAACAGGCTATGTTAAGTATGCAATGGACGATGGCACACAAGCCGAAAGAACTCCCAATTCAAACTATTCGGAAATAGATATTGAAATAATCAAGACCTCAAAGTATTGGGGAGGAGGCTACCAGAAACAACCCAAAAACTATAACCCTTACGACAAAGATGAATGTATTTTAGCTTGTACTAATTGGGATTTAGCCTGTCCAAGCCCGAAAAACTTCTATGATGGAGGAGGACATACATATAAATACCTTTCAAAAGAATATACCTATGTTCGTTGGTACGATGCTTATAGGGCTTTGACATCAAGAGAGGCAATATCCAATAAAATATTCCATAAAGACTATTACTATTATGAAATAGAATGGAAGCCACAAGAGATAATTTGGAGAATAGGCGAAAGCCCCGACAAGATGTATGTTGTGGGTTATATGAATGATGAGTTTACTGTTATTCCTAACAATCAAATGCTAAGCGTTATCACACAAGAATACCACTATACAGAGTTTTGGCCTCCTGTTATCTACGACCAAAACTTCCTCCCTTACCCAAAGACAGATGTAGAAGGAAGAGTTTATGAAGTGGTTGTTGAGTAAGAGAATTTAGAATCAAGAGATAAAAAATTGAAATCAAGAGACAGAAAATTAGAATCAAAAGATAAAAATTTAGAATAAAGAGTTAATTGAGCAAGCACTTTACTAAGTAAAATTTTTCTGCCTTATATCAATACATAATAAAACATGAAAAAGATAGTATTTATTTCCCTCATCGTTCTTTCTTTTAGCATTATGGCACAAGAGAAAAGAGCTGACTTTGTTCAAAGCAGGGAGTATCCACAATGGTTCTCTGATGCCAAACTTGGAATATTTGTTCACTTTGGACTCTACTGCGTTCCTTCTTGGAGTGGAAAAGAGCAATATGCAGAATGGTTCTACAAAGGGTTAATTTCAGGTGATAGTGCAAGAATCAACTATCAGAAAAGAGTATTTGGAGAAAAGTTCAAATATGAAGACTATAAAAATATATTTAAGGCAGAACTATTTGATGCAAATCAGTGGGCAGAACTTTTTAAGAAAAGCGGAGCAAAATATGTCCTCTTTACCTCAAAACATCACGATGGTTATTGCATGTGGCATTCTAAGTATGCAAAAAATTGGAATAGTTTTGAGACAGCACCAAAGAGAGATTTTTGCAAAGAAATAACTGATGCCGTAAGAAAGCAGGGCTTGGAAATGGGAATGTATTATTCCCTAACCGAATGGACAAATCCTCTTTATCGCTGGACACAAGATACAAATATAAGTATTGAAAACTATGCAACAAATCATCTTGTGCCCCAATTCAAAGAATTGATTGATAAGTTTAAGCCCACAGTACTTTTTTCCGATGGAGATTGGGATCATACCTATAAGGAACTGCATTCCGATGAGTTGGTTGAGTACTACTACAAGGTTGTTGGGGAGAAAGCCATAGTCAATGACCGCTTTGGAAAAGGCTTCAATCACGGTTACCTAACCCCCGAATATAGCTCAGGAATACTTGAAACAATAAAACCTTGGGCAGAGTGCAGAGGTATAGGTAGGAGTTTTGGACTCAATCGCAACGAAGACATCAATAGCTATAAAACTTCCGAAGAGATAATAAAGCATTTTGTTAAATTGGTTGCCTCAGGCGGAGGCTTAACCCTAAACGTCGGACCGAGTGCTGATGGACAAATCCCACTTATTCAACAAGAAAGATTATTGGATTTAGGTTCATGGTTGGAAACTAATGGAGAAAGCATATATGGTAGCAGACCCTTCACAAAGCCTTTTGACCAAAAACCAAAAACCAAACAAGGCATTGACTCTGCAATTAACTTTAATTGGGTACGCAATGCTCCACAAAGTTTTATGAGTGAAGATAATTTTGGAGTTATTTGGGAAGGAGAATTTAAGCCTGAGAAGACAGAAACCTATACTATTTCTTGTCAGGCAGATGATTACGCCTTAGCTTACATTGATAATAAGCTTCTAATTGATACTCGACAAAACCCTTCCACCAAGATTATGTTGAATAAGGATAAAACTTATAAAATCAGGGTTGAATACTTTGAAAACACACATGAGGCAAGTATAAAACTAAGAATTGCAAGCCCTAATCAAGAATCTAAACCAATTGAAACTCTTTGGAAGACAACATATAATTGGTTGGACACCTATGTTTGTTATACAACACAAGGAAATAACCTTTATGCATTAAGCTACACAATACCAGAGGATAAACTAACTCTTAACCTTGAAAAAACACCACCAAAAGACCTTAAAATAACCTTTTTGGACTCCCCTACTCTTAATATTCCCTATACCTATAAAGACGGTAAACTCCATATTGATACTTCAGTAATTAAGTATAGTCATGTAAAGAGCAAAGCTGTTTGGGTTTTCAAACTATCTGACTATTTAGAAGAATAAGTACAATACCCGAAAATTCAACAAAACTAACTCTTCGTTTTAATTTATTGAATCTTCGTTTTAATAAATTCTTTTCAGAAGATATTTTATTAACTCTTCGCTTTAATTTACTGAAACAAGGTTTTATTTTTGCTTTGTTTTGCTTAATATTAAGCCTAATTCCGGGTTGCTTGTTAATTCAATAAAATGTATTTCCTTTAGAATTGCAATAACTCCAGAAGAAACACGTTTTGGAAATTCTTGATTAATGCATTTCCTAGAAATATACCCATCATTATTAACTCTATTATAAGTATATTCAAATACATCTATACTAATAAAATTCTCATTACCATTTGAAGTTATTCTTTTAATGCCTTCATCTGAAACTTCTAAAATTTTATTCTTTTTACCATAGGCTAAGTATATTTCTTTCCCTTTTAAAGAGATAATATATTTACTCCAAGCTTGTTCGAATGTCATAATATTACTTTCTTTATCTTTTAATAATTTATAAATTACCTATCAATCGCGATTTGCGTTTCTCTTTTCATACTAAAATATATTCTAATTCCCGAAATCGTCAAATAGGATGTTTCCTGATGGTACTCCCAAGCTCTCCAACATTTTAATAACGGCATTGGTCATTAGTTGTGGTCCGCAAATATAGTATTCTATTTCCTCTGGCTCTTGCTCAAATAAATTATCATCTACAATAAATCTCTCCAAGTATCTGGGAAATATGGTGTTCTAAAATATATATGAGCCAAATCTCTCAAGAAAGGAGAATATGAAGAATCTGTTCTATATTCATATATAAATTCTTCTTTTTTTGTTTGAATGTTAGTTTTAAATTCTTCAAAGGAGATATCCTTAATAAAATCTTTGGATAGAATAGTTTGTGATTGATACCCATCACAAAAAAAATATTTTGAAAAAAGCTGTTCTTCTAAATCATTCTCATTATCTTCGATTAAATGCTTTGAAGTTGAGTTAATACTATGATGAGGAATAAAAAGACCTAAATCTATTTTATGTTTCTTTATAAATTCAAGCATAATTTCATACTCCTCTTTCATCTCCAAAATAACAATAAATTCTAATAAAGCTGTTAATAGTAAGGATGTTGAATCTGAATAATAAATTGATTTTTCTCCTGTTACAATTAATCTAATAACATTTTTCTCGCTATTATTTGCATCAGGAAGTCTATTGTATTTTTCTTTTGCCAATCTTAGATAAAATAAAACATCAGATAAGTACGCTTTGGCTGCATCTCTATTGTCACATTCAATAAATAAATTTAATACTGAAATAATTGGTATTGAATGAATATCTAATAATGGTCTTGCAGAAACATTATTATTATTTAAAATTCCTGCAATTACTTTATCCTTATCTTTAACATTATTTAAATTCATAAACCAACACAAATACTGCAAATATTCAAATGTTCGCATTGTAAATCCTACTTGTTCATATCTTCCTCCTTTATCATAAAACAATCCATCTTTTTTTAAAGCTATTGGCAGTGTTCTTTGGAAATATTCTTCCATTACGTATAAATAGAAATCAAAGATTTTCGAAAAATACTGTTGTATTTTATCATCATATTCCAATTTACATTTTAATATCCAATACCATAAATAAATTACCAAGCGAGTTAGATATCTTTTGGCTATATCCAAATTGTTATACTCCTTTGCTTCTGTGTAAATAATAAAAGAAATTAATCTAAGTGATTCAAAAAACATTTTCCATTTTCTTGGTAGAGTTTTTCTATAATCCTCTCGTCTTATTTTTACAAAAAGAATGTCCAACATAGTTTCAAAATCTCTTGAAACTCTATCATCAACATCTAGATTTAGTATTGTTTTATTAAATAATTTAGTAACTTTTTTATATGCCAAAAGAAATTCATTAAAAAACTTCTCAGAAAAGAATTTTGTCAATTCCGAAATACCCCATCTCCCGAATTCAATTTCACCATCATCTGGGAATTCCTTTTGCACAAAATCTTCCATTATATCCCTGACATCTGCCTTCACTTCACCATTATGAACAAGAACAATCTTCAACGGTAGTTTTTCATATTCCTTTTTTAAAGTAAATTTTTTATCTTTTGCCTCTATTAACGACTCTCTTATTCCGTCTGGTTTTATATATGTCGAATTTGAAATATTTCTATCTCCCCCTCCTTTTATCTCGAAATAAAATCTCTTCTTTATACCATCTTCAAAATCTATCCCAATGGCAACAACATCTTTTCCGTATTGAGACAAACCTTTGGACTCTGTTGGTTTACTCATTATAATATAACCTTGAGATTCCAAAAATAATGGGAAAATATAATCTAGTTCTTCACTCTCTGTTAGAGACTCCAAATACTCCTTTACAATAATTGTTTTTATATCCATAATTAAAATTTACTATTAAATGTATTATGTAAGTGATTAAAAAGATCTGGATTCTTAATCATATTTAAATCTATTTGAAATGAATGTTCAAATTTACTTAAAGGAGATACATCATTACCCCCTATTTTCCATGAATTCCCTCTTACAATTATTGTATTTTTAAACATCGACAGAAATGAATTGTTTTTGTCATGACTTTTCATTATTTTTTTTTGATGTTCATCTTCTAGATTATAAAAAGAATTCATAAAATCATGTTCATTTTTATACGGATTCAAATCATTTATTGCTTCTTTTTCTTTTCTTAATGCGTGATAATCATATAAACTATCTTTCAATGGCTTCAAAAAAGCTTTATCACTTACATGTTTTATTATCAGTTCATATAAATAATCATTATATGATTCAAAAATCATATAAGACAATCTTTCTTGTAAATATCCCACAACTTTTGAGTATGGCGAATTCCAAAAACAGATTATTAATGGCAATAACTTCTCTATATTATAAAAACCACAAAATAAAACAGCTTCAATAGCTCTTAATTGTTGTTGTTCAGTTTGTAATTTTAGTAAATCAACTTTATAATTTTGTATATGTGAGTTCATTAATAGATTTACCGCCCCAATTCTTAAATATGATTTATTATGTGAAAGTAATATTAATATATGTTCTTCTGATTTTTCCCTACATATACTCCAAAAATGAGAAAAAGCTTTTTCAAAAAAACGCACATCTACCATACCTACGCCTCTTAAAAAAAGAAGATCTAGTATATGTTCGAATAAATCAAAAAAATAATCTGGATTTTTAAACCAATAAAAATAATCGTTTATTAATTCCAGAACATTTTCTGAAGCTGGTAAAACAGCACTAATAAAAATATCATATCTTTCTTTTTCATAACCTTCAATACAGCGACAATCCATTAAAATAGAATTTTTCAAATTATTATTGTCTATTTTATATAACTCTTTGATTTTTCTAAAACACTCTTCTTTGATATCAACAGAGGTAACGGCATTTACTATTAACGATTTGTATATATAAGCTATATTGACTAAAGACTCTAAATCTTCACTATCTGAAGATTGTGCAATTTTAAAGCATTCTATAATTTGAGACTCTTGTTTATATTTTAATCTTCCTAGTACGCAATATGCAACGGTGGGATTTGAAGTTAATAGTTCTTTGACTTTTGATAATGTTTCTTCTTCATTAATTTCAAATAATTGAATTAAAAGATTAGATAATAAGTTATTATTAGAACTATCATTTTTACTTAAAGTATAGTTATATAATCCTTCCGCTTTTTGAGGTTTATTTTTTACTAAATAAACACAAAAGTTATCTATGGGAAATAATGTTTTGTTTGAATTTATTGACGAAATAAACTCAAAAATAATCTCTACTGAGGGATCTAATAAAATAATTGCTTTAAAAAAATATTCTTGGAATCTATATTTCTTGTTCTCATTCAATGACTTATACAAATCATAGATATTAATTATTCCTTTATTATGAAAAGAATAAAAAACATATGACTTTAATCCATTAATCACTTCAGAATATGCATCAATTACATTTTCACAATTAAAATTGCTTTTTGTCTGTTTTTCAAACTCATCAATAAAACAAAACGCCTCATCAATATTTAGGGGTATTGTTTGTTTTTGAATATTCTCTATGTATCTCAATAGTATTTGATTGAAATATATAGATAAAGTATTTATTTCCAATTGGGTCTCATTGATTGGAATAAAAATATCTGAATCAACATCATAATATAATGACTTATCAAAGCTTAAACTTTTAGTACTAAAGTATAAATCAATAATTTTACTTACTTCAACTTCATTCATAACCATAAACCCTTACTGTTTTTATATTTTTTAATTTTCAAAGATAGCAATAAATTGTTTATCATAATGTCATCTTTTAAAAAAGATTCGTAAAAACGACTTGGTTGTTTCTTTTGCTAATTGAATTATCTCATGATAATTTTAAGAAATTAAATTTGGATTTTGGATTGGGAAATCTTGTTTTATAGGGCTGTAATAAGGTTCTATCGAAAAAGAATAAGATCAATTGTTATCCAATAAAAAATAAGATGGGAAAAGAAAGGGAGTTGAAAAATGCAAAGGTCTTTAAAGTTTATTATAACTAACTCCTTATTCTATTTTTCTGAAACGAAGAGTTAATTTTTTCTTCCCTATTTTTTTATAGATTATATGCAATAAAAAAGGGCATATTTTTTATGAACATGCCCCAATAGCTATATTTAACCTTACTTTTCCCTAATTTCCAAAATCATCAAACATTATGTTTTCTGGTGGAACTCCCAAGCTGTCTAACATATCAATAACGGCATTGGTCATTAGTTGAGGCCCGCAAATATAGTATTCTACTTCTTCTGGTTCTGGATGGTTTTTTAGGTAATTATCAAAAATAACCTTATGAATAAATCCAATATAGCCTTCCCAATTGTCTTCCTTCTTTGGTTCGCTTAGTGCAATGTTGAAACTGAAATTTGGATTTTCTTTTTCAATTTGCTTAAAGTCTTCAACATAGAATAGTTCTCTTAGGGAACGTCCGCCGTACCAGAAAGTTGCTTTGCGTGAGGTATGTTTTGTTTTGAATTGGTCAAAGATATGCGAACGCATTGGTGCCATTCCTGCTCCTCCTCCAATAAACATCATTTCCTTTTGAGTGTCTTTTATAAAGAATTCGCCGTAAGGTCCTGAGATTGTAACTTTGTCGCCTGGTTTTAACGACCAAATGTAAGAGGAACAAACTCCTGGGTTCACATGCTTGAAATCGCATTTCTTCCTGTCCCAAGGTGGGGTTGCAATACGAATATTGAGCATTATTATATTCCCTTCTGCTGGGTGGTTAGCCATTGAATAGGCTCTATATACCAATTCGGAGTTCTTCATCTTCAAGTTCCAAATCTTCATACTATCCCAATCTTCGTGGAATTCTGGCTCAACATTAAAATCTTTGAAGCTAACCTCGCATTTTGGAACATCAATCTGAATGTAGCCTCCTGAACGGAAGTCTAAGGTTTCTCCTTGAGGTAGTTTTACAACAAATTCCTTTATAAATGTTGCTACATTATTATTTGAAACTACTTCACATTCCCATTTCTTTATTCCAAATATTTCTTCTGGCACTTCTACCTTTGTATCTTGACGCACTTTGGCTTGACAACCTAAGTGGTAGTTATCCATTTGTTCTTTTCTCGTAAGGTGAGGTTTTTCGGTTGGAAGAACTTCCCCTCCTCCTTCTGTAATCTTACACTTACACATTCCGCAGGTTCCTCCTCCTCCACAAGCCGAAGGCAAAAAGATTTTATTTTCTGAAAGAGTTGAAAGTACCGTTGAACCTGGTTGCACCATTAGTTCTTTTTCGTTATTGATAGTAAGTTTAACTTCTCCTTGGGGCAGTAGTTTCTTTCTTGCAAAAAGTAGTAGCCATACTAACAAGAGTATGATAATCAAAAACACTGCAACACTTATTATTAATATTTTTATCATTTCTTTTTAAGATTGGATTTGTTCTACAATTTTATTCCTAAGAAGCTCATAAAGGCAATTGCCATTAGTCCTGTTATTATGAAAGTTATTCCTAATCCTTTTAGTGGTGCTGGAACTTGTGAATAGCGAAGTTTTTCTCTAATGGCAGCTATCCCAACAATTGCCAATAGCCATCCAATTCCTGAACCAAGAGCAAATCCTGTAACTTCTCCAATATTATTGTATTGTCTTTCCTGCATAAAGAGGGAGGCTCCAAGTATTGCACAGTTAACTGCAATAAGCGGAAGGAAGATTCCAAGCTGAGCGTAAAGCACTGGTGAGGTTTTCTCAACAAACATTTCTACAAGTTGAACCATTGCTGCAATAACTGCAATAAAGATAATGAAGCTTAGGTAGCTTAGGTCAATGGTTGCAAACTTTGGACTTATCCAAACAAGTGCTCCTTCTTTTAGAAGGTAATTATCAATTATATAGTTTAGTGGAACGGTTATTAGGAGAACAAAAACAACTGCAATCCCTAATCCCATTGAGGTTTTAACGGTTTTGGATACTGCCAGATAGGAACACATTCCTAAGAAGAAGGCAAATATCATATTGTCAACGAAGATTGACTTAACGAATATATTAATTATTTCTTGCATAATTTCTTTCCTTTCTTATGTGTTATTCTTTCTCGCAAAGTTCTTTATTCCTTGCTCTTTGTACCCATATTATTATTCCAACAAGAATTAGAGCCATTGGAGGCATAATCATTAGACTATTATTCTGATAACCGAAATTATAGAATGACTCTGGAATGATTTGATATCCCCAAAGAGTTCCACTTCCAAATAGTTCTCTAACAACTCCAAGAGTTATTAGTATTACGGCATATCCAAGTCCATTGCCTATTCCATCGAGGAAGGAGTCAAATGGTTTATTGCTCATTGCAAAGGCTTCCAATCGTCCCATAACAATACAATTGGTAATAATCAAACCAACAAATACTGATAGCTGCTTGCTAACATCATAGACAAAGGCTTTGAGCACTTGGTCAACCAAAATAACTAAGAGTGAAACAATAACTAATTGAACAATAATCCTAATTCTTGGTGGTATTGTGTTTCTCAGAAAAGAAATAATTACATTTGAAAATGCAACAACAACAGTTACACTTAATGCCATAACAAAAGCTGGTTGTAGCTTTGCAGTTACTGCTAATGCCGAACAAATCCCCAATACCTGAATGGTTATTGGGTTCTCTTTTGAAAGAGGGTTTTTTATTAGTTTAAAATTAAATTCTGCCATAATCTATTTTTTTAAAGAGTTAAAGTAAGGGATGTAGAACTGCAAGCAGCTTTTAAGCATATCGGTAACTCCGTTTGAAGTTATAGTTCCTCCCGAAACAGCATCAACCTGATGAGGATTATTCTTATCGGCTCTTTTTACAACCTCAACAGAAGTAAAGTTATCATTCTCAAATATAGTCTTTCCCTTAAATTGGTCTTGGAAATCTGGCAAAGCAATTTCGGCTCCCAAACCAGGAGTTTCACTCTTATGGTCAAAATTAACTCCTACTATTGTGTTTAGGTCTTCCGAAAAAGCAATATTCCCCCATATTCCTCCCCAAAGACCATTTCCCAAAACAGGAACAACATAAGATTTCTCTCCGTCCTTCATACATATATATATAGGTAGCGAAGCTGAAACATCATTTGCCTTATACAAAGCCAATTGCTTCTTGGTATCTAATGCAAATGGAGTAATGCTTCCTTTGGTTTGCTTCCCATTAACTATGCTTGCAACAACTTCTCCCTTTGCATTTACAGCATGCTGTTCAATAAAATACTTATTAAACAAATCCTCAGCATCCTTTGGAGTGGATTCAATTCCCACGGCACTCAAGAGCTGTTGCATCTTTTCTACCCTAATATTCTTATCTTGCATTGGCTTTAATCCAACAGAAGCAAGAGTAAGAATTGCCGCAGATACAATCACTAAGACTGTGGCGTAAATAAAAATATATCTATTACTAAACATTTTTCCCTCCTTTTATTTTCCATCGTTTCATTCTCTTACGAATATTCGCATCAACAACATAGTAGTCAATCAGTGGTGCAAAGACATTAAGCAGAAGTATTGCTAACATCATCCCCTCTGGATAGGCTGGATTTACAACACGAATTAATACCGCCATAACCCCTATTAATAAACCATAAATCCATTTTCCCTTATTTGTTTGAGCAGCAGTTACCGGATCAGTAGCCATAAAGACCGCTCCAAACATAAATCCTCCCAATACATAATGATAATAGAAAGGAATTTGAGTATATGGATTTGAGCCAAAGAGATTAAAGGTAAGCCCCATAAGTGCTCCTCCAATAAATACCGAAAGCATAATCCTCCATGAGCCAATGCCTGTAATTATAAGAAAAGCCGCTCCAAGTAATATTGCAACCGAAGATGTTTCTCCAATACTTCCTGGCATAATTCCAAGGAACATATCCCAAAACGAAGCAGAAGGAAGTTCAGCCCCTATCATCATTTCGGCAAGAGGCGTTGCCCCTGAAAAAGCATCCGCCTTTTGAGCAATCCAAACATTATCTCCTGACATTGAACTTGGAAAAGCAAAGAACAAAAAGGCACGAGCAAGCAGTGCAGGATTAAGGAAATTCATTCCCGTTCCCCCAAACACTTCCTTACCTATAACCACAGCAAAAGCCGTCGCCAAGGCAACCTGCCAAAGAGGAACATCTGGCGGCATAACCAAAGGAATAAGCATTCCCGTTACCAAGAAACCTTCATTCACTTCATGCTTACGCCACTGGGCAAAACCAAACTCAATTGAAAGCCCAACAACATAGGAAACCACAATAATTGGAAGAACTTTAACTATCCCATACCATAAATTATCCCAAAAACCATCAAAGAAAGCCAAAGAAGGATTAATACTATGAAAATGCTGGTAACCTATATTATACGTTCCAAATAAAAGAGCTGGCATAAGAGCCAGAATAACCATTGTCATAGTTCTCTTCATGTCCAAAGCGTCTCTGAAATGTGCCCCGCAAGAGGTAGTTGTCTTTGGTACAAAGGCAAATGTCTCAAAGGCATCAAAGGTAGAGTGAAGCCATGGGAACTTTCCTCCCTTTTCAAAGTTAGGCTTCAGATTATCTAATACATCTCTTAACCATTTCATTCTCCCATCTCCTTTCTAATTAATTCAAGTCCATTACGAATTATACTCTGAATATCTGTTTTTGAAACATCAATAACCTCGCATAAAGCAAAATCCTCAGCATCAACCTCATAAATACCCAATTGTTCCATAAGGTCAATATCCCCAATAATGCAAGCCTTAATTAATTGCATTGGATAAATGTCTAATGGTAAAACCTTTTCATATTCTCCCGTTAGAACCAAGGCACGTTTTCCCCCATGCATATTGGTATCAATCTCAACGGGCTTTCTCCTACTAAAGGGCAGAAGATTAGTAAACCCACTAAGAAAAGTTCTATAAAAACTAAACTTCTTTAAACCCGGAGCAATCCAACCCAGAAACTCATAGTAATTACCCTCCTTAATAACAGAAATTAAGTTATCGTAGGCCCCAATATATCCCGTTTTGGCAATAGATTTTCCCGTTAAAACATCTCCGCTGATAAACCTCAGGAAGTTTTGAGAATTAACATTATCATTTACCAAAGGGAAAATACAAGCCCCCATTCTAACCCTGTAATATTGTGGATTTTTAACCTCCGAGCCCGCCAAAGCAATAATCTTATCCTTCTCAATTCTGCCACTAAGAAAAAACCTACCAATAATTGCCAAATCCTGAATATCCACATACCAAACCCTATCGCCCTTACACATAGGGTCGAGCCTTGAAATCTGAACACTAACATTCCCAACCGGATGCTTTCCCACAAACCTATTAATCTGAACCCCTTTAAGATTTAAAATCTCAGGAGCAGTCGTATTTTTCCCGCAAACATTCAGATGCACCTTGCAGTTAGCCACCTTTTTAATGACCTCAATTCCCATTTGAATATCCTTTTCCCTACCCTGGGTCAAAAGATTATAATCCGGAGCATAAGCAGACGAACTAAACGCAGTAATTATCACACATTTAGGGCACGACTCTGGATTAGGAATAACAGCATAAGGTCTCTGTCTGAGCAATGTCCAAAGCCCCGTTTGCAGAAGTTTCTCAATAACCTGCTCTTTGTCCATCAAATCAAGAGCAAACTCCCCAAAACTCACACTTTCCTGAACCTTGCTTGCCTTAATTTGAATTTCCTCAATAAACCTCTTTTCCCCCCTGACAATTTCCTGAACCTGACCACAAACAGAAGAAGTAAAAAGTATCCTTGGATTTTCCTTTGCATAAAACAAAGGCTGTCCCACCTTTACCATATCACCCTTTTGAACCATTAACTTAGGATTTACGCCCAAATAATCCGAAGGCTTTACAGCATAAGAGTCAATCTCCACATCCATAACCCTCTTTTTTGCCTCACCCTTGAGTTTAATATCAAACCCTTTCCTAACTGTAATTGTTTTAACCATAAATAATTATATCTAATGCTAATAAGAAGTAGCATAATTTCTTAACAATTGGCAAAAATACACTATTGCCGCAAAATAACAAAATAAAAACCAGAATACTTTAAATCCCCCACCAAAAACCAACCATATCCCACTAAAAACCAACCACATTCCACTAAAAAACAACCATTCTAAACCAAAGAATAACCATCCTAAACCAAAGAATAACCATTCTCCAAAACAAAATAACCATAAAAAACCAAGAAACAACCATCTCCCCCCAAAAAACACCCATAAAAAACCCAAAAACACCCCTTCCCCAAAAAACAAGTCCCATTAAAAAACATTTAAGTGGAGTTTAAATTTGCTCAGGTTCCGTTAAAAAACGCTCCATGTTCCACTTAAAGCCCTTTTTTACCACAAAAACGCCCCTTTCTTCCCTTTGCTTAGACCCTAATACCATATCTAAACAGCTAATATCCAGATTATTGCCATTAAAGAAAATCCCTAAAAATTATAACGGAACCTGAGCAAAATTTAACGGAACCTGAGCGAAATTAGGTTCCGTTAAAAAACGCTCAGGTTCCATTAAAAAACGCTCAGGTTCCGTTAAAATTCGCTTAGGTTCCATTAAAAAACGCTTAGGTTCCATTTCACTTAAATCAGGTTCCGTTAATCCATAATTTTACCCCATAAAAACTTGATTTTACTCCATTAAAAATTGACTTTACTCCATTAAAAATTGACTTTACTCCATTAAAAATTGACTTTACCTAATTAAAAATTGATTTTACCCAATTAAAGCCCCCCACCATTCCAGAAAAAACCCAGCCCCTTCCATATAAAACCCTACCACTTCCATAAAAAATACAGCCCCTTCCATAAAAAAGCCAACCATTTCCATAAAAGACCCTTCCACTTCTAAAAGAAACCCTACTCTTTCCATAAAGAAACCCGCCCCTTCCATAAAAACCAAATTTTCTACAAGGGCGGGGCGGTAAGGTGGAGGAGCTTGGCAGTGAGGTGGAGGGGCGGGGTGGTGAGGGGGAAGAAAAGGAGATTTTATTTTGATTATGCTATTATGTAATTTAATTTGAGGGTTTTTGCAATTGATTATCAGGCGACTAAATTTTATTTCTTGTTTTTTTTACTAAATTATTTGCTTTTTTGTTTTTTTTAAAGTATATTTGCCCCGAGTTTGAGATGGGTTTAATTATGTTTTTAAGCGTCTTAAATTCAAGTAAATGTATTATTAATTAAAAATTATTTGTCATGATTTGGTTAACTAAACTTAGAAGAAGAATTTCAACCGGAACTACTCCGGGGGTAAAATTTTTAGCGAAATTGGTTCGTCCTCAGAATATGACTCAGAATGAGTTGTGTAGGAGAATTTCCAACACTACTTCTTTGTCAGAGGGTGATATTTCCAATGTGATTAAGTCAATGAAGTTTGAGTTCGAATTAGCTTTCTCTGAGGGCAGAAGTATTGAAACTGAGCTTGGTATATATCAAGTGCAGCTCAAAGTGAAGGCATGCGACACGCTTGAGCAGGTTACTACGGAAACGGTTGAAAAGGTAAATATCCGTTATCTTTTGCCAAAGAGTATTAGGCGTTCTCTTGATAAGAAAATGCTTAATTTTGCTTTCGTGGACGTTACTCCTAAGGGGCATCAGGAGGTTTCCGATGAGGGAACAAATCCTATTCCTTAGGTTTTAGGTTGGGCTCGGGGCTGAATGTGTTAGTCTTATTGCAATGAGATGGAGTTTTATTGTTAATGGTCTTCGTCTTTTTGCAATGGGGTGGGGTTTTATTGTTGTAAGTCTTCTTCTGAGGCTACTTTGGCAAGGATAAATTCTCTGTTCATTCTTGCTATGTTTGAGCGTTTTATCTCTTTTGGGCATTCTGCTTCGCAGGCATAGGTGTTGGTGCAGTTTCCGAAGCCTAATTGGTCCATCTTTGCCACCATATTTTGAACTCTTGTGGCTGCTTCTGGTTTTCCTTGTGGTAAGAGTGCTAATTGGGATACTTTTGCTGAAACAAATAGCATTGCTGAGGCGTTCTTGCAGGCTGCAACGCAGGCTCCACAGCCTATGCAGGAGGCTGAGTCCATTGCCTTATCTGCTTTGTGTTTGGGAATTAGAATTGAGTTCCCGTCGGGTACTCCTCCGGTGGTTACTGAAACGTATCCGCCTTCTTGTATTATCTTATCAAGGGCTGTTCTGTCTACAACCAAGTCTCTGATTATTGGAAATGGTTTTGCTCTCCAAGGTTCTATGGTTATGGTTTCTCCGTCTTTGAATTTACGCATATGTAATTGGCAGGTTGTTATTGCTGAGTCGGGCCCGTGGGGATGTCCGTTTATGTAAAGTCCGCACATTCCACAAATGCCTTCTCTGCAATCGTGGTCAAAACAAACGGGATGCGATAGCTTGTTTACTAAGCTCTCGTTTAGTATGTCTAACATCTCCAAGAAGGAACAATCGGGTGATATATCGGTTATTTTGTATGTTTCAAAGCGACCTTTTGCCTTTTGGCTTTCTTGACGCCATATTTTTAATGTAAAATCCATCTTATTTGTAATTTCTTTGTTGAACGTTAATAAACTCGTATTTTAATTCTTCCTTATGCATAATTGGTTCTTGGTCTTTGCCTGTGTATTGCCAGGCTGCAACGAACATATAATTATCATCATCTCTTTTTGCCTCGCCTTCATTGGTAACGAATTCCTCTCTGTAGTGTCCACCGCAGCTTTCTTCTCTTTGCAAAGCGTCTTTGGCTATAATTTGTGAGAGTTCTATATGGTCTGCTAAGCGTACGGCTTTTTCAAGTTCGGGATTCATTGAGGTTAAATCTCCTGTAACTCTTACATTTGTCCAGAACTCATTTCTTAATTCACGAAGCATAGGGATAGCTTTTCTTAAATTTTCAGCGTTTCTTCCCATGCCTACGTATTCCCACATTATATGTCCAAGTTCTCTTTGTAGTGTATCCACAGTTTTCTCTCCTTTAATTGACATTATTGTTTCCAATTTGTCTCTAAGGGCATTTTCTGCTTGTGTAAATTCTTCTGTTTGTGTGGATATTCTTTCTTGGTAGATCTGGTCGGAGAGATAGTTCTGGATTGTGTATGGTAAAATAAAGTAGCCGTCAGCTAATCCTTGCATAAGGGCAGATGCTCCTAAACGATTGGCTCCGTGGTCCGAGAAGTTTGCTTCTCCTGTTGCGAAAAGTCCTGGAATGGTTGTTTGGAGTTCGTAATCTACCCATAGGCCTCCCATTGTGTAGTGTACAGCGGGATAAATCATCATTGGGTTTTCGTAAGGATTGACATCAACTATCTTTTCATACATCTGGAATAGGTTACCGTAGCGTGCCTCAACCTTATCTTTACCCAAGCGTTCTATTGCTGATTTGAAGTCTAAGTAAACTCCGTATCCGCTTGGAGCTACACCATATCCGGCATCGCAGCGTTCTTTGGCTGCACGTGATGCTATGTCTCTTGGAACAAGATTCCCAAAGGCAGGATAACGTCTTTCTAAATAATAATCCCTATCCTGTTCCGAAATATCGGTAGGATTTAGCCTTCCTTCTCTGATTGCTTGTGCATCCTCAATCTTCTTTGGAACCCAAATTCTTCCGTCGTTTCTTAAAGATTCGGACATTAGTGTGAGTTTGGACTGATAGTCCCCTTTAACAGGAATACAGGTCGGATGGATTTGTACAAAGCATGGATTAGCAAAGAAGGCTCCCTTGTGGAAGCATTGTACAGCTGCCGAGCCGTTACAATTCATCGCATTTGTGGAAAGAAAATACACATTTCCGTAACCTCCTGTTGCAATGACTACGGCATGGGAAGCCCAGCGTTCTATTTCTCCTGTTTGAAGGTTTCTTGTGATTATTCCTCTTGCTCTACCATCAACCACAACTAAGTCCATCATCTCTCTTCTTTCATACATCTTAACTGTACCTGCCTTTATTTCTTTTGAAAGGGCAGAATAGGCTCCCAAAAGGAGTTGTTGTCCTGTTTGACCCTTAGCATAGAATGTCCTGCTTACCTGTGCTCCTCCAAAAGAGCGATTGTCCAACATCCCAGAATAATCTCTTGCAAAAGGAACTCCCTGTGCAACACATTGGTCTATTATGCTATTGGAGACTTCTGCCAAACGATAAACATTAGCTTCTCTTGCACGATAGTCTCCTCCCTTAATTGTATCAAAAAATAACCTATCAACACTATCTCCATCATTCTGATAGTTCTTTGCTGCATTTATTCCGCCTTGAGCTGCAATGGAATGTGCCCTGCGAGGAGAATCGGAAATGCAGAATATCTTAACATTAAAACCTAATGCTCCCAAAGAAGCTGCTGCCGAAGCCCCAGCCAGACCTGTTCCTACAACTATGATATCTAATTTTCTTTTGTTGGCAGGGTTTACCAATTTTTGGCTTGATTTATATCTTGTCCACTTCTCCGATAGCTGACCTTCTGGTATTTTGGAACTAAGTGTATTCATATCTTTATATATTTTATTAATAAATTCTTTAAATCTTTTTTCCTACTTTACAAACATAAACCAAAGAGGAATTATTGCAAAACCAAGAGGCACCAAAACGGCATAGAAAACAGAAATCCAATCAATTATTGGAGAATACTTCCTATGACTTAGCCCCAAGGTTTGAGCCAAAGAATTGATGGCGTGGTAGAGATGGAACCCCAAAACAACAAAAACCACCAAATAAATCAATGAATAGGTTTTGTTGGCAAACAACTCCTTACTCATAGTGTAGAAATCAGGTTCAACATGCTTAAAGTCTTCACCACAATACTGAATCACCTCCTCTTTGGTCAAATTCACCATATTCTTCTGACTCTTATCCATTTTCTCAGGAGAAATCTGGCTTATTGCCTGATATTGTGCCATAAGAGCAGCCTGCTCCTTTTCGTTTAGCTCACCCTGCTGGAGCTTTATTGCCTTTTGTTGGAATAGCTTATCAACCTGCTCAATGCTTGCAGAATACTTTCCCTGAACCAAGTCTAACTTAACAAAATAGAAATTGATAAAATGCAAAACCAAAAAACAAGCAATAATTCCTCCTGTCCAAATCATATATCGCGACATAAAAGGAGTCTTGGTTTTAGTTCTTACCTTGTAGCGAACCGGACGAGCCAGCCAGTTTTCAATTGTAAGATAGATAGCAAGACAAATATGCAGAAGCACGCTTGCCAAAAGTACAATTTCAAACACTTTCACAATGTAGTTTGTTCCCATGAAATGACTTGCATTTCTGTACCACTCTCCACCATCATCTCTCAAAAGACAAAGGTTAATTCCCAAATGCACCGGCAAGAACAAGAGCAAAAACAACCCAAAGGCTGCAAGAGCTATCTTTTTGGTGATGGAGGCAAATTGTATTAGTTTCATAGATTTTTGCTTTTAGTTAATATATTTATTTGGACTATTTCTTTTTGTTAATTAGAAATGCAAAGTTATAAATTATATTCCAGATAGTCTGCTCTGGCGTCAAATTAATTTGTTTTATGCTGTAAGAGACTTTCTCTTTTGGGATTAGGGTATCTCTAAAAAGAACATTATTGATATCTAACCCCTGCTTTAAGGCTGAAACAACGTTTAGAGAATGTTTTTTACCTCCAATCAAGAGGTGGTTTTCCTTGATTTTTTAGGTATTCATTGGTTTGAGAGAAATGATGATTGCCAAAGAAACCCCTATGAGCAGAAAGAGGCGAAGGGTGAACAGATTTGAGAACTAAGTGCTTTGCTCTATTAATAAATTCCCCTTTTCTCTGAGCATAAGAGCCCCAAAGCATAAAAACCAAGCCTTCTTTATCATTTGCCAAATGAGAGATTACGCTATCGGTAAATGTTTCCCAACCTTTGTTTTGATGTGAGCCTGCTTTGTGAGCCTCAACAGTTAAAGTTGCATTAAGCAACAGCACTCCTTGACTTGCCCAACGCGAAAGATCTCCATTTAGATAAGGTTCAATATTTAAGTCTTGCCTTATTTCCTTAAAGATATTTTGCAAAGAAGGAGGCAGAGCAACGTTTTCATTTACCGAAAAGCAAAGCCCATGAGCTTGATTAGGCTCGTGATATGGGTCTTGTCCAATAATTACAACCTTAACCTTATCAAACGGACATAAGTTAAAAGCATTAAAAATCTTCGCTGCCTTAGGATAAATAGTTTTAGAATTATACTCTTGACGCACAAAAGAAACTAATTTCTCAAAATATTCTTTTTCAAACTCAGTTTGCAAAACCTTTTTCCAACTCTTTTCAATCTTTACATCCATAAGTATATCTTTTTATCTTATTCGTTAAAAAATACATCAAAAACATCATTCTTTATCAGTTCTTCAAGAGGGCTTATTGTTCTTTTTTGTTTACGATTTGCAAATTCGTCTTCATTAAAACTCATTTCTTTTGTGTCGTATATCACAATCTCTTCAATTAAGTCTGTCTTTTTAATCCCATCAAAAAAACTATTCTTTTTCTTTACTCCATCCCTATCATTATAAAATATTACCTTGCTAAAACAATTGGCAAGAAAGTATTTTCCATCCAACTCCCTGAAATTAACAACCGTAATATGCTCTTTTATTTCAAACCTCCCATTCTTTTTATCCCAGAAAACTCTTGGTTTGGATTTGTCCAAAGCCGATTCTATCTTAGTTATAGCCATGGTCTGTGCATCAATAAAGAAAGATATAATCTTAGGCAACTCAAATAAAGAGGAGGATTTATTTTGTTCTATATTCTGATGTAATGATACTATATACTCTGTTTCAATACTATCTTGCATTGTTATTTTCAATGAATACTTAAAGTTGTTAGTATCTTGGTTTTTAGCCATGTCCTTAGCCATAATATTAGAGTTGAGAATATAAACCATATAATAATAAACAATATCATCAATACCGAAATAGACATAATTGATATAATATCCTTCTTTATTACTAATTTCTTCTCTGCCATTAAATGATGGGAGAAGAAGTTTCATACCAATAATATTCCATCTCTTATAAATATCATTATTCCAATAAAGATATAGCAAGCTATCATTTACCTTCTTTTGCATCAAACTTTCCATTTCCAAATAGAAGGTTTTATCCTTAAGGTAATTCTCACCTACACTTCTCAATGCTTTTAATAGTATTGCTTTTGGCCCCAAGCCTTGAACATTAACCTCTGGAAGAATTGTTTTTAAAGGAGCAAGATATATCTTTTTATCTTTCTTATTAGTGGCAACTTCGAGGGCTCTTAACTTATAACCAAATGCTCTAATAATTATTGTTTCCTTTTCAGTTCTTAGCCTTATAGAAAACCTCCCTTTATCGTCGCTCATAACCCCGTATGAGTTGCCTTCAAGCCAAATGGAAGCAAAGGGAATAGGTGTTTTGTATTCGTCATCTAAAATCACTCCACTAAATATTCCTTGCTGAGAGTAGGAATAAAAAGAACTTATTGTTAAAAGAATAGTAATAAATAGTTTTTTCATAATATTTTTGTTTTAATATATTTAGTTTCTATTTGCCCATAGAACCATCGCTTCCGCCTGCTCTTTGGTCAAAGTTCTCGGTTTGAGGCTTGGTTACTTGTTTATTCTTATAGTATTTCCCAAAACGATAACGCAATGAAAAAATAAATCGTGGCCCTTGATATTGTCCCCAACTTTTAGAAATAGTGTTTAGATAACGTGTTTCACTATAATTATCATTTATATTTAATAAATCACTTATCCCAAAAGTAAAGCCAAACTTCTCTTGGAAGAAACTCTTAGAGACACTTAATGAGATGTCTTGTGTTGAACTACTTGTGCTTAACCCATACATTGAGGAAGAATAGTAGTAGTAGTAAGCACTTAGGTTCCATTTCTTCGGAAGAGTAAAATCAGAACTTATACTAAAATTATAACTCCAATGTTCTCTGTTTATATTGGTTTGATTTGCTGAGGCCACAATTTTATTATAGTCTGCTCCAAAAGAAGTTCTAAAACTCCACCATTCATAAAATTCTTTATTGAAACTAATTCCCAAATCTAAATTATTTGATGAGCCAAAGTTTAAAGGAACAGACATAAGGGCAAGGGGGTTATGTGCAAATAGATTGGAATCAATTGGACCTTCTATCCAATTTATATCGTCTTTGGTATGCGAATAAGATATATTAGTAAAAAGCATATATTTCCAAGAATGAGACAAAGAAATTGAATTGGAGTATTGTGGATTTAAATATGGATTACCTGTTGAATAGGAATACTCTGAATATTTCCTTACAAAAGGGTCTAAGCTCCCAGACCAAGGACGAGAAATACGATAAGAATAAACTAAGGTTAATTGATTATCGGGCGTAAACTTATAGTTCAACCTTATATTTGGGAATATATCAAAATAACTCCTTTTGGTTATGCTATCTAATGCATATTGATGTCCTTGTGTGTTTGTTTGCTCTGCTCTTAATCCAAGCCTAACATTAAACTTCTTTTTAAAGGTGTTGGAAAAAGAAGCATATGCGGAATTGATATTTTCAAAATACTTAAACCTATTTGATTGCATTACATCATTCTGATAAGTGTTTGTTATTGTATCTAAGAATAAAAACACATAATCCTTATTGTTGGAGTTAAAATTAGTTTTAACTCCTGCTTCAAATCGCATAGTTTTATTGAAAGGCTTGAAGTAATCTGCCCTTGCACTTAAATTATCAGAAGAAGAATTAGTTGTTCTATCGTAACCCTCAATGCGAGCAAGAATAGTATTTATATCACCTAAGAAATAATTATTAAAGGTTTCAGCATTGCTCTCACTAAAAGAGCGGTTATAACTTATGTCGAAAGAAATCTTAGAATCCAAAGTATCTAATTTCTTAACATAGTCTAAGCTTATGCCTAAATTATTTCTTGCATCCTTACTCCCTGAATTAAGAATATAAGAAGAATCGATTTGGTCATAGTTAGGATAAGACGAAAGCCAATAAGGAGAAGTGTTTTTAATAAGAGGGTTACCCCCATTGCTATAATATAGACTCATTCCAATGGTACGAGTTGTGTCAATTAGATAGTTTGCATTAAGATTTAAATTATTATTTTCCCAAGCCCATTCATTCTCACCTTGTGAACGGAAGAGAGTAGTGTCTCCTTCTGCTTTAGAGGTGTATCTTTCTTCTCTGCTTTCACTTTTATTACTCCACCGCATAGGAGAAAAGCCTATTGAGGTTGTCCATTTATCATCAACATAACTCAACCGAGCCGAGCCATAATATTGTAAGGATGTCTGATAGGAAGTCTGCCCCCAAACCGAACCATTAACACCATAATTTTGACTCTTCTTTATCTTAATATTTATTATCCCTGCTGTGCCCTCGGCATCATATTTTACACCAGGGTTAGTTAAAACTTCAAACTTCTCAATCTGGTCTGCACCCATACCTTTTAGCATATCCACTATTGATTTGTAGTCAAGCTTCAAATCTCTTCCATTGTACTGAAAAGTAACTCCACTCTTACCATTGAGTTTTAAATTATCATCCTTGTCAATAAAAACTCCTGGAACCCTTTTCAAAAGGTCAAAGGCATTGGTAACGCTTGCTGCCAATTGCTCGTCAATATTCATCGTTAGCTTATCCTCATCAACAACAATCCTATCAACCTTTGCAGTGATTTCTACTCCTTCCAATTCCGAAGAATGCTCTAAAAATAAATCCCCTAAGTCAATTACTTTCTCCTCTTTAAAATCTTCTTTCTTGATTTCAAGCCTTAGAGTTTTGTATCCTACAAAGCTTAGTTTTAGAATCAAATCTCTTTTTCTTACACTCTTAAATTCAAAATACCCATTAGTATCAACGCTAACTCCTTTGTAGATTCCAATAGTGTCTGTTTTGTATTGAAGAATACAATTGGCAAACATTAGTTTTTCGTTTGTTATTTTATCGAACACCTTCCCTTTAATGGTATAGCGTTGAGCTGATGCAACTCCCACAAAACAAAGTAAAAGCACCGAAAATATAAGAACTGATTTTCGCATAATAAGACTTTAAAAAATTATGAATTAATATTCTTAGGCTAAAAGCCTGTTTTTTGTTAATATATTTTAACGACAAAACTCTTAATTTTGTTACTTGATTGTCAAAAATTATTGCCGCTTTATTATCTCTTGATTCTAATTTTCTATCTCTTGATTCTAATTTTTTATCTTTTGATTCTAAAAATTTAGAACTTGATTATAGTGGCTCGGAATTAGATGTTGTGGATTTGGGGTTGTATTTGGGCATATCAGAATTTGAAGCTTTGAGTTCGTTGTAGCGTTTGCGAGCTTCGGTTACATAGAGTGAGGAGGGATAGTCAAGAATTATTCTTTGATAATATTCTATTGCTTTTTCTGAAGAATGGAAATGAGTTTGGCTTAATTCAGCTAAAAGATACAAAGCATCATCTGCCATTAGGTCGGTTGGGTATTTCAAAAGAATTTGATTTAAAAGGCTGTCGGCTTTAATATATTCGTGCTTTTGGATTGAGATTTCGGCTCTTTTATACAATGCCTCATCAAACAAAGGGTGGGTTAAGAAACTATGGTTTAAGGTATCAAGATAAGCTAAGGCTTGGTCGTATTTATGTTGATAAAGAGAGAATTCTGCTTTGCTATAATATGTTAGTCCATTATAAGATGAGTCTGGGTCAATATTGTCTGAAATCAGAAGAGAATACTGCATGGCATCGTTGGCAATAAGTTTGGTGGTGGAGGAACGAAGAGCATCAAATTGGGATTGTGCCCACTCAAAGTCGGAATTATAATACGATAGCATAGCATTTTTAAATTTAGCATCCGAACCTATTACATCATTTTTATATTCTTTTTCTACTTGCGAATATGTTAGAGAGGCTTCCCATATATCATTTTCCATAAGATATATATCTGCTCTTAGGAGTTTGCTTTGAGCTTTTTCGTTACGTTTTATTTGAGGCATTGCTATGGTTTGTTCCAATATATCCACGGCTTCTTGTGAGGAATTCAAGTAGTAGGCAAGCAAATAGGCATATTGTTGCATTATAGGAATGGTTTGAGGACGCCTGCCTAATTCTATAAGGGTTGTTTCGTATTGTGTTTTAAGGAAATTAATTTCTTTTTCAGTGTGGTTGATTGTGCTTATGAAAGGATTGTAGAGAGCATTTAATAGTCCTATCCTACTCAAAAGATAATATGTTCCTTGCTCACCTTTATTAATTAAATACATAAATCCTTCTTTTGCCACTTTATAGTCTTGGTTGTTTAGTGCAATATTGGATATTTCGTAAACGGTTTGTCCTGTTAGGTTCTCAAATCTATTGTCTATTGATTTGGCTTGATTGAGTGCTAAGGCATAGTTTTTCTGTTGCAAGAGTATCCAAACGTAGAGTTGTGCAATGCTTTCGTTTTTTGTTTCCTGTTGAGTTTTCTTTAATATAGCTTTACGAAAATGTTCTAAGAATTTATCTTCTTGGTCTTGTTGAATAAGGCTTCCCAAATATATTTTTACTTGATTAAGCATTATGGGGTTTTGCTCAACAAGGCTTATGTATTCTGTTGTCATTTCTTCGTATCGTCCTTGTCTTTGATACAAATAAGATATCTCATAAACAAATCTATTCTGGTCTTTAAGGAGCTCCCTTCCTCTTTGATAGGTTTTTATTCCATAGTCAAGGTTTCCTATTCTAATAAAATAGTTTGCCAATAGGACTATATTATTTTGATTTGCATCCAAATTAGCAATTGCTTTATCTAATTCTTTTTCACCTTTTTCTTTTTCTGCAAATCTCATATAGTGAATGCCTAAATCGGCAATAAAGATTGAATTATTGGGAAATTGTTTTATTGTTTTCTTGATTAGCTTTTCAGCTTTTTTAGGTTCATCAACCCTATAATAAAGTGTGATAAGATTGTCGTAATATTCCTGAACAAAACGCCTCTCTATTAACTCTTCGTAAATTTGAATACTTTTTTGGTCTTGCCCACCAAAGAAGAACTCCCTTGCCATAGAGACTTGGATTTGTTCTTCTTTTTGTGCAAACCCTTCATTGAAAAGAGAAATATTCAGCACAAAAAACAAAACAACTAATATTCTATTTCTATAATATCTATAATACATTTAATATTTGTTCTTTTATTTTTTCCAGCTCATCTTTCATCAAAACAACTATCTTCTGCATATTTGCCTCTTGCGATTTTGAGCCCATTGTATTAATTTCTCTTCCTATTTCTTGTGCTATAAAGCCCAATTTTCTGCCTTCGGAAGAAGGAGAATTCATTGTTTGAAGAAAATAATCCAAATGCTGTTTGAGTCTTGTCTTTTCTTCCGTTATATCTAATTTTTCAAGATAGTATATTATTTCTTGCTCAAAGCGATTTTTGTCTATAAGCTCACAATTTAGTTCATTGAGTTTTGACATTAGTTTCTCTTTTATTTGTTTTATGCGAAAGGGTTCGTAAAGGTCTATTTCTGCAAGTTTGGTCTCAATTATTTGTATTCTCAAACGCAGGTCCTCTTCCAAAGATTTTCCTTCAATTATTCTATATTGGTCTGTTTCGTTTAATACCTTGTCTAAAAGCTTGTAGAACACGTCTTCCTCTTCTTGAGATATTTCTTCTGTTTTGCAACGAGTTATTTCTGGAATTTCTAATACATAACGAAGAATTTCTTCTTTTGGTGCATTAACCTTCTGGGCTAAGTCTTCAATTTGTTTGTAATAAGATACAAAGAGGTTTGAGTTGATGTTTATTGGCTGTGCTTTTTCTCCATCATACTCAGTGAGTATATAGCAATCTATCTTTCCTCTTTCCAAGAAATTGGCAATTATGTTTCTAATATTAATTTCTTCTCCTCTATATAAAGATGAAGTTTTGAGGGTTATGTCGGCTTGCTTTGAATTAAGCGTTTTTATTTCTATTGTAATGGTTTTGTCATTAAAGCTTACGGAGGCTTTACCATAACCTGTCATTGATTTAATCATATAATTATTATTTATACATCTCTTTATGTTTTGTTTTGTTTTTCAAGAGATTTCTTCTATTTTAGTTCCTTTGAACATTATTAAAATACGATAAAAAAGTTCACAAAGATACATAAAAAGCTTTGTTTTACGTTTATAATTATGTTTTTATTTCCTTCTCTTTAAAAGATAATGGAAATTTGATTAATTTTGTTGCTCATTTGAGTTAAATATAAAACACGAAAAATATTATGGAACCAGAAATGGGAATGATGAATGGCACAATGATTTATTGGGTTATTTTTATTGGAACAGCTCTCTTGAGTTGGTTAGTTAGTGCAAATCTAAAAAGAAAATTTGCAACCTATTCGAAGATACCAACAGAAGGAGGTATGACAGGCAGAGATGTTGCCGAAAAGATGCTTCATGACCAAGACATTTATGATGTGAAAGTGCAGTGTGTTGAAGGGCAATTGACCGATCATTATAATCCTCAAACAAAGATTGTCAATCTTAGTCGAGGAGTTTATGAGGGTGCGAATGTTGCAGCTGCGGCTGTTGCAGCTCACGAATGCGGACACGCTGTTCAGCATCAAACGGCTTATTCATGGCTAACTATGCGTTCAAAACTTGTTCCTGTTGTTAGCTTTGCTTCAAAATGGGTAATGTGGGTAATTCTTGCAGGAATGTTTCTTGTAAATACTTTCCCAGGATTACTCTTGGCTGGTATTGTTTTATTTGCTATCACAACATTATTTAGCTTTATAACTCTTCCTGTTGAAATAAATGCCTCTAAAAGAGCCTTAGTTTGGCTGGAAGCTCACTCAGTTACATCTCGTTCAACTCACGATAAAGCAGAAGGAGCCTTAAAGGCCGCCGCCTACACTTATATTGTTGCAGCTCTTTCTTCATTAGCAACATTACTTTATTATATTGCTATTTATTTAGGAAGAAGAGATTAAAGCTTAATAATTACTTAAAAACAAATTAATGTCATTTTTTGATTTTATAAAGAGTAAAGTTTTTTGGAAGCATTTAGGTTTGATTATAGCTGTATTCTTAGGAATTATAATTATTGCTTACTTCCTTTTAAATGTATATACTCGCCATGGTTCTGAATACATAATGCCTGATTTGGAAGGTATATATTTAGATGAAATTGAGCAGATGGAAGAAATACAAAACTTTGAAGTTATTGTAATGGATTCTATTTTTACTCCTGGTGAGAATGCAAACAAGATTCTTTCACAAGACCCTAATGCTGGTGCAAAGGTAAAGAAAGGAAGAAAGGTTTATGTGATTGTAACTTCAAGGATAGGAGAATATATTCCAATGCCTAATTGTAAAGATCAAAGCGTTCGTTCAGCAGTTAATCAACTAACGAATGTTGGGCTTAGGGTTGGAAAGTTTATTTTTAATATTGGGGACTTTAACAATGTTGTTGTTGGGCAAAGATACAAAGGAGATAATATTACAGAAGGTTCACAAATACAAAGAGGTGAAGAAATTGATTTGGTTGTTGAAATGAACCAAGAGAAATACACAACAGCAATGCCTAATATTATTGGATTGACCGAAGCAGAGGCTGAAACTAAATTATGGGAAGCTGCATTGAATGTTGGTAAAATAACTTTTGAAGGCAAAAGAGATATTATACATTCTCGCGTTGTCTCGTTTTCTCCTAATAGTAGTAGTGTTACAAAAGGAACAACCGTAAGCATACATCTTCTTAACGATACGAAATCAAATTATAACGAAAGAGTTAAATCATTTAAAGTGGCAGCACCTGCTTCAAATGAAGAAACTCTAACAAATGAATTAATAGATGAAATTGAATAAAGTTATTAGGGTTAGTCTTATTCTTATATTAATGCTTTTTGTTCTCCCATTTGAAAGCAAGAGTCAGTTCTTATTAACCGAAGCTTCTAAACCAAAAAAACTTATAAATAAGGATAAGTCAAAAAGTATAAATAGAGTAGTAATACCGTTTATTGATGATTTTTCTAACTACTTAGACGAACCAAACAATACTCTTTGGGTGAACTCAGGAGCATGGGTAAATACTGATTATCCTATCTATCCACCAACAGTTGGAGTAGTAACCTTTGATGCTTTAACAGATGAAGGCTCGCTTTATCCTGATGCAAACACAACAGGATTTGCCTGTGATACTCTTTCCTCTTCTTATATTCGCTTGGACTCGGTTTTTGTCCCTTCACAAACTGCACTAAACATACAAGACAGCATTTATTTAAGTTTTTTTGTTCAACCCTCAGGAGGGTATGGTCATTTATGGGCAGGTATAGGCTCAACTCCTTCTAAAAGGGATTCTCTTGTTCTTCAATTCTACTCTTTAAATGATGATTCTTGGAGTACCATCTGGAAGATAGAAGGAATTAAACTTGATAGCATTTATGCAAGAGACAGTGTTTATTGGATTTATGTTAATATCCCAATAACAGATATAAAATACTTTAATAATAGTTTCCGATTCCGCTTTCTCAATTTTGCATCATTAGATGATAACTCTTCTTATGCTCTTGTTGGAAACTGCGATCAATGGAATGTGGATTATGTATATTTGAACAAAGATAGAACTTTTGATGAACAAACAATAAGAGATATAGCTTTTGTTACTCCTGCCTATTCTTTATTAAAGCAATACCAAACTATGCCTGCCCGTCAGTTTAGAGCAAGTGATATGGGTGAGAATTTAGATATTAAAATTGTTAATTTGTCAAACATTCCTCTGAATTCAATCTATAAATACGAAGTCTTTAACTCTTTAAACGAAAGTGTAGAAACGTATGACGGAGGATTTGAAAACATTTATCCTTATATTCAAACCAAAGAATTTCAAAGCTCACCAAATCATGCTAAACCTCCAATCAATTTTACTTACTCATTTGACCAAACATCTTGGACATGGTTTGATATTATTCATACTGTGAAGGAAGGGGTTGGGCAAGACAGCAGAACTTCTAATGACACAATACGCTTTAAGCAAAGATTTGAAAACTACTTTGCTTATGATGACGCAACTGCCGAAAATGGATTTTGGATAAAACCTGTAAGAAACTCAAACCTTGCAGTTAGCTTTCATCTCAATGCCGCAGATACTATAACTGCTGTTGATATTTACTTCAACTCAACCTATGAAGACGCAAATCAAAAACCTTTCTTTTTATGCATTTGGAATAGCTTAGGACAAAGACCAAACGATACAATATATCGCTCTAATACTTATTTGACCCCAACAACAGAAGGCTTAAACCAGTTCGCAAGATATATTTTAGAGCATCCAGTAGTTTTAGATACAGGAGAATTCTTTGTTTCATTAGAAACTAAGAATGCCGATTACCTTAATATAGGCTTTGATAGAAATACAGATGCCTCATTAAAAATATTCGGCAATTGGACAAATGTTTGGCAGCAAAACACAATACTTAAAGGCTCATTAATGTTAAGGCCATATTTTGGCTATGAGGCAGCAATAGGTTTAAGACAGGTTGAAGATAATAATTTAAACCTAAGTATTTATCCTAACCCAACCAGTTCAGTATTTAACATTAATCTGAGTGAGAGCAACAATACAATAAATAATTCTGACTACGAAATAAGAATCTTAAATATCTTAGGAAGGGAAGTTTATCGTGGTAAGTTCAAAACGCAAATAAATGTTTCAAATCTTCCTAATGGAGTTTATATACTTTCAGTAATAAACAAAGTAACCCATAAAGCTAAGCAAGAAAAGCTAATAATACAAAAATGATAGAAGAAGAAATACTCCTTGAACAAGAAGACGGTAATGAATTATTTGAAAACTATCGTATAGAAGTAGATAAGGGGCAAAGCCTACTGAGAATAGACAAATTCTTAATGGATAGGCTTGAACAAACATCAAGAAATAAAATTCAGCAAGCAGCAAAAGCCGATTGCATAAAGGTAAATAACAAACCCGTAAAGCCCAATTACAAAGTAAAACCTGGTGATATAGTTCAGGTATTTCTTCCTACCGCTCCCAGAGAAATAGAAATCATTCCACAAGACATCCCTTTGGAAATTGTTTATGAAGATGAGGATGTAATTGTTGTAAATAAACAATCCGAAATGGTAGTTCACCCAGGTTATGGCAATTATACAGGAACACTTCTTAATGCTTTGACATTTCATTTCCAAAATCAAAAAGACAAAGATGGTAATCCCATTCGCCCTTTGCTTGTTCACAGAATAGACAAAAACACAACAGGATTGCTTCTTGTTGCAAAAAACGAAATAGCTCAAACATTTCTTGCTAAACAATTCTACGACCACTCAGTAAAAAGAACATACACCGCTTTGGTTTGGGGAGATTTTGACCAGATGGAAGGAACCATTGAAGGAAATATTGGGCGTAGCATTAAGGATAGAAAAATAATGCAAGTATTTCCCAATGGAGACTATGGCAAAGAAGCAATAACACATTGGAGAGTTTTGTTTCGCTTTGGATATGTTACACTTGTAGAGTGCAGATTAGAAACAGGAAGAACGCATCAAATAAGGGCTCATATGAAATATATTTCTCATCCGCTCTTTAATGATGATACCTATGGTGGAGACCAAATAATTAAAGGCACAACCTATTCCAAATACAAGCAATTTGTGCAAAATTGCTTCAAACTTCTTCCACGTCAAGCCCTACACGCAACCACTCTTGGCTTTATTCATCCTTCAACAAGGAAAACAATATTTTTTGAAAGCAAATTGCCAGAAGATATGAATGCGGTTAAAGAGAAATGGGAAGCCTACATAAACTATAATCGCCCTATTGAAGAAGAAGCTGACCAAAACATAATTGACCAATCAAAGCATGAGGTTTCAAATCTCAAATAAGGCATATTGAAAATGGTTGATTAAGCTTTACTAAAATGAAATCAAAAGACAATTTCTCCAAATCAAAAGATAATTTCTCCAAATCAAGTTTCATTTTCTCCAAATCAAAAAAGGATTTTTCTTTATTAAAAATGGATAATTCGGCTTTTAAGATTAGCCCTATTTATTAAGAGTGCGTTTTACTGGATTCGAACCAGTGACCCCTACCCTGTCAAGGTAATGCTCTAAACCTGTCTGAGCTAAAAACGCATTTTGAATTGCAAAGATATAAATTTATAATGAATAATTAACAAGGTGGTTATAAGAAAAGAAAGTTATTGAAAAGCTTTATTCCCATTCAATATTAAATTTAGTTTGAAGAGTATCTTCTTTTACAGAAATTGTATCCCATTTATTTACATTTTCTTCCCATTCAATTATATACTCTCCTTTTTCTCTTATACGAAACTCTTCTTTGTCTTTCTGCATTTGCTTTATCCCCAATTTCAAATCCTTATCAATTGAAGAAGCTATCTTTTGGGTGTCTTTTTGCAAGGTTGCTTTGGCTTTTTGTATATTTTGTTTGAAATCATATGCAAAAATAGGTTTATCGGTTGTCCCTGTTACCTTAACAAATAGGGTCATTCGTGAGTTTTCATCCTCCTCAAAGTCTCCAAACTCCTGCTTTTGTCTTTCTATCTTTTGTTTTTTCTTCTTGCTGGAAAGTTCCGACAGATGTATCTGTGCCTTATAATCAATATTGCTATTAAGATAATGTTTGCCTAAAAAAGAGAAATTAATTGCATTGGAGTTAATTTTTATTTCATCAAGAGTAATACAAGCATTATCTATGGAAAGATTTGATTCAATAGTATTGAATTTGACATTATTAAGATTAGATTCTTCCACAAAATAGGATAGTTTTTTCAAAAGAGGAATATCTTTTAACTCACCTTGTTCTATTTTATATTTAATATTAGCCTTTAATTTATCTTTATTGAGGTATAAGTTTTCGCTTAGTTCGGCTGAAAAATTCATTCCTAAGCTTACCTTTCCTTTTATATTTTTGCTTGTAATTGAGTTCTGCCCAAACTCATCCATTTCATCAAAGAATCTACTTGCTTCTACTTTACTTGCCTCAATATCTCCGAAAATCTTAGGCGTTTTGCTGTTGAGCATAAGTGATGTATTGCCTTTAAGTGTACCTTCAAAAGCTGACAAACTCATATCTTCTAATATTAGATTGCCTCCTATAAGTTTTATTCTTGACCTAAACTTACTTATCTCTGTTTTTTTGAAAGTTAATTTGTCTATTTCTGTTAGAAGGTTTGCGTTGAAAAATGTTGGGAGTTCAAATTTATCATCAATACTATCCTTTGGGTTAGCTTTTTGTTCTTTTGCATTATTTCCTGCTTTTATTGAGCTACTAGTCCAATCATTTAAGTTTAATGAAGCAACTTTTAAGTTGCCTAAGAGAT
The DNA here is from genome assembly GCA_002407855.1 of Bacteroidales bacterium UBA5371. Classification (GTDB taxonomy): domain Bacteria; phylum Bacteroidota; class Bacteroidia; order Bacteroidales; family P3; genus UBA10566. The sequence goes on from DHPF01000007.1 coordinate 138,784, forward strand.
TAAAAGTTTCTTTTTGGTTAAATACAAATGGAAGTATGTCTTGAACCTCCCCTTTGAAACTAAGAGATGAGTTGCCCGCATAGGCATTTAGGTTATTTATTTCTATTGATGAGTTATTGAATATAAAACTACTTGAAAGGTTTTTAATGGGCTGAGCTATTCTTGTGTCAGAATAGTTAAATGATTTCAAAGAACCACCACCCTCCATCTTTATTTTGGTAAAGCCTGCCTTTGGGATATTTTCCAAACTCTTTATGTCCCCACTTATTTTGAAGTCAAGGTGCAACTCTCCTGACATCTGCTTTATGTTTTTGCTTTGAATAAAACGATGAACAATATCCAAAGGTAAATCGCAATCTATTTTGGCATCAAGCGAAAGGTTTGAGAGATTAAACAATTGGCCATAGCCTTTAATAACTCCTTTATTCCATTGGAAAGAAAGCTTATCAAATTTAATAAATGAGGTTTCGGAATTACGTTTTTCTCCATTAGAGAAGTCGCCTTTAAGGGTTATATTGGTGAATGCTATGTCTAATTTCTTGTTTATTAATTCTCCGTTATTGATATAAAACTTAGACTTAATGCTTGGCATTTGAGTGCTGCTAATTTTCCCTTTCATGTTAAAATCAAAGACTAATTCTCCCTTGCCCTTATAGTCTTTAAATAGATTCTTTTGTTTGTCGGGCAGTAGTTTAATCATGTCTTCTAACCTAACCTTACTACTATTTACCGAAAGGTCTATTATATTATCTTTCTTATAGTCTAAATGACCTCTTACATCAAAAGCCAAGCCATCAATAGATAACTCTCCTTTGGATATTTGAATTAGCTTATCTATGGTATTATTGGAAAATATAATATCAAAATTAAAGTCTCTCTGATTGGAAATAACAAGATTGTCAAGTTGTATTTTCTTTATAGTTGATTTAGAATTAATGGTTATTTTCTGCTCCTTGTCCGAGAAATTTCCCTTTGCCACAGCGTCTTTAAGGAATATCTCATAGTATTGTTTATTGTAATCATTCTTGTATGATAAATTAACTCCTTCAAGTATTACTTTGCGTAAGGATAGAGAGAAATTGGACTTTACTTGACTTTGACTTTGTTTCCAAAATAAATAATTAACGTCTCCGTTTTGTTTTATCCTAATGTTAAATTGTCCATCTTTGGCAATTATTTTATTGATTTCATAGTTTTCACTAATGATATCCCAAAAATCAAAGGTTAGATATAGTTTGTGGAAATAGAATAAGGTGTCTTTTTTATCTGTATTCTTATTCTTTTGTAAGCTATCACCTGGAAAGGCATCAAAAGCTAAGACATCATCAAAAGCCAGAGAAACACTTGGAAAGGTTGAAAAGAAATCTACTTTAATGGAAGATACCTTAATTTCTGTAATTAACTGCTTGTTTATTTCTGTTATGATTGCTCGTTTGACTTTCTCTCTATTAACATAAACCACCAAAGTAATTACCATAATTAGCAGCAAGATAATTCCAGCTAACCATAACGAAATTTTTAAATACTTTTTATTCACCTTTTACCTTAATTAGTTTATAGTTGTTCAGACAAAACTATGCCTTTAAGCAACTACCTTTGATGAATTAAACGCTTTACTTCTTAATTTGTTTTAAGCATCTTTAAAAAAGCAACCTCTTTATCGGTTAAGAAACGGTAAGTTCCTCTTGGAAGATTCTTTTTGGTTAGAGAAGCAAAAGCTACCCTATCTAATTTATAAACCTCATAACCCAAAGAAGCAAATATTCTTCTAACAATACGATTCTTTCCTGAATGAAGCTCAATTCCTATCATCTTTTTATCCTCTCCATCTCCTACATATTGAATATCGTCAGCAGCAATTCTGCCATCTTCTAATTCAATTCCATCAATAATTTGTTGCATATCGGCGTGAGTAAGTGCTTTATCGAGCTCTACATGATATATTTTCTTTGCACCAAAGGAAGGATGAGTAAGCTTTTTGGTCATCTGTCCATCATTAGTAAATAATAGCAAACCTGTAGTATTCCTATCCAAACGCCCAACAGGATAAAGCCTCTCTTTGCAAGCCTTATGTATTAAACTCATTACAGTTTTCCTATCGCGAGGATCTTCCAAAGTTGTTATATATCCTTTTGGTTTATTTAATAAAAGGTATTTCTTTCGTTCATTAACCAAACGCTCTCCTCCATAAACAATAACATCATCAATAGAAACCTTATATCCCATTTCAGTAACCACTTCTCCATTTACCGTAACGGCTCCTACCTTAATGAGTTCATCAGCCTCTCTCCTTGAACAAATGCCAGAATTCGAAATATACTTATTTAAACGTATTAAACCATCTTTCCCAAGCTGAATATCGTCATAACCATGAGAGTTTCCTCTTATTTCAAAGAAATCCTCATCCTGTCTTCTATATGTTCTTTCCCTTCTATTTGTATTATTATTCCTGTTATTCCTCTCATCTGATTTATTATTATATCCTTTTCTTCTATCACTATGGCGTTCTGAAGATGGCCTATAATCATTCCTTCTTTCTTCTCTTGGATGGTCAAAATCTTTTCTTGAAGAATCAAAATCCCTTTTTAAACGAATTACTTTGCGAGGCTTTTCTTGCCTATGGTCATTGTAATTTCTTGGGCCTTTGTCTTGATTATTTCCTCCAAAGTTTCTTCTTGGACGTGAACCATTCTCATCCCTATTGCTTCTTTCATAGGATTCATCTCTATCATGATAAGGTTTTGCTGTGCGATTCTCTCTTGAATCAAAGTTTCTATTTTTAGAAGAATATCCTTCCTTTTTTTTGTACGGAGAGCGACCTCTCTCAGGCTTTTCTGCTCCATAATTGTGTTTTTGTCTTTCCATTTCCTATTTAAAATAATTAGCAAAATTACAAATAAATCTATATTGCAAGAAATTATGTACAAAAAATAAATATTCATTAAGGATATTCATAAAAAAGAATTCAATTTTGCAAGACTAACTAAAATAATTATGTAAATATATTTGCGTGTTTTCTTTTATTTATTTTTCTTTGCATTATTATTTTAGCATTTTGCCTAAAATGTAATTATTAATAAACAATGTATATATGAATACTAAGATAATAAAAATTCAACCAATAGGTTTTCAATGGGAAATGGAAAATCCTTTTATCTTTTGTGCTCATCATAAAGATGCGTTCCCAAAAGGTAATCCCAATCAAGGTCCTGCCGTATCACTAAACGGACGAAATATAGGTAGTGATTTCTCTCACAAAGATGGTTTTAGCATGTATCATGGTGATATTGTACCAGGTTTTCCAGAACATCCACATAGAGGATTTGAAACAGTAACAATTGTGCTTGAAGGTTTGGTTGATCATTTTGACTCAAACGGAGCCTCAGGTCGCTATGGCATGGGCGATGTTCAATGGCTAACCACAGGTAAAGGCTGTCAGCATTCGGAGATGTTTCCTTTGGTCAATCAAGATAAAGAAAACCCAACCGAGTTATTCCAAGTATGGCTCAACCTCCCAAAAAAGAGCAAATTTGTTGAGCCTAACTACAAAATGCTTTGGGCAGAAGATATTCCCATTATTGAAATCGAAAATTCAAATAACCAAAAGTCTAAATTTAGATTAATTGCTGGGGAATTTATGGGTAAAAAGAGTTTGGAACCTTGCAAAGATTCTTGGGCGTACGATAGAGAGAATAAGGTTTCTATTATACTAATGAGCTTAGCTCCAAATTCCATAATCACCCTACCAAAAGTTTCTCCAACCATATCAAGAAACCTTTATTTCTATCAAGGTGATGGGAAAATAGAAATTGATAATAATCAAATCCAATCTTCAAGCAGAATTCAGCTAAATGGCAACGAAGAAATTCAAGTCAAAAATCAAGATAAAGAAAGTTTTATACTTCTACTTGAAGGTGAGAAAATACAAGAACCGATTGTACAATATGGCCCCTTTGTTATGAATACCGAGCAGGAAATACACCAAGCCTTCCAAGATTATAGAGAAACCCGCTTTGGAGGATGGCAATGGGATAGGTCAGATCCTGTTCACCATATAGAAAAAGGAAGATATGCACGTTATATTGATGGAAAAGAAGAAACAAGACCCTAATTAAAGAAAGGATAATACAATGAACCAAGAGTTAGAAATAAAACATGATAAGGCAAATCAGAGATTTAATTTGTTTGTATCTGATGTAGAGGCTGGCGAAATAATTTACGAGTTTCGTGATTCTAAAATGGCTATTACTCATACAAAAATCAAAGATGGGTATGAAGGAAAGGGTCTTGCGAAACTTCTTGTGGAATTTGCCGTAAACTATGCCAGAGAAAATAAATTGAAGATCATTCCTATATGTCCTTATGTTAAGAAAATTATGGAAAGGACAGAAAAATTTCAAGATATGTTATGGGTATCAGAGATAAAATAAAGTCAAGAAATATCGTAAGAGAATATACCAATGGTGAGGTAACAATTGTTTGGCAACCTAATAAATGTTGCTCCTCTGGGATATGCGTTAAGATGTCTCCAAAAGTGTTTTGTCCTGCTCAAAAGCCATGGATACAACCTCAGAATTCTACAACCGAGGATATTATTAAAACCGTAAAGAAATGTCCTTCTGAGGCTTTAACTTATTATATGAATAAGGATAAAACAGAATAGGGAACCACAAGATATTATTAAAACAAAACAACTGCTTATATTCAACAAAAAGGTCAGTGTTAAAAAACACTGACCTTTTATTTTACTTGTAGCGGAGACGAGAGTTGAACTCGTGACCTTCGGGTTATGAATCCGACGCTCTAACCACCTGAGCTACCCCGCCAAATTTGAGTTTGCAAAATTACAAAAAATATTATAGTAAACAAATTTTAATATAATAATTATGCTTTTGGAATATGCAACTATCAAATATAACTTTCTTGATTACAAAATTATAAAAACTTTAAAATGGTTTAGTAATTGAACCTACTTATTTATTGAGATTATAATTAAGTATTTATAAGATTGTAAGCTATATATTAACTTGCTAAGTTTAATTCTAATAAATTATGATTTGATTTCCGTAATTTAGAACTTGATTCTAATTTATTGAAACTTGATTCTAAATTTTTAGAATCAAATTATAAATATGAGTGAATTTGAATAAGAATAGATTTATTCTAATTCTTTTTTAAGATATTTGCCTGTTATGGAATTAGGATTAAGTACTATTTCTTCGGGACTTCCTTTTGCAATAATTTCTCCTCCTTCTCTTCCTCCATCTTTGCCAAGGTCTATTATGTAATCAGCAACCTTTATAACATCAAGGTTATGCTCTATAACAATCATTGTATTGCCTCTCTGAACTAACTTATTCAATACCTCCAAAAGTATTCTTATATCTTCAAAATGCAATCCTGTTGTTGGCTCATCTAATATATAGAGAGTGTTTCCTGTATCGGTTTTGCCCAATTCTGCTGCAAGTTTGATACGTTGCGATTCGCCTCCCGAAAGAGTTGTTGAGGGCTGCCCGAGTGTTATGTAGCCAAGCCCAACTTCCTTAACTATGGAGAGCTGTCGCTTTATCCTTGGGTGGTTCTCAAAAAAGACCAATGCCTCATCAAAGCTCATATTCAGAACATCGCTTATGGATTTACCCTTATATCGTACCTCTAAGGTTTCTCTATTATATCTTTTACCATTACAATCTTTGCACGTTACATAAACATCAGGCAAAAAGGTCATTTCAATTTGATTTACGCCCGAACCCTGACAGGCTTCGCAACGTCCCCCTTTTACATTAAAAGAAAAGCGTCCTGCTTGATAACTTCTAATTTTGGCTGTTGGGAGTTGAGCAAACACTTTTCGGATTTCATCAAACACTCCAATAAATGTTGCAGGGTTGGAACGAGGAGTTCGTCCTATTGGGTACTGGTCTATTTCTATTACTTTGTCTATATTATTTATGCCCTTTATTTCCTTATAAGGTAGAGGCTTTTTGTCGGAGCGATAGAAGTGTTTGCTAAGTATGGGGTGAAGGGTGTTATTTATAAGAGAGCTCTTCCCGCTTCCTGAAACTCCTGTTACGCAAATAAAAACTCCAAGTGGTATCTTAATATCTACATTTTTTAAGTTATTCCCTGTGCAGCCTATTAGCTCAATATGGTTTCCGTTTCCCTTGCGTCTTTGCTTTGGAATATCTATTTTCTTTATACCTTTAATATAGTCGCCTGTTATTGAATTTACATCCGATGAAATTAAGCTCTTAGGAGTTCCATTAAATATTATCTTCCCTCCATTTATCCCTGCACCAGCACCAATATCGGTTATCCAATCTGACTCCATTATCATCTCTTTATCGTGTTCTACAACAATAACACTATTACCCATATCTCTGAGTTTTTTTAATGCTCCAATCAGTTTGATATTGTCTTTCTGATGAAGCCCAATGCTTGGTTCATCTAAAATATACAATACATTAACAAGCTGTGAGCCAATCTGGGTTGCCAATCTTATTCTCTGCGATTCTCCTCCCGAAAGGGTGCGTGTTGAACGATTCAAGTTCAAATAACCTAAGCCTACGTCCAATAGGAAATTTAGCTTAGTGTTTATTTCTCTTAGTATTTCTTTTGCTATTTCTTGCTTACGCTTAGGGAGTTTATCTAAAATTGTTTCCGACCAAAGCGAAAGCTCTTTAATATCCATATCTGCCAATTGGGCAATATTCTTATCTTCTATCCTAAAATGTAGCGATTCTTCTTTAAGACGAGTGCCTTTACAATGGGGACATTTCACCTTATTCATAAAACCGCTTGCCCATTTCTGAATTGAAGCGGGCATATTCTCACCCATTTGAGAGTTAATGTAGTTTACAATACCTTGAAAGTTATCCTTACTCAAAGATCTTATACCAAGATTAGAATCATACGTTTCAAGCTCCATGTCCGAACCATAAAGTAAGATTTGCATAGCCTGTTCACTTATGTCTTTTATAGGGGTATTTAGAGTGAAGTCCATCTTTCTGCCCAATGCTTCCAATTGTTTGGTAAACCATGAGCTCTTATTGGGGATTCCAAGTGGGACTAAGCCACCTTGGTTTAGAGATTTATTATTGTCTGGAATTAGTTTGGCTAAATCAACTTGAGTTATCTCTCCCAAGCCACTGCAATAAGGGCAGGCACCATAAGGAGAATTGAAAGAGAAAGTATTAGGTTGTGGTTCTGGATAAGATATTCCTGTTGTTGGACACATCAAAAGGCGAGACAAATAACGAACTTGATTAGTCTGTTCTTCTATTAACATCATCGTTCCATTACCTTGTTTGAATGCAACTTCAACAGATTTTTTTAGTCTTGAAATATTATCTTTGTTAATCTTTAATTTGTCTATAACTATTTCAATATCGTGAATTTTATACCTATCTAACTGCAATCCTGTTGAAATATTTAATACCTGTCCATCTACTCTAACTTTTAGAAATCCTTTCTTAGCAGTTGAAACAAATAATTCCCTATAATGCCCTTTTCTTCCCTTAACCACAGGTGCAAGTATCAATATAGTTTTATCAGAAAAGGAAGTTTCTATTATTTCAAGGATTTGTTTCTCTGAGTATTTTACCATCTTTTCTCCTGTATTGATTGAATAGGCATCAGCTACTCTTGCATAGAGAAGACGAATAAAGTCGTATATTTCTGTTGTTGTTCCAACGGTTGAACGAGGGTTTTTATTGGTTGTTTTTTGCTCAATGGAGATAACAGGAGATAATCCAGTGATTTTTTCAACCTCTGGTCTTTCCATTGATCCTATATAGTAGCGAATATAAGCCGAGAAAGTCTCTAAGTATCTTCTCTGCCCCTCTGCATAAATGGTATCAAAGGCAAGAGAAGATTTTCCACTGCCACTTAATCCGGTTATTGTAACAAGCGAATTTCGTGGAATGGAAAGCGAAACATTCTGTAAATTATGAACCTTTGCTCCAAATATTTCTAATTTATCTTCATTCATTTTTGCAGTAAATAATTTGCAATATTACTACTTTTTTACAAGGTTTTTATTGTATGGAAAGTATAATTATTTTCAGAATAAAATGTAGTTATATTTGTAGTATTAAAAAAAACACTATCTTTGTGGTTCAAAAGATTAAGTTTAAGTTAATTATTATAGATCATTAAAACTCTAATTTAAAATGAAGAAAAGTTTATTAATCATTGGATTATTCGCATTAGCAGTAGTGTTTGGTTGCTCAAACGAGAAAGAACAACAAGCAAGAGAAAAACAAATTCACGATTCTTTTGCTCAATTAATGTCTGCAAAAGACACAGAACTTGAAGGTTTGTTTCAAGAACTTAATGAAATTGATGCTTCTCTAACAGACATCACAAATCAATATTCAAAGGTTTCTTCGGTTGCAAATACTTCTGGCGAAACGTCAAAAGACACAAAAGCAAATATTAAAGAAAAAATCCAAACCATCAACGACCTTTTGGCAGAAAATAAAAGAAAGGTTGCAAATGTTAATTCAAGGTTGCAAAAGAACAATAAAGAAAATGAGCACTTAAAGGCTTTTGTTCAGAATCTTGAATCAAGAATTAAAGAACAAGAAGAACAAATTCAGGCTTTAAACTCTGAATTGGCAAAGAAAAATGCTCAAATTGACAACCTCAACAAAGATGTTGCCGATTTAAATGAAAAAGCAAAGCAAAGAGATGCACAAATAATGAAGATTGAAGACGAGAAAAACTTAGCATACTTTGTTATTGGCACAAAGAAAGAACTTATGCAGAAAAACATAATTGACCGTAAGGGAGGCTTTATTGGTATTGGTCGTTCTTCAGTTCTTTCAACTGATGCTGACTATTCTAACTTTACAAAGATAGATATTCGCAACACACAAGAGATTGCTCTAACAGGAAAGAAGATTGAAATTATCACCTCTCATCCTGCGTCTTCTTATTCTTTGGAAGGCGATCAAAAAGCTCCAACTTCAATCCGTATTATAAACCCAGAAGAATTTTGGAGAGGAAATCGTTGTTTGATTATTAGAGTTAATTAATATTTAATTCAAGAAATAAAAAATTAAAACGAAGATTCAGAAAATTAAAACGAAGATTCAGAAAATTGAATCTTCGTTTTATTTTTTTATTATCAAGAGATATTATTTTTAAATCAAGTTTGGCTAAAATTAAACACCGACTTTTTGAATTTATCTCAGAGATAAATTAATTTTTCTCAACTCTTTCTTCAAATAAAGCTTATTTAATTTCTATTTGTTCGTGTTTTAAATCTTTGGTCAATTGCTTCCACGAAAGGGCATCTTTTTCAGGGATATATATTCTTAATTTCTTGTTGTTTTTGTTGTGTATTCTGCTTGCTCTAATTGCAGGATTGAGGTTTCTAAAATGACTATATTTCACTCCCATTTGATTTGCAAATGCATAAAGGTCGTTAATTGTTGTATCAATTATGATTTCGGTTGTTGGAATTGGCTGATAGGTGTCTTTTTTTCTGAAATAATAGCCATATTGTTGAGGATTTTCCATCACAAGCTTATATGCTATTATCCTATACACATATCTTGAAGTCTCAGTATTAGTGTATAAGTCCCAATAATTATTACAGCCTTGGTCGTTTAAGCGTGTCCTTACAGCCCTTTCGCCAGAGTTGTATGCAGCACAAGCAAGTGCCCAATCGCTAAAAACTTCCTTTTTCTCTTTCAAGTATTTTGTTGCTGCAAGTGTTGATTTCTCCAAATCGTATCTTTCATCCCAACCATCCAATGTATCTAAACCATATTCTTTTGAAGTAGAGAGTAAGAACTGCCAAATACCTTCAGCTTTGGAAGGTGAAACTACATTTGCCAACCCACTTTCTGCAACAGCCAAATATTTAATATCATCTGGAACACCTTCTTTTTCTAATATTGATTCTATGATTGGAAAATACCTTGGGGCTCTTTTGAGTATTAGAAAGGTGGTTGAATGATGGTACATAATGGCTGTTAGTTCCCTATCCAAAGCCTCTCTTACAAAAACATTATCCAAAGGGATTTCTTTCCCACAAAATTCTACCTTATCGGGAATTGGAGCTGCAAAATTCTGATAATTCTGCTTTACAATTGACCTGTATTCGTTTTCTGTGTTAGAAGGAAGGGTTTTTGCCATAATAAAAATCCCTAAAACAATTGCACTGATTGATAATGTAATTGCTAAGATACTAAGTTGCTTTGTCCAATTTTTTTTAATCACAATTAACTATTTCTTTTTTCCGTTATTAATGCAAAGGTAGTAAAAGTTTGATATTTATTTGTGTTTTCAAGCTTTTATCTTACAATAATAGCATAATTATTATTATTTTTGTACTTTATTTTAATAATCTATTATTTTATTGATATGCTTAAACGTTTTTTTGTATCCTTATTTTTTATTTTTCTTTCTTTTATCTCTTTTTCACAAGTTATTTCAGACCAAGAGCGTAAGGATATTATTTCCGATATTCAAAAGCAAATACAGATTATATCCGCTTTTTCTTCTGAGAATATTGAAATGATGCCTGTTTATATTTTCCAATTGCAAACAGCCGATAATATATTAACTAAGTACGAAACTTATAAAGCGGATAATTTAATCTATGCAAAGTGGTTTGAATTGAAAACATTGGTTAAACAAAATAAAGAAATGATAGAGTTCTTAGAGCCAAGAGTTGGTGATTTACTATATCGTAAGGCTATTAGTTTGACTGCAAACAATGAAAAGGCAAAGGCTTATGAATATCTTAATAAAGCCATTGCCTTAGATAATAATAATGTGATGGCTCATTATGAACTGGCTAAGATTAGTTTGGATAGTGGCAAAGTTGTTTTAGGTACAAATCGTTTGACTAAGATACTTTCTCAAATGAAGCCAGATAAGGAGGAGGAACTTTTATGTCAGAACCTAATTGCTTTTGCTTATGATAAAAATCTTTTGAAATCTATGGCTCTAATCAATCAAGGCAAGTACGCTTATGCAGTTGATATTCTTACAGAGTTGGAAGCCTATTGTGAGGTTGATATTTATGGGATTTGCAATAAAGCCTTAGTGAAGAAAAATCTTGATTTTTGCAAAACAGGAATTTATAAAGATCATCTGGATGTAACAAAACGTGCAATGGATATGGGAAGAAACGATGTTGCAGCAGATTTTGTTCAAAATACTTATGATTATTTCCAACGAAATAGAAGGTCTATAACTGATACTACAAGTTTTGAGGGATTGGTAAAAGGTGTTGTGGATTCTTATATTTCACAAATCAAAGAGCTTTCTTCTGCAAAGACCAACGAAGCAAAGATTGATTTAATAAGAAAGACAAAAGAACTTATTGCAATGGTTGGAGGAGCCTACGAAGCTGAGATACTTCGTCTTTTGGCACAATTGCAAGGCAGCAAAACCCCTGTTGATATGAAGCTTGATTCAATAGAAGATGCCGCTCCTTCACAGGGATATACCGAAGAGTATGCAGAATATGTTAAAGATAGTGTTAGTGATGCAGAAGAAAAGGTTAAAGAAATAGAAAAAGAGTATATACCTTCTTCAACCAATAAATTGCCTGAGAAATCTCTTGCTGTTGAGACCACCAAAGCAAAGCCTTTGAAAAAAGAAATAGAAGATAAGTTTTATGAAAGCCGTACATTTATGACGGTTAATAACTACGATATGGCGTTAGATGTTTTAGAGAAGGCCAATCGTTTAGCTAAGATAGACGTTGAAAAGCAGGAAGTGGAGAAGATGTATACTACTGCTATAAGAGAAATAACTGCAAGGAGGATGTCAGCTGCCGAATACGCAATATTTCAGGGAGAGGTTCAGAAAGCAGACAGCTTGGTTACAAGAACAAATGATTTAATTACAACCTATAAGATGCAAGAAGACCCAACCGTAATTAGAATAATGAATAGTTATTTACGGGTTATTGACAAAAAGGTTTGCCAAAAGAAACAAGACGAGGTAGATGGTTATGTTTATAATATATTGGATTGTATTAGAAGAAATGATTTCTATAAAGCAGATGAGCTAATATCAATTGGTATGCAAATCAAAGGCTCTTCTGAATGCCGTTTGGATAAACAAAAACTCCGCCAACTCAAACGCCAAATTGAAAAACCCTTAGAGTATGTTGCAATGCGACAAAACGTAATGACAAGCCTTGAAAACAAAGATACCTCGCATTTTATTAAGACTTATGCAGAATTGGAGCAATTTTGGACAGATAACTCCCTAATTGAAATGAGTGTGGAACATAAACCTCTAAGACAAATATTGGTTGCAATAGATAACGATGACTTAATTATAAAAAGCATAGAAGAACTCATAAAATACCGTTTATACTTTGGTTCCTTAGAAGCCTTAGGAGCTTTAAAAGATATGGGATACAAAAGGAAGCATACAAAAAAAGCACAAAAGAATATAGGAATGATGATGTCCTTAGACCTTGTCAATCGTCCTGAAAAGATAAGAGAAAGTAATCGTATTGATGATAAATATAAATCAGATAAATGGTTTAAATATTTCTATAAAAGCTACAAAAAATATTTAATTAAATGGGCAAAGAAACATTAAAATGCCAAAGGAAGAAAATGGAATAAAATATTTTTCTTTGCTTGAAGCTCTTTCAAGCATTCAAAGAACCATTCTCAATCGCTATACTTCTTGCTTTTGGGTTAAGGCAGAAATGATTAAACTCAATCATTATGTTCATTCAGGGCATTCCTATCCCGACCTTGTTGAGAAGCAAGAAAACAAAATAGTAGCCCAAACAAGAGCATTAATATGGAAAGACGACTTTGAAAGAATTAACAGAAAATTTATTTCAATAACCAAAGAACCTATTAAAGATGGAATAACCATACTATTATATTGCAGGGTTCAGTTTGATGCTTTGTATGGATTATCTCTAAGAATAATAGATATTGATCCACTATTCTCTCTTGGAGAGCTTGAAAAACAACGATTAGAAACAATAAAAAAGATAAAAGACGAGAACCTTTGGGATAAGAACAAACAACTACCACTCCCAATGCTTATCAAACGAATAGCAATTGTTTCAGTTCAAACAAGTAAGGGCTATTCCGACTTTATGAATATTATTGCACAAGAAGACCAAAGGTATAAGATTTTCACTATGCTTTTTCCATCACTATTGCAAGGAGATAATGCCGTTGAGAGTCTTATTTCGGCCTTAGATACGATAGAATTGGTAAAAGAGCATTTTGATGCCGTTCTAATAATTAGAGGCGGCGGCGGAGATATTGGGCTTTCGTGCTATAATAACTACGATTTGGTTAAACGCATAACAATGTTCCCATTGCCAATTCTCACTGGTATAGGACACTCTACCAATGAAACTGTTAGCGAAATGGTTTCCAATAAAACAGCAATTACTCCAACTGATTTAGCAGACTTTATCATATCTCGCTTTAAGGCTTTTGACCAAACACTACAAGATTTGAAACAAAAGCTCATAATGAATGCTAACATCCGTCTTGAAAAAGAAAACCAAGTGCTTCAACAATATAAACAGATACTACAATTACTTGACCCAAAGAACTTACTTAAACGAGGCTATTCCATAACATATTTAAACGATAAAATAGTTAAATCGTATTCCGAATTGAAAGAGGGAGACAAAATCACAACCCTATTTCAAGAAGGTAAAGCAATATCAATTGTAGAAGACATCAAAACAGAATAAGATTATGAAAGAGAAAACCTATACCGAAAACTTTGAAGCCCTAACTAAGATTGTGAAAGAATTGGAACGTGGAGATATAGCCATAGATTCAATGACTCAAAAGATAAGTTTGGCTTTGGAGCTATTAGAAAAGTGCAAGGCAAGTCTTCAAGTTGTTAATGAGGATGTCAATAAAATAATGGAAGAAATAAATATTGCTAACGAAACACAGGAATAAAAAAAGATTTTCTTAGAATCAAGTTTTAAAAAATTAGAATCAAGTTCCAGTGAATTGGAATCAAATACTAAATTTCTGAAATCAAGTTCTATTTTCTAACATTAAAACATTGCTGTTTTAAACACAAAAAGGCTATGAATTGATTGCTATTTAATAATTCTTTAAGCAATTAATGATTTTTTGAGAAAGGAAGTATGCAAGTTTATAGTATGATTCCATTGTCCAGCCTGCAATATGAGGCGAAAAGACTGCATTAGGCATTTGGAGTAATTCTATTAAATCTTGCGGAATATCATCTTTGGGGCATAGCTCACAAGTAAAGGCTTCATATTCTAAAACATCTAAACACGCACCTAAAACTTTGCCCTCCTTCATCTTAGAAACCAAATCTTTGGTTTTAACAACCTTTCCTCTGGAAGTATTAATGAGATATATAGATTTTTGAAATTTTGAAAGAAAATCATAATCTACCATATATTTTGTTTCTTTGGTTAAAGGGACATGAAGTGATAAGATGTCAGTTTCTTTAAAGAGAGTTTCCAAAGAAACTTGTTGAGCATATTCATTTGAATAGTTATCCTTATATTTATCGAAAGCTAATACCTTGCAGTCAAACCCTACAAGCCTTTGAGCAAAGGCTCCACCCATATTTCCATAGCCTATTATACCTATTGTTTTACCTTTTATTTCTAAGCCTCTGTTTTCTTCCCTTTGCCATATACTTTTACGCACTTGATGGTCGGCAATAACCATTTTATTAAACAAACTTAGAAGCATTCCAACGGCATGCTCACCTACTGCATCGCGATTGCCCTCAGGAGAATTGAGGCATTCAATACCTTTTTTAATGGCATAGTCTGTGTCTATGGCGTCCATACCTGCCCCTACCCTTGCAATACATTTTAAGTTTCTTGCCCTATCTATTATTTCCTTATCTATCTCTATTTTACTCCTTACAACCAAAGCATCATAGTCTGCAATATGTTCTAATATATCTTCCCTATTATAGTCAGGCTTATGGTCTATTTCAAATCCCGCATTAGTGAGATTATCAATAAGAACTCTATGTGTGGTATCAATGATTAATATTTTCATATATGCAGTTCTTTATATTTATTAATATAGTTATCAAAGGCTTCTTGATTTCCATTAAACGTATTTAAATCTACATCTGTTTCTATTCCATTTACCTTTCCCTTATGAGAATATTGCCAGAAAGTCCAGTGGTCAGTTTGAGGTTCATTGCAAATACGACATATCCATATTTGATAGTTATCGAAATAGCCTTTAATATATTTTTCATAGCCCTCAATATTGGTGTATATTATGGGAGAGATGGCATATTTATCTTCTACTTCCTTCAAAAAAGCACTTATTTCTTTTCTTATTTCTGTTACTTTTGAGAAAGTAAAGTAGTTGCCATGGCGTTCAACATCCAAAACAGGCGGAAAGTCCAATTGGTCTATTGCAACATTATTAATAAAATTTTTTGCTTGTTCTTTACCCGATGAAGCAAAGCGAAAAAAGTGATAAGCTCCAATAAAAAGTCCGTTTTCTCTTGCTCCAAGATAGTTCTCTTTATATCTCTTATCTACAAAGTCTCTTCCTTCGGTTGCCTTTAAGAAACAGAATTGGATATTATTATTTGCAACCTTTTCCCAATTGATTTCCTTCTGATAAGATGAAACATCTATCCCGTAAACCTTATACTTCTTGCGATTTATCTTAACCCCCTCACAAGCATAATAGTTGCGGTAATAATCTATTGCGTATTTGTATATGATATTAGCAGAGAAGACAAGTATTATAACTAATACTATCGCTATAATCCATCTTCTGACCCTTTTCTTAGTTTTCTTCCTCATTCTACTCTCTCAGAACATGAAGAAAGAATTTTATTCTTCATTTTCTATCTTTTTGAATAACTCTTTGTCTTTTAAATATGGTTCTAATGCTTCTATGCTCTGTTTGTATTGTTTGTGAATTGAGTAGTTTATTGGTTTATTCTGCTTCACATTAAACGAAATTGAGTCTGTTTCAATATTAAAGTCGGTTTGCTTTAATTCATTTAGACTAAATTTCTCCATATCTTTACTAAATAACGATAAGAAAGCGGATAAATTGGATTGATTAACTGAAAATATATCATCAAAACCTAATATTTTTCTATTTTGATAGTCGTAGATAATAGTATTATAGCTTTTGATAGTGTCTTCTTGGGCAAAACAAATTGTTTTTTTAATCAAACAACTGTATAATTGCCGTCCATGAAATACAAAATAGGCAGGACGCACCTCAATAAAATTACTTCCCTTTGTATTATTCCTTTTCTTAACTTGGTCAACAAAATCTTGCATTTGCAAACCAATGTCATCTACGATAGGTTTCACATAATTGGTATTTTCTTTCACTCCACTCATAGGAATAAGTAACCCTCCATATATTTTATTTATAGAATCCTTTATTTTAATTCCACTAAGTGCGTATGCTTGAGGGATAACATAGTTCTCTTTTAGCTCATATTCTACCATCTTTTGCTTTACTTCTTCTTTCTTATTGCATGAGATTATTGCAACTGAAAACAATAGAATGAAAGACAGAGTTATTAATAATTTGTTCTTTGTCATATTTGTTTTATGTGTTTGCGTTATAATTTGAATTTGCTTATTAAAATATTGCACAAAAGTAATAAAAAAAGGCAACCTATTAATCAAGTTGCCTAATTTAATATTATTTCTTTTTCAATCTCTTTTCCTTTTGAAGAGCTTGGTCTATTAAATACAAGATTTGACCATTAACACTCCTGAATTCGTCTGCTGCCCATTTCTCTAAGGCCTCCATCTTTTCAGGATCAATCCTAAGAATAAAGGATTTAGTTTCTTTTTTCTTTTTTTCCATCATCCTTCTTTCTTTTTAAGTTTTGTAAGAGTTTCATCTAAAATATTAGGTAATTGAGTTCCTATTACAACTCTTTTTCCTCCTTTTATTGAAAGTTCTAAAGCTTTATTCCCATAAATAGTGTAACAGACGTTTTTATTATATGTAAATCTGAAATTTTTAAAGCGAAAGATGGACGTTTTTATTCCCCAGCCTCCAAACTCTTTTATAGGATTATATCTTATTACTTGGGCACTTTCAATGCTTTCCCAACTATAATATTTATATTTTAACTGAAAAGGGAAGTATCTAATGTAAACTCCTTCTTCATTGATATGCGTTTTTAGATAACTTACAAAAAAGAGAACTGAAAACAGGATAACAAATATTGTTATAAAAATCAGCATTTCATTATCCATAGGATTATCCCATAATGGTTTGTTAAAAGCAATTTGTAAGACACTTAGAGAAATAAATATTACACAGATAATTATTAAAGGTACTCTAATCCACCATAAAGGTTGATATTGCCTTTCAGTAAATTCTATTGCTTGTTTACTTACCATACCTTAATCATATTTATAAACCAAGAATATCTATACAAATATAGCTTTATTGATGTAGGGTTCCAGTATTTACAACAGGTCGTGCCTGCTCATCTGCACAAAGAACAACTAAAAGATTGCTTACCATAGCTGCCTTTTTATCATCATCTAACTCTACAATTTCTTCTGATGAGAGTTTGTCCAAAGCCATCTTTACCATAGAAACAGCTCCTTCAACAATCTTCTCACGAGCTGCTATAATGGCTGTTGCTTGCTGACGACGAAGCATTACTGCTGCAATTTCAGGAGCATAAGCCAAGTAGTTAATTCTTGCTTCCACAACCTCAATTCCTGCAAGAGTTAATCTCTGATTTAATTCCATTTCAAGCTTATTATTAACCTCTTCTCCTCCTGAACGAAGTGTAATATCGTCATCTAACTCATTATTATCGTAAGCAAACTGCCCTGCAATGTCTCTTAGAGCTGCATCGCTTTGTATTGCAACAAATTGTTGGTAAGAGTTCATTCTCTCGTTCATCTTTGATTGAGAATCGGTTTTGTTGTCAATATCAAACATAACCTTATAGGTATCCTTAA
Source organism: Bacteroidales bacterium UBA5371 (assembly GCA_002407855.1). Taxonomy (GTDB): domain Bacteria; phylum Bacteroidota; class Bacteroidia; order Bacteroidales; family P3; genus UBA10566. Next base: position 156,728 of record DHPF01000007.1, read on the forward strand.
TACGCCATACTAATATAAGTCCAATCATTACAGGATTACCCTTTTTATCATTTACTTTAATTGGCTCAATATCTAAGTTTCTTGCTCTAATAACGAGCTTTTTCTTAACAAAGAAAGGATTAACCCAAAAGAATCCATTATGTTTTAGAGTGCCTTTATATTTCCCGAAGAATATCATTACTCTTGCTTCATTTGGTTCAATCATAACAAAGCCTACTGCTGATAAAATAAGTAGTAAAAATAAAATAATTTCACTTACTACTACAAGTCCTTCGTTTTTGTCAATAAACTGAGCTACTAAAATCATTGCTGCAATAATGATAATTTGAATAAATATCATTATAAAACCAGAGATTTTAAACCCATTAAAGTCTTTTTCTTGTGTTGTTGTTTCTGCGCTATTTGTATTCATTTTTCAATAATTTTTTAATTAATAATAATATCATTTTGATATTGCAAAGATATAATAATATTTGATATTAAAACAAGAAAAAAAAGAAAATATTTTAGTTTTATTTTCTTTCATACCGGTAAATCAGCACATTATATGTGTTGGACTTTATTCTATTTTTTAAGTATTTGATTATAATTTATGGATACTTTATTCTACCGAACTGAGATTTGATTTCCGTAAAATGAAACTTGATTCTAATTTGCTGAAACTTGATTCTAATTTCTTAGAATTTGATTCTAATAGCGCTATTCTGTACATTATAATCTGACTACAATGCACAAACGTATTGGTTTATAAAAATAAATAAGAGGGTTCTTGATTAGAACTTGGCTTAATAGTCAGATATTCAGATATTCTTTAATCCTTTTATAAGCTATTTTGAGCTTAAAAGCTTGTTAATAAAAAGAACTTGGATTTATTTCTTTAATCCGAGTTCTGTAATTATAGACTCTATCTTCTCTTGGGCTTTTGCTGAAAGTAGAGAAAAGTCCGCTTTGTTTTGAAGATGATTAAAGACTCCGAAATAGAACTTAATTTTTGGTTCTGTGCCAGAAGGTCGAACGGATATCTTACTGCCGTCTTCCAAAAAGAATTGAAGAACATTGGACTTTGGAAAAGAAAGTGTTTCTTGCTTTTGAGTTCTTATGTTTTTAGAGATTTGCGTTTGGTAGTCTTTTATTTGCACAACTTCAAGTCCTATTAGGTTTTTAGGAGGGTTGTTTCTGAATGAGTGCATCATTTGTTGTATTTCTTCTGCTCCTTGTTTGCCTTTTATGGTTATTGAAAGTAGGTCTTCTTTATAAAAGCCGTACTCTACGTATATATCAATTAATATGTCAAAAAAGGTTTTGCCTTGCTCTTTTGCCCATGCACATATCTCTGCAATTAGGCAACAAGATGAGATTGCGTCTTTATCTCTTACAAAATCACCTATGGAAAAGCCATAACTTTCTTCTCCTCCGCATATATATTTTTCCTTGCCTTCTAATTCTAATATCTTGTCGGCAATAAATTTAAAGCCTGTGAATACATCATAATTCTTAACTCCGAAACTCTCGGAGACTTTCTTTATAAGTTCGGAAGTTACTATGGTTTTAATAGTATATTCATTGCCTTTTAGCTTTCCTTCTTCTTTAAGGCGTTTTAGAATGTAGTATGTTAAGACTGTTGCGGTTTGATTGCCATTTATAAGTATGAAATCGTTGTTTTGATTTTTTACTGCAATACCTACCCTATCGGCATCAGGGTCTGTTGCGAGTAGTATTTCAGCATCAATTTCTTTTGCAAGACTCATTCCCAATTCCATTGCTGATTTTTCTTCGGGATTAGGGCTTTTGCATGTTGGGAAGTTACCATCTATGACGGCTTGCTCTTTTACTATATTAATGTTTCTAAATCCGAACATTTCTAATGCTTTTGGCACCATGGTTATTCCTGTTCCGTGCAAAGGGGTATAGCATATCTTGATATCGGAATGTTTTTTAATCAAATCTTTATTTAACGATAGATTAAGGACTTCTTGTAAATAATCGTTATCAAAGCTTTCATCTATTATAGTTATGTTTTCGGCTTTGGGCTCTGCTTTAACCTGCGAATAGTCTGTTATTTTCATTACCTCATCAATAACAAGAGTGTCGTGAGGAGCAACTAATTGTCCTCCATCATTCCAATATGCCTTGTAGCCATTATATTCTTTGGGATTATGTGAGGCTGTTATCATAACACCTGCATCACATCCTAATTTACGAACAGCATAGCTTAGTACGGGTGTTGGTCGTAGTTCTTTAAAAAGAAAAACCTTAAACCCATTTGCTGACATTATGTTTGCAGTTATTTGTGCAAACTCTTTACTACTATTTCTGCTGTCAAAAGATATTACTGCTTTTATTTCTTTATTTGGATTGCATTTGATAATATAATTAACAAAGCCTTGGGTTGCCATTGCTGTGGTATAATTATTCATTCTATTGGTGCCAATTCCCATTATACCTCTTAGGCCTCCTGTTCCAAATTCCAGATTTCTATAAAATGATTCATTAAATTCTTCAATATTATTTTGCATCATATCTTTAATGACGTCTTTTGTTTTTTGGTCTATTGCTTTACTGCATAACCAATTATCCGCATTTATTTGTGCAGTAGTGTCAATGTTTGCCATAATAGTTTTGTATTTATTTAGCCCTTTTTAAATTATTTCTTTGAAGTCCTCTTTCTAACATTAGCTTGTTTTAGTTGAGGATTTTCTATCTCATCTGCTTTTTGTGTCCAGATTTTAGCTTGTTTTAAGCCTTGCTTTCCTGCATAACCAGAATTATAGATTGATGCAATTGCCCTGCATGCTGTTGGGTTTTGAGTGTCGGCTGATTTTTTATAATACTCAATGGCTTTTAGGGTGTCAGCAACAACTCCATCTCCTTTCAAATAAGCTTCTCCCATCATATATCCTATTTCGCTATCATATTCTGAGGGTAAGGTTTCCATAATTGAGAATGCTTGTGGAAGGTTTCTTGATGTACCTTCTCCATTATAATACATCATTGCAAGAGGATAATCTGCTTGTTTAATTCCTAATTGTTTTGCTCTTTGAAGGTTTTGAAAAGCTTCTTTATAATTGCTTTCTCCTTCATGTTTGTTTATCATTGCTTCTACAAAATAAGAAATTGGGATTTGTTTAGAAAGAGGTTCTTTATTTAATCTTTTAGCCTCTGTTATGTTAGGGGCTAAGCCTTCGTTTGCAACATATAAATATGCCAATGAAGATTTGGCTTCAATGTCATTTTTTTCAATTGCCTTTTCGTACCAATACTTTGCCTGAGAATGATCCTTTAACACAACTTTCCCATCTCTATGATAGTCTCCTATCTTTCTGCATGCAAGGGTTTCATCCCTATCAGCACATACCCTATACCAAAGATAAGCCCTACTATCACTCTTTGCAACACCTTCTCCTTTCTCTAATTTTTGTGCAACTATCAATTGAGATATAAAATGTCCTTTTTCTGCTGCTAAAAGATAGTAATTAAAAGCTTGCCTCAAACTAACCTTAGTGCTAATTCCTTTTTCGTACATTTGTGCTGTACGATACATTGCTTCAATATGATTTTTATTAGCAGCCCTTTCAAACCATATTAGAGCATTGGCTTGATTTTGTATTCTCCCTATACCAGAATAATACTCCTGAGCCAAATCATACATAGATTGAACATTACCATTCTTTGCCTTTTGTTCAATGTTTTGTGCAAAGATTAAAGGAATAGCTAAAAAGAATGCTAATATAAAGATTATTGTTTTTCTCATATCTTCATTATTTTATTTTTCGTATTTCCACATTTGTTGTTCTGTCCAGTACTCATAAGCTTTCGGATAACCATTACTAAAAGCTAATTTAATATAATTTATACCCATTGCCTTATCTTCTTTAATAAAATCACCCTCAAAAAGCATTTGTCCAATCTTAAATTGTGCTTTTGCCAGATTTCCTTCATCGGCAGCTTTCTTATACCAATTGAAAGCATTCTTATAGTCTCTTGTAACACCTTGTCCATAATAATTCATCTCTCCAAGGCAATAATAAGCTTCTGCGTTCTTAAATTCAGCACTTCTTAAAAATAAAGAATAAGCCACAGAAGGCCTACGTTCGGTTTCTATGCCATAAAAATAAAGCTCTGCTAAGGCTTGAATTGCTTGTGGTTGATTTTGTTCGGCTGCTTTGGCATACCAATATAATGCTTTCCCTATATCTTTTGGCATTCTATCTGCTCTGTGATACATTCTCCCTAATCGATATTGGGCATCTTTATCACCAAGCTCTGCGTCTCTAATATAAGTCTGCGAAAAGGCTGTTGTACTAAATGCAATTAGTAAAACAAATATTATTCTCTTAATCATATTCTGAATTTATTTTATAATGTACTTCTTTTTAGCCTAAAACAAAAGGCAAAGGTATAAATTTTATATGTATTGTACAATTACTTCTTTCATAAATTTCTTTTCTAAGACTTCTTCTAATCGTTTGATTGTTGTTCTTCTTATTTCTATTTCAACACCAAGAGAAGGGTCGTGATGGGCCTGATTAATCTTTGTTCCAACCATAATAACTATTTCATCACTATCTAAAAGAAGTTTAATAATTCTATCTGCTGGACCATCTCTAAGGTTTAAAGTAGATTCTGTGTTGTGAGAAAGAATATTTACAACCTTATTTAAAGTAAGTATTCCCTCTGTTACCAAATCAATTCCCTCCATCTTGGACATAGGAGGTAGTGTTGGGTCAGAGGACTCAATATAATCTTCAACCTCAATGCCCCATTCTCTTGAAATGATGTCTGTTGTGGTTGCTCCACATAAAATTTTCTTGCCATCAAAGTTCTTTACACGTTGAGCATATTCTTTATCGCTCTCCTTATTAAAAGGAGGGCCCGTTGCAATTAAAGTTTTTCTTGCATCTCTAAAATAAATAACCCCACAAGAAGTATCGTCCTTTGACTTAAAATTATCGTTACTATACGCCTTATTGACTACCCTTTGAGCTAATTTGGAGGCCGAAATATGACGTTCATGAATAATTGTTTCTTTAACAAATTCCACATAATTCTCCCTTGTCCAACCCAGCATCAAATTGCCTGAACCCATTCCTGATTGAGTTACACCATCTGAAATAAAAACTATTCTATCTTCTTTTTCAGGAATAAATTTGCAGGATTTTATTTCTTGACTTCTTCCAAAAGAATCCAAACTTTCAAGACTCAATTCCTCCCACTCTATTTCAAGGATATTAGCTCCACGCATAACTAAACATAAAGGATTATCGTACTCCAAAATACTCACCTCTCCATTATCCACATCAATAATTGTAAAAGTAGCATAACTTATTTTCCTTTCACTACATACAGGCAATGTACGCATAATAATATTCCCTATTGTTTGAGCGTCTTTATGCTCTTCTGCAAAATTCAAAGCCATTGAAGCAGTTAGTGTTCCCAAAACATTTGCCTTAACTCCATGCCCCATTCCGTCGGCTAAAACAGATATTAGCCTTCCCTCGGCTTTCAACCTTTTTGAAATAAATACATCTCCACAAATGTATTCTCCAAAATGATTTCTTTGGCTTGAAGATACTTCAACATAATATTTTGAATCCATGACTCTATTTTCCTGATTAATCGAATTTCTTATGCATTATTTCTTTTAGGGTGGTGTAGGATAGGGAATTGGTAACCCATTTTTTCTCTTGTGTGATAGATTCCAGCATCTGGTTAGCCTTAATGGAAGATTCCGAATCGTTGAGTTTTTGAATAAAATCAGTGTATTCTTTCAAATTACCAGAAAACAAATCGTTGATAAACATAAACTTCTCATTCACTCCAATTGAATTTCTTAAATCAATGTGATTATTCTTAAAACGATTAGATATATCCTCTTGTTTTGTTGAAGTTGAAATATTGTCAAATATTGACTTTTGTTGCTCGTATCTCTCACCTACCAATTTTTTAGAAACGTCTTGATTCTTAGGCATCTCTTCATTCAAATACCTCAACACAGATGGGGTTTCTTCATCCTTTTTTTCTATAATTGGTTCTTCATTTTTTGCAATTATAGGTTCTTTTTGCAATTCTTGATTAGAATTAACCTCGGTATTATCTTCAAAAACCAAGTCCGAATCTCTTGTCATGTGAGACTCTAAGCTTGCATCCTCAAAAGTATCGTCGTACTTGAAATCAAATTCTTCCGAAGGATGTATCGTTTCCAATGCTTTTTCTTCCTCACTCAACTCATTATTTGGTTGAATCTGTGGTGGAATTTGTTCTTTTACCTCAGCTTTAACATCTTTTGTAATAGTAATAATTTCAGGTTTTGGCATTTCTTTAACAAAAGCTTTCAATTCTTGGGTAAGAGTTTCTTTTACTGCTAATTTAACAAATTCTTTTATCTCTTGTTTTTCTTCTGGCTTAATGGATACAGGCTCTTGTTCTAATAATTGAGTATCAATATCGCTAAAAAACAAAATAAAATCATAGGCATTTCGTAATTTTTCTGACAGAATATCTAAATCTAATTGCGATATATCCTCTTTACTAACAATCTTTTCTGTAATTTTATTAATTTCAGAAACTGCTAAATTTAATTGTTCTTGAAACTTATTCATATTTGCATTATTATTTTAATGGTTATTAATTTTCGTGTAAAAGTAGTAATATTATTTGAATTGGTGTATATTTTTAGAAAAACAATTTAACAAACGTATGTCAATAAGAAAATCTAAAACATAATAATTAGCTCAAAAAAGACTTAGTTTTTGTTAGAAAGAAAACAAGTGTTGAGTTTTTAAATTAAAGATATAGAAAATTAGAATCAAATTCCAGTTCAATAGAACTTGATTCTAATTTTTTATCTCTTTATTATAGAATAAAAAAAAGGCTACCAAAATTGCTTTTGGATAGCCTTTAAATATTATGAAAAAATAAACCTCTTAGTTGTTTACAACATTTTGGAATTCAAGATTAGAAACGTAGCGACGGAATTCAATGTCATTCTTAGCTTTATACTTATAATCTGGTTCTTGTTCGCATGCTTGACGAAGATTCTTAACTAATCCCGGAACATCATCTAAACGTGCATAACAAACAGCTCTTAAATAATTCACCTCTGCTGTTTGGTCCATACAACAATCAAGTGTACGGATTGCATTTCCTGTATTTCCTGTCAGAAGTTGGAGTAAGGCAAGGTTATAAATACATTTTCTACCATCTAATTTTTGTGCTGCGGCTTCATAATCGCCCTTCTTTATATCAATTATTGCTTGGTTTACTTGGGCTTGTTCATTTCCTAACTCAACAGCCTTTTGCATGTGCATATCTGCTGTTTTAACGTCTTTAAGTGCCAAGTATAGTAATCCTAAATTATTTTGTACTGTTGGATTATTTGGAGATAATTTGTCTGCTGTTTCAAGATAGCGTTTGGATTCATCTAATTGATTTAGGTTAATTGAAACTGCTCCTGCATTGTTCCAACCTTCCCATTGCGAACCAAAACGTTCTGTTACTGATTTGTAAATGGATTGTTTGTTTGCATAGTTAGACGTAAGCGATGCTGCATACATCATCTCGTCATAAGTTAAATCGTCTGGGTTTGTTACGGCCATTTTTGCTATTTCTTGGTCAGTCTTCTGTATGCCTGAGAAGTTAAATGCTATCTCTCCACGACGTAGGGTCGGAAGAATGTCCTGTTCTATTTGGCGAAAGACTACTGACATATTTCTTATTTCTTGTTCTCTACGAACTTTGTCTGGTTGTGATTTTACAACATTAATAACAGTATTCTTTTCTTTCAATGAACTTCCTTCAACTAAACGAATAAAATTATCCCAGTCTTCTCCCTTTGCATTGGTTTGTATAACCACATCTTTCTTTGCATCTGCAATATAATTATTAATGTCATTTTGCTTAATATTCTCTGCCTTGGCTCTTTCTGTCAGTGCTTCGTCTAAGATTTGGTTTACTAATTTAGAGGTTGTTTCTGCTCTTTTCTTAGATAGTCCTATATTAAATGATTCTTCTCCTTCTGGCGAAGCCCATGCATTAACAAATATTTGGCGTGGAACAGAATTATTTGCAATATATGATTTCATGTTATCAACTGCTCTTTTAGCATCATTCTTTTTATTTTGCTCGTTATTCCAGTTAAGGTCAGCTAAATTAACAGTAAAATATATATTTGCAGACATCAATTCTGTTGTTTTTGGAGCATAATTATGTGAAGCTATAGAAAGATCTCCTCTTGTATCTACCCTATTTGAAGTAGAGTTTATTCCTTGTGATATCTTAACATTGCCCAAATTGATTGCCCCTTTGTTTTCTAAGGCTTCTGCTTGGGTAGCGTTTGCCTCATTAACTACTTTTGTTTTGTAGGCAACAGGATTAAGTGTTAGTTGGGCATTTTCCATACCTTCTCTATATTGAACAGTGTCTTTATAAACAAAACGTCCTCCTGTTTTCTTGTCAATTGCTTTTCCATTACCATCAACTTTATTTCCTTTAAGGTTCATTGGAGAAAGGATAACTTCTCCTGTTTCCCAAGTTAATATTGGTTGCATATAAACAACTGCATTCTTTTGGAAATAGCCTTCTGGAATATTTCCATTAACTGTAACCACAACCTTATCTCCATGTGCCTCTAATGGGTTAGGAGAAACTTGATAACGGACTTTATTATGATTCTTTTGCATATCTTTTATACTACCACAAGAGGTTGCAAATACCACTAAAAGACCTATCAATAAAGTGCCTAATAACGTTTTTCTCATATCTATTATATATTAAATTATAATTTTCTTTTTCTAAACCTAACGTAAAATACTTTATTTACAATATGCAAAAATATTAATATTTTATGACTAAACGCAAATTTCTTGCAAAATTAATGCATTTTTGTTCTTTTTATGATGTATGGAAGCAAGATTTGATTAAATCCTTTGTTAATATCTGCTTCAACAAAATCAATTCTTATATTTTCGCAAGATGTCTTAATGCTCCTTATTTTGCTTTCAATAGCTTCTTTATATGCTTTCCTTATTTCCTGAGGATTTAGTTTTATTACTTCTGAGGTTTCTATATCTATGAAACGATAAGGACGATTATTATAATCTAAGTCTATTTCTTTCTGTTGGTCGTTTACATAAAAAAATATTACTTCATGCTTAGAATGTTTAAAATGTTGAAGAGATGAAATCAGCTCTTTTTCATCACTTTTTAAGGATAATAAGTCTGTGAAGATAATTATTAACGAACGTCTATGAACCTGTTCTGCTAATTGATGTAGTATTGGAGCAATGTCTGTTTGAAGTTTATTGTCTTTATTGTATGGTTTCAATAACTGCTCTAATAAAGTAAATATATACTTCTTATGCCCAAAATTTGATTTAATGTCAGTAATTAGGTCTATTTTGTCGGAAATTAAACTTAGCCCAAAGGCATCTCTTTGTCGAGAAAGCATTTGAACAAGAACTCCACAAGCATAAGATGCAAATGTAATCTTATTAGGATTGGAAAAAGAAGACTCTTTGTCTATTGGAAAAAGCATAGAAGAGGAATTATCCACAACTAAAAGGCATCGTAGATTAGTTTCCTCTTCATATTTTTTTACAAAGAATTTATCTGTTTTAGCATAGAGCTTCCAATCAATGTTTTTTGTTGATTCGCCTACATTATAGAGTCGATGTTCTGCAAATTCTACAGAAAACCCATGAAATGGACTCTTATGCAAACCTGTTATAAAACCTTCAACATCTTGATTGGTTACAAATTCAAGCGAAGGGTATCCGATTATATCTTCTATCTTATCGGACATCTTTTGATTTTATAAATGTTTTTCTATTATTTCAACAAATTTAGATTTTGATTGAGCCCCAACTAATTTATCAACCATTTCGCCATTTTTAATAAATAGAACAGTCGGAATATTTCTAATAGAATACTTAGATGTAATCTCTGCACAAGAATCCACATCAACCTTAGCTATAAGAGCTTTTGATTCATATTCTGCGGTTAATTCGTCAATAATAGGGGAAATCTGACGACAAGGACCACACCATTGAGCCCAAAAATCTAAAACAACCAATTTGTCTGATTGCATAACTATGCTTTCAAAAGTTTCATCAGTTAATTGTAATGCCATAATACTATTATTTAATAATGTTAATTTGAGGTGCAAACATAAAACAATTTCTTGACATAATAGCAATAGAAATTTGTATAATTTCAAAAATGAAAGTAATTTTGCAGCTTTATAATTAATAAATACACATAATTACAATGAACGAGAAAAAATTAATATTAGCCATTAACCCTGGCTCTACATCAACTAAGATAGCCGTTTATAACGGAACAGAACAACTATTCCTTAAAAACATAAAGCATACCTCCGAAGAGATAGCTCAATTTGCAAAAATTTCTGACCAATATGAGTTTAGAAAAGATATAATCCTCAAAGAAATTGAGATGGCAGACTTTAATCTTCAAGAGTTCAAAGTAATTGTTGGACGCGGAGGCTTAGTAAAACCTATTTCTTCTGGTGTTTGGGCTGTAAACGAAAAGATGAAACAAGACCTATTAATTGGAAGAGAGGGACAACACGCTTCAAACCTTGGAGGATTAATAGCATTAGATATTGCTCAACAAATTCCAAATGCACGAGCTATTATTGCAGACCCAGTTGTTGTTGATGAATTAAGCGATTTGGCAAGAGTAAGCGGACATCCTTTAATGCCACGAAAATCTGTCTTCCATGCCTTAAATCAGAAAGTCATTGCAAGACGTTATGCAAAAGAAGTAAACAAAAGATATGAAGATCTAAACCTAATAGTTGTTCACTTGGGTGGAGGAATTAGCGTTGGAGCTCATAGCAAAGGTAAAGTAATAGATGTTAATCAAGCATTAGATGGAGATGGTCCTTTTTCTCCTGAACGCACAGGCTCACTTCCGGTTAATGAAGTAATAAAAATCTGTTTTAGTGGCAAATATTCAGAATCAGAAATAAAGAAAATGGTTGTTGGACAAGGAGGATTTGTTGCTTACCTTGGAACAAACGATGCCTATAAAGTGGAATGCGATGCAAAAGATGGAGATATAAAGGCTGCTTTCTATCAAGAAGCAATGGCATATCAAGTTTCAAAAGAAATAGCTGCAATGGCAAGTGTTTTGAAAGGAGAAGTTGAAGCCATTCTATTGACAGGAGGCATTGCATATAGCAAGCCATTTGTTGATTTAGTAAAAGAGCGTGTGGAGTTTATTGCCAAAGTACATACATATCCAGGTGAAGACGAAATGGGAGCATTAGCCCAAAACGCACTTATGCTAATCAATCAAGAGGTAGAGTGTTTGGAATACGTTTAAGCTAATTCCAACTCCAACTTTTAGTAAAAAGATAATATATTCTTTTAAAGAAAAATCCTATCTTCTACTTATTGAAGAAAATGATTAGGTAATAAAAAATTAGAATCAAGTTTCAATAAATTAGAACTTGATTCTAAATTTTTATCTCTTGATTCTAATAAAATATCTTTTAATTCTATTAGCTGAGAAGTTCTTTTACTAAGATGGAAACTATTTTGTTGTCGGCTTGTCCAGCAAATTGCTTTTGTGCCTCAGCCATAACTTTTCCCATATCCTTAATGGACGTTGCCGAAGTTTCTTTTATAATAGCTGTAAGCATCGTTCTGATTTGCTCTTCGGAAAGTTGCTTTGGCAAATACTGCTCAATTACCCCCAATTGAAAGATTTCTTCATTATAAAGGTCTTCACGGTTCTGCTCCTTATAGGTCTGTGAAGCTTCCTTTCTTTGCTTGACAAGGCGAGAAAGTGTTTGTATTTCTTCTTCAGGTGTTATTTCCTGCCCTTGTGGTTTGCTTGTCTTAACCAAAAGTACGGCTGCCTTAACTGCTCGAAGGGCTTCGAGTTTGGCTTTATCCTTTGCAAGCATTGCCTGCTTAATGTCAGCATTTATTCTTTCTTCTAAACTCATAATTATTTCTGTTTAATCGTTTGCTTTTATTTCTTTAAGGTTCTCCTCAATCATTTCTCGGAGCATCTTTATTATATCCATATTATTTAAAGACATTCCGTCCAAAGCCTCTTTGACTTCAAGGGTGTCAAAAACAAAGGTATCAATATCGGTTTGGTAGTTGAGGATAAAACGAATTTCTTCATTCTGTGCAAGGGTGAGAACAAAGACTCCTGCCAAATCTCCCATTGGTGGGCGGTCAAGATGATTATGTTCAAACCAAAAGCAGAGCTTGGTCCCTTTCCCAAGCTGACTTTCAATATTAAATCCTCCACCGCAGTTTTCAGAATTCATTTTAATTAGGGGCAAGCCCAAGCCTACCTTTCTGGTTGTTCGGGTTGTGCTGTAGGGGTCGGTAACTCTTGAAAGGAGTTCCTTGCTCATTCCTCTCCCATCGTCAGTTATGGTAAACTTAAAGATATTCTCTTTTATGCTATCCTTAATATCAAGGGTTATAAGTTTGGAATCAACCACTGTGGAGTTTTGGAGAAGGTCCATAACATGGAGCGAAAGGTCTTTCATAGCTTATTCTATTATTGTTTCAACATAACGTCCATCCTCTCCTCTGATTGCTTTGCGAAATTCTTCAAAGGAAAGTTCTTCCATAATCAGTTTGCAATGTGTTTCTCCCAAGCTATCTATCAGATGAGCATCGGAGCTTTGAATGAATTGGAACTTTTTAAGGTAGGCGTTCTTTTTAATAAAATTTGTTTTGGATACGTGACGAGATATTTCAAAAGCGTCGGCTTTAATGTCGGGAGGAATAAATCCGAGTTGTGAGATAAGACTATTGGCTCCTTTATTAACGTGTGCAGGAATAAATAATCCGTCTAAGGAATGGACTTTCTCGTAGATTTCGTCTAAGTCAGCATCAATTGCACTTATTAGGAGGTATTCCTTTTGGTCAATTATCTCCTCTTCTTCATTAACCACAAGCTGATAGCCAAACTTATCCTCATCAAGCTCTATATTGGGGAGCTTTTGGTCTAACCAAACCTGAAACTCATCTAACTCTTCATCTTTTTCAAAAAAACAAAGACAATGTGCCTCTTCCTTTGAGGTTACCTCTGTTCCCATAAGTACAAAAACACCTTGCTCTTTACCCAAACGTTTGGCTAATTTGCAGTGAAGAGTGCAATTATGGTCTGTAATCCCAATGCAGTCTAATCCTAATTCCTTCGCTTTTGCAATTATGTTTGTGGGGCTCATTTCCAAGTCTCCACAAGGCGAAAGAACAGTATGGATATGCAAGTCTGCTTTGAAGGATTGCATAATTTATTTTAGCAATGAGTAAATCTCTCCTGTTATTTCAAAAGCTTCTTTTGAAGATGAAAGAATTGGGATAGCTTCCTCGTTGCTTTGTTCAATTGTATCTGGGTTTGGCTCAAGGTCTTTTACCAAGATAATGCATGCAAGCTCTTTCAAGGATGCAATTGCCATAATATTCTTGTGTGTTTGCAGGGTTATCCAGCACTGATTCATTTCAGCGTTTCCCATAACATCACTCAATAGGTCAGAAGTGTATCCACCTTCAATAACCTTATCCAATCCTTCCTCTCCAGAAATAACCCTTAGGTTTAATTTCTCTTTTAATTCTCTTACGGTCATAATATTGTTTATTTTTTAAGACTTTTCTTGTGTTTTTCTATTTTTTTGATTGCCCAATCATAATGGCTTGATGTTGCAGAGACACAATAGCTTCCTAAACTAGTTGAACCAGTCCAATCAAAATACTTTTTAGTAAATAACTCTTCATTAGAGAAAGTATTGATAATCTGTATTACCTCTAAATGGCTTTGTTTTATAAGTCTTATACTTTCTTCATAAGGTGTAGCCTTATGCTTTTCCCAAAACTTAATATTCATCTCTGGATATGTTTTCCAATTATATGGTTCAGGAAGGAAGTTTACTCTTTTACCTGATTGATTAGAATTAATCCAATTCAGTAATAACATATGCCATTCAAAAAGATGTACTAAAACATCACGTATATTCTTGTCCCTATCCTCAAACAAGAATAATAACTCTTGTTGTTCTTTGGTCATAGAATTAATAAGAGCAAACATCTTATTAAAATTATCTTCCCCTGCTTGTATTAATTGTTCTTTTGTCGTTGGTCTTGCCATGGATATTTTTATATATAATAATTATTTCACGCTTCAAAGATAGAAACTTTTATTGAAAAGCAATGAATATTGATTGAAGAACTTTATTATGGAGCTCCTTAAAAGAAGCGATGAAAATCATATATCATTATTCCCATATATAAAATTATTTTTCTGCAGTAATATTCAATTTGTAATTGGTCTAATTTCTTTTTTTTCTTATCCTTTACAATTTATATCACATTTTCTACATTTTTGAGCATAAAAATCACAATTTATACCACTTTTTCTACATTTTTGGACTAAAATTCACGATTTATACCACATTTTCTACATTTTTGAGCATAAAAATCACGATTTATACCACATTTTCTGCATTTTTGGACTAAAATTCACGATTTATACCACTTTTTCTACATTTTTGAGCATAAAAATCACAGTTTATACCACTTTTTCTATATTTTTAGACCAAAAATCATGATTTCTTACAAATATTCTTCTCTGCATGTAACAATTATTCTTATGTTTTAATGTTTAGAGATAAATAAATCACTTAACTTGAGTAAGAATTGTTCTTGCAGCTGCTTTTGGATTATTTATTGTATCGCACCCATTTACACAACCACCAGGACAAGACATTATTTCAATAAAATTGCCTGGACATTCTCCCTTTTGAGCATATTGTTTGAGTTGGCGGATATTTGATTTATTAAGTCCATCAATCACTATTTCATTAACAATGGAGGCATCAGGCAAGGTTTGCTTAACTGATTCAACAACTCCTGAAATCATTGCATAACCTCTTCCATGTCCTGAGATTGTTGAATCAAATTCAGTTATTTCACATTCATCAATATTAATTTCAGCAGCTTTTATCAATGCTTCAAGCTCTTCGTAGGTTATTACAAAATCAACCTCATCTGTTCTGAATGCTTCACTTCTTTTTCCAACACATGGACTAAAGAAAACTGTTATTGCATCAGGATTTTCCTTCTTAACTAAGTTGGCTGTATAGACCATTGGAGAGGAGGTTGTGGAAACATAGGGCTTCATTTCAGGAATATGTTTATAGACTAAATTCATCCATGAAGGACAGCATGAAGTTGTCATAAAAGGAGCTCCTTCGTGCAAACGTTCTATTAGTTCTTCTCTTTCGTTTTCGGTTGTAATATTTGCACCCTTTGCAACTTCAATCACCTGGTCGAATCCAAGTTGTTTGATTGCAGAGAGTACCTTTCTGTAATCGCTCTTGAATTGTCCTCCTAATGAAGGTGCAACAATAGCCACTACTTTCTTCCCATCAGTTATTTCCTTAAAGACATCCACCATAAAGGTTTTTTCCATAATTGCTCCGAAAGGACAAGCAACCATACATTTTCCGCAATATATACATTTATCAGGGTCTATATGCTCAATTCCATTCACATCTTTTGTTATTGCATTGACAGGACAAGATTCTTCACAAGGAACAGGTTGATATATTATGGCATGAAACGGACAAGCCTCTTTGCATAATCCACAATTAATACATTTTGCTGGGTCTATAACTGCCTGATGTTCTCCAACAGTTATTGCGTCTTTCTTGCAAGCATAGGTACATGGTCTTGCAACGCAGGTCTTGCACAAGTTGGTTACTATATAACTACTCTTAACGCATGATGAACAAGCCTCATCAACAACAGTCATCATAACGTCTGAGGTTTCTTTTCTTTCAATTGCTCTTTTGGCATATTCTGAAAGAGGGGTCAATTCATCTACTTCATCATATATATTATAACCCAATAGAGCCATTAGTTTATATCTAATTACAGCTCTTTCCTTATGAATACAACAACGAGTTTTCCCTCCGTCTCTTGGTCGCATTTCATAAGGTATTCTATCAATTTTTTCAATTACCTTGTTTTCGAGAATCAACTTTGAGAGTTGACATATAATATCTCTACGGATTTCTACCGCATTATTAATTGCCATAGCATACGATTTAATGTTAATTAACTATACGATTATCTTTCTATTCCGAGTTGGGAATAGATTTCATCTAATAATTTTTCTTCATTGCACTGTTTTATCAAAACATCTCCAACCTTAGCATAAGGAGGATTTGGGTTTTCTTCACTTTCATCACATCCCAAACATGCTGAGCCAATGAATGAAACCTTGTCTTTAATTTCTTCTGGGAGCCTATCTTTTAGTTTTATCAAATCGGAACTGCCGGTTATGTAGCAATAAGTTCCAACACATATTCTTACGTTTAACATAATTACTTATTTTTTTGATTGTTTATATAAATTTTAGATTAACACTCTTCATATATTGTTTTTCTAATAACTGTGCAAGCTTCTTTACCACATTTCTTCTTATCTCCAATTCTACAGGTAGGGTTGGGTCTTGATGTGCAATATTTATTTTAGTTCCCGCAACAATATCTATAACATCAGCATCAAGTATCATTCTATAAATATCCCAATCTGCCCCTTTTTGATCTATATTATATGGTAATTCTCTTTCTAAAATTTCTGAAAGAGAGCCTAAAGTAATTATCCCTTCTGTAACTAAGTCTATTCCTTTCATCCTTGAAACAGGAGGAATTGAAGAAACAACATCCTTCAAGTCCACTTCAATTTCAAGATTTAACTCCCTTGAAACAATCTTCGAGGTAGTACCTCCACAAACTATTTTCTTTCCCTTATAGTTTTTAACTATTTCAGCCAAATACTTATCATTATCTTCCTTGAAAGGAGGTCCTGTGCAGATTAAAAGTTTTCTTGGTTCTCTAACATATAACACAACACAACTCGTATCATCCTTTGGTTTGAAAATATCATTAAATTCTGATTGCTTTACAATTTTTCTTGATAACTCTCTTGCAGAAATGTATGGGTCTTCTTTTAGGGTTTCAACAATAAAATCATTCACTCCACTTCCCCAACCAAAGGGCATTTCCATATTTCCAATTCCCGATTGAGTTACGCCATCAGAAAAACAAATTAATCTATCTTCCTTTTGTAAATCAATATCAGAAAGCATTATCATTCTATCATTAGAATCTTTTTGGGTTTCATCCCTACTTATTCGGAATTCCTCTTTTTTAAGTTCATGTATACTTCCATCCCTAATCATTAATAGTTGGGGATTATCGTATTCAACAAATTTCGCATTCCCATCTGATTCAATATCAATTATGGTAAATGTTGCATAACTAATGTTACGGACACTGTCTATTGGCAAAGTGTCCATAATTATCTTTGCTGTTCTGACAATTGGCTCTCTTCTAATTCTAAAGTTAAGAGCCATAGAGGCAGTCATGGTTGAAAGAACATTTGCTTTTACCCCTGAACCAAGACCATCAGAAACTACAGCAATAGTCCTATTCTCTTCAATAGATTTATGCATCAAGACGCTATCTCCACAAACAGAATTTCCAAATTTGTTTTGTTGAAAACTCCCCACTTCAATAAAAAGTTTCTTTGTGTTTGCAAGCATTTCTATTTGGTATTATTTAGTTCATCCTTTGAATCGGAGTGAGACTCTAAAATTGAATTTAACATTGACTCCGTATATGAAGCGTTTTCTCCCAATAGGAAAGCTATTTGCTGAACAACCTTCATGTTTTCCATAATCACATCCTTAGTTCTGTTCAGAACCAAATCTTTTCTAACTTCTGGGGCATGAAGATTTTTAATAATTCCACAAACCAAAGTGTGATTTTGAACTGTAAAGACGGAAAGAGTATAGTATCGTTCACCATCTCTTATGTCTTGCTCAATAATATCAACTCCTGTCTCTAAAACCTGTGAAAATAGATTATGATAAGGAATGAGTTTCGTAATATCTGCACCATTTAATCCTGGGTTTGCCTCAAAAATCATCTTAACCTCATCACCTAATATATCTGCAAAATTCCTATTTGCATCTACAACCTTCAATTTATCATTTACAATAACAATTCCTGATGGCATTTTCTTTAGAAGAATATTGGTCTTATCCTGTGCAATCTTTCGCATATAAGATATACACATATCATTCTCTGCCTTCCCTGCAATAAGTGCTTTTGCAAACTCCCTACAATTATCGTAACCACAACCTCCACAATTCAATTCATCAGCCTCGCTCTTTTTATTAACCATCCTAAGAGCTTCGTAAATCTGATTTAGAGAATATTCTTCTTTCTCTATTTTTGGGATATAATCATATTTGGTGGATGTTTCTAATGAAGTTAATTTATTAACCAATTCTTCATCTCTTGGCTCAACGCTAACCTTTTCTAAAACATTCAACCTTTTGGAGGCTGAGGATTTATTGCTTATGGCACAAGGACCTTTTATACAACCACCATCACAAGTCATTACCTCAATGAAAGTTTTGCCAGTGGAATTCATACTATCAAAGTCTCTCATTATCTCCATAAGGTTTCTAACCCCAGAGAAAGTCATATACCTAACAGGTTCCTTTTTGACAGAATTATGATTTATCCTATCAACATCAGAATTAATTGAATCTATCATGCAGGTTAGCATACCACCATCAATAGGGTATAGGTTTCCTTTATTTGCTCTGATTGGGATAAACACATCTTCCTCAGTTGGTTTCATAAACTCAAAGAAAATACCCATATCTTCAAAAAGATTCTTTATATCTTGGAAAGACAGGACATAGTCAATTATATCTCCAAACTGTTTGACTTCTTCTTTCTTGGCAATACAAGGACCAACAAATAATACCTTAGAACCTGGATAGATTTCTTTTAGATATTTCGCATGAGTAACCATTGGGGAAAGTATTGGAGCAATGGAGGCATTATGTTCAGGGTAGTATTTATTGATTAGGAGAACTGCTGAAGGACAGCAAGAGGAAATATAAACTCCATTTTCTTGTTTATCGAGCCAAGCCTTTGTGTCTAAGGCAACCTTTTCTGCTCCGAGTGCTGTTTCGCTTACTCCATAGAAACCTGCTTCCCTAAAAGCTGCAATAACCTTATTTGTATCTTCATTATTGTATTCACTAATATAGCTTGGAGCAAGGGAAACTATGATTTTTTCTTTCTTTAGGGCTTGTCTTACTAAAGGCAAATCATCTCTTACCTTTTTTGCATTTGCAGGACAAACCTGCGTGCATTTCCCACAATAAATACATAGCTCAGGAATAACTGAGGCGGAATTATCCTCTAACTTAATGGCTTTTACAGGACAATTCTTCACACATTTGTAGCAATCTTGACAGTTATTTTTCTCTGTATAGATTGCCGATAATTTATTCATGTCGATTTAGTTCCTTTTCTAAAATTTCTATTAGTTTGTTTTTAGTTACTTCATAATAGGATTGACTATTAATAATTAGCATAGGTCCTCTGTAACAATTTTCAGTACAAAGTTGTCCCTTAAAATTTACCTCTGCCTCCAATCCTTTTGTTTTTATATATTCTTGAATTAACTCAAGATTCTTACCATTTCCTCTTGAAAAGCAAGAGCTTCCTAAACATATTGTTATTTCTGTTTTCATATAATTAGATAATAGTTTCTATTATGAGTTGCTTAATATGCTTTTCCCTTTATATATAAACGAAGAAAAGCATTTATTATTACTATTTAAGCAAATCTTCTTTGTATCTCTTCTTTTAGTATGTCTTGAGCCAGTTCCAATGGGTTTTTCTTCCCTGCAAATTGTTCAAAAAGCTTTCCTGCAAAACCGGTTGGAGTTATATTTTGTTCTTCTTTAGAAAACACAGCATTAATAGTTGAAATCATCTCCTCCTTAGCGTTCTTAATTAACGCCCATGCCTCATTTGAAATGTAGAGTTGTTGTGAGAGATTATGCTCAAACTCATTGCGTATGTTTTGAACCATAACGTCTTTAAGGAGCTTTGAATCCATAGTTGGTTCATAACAACGAAGTACAAGATTGTCAGGATTCATCCTCTCCAAAAACAAAACCAAACGCTCATAAGCCTGCAATTGAATTGGTGTTACAACCTTACGAGTTTCTGACTCCTGAATCTTCTTTATCTCAAGCAAGGTTTTCTTTTGCTCATTCTCAACAAATTGTTTAATGGATTTATTGTTAAAGTAACCAATTACAAATACAGCCCCCAAAAAGGTTATTGCTAATATTATCAGTGTCCAAATCATTCTATTTTGTTTTAAATTGTTTCTAATCTAATTTCAATACTGCAAGGAAAGCTGACTGAGGAACCTCGACATTTCCTACTTGTCGCATTCTTTTCTTTCCTTCTTTTTGTTTTTCTAATAGTTTACGCTTACGAGAAATATCCCCTCCATAACATTTTGCTGTTACGTCTTTTCTAAGAGCTTTCACTGTTTCACGAGCAATTATCTTTGAACCAATTGCTGCTTGAATAGCAATATCAAACTGCTGACGTGGGATGAGTTCTTTTAGTTTCTCACACATCTTTCTTCCAAGTGGATAGGCATTATCAAAATGAGTTAGGGTAGAAAGTGCATCAACAGGGTCGCCATTAAGTAAGATTTCAAGGCGTACTAATTTGGAGGGCTTAAAGTCGTGTGGGTGATAATCAAAAGAGGCATATCCTTTTGAGATTGATTTAAGCTTGTCGTAGAAATCAAAGACTATCTCGCCCAGAGGCAACTCAAAAATAATTTCTGCCCTATCACTGCTTAGATAGGTTTGATTCTTAAGTATTCCTCTCTTTTCAATACAAAGCGTAAGGATTGGTCCAATATATTCTGCCTTAGTTATAATGGAGGCAATAATGTATGGTTCTTCAATATGTTCAATATAGTTTGGTTCTGGTAAGCCTGAAGGATTATAAACATCAATACATTCTCCTTTTGTAGTATATACTTTGTAGTTTACGTTAGGAACGGTTGTTATAACGTCAATATCAAATTCTCTTGTTAGCCTTTCCTGAATTATCTCCATATGTAAAAGTCCTAAGAACCCACAACGAAATCCAAAACCTAAGGCAAGAGAACTCTCTGGCTCAAAAGTAAGAGAAGCATCGTTAAGCTGAAGCTTCTCAATTGAAGCTCTAAGCTCTTCATAATCATCTGCATCAATTGGATAAATGCCTGCAAAGACCATAGGTTTTACATGCTCAAAACCCTCTATTGCATTCTTACAAGGATTTACAACAGTGGTTATGGTGTCTCCTACATTTACTTCCTTAGAAGTTTTAATTCCAGAAATTATATAGCCAACATTTCCTGCACTTAGCTCTTTTTTAGGCTCCATTTTAAGCTTTAAAACTCCTATTTCGTCGGCTTGATATTCTTTTCCTGTATGAAAAAACTTCACATTTTCACCCTTGTGGATTGTTCCATTAATTATGCGGAAATAAGAGATAATTCCTCTAAAACTATTAAAGACAGAGTCAAATATAAGTGCTTGAAGAGGTGCATTAACATCACCCTTAGGGGCAGGAATCCTTTCAATAATTCTTTCTAATATTGCTTCAATCCCTAAGCCTGTCTTTCCACTTGCACGAATTATATCATCGGGACTACATCCTATTAGTTCAATAATTTGATCACTCACTTCCTCAGGCATTGCATTTTGAAGATCCATTTTGTTAAGAATAGGGATAATTTCCAAGTCGTGATCGAGTGCTTGATAAAGATTAGATATTGTTTGGGCTTGAATTCCCTGTGTTGCATCTATAATTAACAACGCCCCCTCACAAGCAGCTATTGAACGTGATACTTCATAACTAAAATCCACATGCCCAGGAGTATCAATCAAGTTTAAGGTATATTGTTCGCCCTTATAGTTATATTCCATTTGAATGGCGTGTGATTTTATGGTTATACCTCTTTCCTTTTCCAAATCCATATTGTCCAAGACCTGCGATTGCATATCTCGAGCCGAAATAGTCCCAGTGAATTCCAATAACCTATCTGCCAAAGTACTTTTCCCGTGATCAATATGAGCAATAATACAAAAGTTTCTTATATTCTTCATTTATAAGTTTTATCGTTATAAAATGTCTTCCATTTAGTTTGCAAAGATACGAGAAAAACCTTAATTCTTAAAATTCAAACTAATTTTCCTTAACTTATAAATAATCAAAGCATTTATCCAAATAAAAAAACGATTCACTCAAATCAAAAGATAATTTACTGGAATCAAAAGATAATTTTTTAGAATCAAAAGACAATTTACTGGAATCAAGATTCATTTTTTTGCATTAATATTCCAAAACTTGAAAGCTTTATACTAAAATTTTAATACCTTTGCACCTTATGTTAGAAGGTAAGGTTATAAGAACAACAGGAAGTTCCTACATTATTAGAGTGAATAATGGGGAATTGTTTGAATGTAGGATAAAAGGGAATTTTAGGATAAAGAATATCAAATCAACTAATCCTATTGCCGTTGGTGATATGGTTGATTTTATTGCCCCTACCCAGACTTCACAAGGCCTTATAACCAACATTCATCAAAGGAAGAATACACTTGTTCGCCGTTCGGTTAATCTTTCAAAACGCTCTCATGTAATTGCATCTAATATTGATGTCGCTTTTTTGGTAGTAACAATAGCTTTTCCTCAAACTCCCACAGGTTTTATTGATAGATTTTTGGTTACAACTGAGGCTCATCAAATTCCTACCATTATTGTATTTAATAAAATAGACCTTTATGATGAGGTTCTAAGGCTTTATGCCAATGAAATTATGGGCATATACGAGAGAATTGGCTATAAGTGTATTGAAGTTTCAGCTATAAGAAAAGATAATATTGATTTGCTGCGAGAAATTATGATAAACAAAACCTCTCTTTTCTCTGGACATAGTGGAGTTGGGAAGTCGGCTTTGATTAATGCAATTGATAATACTTTAAATCTTAAAACGGGCGAAATTTCTTCAACTCATCTTAAAGGAACTCATACAACAACTTTTGCCGAAATGTTTTCTTTGAGTTTTGGAGGAGATATTATTGATACGCCAGGGATTAAGAGTTTTGGAATGTTTGATTTCCAAAAAGAAGAAGTTGGGTTATGTTTTCCAGAAATGAGGGAAAGACTTAAAGGTTGCCAATACTACAATTGTACTCATGAACACGAGCCAAAATGTGCCATTAAGGAAGCTGTTGAAAAAGGAGAGATTAGTGTTGAAAGGTATATAAACTATCTTAATATTATGCATGGAGAAGAGTTAAAGATTGAAAAATGGGAGGATAAGTAGTTTATGAGAGTTGTTATTCAAAAAGTAAGTAAAGCAAGTGTTAGTATAGATAATAGTCTTAAAAGTTCAATTGGAAAAGGAATGCTTATTCTTTTGGGAATTGAGGATTTAGACACAGCGGAAGATATTAATTGGCTATGCGAAAAAATTTGCAAACTCAGGATATTTAATGATGAGAATGGGGTAATGAATATTCCAATTACGGAAATTGATGGAGAAATTTTGTTAGTCAGCCAATTTACTTTACATGCAAGCGTTAAGAAAGGGAATAGACCAACTTATATTAGAGCATCTAAACCCGATTTTGCAATTCCAATGTATGAGAAGTTTATTGACAAACTTCAAAATGAATTGGGAAAGGAAGTACAAAGAGGAGTCTTTGGTGCAGATATGCAAGTTGAATTAATTAACGATGGACCTGTAACAATAGTTATTGATTCAAAAAATAAAGAATAAAAATTATAGACTTATGGAAACCTTAATAACATTATTTTTAATAACAGCAATACTACTGCTTTTAAGCTTTTGTTTCATTGGAATTAAGATGTTTTTGAAGAAGGGAGGAGAGTTCAAGAAGCAATGTTCGAGCGTTGACCCCTTAACCGGAGAAAGAATTGGTTGCACCTGTGGAAAGAAATCAGTTTACGATGAGTGTAAATCTCCAAAAAAATACTCCCCATTAGAAATTAATAAAGAACTATTGGACGAAACTAAATAAAAAAGCCATCAGCTATTAACTGATGACTTTTTTTTAGGAAACTAAATTCAATATTAGAAATTAGAATTTGTGAGAAACTCCAATAGTTCCATAAGCAATACCATATCCTGTTTCAAGATAAATAGCCCATTTTGGATTGAAATAATAACGAGCACCAGCAAACCAGCTAAAGTAGAAGCCACCATAGCTTTCAGGATTAGAAGGAATGTTACCCCAATTTCCATAAGTTGAAGTGGTTGAAATATTCCATCCTAACATTAAACCTGAATATACTTCCAAATTCTTTACAAAAGTATAATTCAAATGAGCTCTTGGTCCAATAATAAATTGAGTGAACCTCCAACCTAAGTCAGTATTATTCCAATATAAAAAATCTTCTTTCCAGGTACGGAAACCTAAGTATCCACCAATCCCAAAATTTAATCCTTTAACATCAAAGATGTTATTTTTTACTCCTTGAGAGTAAGAAACTTCAATTGGAAGGCCATAGCTACCAAATCCAATACCAACATTTCCAACTTTGCTCCCTTTTTGGAAAACAGGAGTTTGGGCAGATGCTGTAAAAGCAAACCCTAAAGCTAAAATAGCTACAAAAATAATTTTTTTCATATTTATTAAGTTATATATTTTTCCCCTACTCTATTAAGGTTTTTCGGGTTACACCTATTGTCTTTATTAGAATCTATATCCAAAAGTCAGACTCAAAGCATTATTTTTCTTTAAGATATTGTCCTTTGGTGCTATATCAATTAAACCTAAATCATAGTTTATTTCAACTAAATATTTATTTGTAAACTCTAAACCAATACCAACTCTTGCTCCAAAATCAAATGCGTCATGGCTATGGAAGTAGTTTGCTAAAGTATTCTCAATATTGTCTATGAAAAAATCAGTTGTGTAACTATTCTCAAGTGAACCAACCTTATTGTCATATTTTTGTTTTCCACCTACACCATAAGCAAGATAAACTCCTGCATTAGCATAAGGTTTAATATCTCCTATTTCAAAACCAACTCCAAATACGATTGGAATATTAATGTACATTGGAGAAGATTTCCAAGTTTCTTTTGTAGTTACTCCTAAAGCAGTTACTTCATTTTTTTCATAAGAACCTTTTGTGAAGAATAAAAAATGAGCTTTAATAAATAAGTTATCAGTTATTGAGTAATCAACAAATGCACCTGCTTGAAATCCTAATAAGTAATCAGAACTTTTCTTTACTGTCGGTGTTTCTGAATAAATGTTTGAAAGGTTTCCACCTACCTCAACACCGAATCCAAGTTTTTGTGCATTTGCAGTAAAAGTAAAGCTGATAGCTATAACAGCTAATAAAAATATTTTTTTCATCTTCTTAAATTTTTTAAATTTACTCTACTCGTAAGGCTTTTCAAGACCCGCCATTTAGTTAGTTTAACGCTACAAAAATAACTATATTTTCGATTGGAATATATTATTCAATCATATTTTTTAAACTATATCTTATAAATCATTGAAAAAGAATAAATCAATTTATGTCAAATTAACTTAAATAGCTTTAAAATTTTGATAAAATCTTGTCTTATTTGCGTATTAAAACAATAAAGCATCAATATTTTTAAATAAAAATTTATTGATGCTTTATTATAAGTGGACTTGCAGGGAGTCGAACCCTGGTCCAAACAAGAAACAAATAAGCTTTCTACATGCTTATTCTTTCATTGGTTTTAGTGCAAGAAAAGGAGAAAGACACCCTGATACCTGCCTTATCTTTTAAATCTTCATCACTGTGCCAAAGCTTCACAATGACTATCTCTAACTCACGTGCGTCCCTTTATCCTTAACCGTAGAGCAAAAGGTCTTGGAGGAACGTTTTGCTCCATACCGCTGGTATGGATTAAGCTAATCTACTAAACTTCGATTAAGCAGCAAAAGCGTAATTTTCTTCGCCAATTAATTTTGTTGTAACCCTGTTTTAAGGCATTTATTACGTGTGCCTGCATGCTTACTTACTCATTTACCTTGCTGTCAAAACCAAGCCAAGCCCAAAAGATAAATTCTATGTAATTAGGACGCAAAATTACTTCTTTTCTTTCACACAAAAAGAATAATTATTAAAAATTCTTTGATTCTACTTAATTTGCAATGGATTATGATTTTTAAATTCTCTAAATATATTGTTAGAAAGTTTAAACTTTGTTTGGCTGAAATTAATCTTGATTCTAATTTACTGAATCTTGATTCTAATTTATTAAAACTTGATTTGGGTTTAGAGATATTTTATTGGAGATAATCATTCTCAAAAAGAGTCCTTTTTAATTTTATAACTTTGCAATTGAATTTCTTCTTATTTATAATGGAATAAAAAGCTAATCATCGTTTATAGATAAATCCATAAAACAATTCTTACAATCAAACTGCAATTTATAGGTTCTTTGATTATCTCTAAGGAAAAGCTCTTGGTTAAAGTCAGAGGTTTGCTCATCTCTTAGTAAGCATTGTTTTAAATTGTAGCGAATGCAATTCTTAGAACGCATTAAGACAATATCTTCTTTTGGATTAGCTTTTAAGGCTTCAATGCCATAATCTATTTTCTCTACCTTATGACGTAGGAAAAACTGCTTTGCTCTTTCGTTTACTACATTTGCTCTATAATCTAACTCTTTTTGAGGATATGGATAATCGGTTTTCTCAAACTTAATCTCTTGTCTATTGTAGGCTTCTTTCCTTGCTTGAAGTAATTTGTCGCAAAGGTTTCTTCTATGTTTATTGATAAGAGATGCAAAAAAGAAATAGTTTTGAGAACAATTATATTGAAATTTTGTTAAATAGAATATAGTTTGACCAAGCTTGTTTATTTGGCTCAATATATTATTATAATAGTCTTGTGTTTTGAGTGCTAATTCTTTTTTTGCATTAATAATTTCTTCTACCTCAATTCCTGTTTCGTCTTTGGCTGTTAGAAGAAAGCCTTTTGGAGTTTCCGATAATATTATCTCTATTCCTATTCTTCTTTTATGTAAATCTTGAACAACTTGTTTGAAAAATTGAGTATCAAAATTACGATATATCTTAGTCAAAAGCCTAATCTCTATTTTCTTATTCGGATATATTTTAGTCAGTCCTTGTGTGTGGTTTCTTTCCACCTTATTGACTAAAAAACCTTCTAATTGTCCTTTTTGATTGAAAAAACACAATCCATCACCATTGGAGATTGGTTCTTTGGAATCTATTTCTATGTATTGGGCTACTCTTTCCGATGAGTTAAAATCCGCAACCTTGCCAATATATTTTCCTATTGCTTTGGCGGAATCTAAATTACCTATTTTATCTTTCTTACCTTGGAGGTTAAAACTTGTAAATCCTCTATTAAAACTTCGTTCCACATCTGGCAAATAACTTGTTTCTACTTTGCCAATAGATTGTCTGCAATAGTTTCTATTGTTTGATTGAGCAATAAATTTATTTATCTCATCAGAATAGTATGCTGTTATATTTTTCACATAATCTAAATCTTTGAGCCTGCCTTCTATTTTAAAACTTCTTACTCCTGCATCTATCATTTGGGGAATATAAGAAGAGGCATTGAAGTCTTTTGTTGAGAGAAGATGTTTATCTTTTAGTAAAACCTTACCTTGTGCATTTATTAAATCGTATCGGCTTCGGCATGGTTGGGAACATTCCCCCCTATTGCCAGAGCGTTTTGTTATTTCATAACTCAAATAACATTGTCCACTTAATCCATTGCAAAGAGCTCCATGAACAAAGGCTTCTATTTCTATTTCAGGGACGAACTTATGTATTTCTGCTATTTCATCTATTGATAGTTCTCTTGCCAAAACAACTCTTTGGAAGCCTACTTGGCTTAAAAACTTTACCTTCTCTTTGGTGTAATTGTGCATTTGTGTACTTGAATGCAAAGCTATTGGAAGAAGGGATGCAAGTTCTAATATCCCAAAGTCTTGAATAATTATTGCATCAACCCCTACTTTATAAAGCTCACCTATTAATTCTTCTGCTTCTTTTAATTCATTATCATATACTATTGTATTGACTGTAACATAAACCTTTGCATTAAATAAGTGAGCATACAAAACCAATTCTGCAATATCTTCTATACTATTTGCTGCATTAGTTCTGGCTCCAAACAAATTGGCTCCAATATAAACAGCATCGGCTCCCGAATCTATGGCAGCCTTTCCTATTTCTAAATTTTTAGCAGGGGAAAGAAGTTCTAATTTTTCCATTTACAAAGAAAAGAATCATTGTAAGCAACGCTTATACATCTGAATTGTATTCTCCAATCCATAGTAAAGAGCATCGCAAATAAGAGCATGACCAATTGAGACTTCTAATAGGTTAGGGATATTCTTTTGAAAAAACTCTAAGTTTAAAAGGTCAAGATCGTGTCCTGCATTAAGACCCAAGTTTTGATGAAAGGCCTCATTGGCTGCTTTAATATATGGAGCAATGGCTTTATCTTTGTCTATTATATAATTTCTTGCGTAGCTTTCGGTGTAAAGTTCCACCCTATCTGCTCCACAAATCTTTGCTCCTGCAACCATTTCTTCTTCTGGGTCAACAAAGACGGAAACCCTGCAAGTTTGTTTTAATCTTGCTATTACTTCGGTTAGAAAGTCTTTATATTTGATTGTATTCCAACCTGCATTTGAAGTTAAAACATTATGAGCATCAGGTACAAGAGTAACTTGTTCAGGCTTTATCTCTTCAACTAAACGTATGAAATCATCTGTTGGATTGCCTTCTATATTAAACTCTGTTTGAAGTATGGGTTTAAGGTTTCTTACATCTGAATAGCGAATATGTCTTTCATCAGGACGAGGATGGACAGTTATTCCTTGAGCTCCAAATCGCTCAATATCTTTTGCAACCTGTATTAAATCGGGATTATTTCCTCCTCTTGCATTACGAATGGTTGCAACCTTGTTTATATTAACACTGAGTCTTGTCATTGTTGAGAAATATTTTTGCAAAGATAGTACTGAATTTGATTAGTTCTCAATTTTATTAAAATATTTCATCCAAAAATACTACCAGATGCATTCAAGTAATATATTGATTAAATCAAGTTCTAATGTCTATAAAATGGAATCAAGTTCTAAAAAATTAAAACTTGATTCTAATTTACTGAAACTTGATTCTAATAAAATAGAACTTGATTTTAGTTTTTAATGTTAAAAGTTTATGCATTACATATAATTTATCAAAGAATTGAACTAAGTTTGTAATTGTTATGATTAAGCAATACTTATTTAATTTTAGTATTTGATTTAATTTTTATACCTTTGTAAGTTATTTGTGTGTATAAAAGATTTGTGTTTTTATGGAAAAACGTTGGGTATTAAAGCAAAAGGGCGAAGAAAGGTTGGTAAAACAGCTTGCACAAGACTTAATGGTGGATGGTTCTTGCACAAAGCAAGAGGATGTTCAGGCTTATAATATAATTGCTAACCTACTTGTGCAAAGAGGAATTAATAATTACGATGAGGCTAAGAAGTTTTTTAGACCAAACTTAAAAGACTTGCACGACCCTTTCCTTTTAAAGGATATGGAAGAGGCTGTTGAGAGGATTTTTATTGCAATTAAGGCTGGGGAAAGAATACTTGTGTATGGCGATTATGATGTTGATGGAACTTCTGCGGTTGCTTTGGTTTATTCTTATTTAGAATCATTTTATTCGGGAGTAGATTTTTATATTCCAGATAGATATACCGAAGGTTATGGTGTATCTTACAAGAGCATTGATTGGGCTTTTGAGAATGGTTTTAAACTTATTATTTCGTTAGATTGCGGAATTAAAGCTACAGAACAAATTCAATATGCCTCAGAGAAGGGAATTGATTTCATAATTGGAGATCATCACCTTCCCGCAGAGATAATGCCTGAGGCTTCTGCAATTCTTAATCCGAAAAGAGAGGATTCTAACTATCCGTATAAAGAGTTGTCGGGTTGCGGAGTTGGATTTAAGTTAATTCACGCATTAAATATCAGACGCGATCAGCCTTTTGAGAGGTTGATACCTTATTTGGATTTGGTTGCAATTTCAATTGCTGCTGATGTTGTTCCAATTACTGGCGAGAATCGGATATTGGCTTTCTATGGACTAAGGGTTATTAACAAGCAACCAAGACCAGGGTTAGAGGCAATTTTAAAATATAGCAAGGTTGTTCATATTAAGGATAATGAAGATAGTAAAATATATTTTAATCGTGAACTTACTATCTCTGATTTAGTCTTTCTGATTGGTCCAAGAATTAATGCAGCTGGCAGAATTGAATCGGGAAGTAACTCTGTTGAGTTACTAATCTGTAAGACGCTGGAAGAAGCAGAAAGGATTGCGGAAAAGATAGATATTAATAATGATGAAAGACGCAAATTGGACATTGAAGCTACTGAACAAGCTATTTTAATGCTTCAAAACTCTTCTGACATTTATAGTAGTAAAGCTACAGTTGTGTTTAAAGAGGATTGGCATAAGGGTGTTATTGGAATTGTTGCCTCACGTTTGATTGAGAAATGTTATAAGCCTACTATTGTTTTTGCAAAATCAAATGGTTTAATAACAGGTTCTGCTCGTTCTATAAAGGATTTTGATATCTACACAGCAATTGAGTCTTGCTCTCATCTCTTAGAGCATTTTGGTGGGCATAAATATGCTGCTGGTTTGTCGTTAAGGGAAGAGAATTTGGAAGAGTTTGTTCGCCTTTTTAAAGAAACAGTTGAGAAGAATATGACAGAAGAACAATCTTCTCCCGAAATTGAGATAGATCAAGTGATACCATTAAGCGATATAACGCCTAAACTATATAGGATTTTAAAACAATTTGCTCCTTTTGGGCAAGAAAATAGTACACCAATATTTCAATCTAATAGGGTTGTGGATACAGGCAATACTCGTCCGGTTGGGCAAAAACATTTAAAGCTTTCTGTTATTCACTTAGATGTTCGCCACTTGCCTTTCTCTTGCATTGGATTTGGGTTAAGCGATTATTATAATAAAATCCGTCATGGTGAAGCCTTTGATATTGTTTATCAGATTGACGAAAATCAATGGAATGGACGCACGTCCTTACAATTAAATCTAAAAGATATTAAACTAAATAATTAAAATACAGATATGGCATTAGATGATAAGAAAATAATATTCTCAATGGTAGGTGTTGGGAAGGTTTTCCCACCTAATAAACAGGTTTTAAAAGATATTTATCTCTCATTTTTCTATGGGGCAAAGATTGGAATAATTGGACTAAATGGTTCTGGGAAATCTACTCTTTTGAAGATAATTGCAGGCTTAGACTCCTCACATCAGGGAGAGGTTCATTTTTCTCCTGGTTATAGCGTTGGATACTTAGAGCAAGAACCTCAACTTGACGATAACAAGACAGTGAAGGAAATTGTTATGGAAGGGGTTGAAGAAGTTGCCAAGATAATAAAAGAATATGAAGAGATAAATATGCAATTCTCCGAACCAATGAATGATAACCAAATGACTAAGTTATTAGAACATCAAGGAGAGGTTATGGAACTAATGGATCAGCATGATGCTTGGAATTTAGATAATAAACTTGAAAGGGCAATGGATGCTTTAAGGTGTCCTGATGAAGATTTAATTGTGAGAAATCTTTCAGGAGGAGAACGTCGTAGGGTTGCTCTTTGCAGATTGCTTCTTCAAGAACCGGATATTCTTCTTTTGGATGAGCCAACCAATCACTTAGATGCAGAAAGTATTGATTGGTTAGAACAACATCTTCATCAATATAAGGGAACTGTTATTGCCGTAACGCACGATAGATATTTCTTAGATAATGTTGCTGGTTGGATTTTGGAGCTTGATAGAGGAGAAGGAATCCCTTGGGAAGGTAACTACTCATCTTGGCTTGAACAAAAGACCAAACGAATGGAGATGGAGCAAAAGACTGAAAGCAAACGAAAGAAGACTCTTGAAAGAGAATTGGAATGGGTTAGGATGAGCCCTAAGGCACGTCAAGCTAAAGGGAAAGCTCGTTTAAGTGCATACGAAAATATGCTTTCACAAGATACAAAAGAAAAGGAAGAACGTCTTGAAATCTTTATTCCTAATGGGCCTCGTTTAGGAACAAAGGTGATTGAAGCCAAAGAAGTAAGCAAAGCCTTTGGAGATAAACTACTTTTTGAAAACCTTACCTTTTCACTTCCACCAGCAGGAATAGTTGGAGTAATTGGACCAAATGGTGCTGGGAAAACAACACTATTTAGAATGATTATGGGTTTACAACAACCCGATAAAGGCATTTTTGATGTTGGAGAAACGGTTAAAGTAGGGTATGTTGACCAACAGCATAGCGTAATTGACCCGGAGAAAACAGTATGGGAGGTCGTTTCAGAAGGCAATGAACAAATCCAAATGGGAGGAAGACTAATTAATTCAAGAGCCTATGTTTCTCGGTTTAATTTCTCTGGCACAGACCAAAGCAAGAAGACAGGAATACTTTCGGGTGGGGAAAGGAATCGTTTGCATTTAGCTTTAACTCTTAAATCTGAGGCAAACGTTTTACTATTAGATGAACCAACCAATGATATTGATATTAATACCCTTAGAGCCTTAGAGGAAGGTTTGGAGAACTTTGCCGGTTGTGCCGTAGTAATATCACATGATAGATGGTTCTTAGACAGAATAGCAACTCACATACTTGCCTTTGAAGGTAATTCGGAAGTGTATTTCTTTGAAGGTTCTTATTCTGAATATGAAGAAAATAAAAAGAAACGCTTAGGAGATGTAACACCTAAACGCACAAGGTATAAGAAACTGATTGCAGACTAAACCTTTATAGCATTCTGTATCTATTTATTAATATGCAATTAATCAAACAAAGAGATAAAAAATTAGAATAAAGATCTAATTTTTTATCTCTTTGTTTCCGTAATTTACCTTCAAATGATATTTTAATAAATATTGCTTTTGGTCCAATAAAATTTGGTTTAAGCTTATTTAGGTGAATATCTTTTTTTGTATTTCTTATATATGAACTTATATGAAAAGACAATACTTAGCCCGATAAGGATTCCTAAGAGGGCTCCTGCAACAACATCTAAGGGATAATGCACTCCGCAATATACTCTTGAATATCCGACTAATATTGCCCAAAGATATATTAGAATGGGTAAGGCTTTGTAATGTTTGCCTAAAAGAGCAAAGATAGTGGCAAGTGAAAAAGCATTAGCAGCATGAGATGACACAAAGCCATATTGCCCTCCCTTATAGTCGTAAATAAGTTGCCACGATGAGAGTTTTACTAAATTAACTCCTTCTAAGGCATGGCTTGGACGCAAACGCTCAAAAACATCTTTAAAGCAAAGAACTGATATTCTATCTGCAAGTAAGAATGAAAGAGCAACTAAAACTATCAGTATCCAAAAACGTTTCTTGTATCTCTTGATTGAAAGGAATAAAACGGCTGCAAGTATTGCGATTACAAAACTCAGATTGTGGCTTAGGAATGCAAAAAAATAATCAAACAAAGGGCTTCTTTGCTGGTTAATTAAAAAAAAGAGTTGAGTGTCCTTATCTAATATTATTTCCATTTAGGGTTTGCCAAATTAAGTCTTTTAGTTCCATTATTCCTAAACCTGCTATTGAAGAAATAAATACGGTTTTGATTTGCTTTGGAAGTTGTTTTTTCATTTGTGCAATCATTTCCTTGTCCATCATATCACATTTGGTGATTGCTAAAAGCCTATCCTTATCCATTAGTTCTGGATTGTAGTTTTGGAGTTCTTGAAGAAGGATTTTGTATTCTTTTTTGATGTCATTTGTATCGCAAGGTACCATAAACAAGAGCAAAGAATTTCTTTCAATATGTTTTAGAAATCGTAAGCCTAAGCCTTTTCCTTCCGATGCCCCTTCAATTATTCCTGGTATATCTGCCATAATAAACGATTGGTCATCTCTGTATTTTACAATCCCTAAGTTAGGCACCAAGGTAGTAAAAGGATAGTCGGCAATTTCGGGCTTTGCCGCAGATATAACACTTAAAAGAGTGCTTTTCCCAGCATTAGGAAAGCCCACTAAACCGACATCAGCAAGTATTTTGAGCTCTATTATCTTCCAAGCCTCAATGCCATCTTCTCCTGGTTGAGCATAGCGTGGGGTTTGATTAGTTGATGATTTGAAATGGTCGTTTCCCAATCCTCCTTTACCTCCACGGACAATTATAACCTCTTGCCCATCATCTACAATTTCGCAATCTACTTCTTCTGTCTCGGCATTACGACATATTGTCCCAAGAGGAACATCAACAATAATATCTTTGCCGTCTGCACCTGTAAGTCGGTTTCTTCCTCCACCTTCTCCTGGCTGGGCAATAAGATGTTTGGTATATTTTAAGTGAAGAAGTGTCCATAATTGTTTATTGCCTCTCAAAATAATATGCCCTCCTCTTCCTCCATCACCACCATCGGGGCCTCCTTTTGCATTAGCACGTGAGCGTAATAAATGTGCAGAGCCTGCACCACCTTTTCCACTACGACAATTTATCTTTACATAATCTACAAAGTTTGAACGCATATTATTTCTATATTATTTATGCTTTTTTAAGAGCTTCATCAACTATATTACACAAGTTTTCAAATACCACTTCTTCGGCAGCGTCAGAATTAACACTATAATATTTATTTTTCTTTTGATAGTAATTTCTTACATTTAAGGCAGATTTTTCATAATTCTCAATTCTATGAATTATTATTTCTGGATCCATGTCATAAACTCTGCGTCTTTCAGTTTTACTTCTTTGAGTAAGACGCTTTATACACTGAAGCGGAGTAGATTTCATTTCAATCATACATGTAACACTTGTATGCATTTTTTCCAATATACCATCCATAATGTATGCTTGAACATAGGTCGTAGGGAATCCCTTAAATAGAAAACCCTTTGCATTAGGATTTGCTTCAATTTTTTGTTCTATTAGTTGTATTGCTATTAAATCTGGAACATTATTTCCTTTCTCAATGAAATCTTTACTTTGCATTCCAATTTCTGAACCTTTGGCTATCTCATCTCTTATCATTGCTCCGGTTGAAACATAAACCAAGTCATATTCTTTTGCTACAAGCTTTGCCTGAGTTCCTCTTCCTGAACCAGGAGAGCCAAAGAGAATAATATTACGATAAGCGTTTTCAAGGGTTTTATCTATCACCTCTTCCAAACGAGCAAATACCTCATCGACACTTCCAACCCCATCAATTGGACAATAAATCCCCTTCTCCTTATAAAACTCTGCAACAGGGATTGTTTTATTATCGTATTCTTTAAAACGATTAAGAATAACTTCTTTTTTATCATCCTCCCTGCCTTCTAATTCGGCACGTTTGAGCATTCTTTCTATTAACATCTCTCTTGGAACCTCCAAAGACAAAAGACATAAAAGCCTACGATTCATCCTATGTAATAAACCTTCTAATATATATGCCTGAACAACAGTACGAGGAAAACCATCAAAGAGAATACCTCCTGTTGTGGAGTTTTCAATTGTTTTCTCAATAATTTGAACAATTAACTCATCATCAACCAATCCTCCCTTATTGATTATATCTTTTGCCATAAGGCCTATTTCAGTGCCTTCTACAATTTCTTTTCTTAGAATATCTCCTGTTGAAATATAAGTGAGATTATATTTATCAACAAGCATTTTTGATTGTGTTCCTTTTCCTGCACCTGGTGCTCCAAATAATACAATACTTAACATATTTTAATTTGTTTTGTGTTTTACTATTCTTAATCCTATTCTTTTAACTGATAAATTTCTTTTATGTTTCTTCCATAACCATCCAAATCAAACCCATATCCAACAATAAATTCGTTGCTTATTTCTCTTCCAATATACTTTATATTAAACCTCTTTTTAAATGCCTTTGGCTTAAAAACAAGTGTACATATTTCAAGCGTAGCAGGGTTGTAAGCTTTTACTTTTTCAATCAAACAATCCATGGTATTACCTGAATCAATTATATCTTCAATAATAATAATGTTATTATCCCGCAAATCCTCATTTAATCCTATTAGCTCTTTAATCTCATTGCTTGAATAGACTCCACAATAGGAAGAAAGTTTAATAAAACTTAGTTTATGGTTTCCTTCAATCAGTTTCAAAAGGTCAGAAGCAAACATAAAAGCTCCATTAAGAACGATAAGGAAAACAATCTCTTTTTGAGTGTAGTCTTTATTTATTCTCTGGCTTAATGATTTTACTATCTCTTCTATTTCCTTACTGCTAATTAGTTTTTGAAATAGCTTACCTTTTATGTTTATTTCCTCCAATGAGTTTAAGTTTTATGGTTGCAAAATTAAGTTTAAATAGTCTATTAGCTTTGATTAAGTGAATAAATTGCTAAATAAGCCGAAAATCCCATTGCATTTTTTATACTCTCTTCATCAATGTCAAAAGTGGAAGTATGAATATTGGTAATGGGTTCTGATTTCTTTTTGGTGCCTATTCTAAAATAACAACTCGGAGCTTGTTGTGAGAAATAGGAAAAATCTTCTGCTGTCATCCTTGGAATTAAGGATAAAACCTTACTTTTCCCAAAATAACTTTCGGCAAGATCCATCACCATATGAGTTAGAACTATGTCGTTATATACAAAAGGATAACCACTATCAATAAAAACCTTTGCCTTAGCTCCAAAAGTCTCTGCTGTTTTAGTTGCAATCTTTTTTATAAGCTTATGACACTCTTTCCTCCAATTTTCATCAAATGTTCTTATTATTCCTTCCAAATGAACTGAGTCGGGAATAATATTTGTTCTACCATTTGCAATAAATTTTCCTATTGAAAAGGTTGTTGGAGTTGTTGGAGTTGCATTTCTTGAAACAATGCTTTGAAGCGCAACTACTACATGTGATGCTGCTAAAATAGGGTCTATGTTTAACTCTGGTGTAGCTCCATGTCCTCCCTTACCAATAATATCAATATAAATTTCATCTGTTGATGCCATTGCTTTACCCTTTGCCATTCCAATATAACCTGATTCCATTTCAGGAGTTGAGTGAAAAGCAAAAATATTACTTGGTATCATTTCATCAAAGATTCCATCTTTTAACATACTTATTGCTCCTCCTGGGTATTCTTCTTCG
This sequence comes from Bacteroidales bacterium UBA5371, assembly GCA_002407855.1. Taxonomy (GTDB): domain Bacteria; phylum Bacteroidota; class Bacteroidia; order Bacteroidales; family P3; genus UBA10566. The sequence continues at coordinate 193,827 of DHPF01000007.1, forward strand.
GAAGGTTGAAATATAAACATAACCCTTCCTTCAAAATTATTCTTCATCTTAATTAAGATTTTGATTGCTCCTAACAAAGATGCCATATGAAAATCATGCCCACAAGCGTGCATAACTCCTGAATTTACTGATTTAAAAGAAAGTGAAGTCTCTTCCATTATTGGAAGTGCATCCATATCTGCCCGAAGTGCAATTGTTCTTTTTTGAGGATTTTTACCATTAACAAACCCAAAAATTCCATATCCTCCAACATTTTTCTTATATTCTAACCCCCATTCATCTAATTTTGAACAAATGAAAGCCGCTGTTTGTTTTTCTTTCTTAGAAAGTTCAGGATATTTGTGCAAATGCCTCCGATACTCAACTATTTCATTAAAATAATCTTCTGACAGCTGCTTTATTTTATCTTTAATTAAACTACCCTTTTTCATAATTAAAACTTAATTTTAAGAATTGCAAAGGTATATAGTTTTTATTTTATTATCAATTTTTAGAACAATATATTTAAGTAAAGAAAAGATTTATTTCAAATAAATGCTTATCTTCGCACAAGAAAAATAATTAATTAAAAGGATTAGGAACATAATAAATAATAAAGTGTAATATGAAATCAAAATTCAAGTTTGCGTTGGTAATTCTGCTTATTTCATTATCAATTTTTTCTTGCCAAAAGAAAGATAATACAATTGTTGGCAAATGGCAACATCTTCTGATTATTGGACAAAGCAATTTGGGAACGGACACCTTGGATATGACACAATATCCTCCAACCTATAATACATTTAGGGAAGATAGTACACTTTTGGTTACAAATGGCGAACAAGAAGTGAATGTTAGGTATTTTGTAAGAGAGAATAGGCTCTATTCTTTTGCACTTGGAGCAATTGACACTTCAATAATGGAGATAGCCAAACTCACATCAAAAGAGCTAATTCTTAAAGTAATGATTGACCATCAAGACCAAAGAGAAGAAAGCCTTTACTACAAACGTATAGAGTAATTTTACTTATAAATTTCTATTTGTTATTTAGTTTAATTATTTATAGAATCTATTTAGGCCAAGTTTCTTTTTATAAATAAGATTAATTTATTTAATGCAATTTATTATTTATCCATAAAATTTTGCGGGAATAAAACTCAAATTTTTCTAACTCTTTAATCTAATAAAATAGATCTTAATTTCATTTTACTGAATCTTAGTTTCAATTTACTGAATCTTTATTTCAATAATGCCTATATATCAATAAATTGGAGGTGTGATAGATTTCTTTGTATTATCCTACGAATTACAAGTAATAATATAGTGCAGAATTTGAATCCTAAACAACCAATGCATGTTTGTTTCAAGTAACAAGAAAAATAATAAGAATAAAATTGAACCCATATAAAAGTAACGTAAAATAAGAAAAAAGATAGTTTTATTAGTCTAAATGCCTCCCGCTCAAAATTTAACACTAAGAGTATGGCTTTTGTACCTAATGGCCGCAGGGTTGAAATTTATAACGAGTATTTTATTTATGATATTCTTTTTTTATAATTCAGCTTTTATATATCCATAAAGGATATTGTTAGGAAATCTTCTAAGAGAATTTGTTAAAATATTTGGGCTAAGAAATGTAAAAATAAAGAAAGTTAAAATTCAAAATATATTTTTATTATCTTTGCAGATTATATTATACAGAAAGTTATGTATCCAAATTCAGAAAAATTCGTTGGACAAGGCTTGACTTACGATGATGTTTTGTTAGTCCCTGCTTATTCAGAAGTAATACCAAGGGAAGTAAAAGTTAATTCTTTCTTCTCCCGTAATATCCCTATTAATATCCCTATTGTTTCTGCTGCAATGGACACCGTTACTGAGGCCAAGCTTGCTATTGCTATGGCTCAAGAGGGTGGGATTGGAGTTTTGCATAAGAATATGACCATTGAGAAACAAGCCTCCGAGGTCTTGAAAGTGAAACGTGCAGAAAATGGTATGATTATCAATCCTATTACTATGCAGATAAATTCCATTGTTAAGGACGCTTTAGATTTAATGCATGAGTATTCAATTGGAGGTATTCCCGTTGTGGACAAATCTCAAAACAATAAGTTAGTTGGGATTGTTACTAATAGAGACTTGCGTTTTGAGAGAGATATTTATCGTCCTATTGTTGAAGTCATGACAAGTAATGTTATTACTGCCCCTGAAAATACCGATTTTGAACAAGCTGCTGATATTCTTCAACAACATAGAATTGAGAAGTTACCTGTTATTAATAAGAATGGAGAGTTAGTTGGTCTAATCACTTATAGAGATATTATTAAACTTAAAGAGCGTCCAAATGCTTGTAAAGATAAGATGGGACGTTTGAGAGTGGCAGCTGGCATAGGTATTACTCCTAATATGTATGAACGGATTGATGCTGTGATTGCGGCTGGTGTTGATGCCATTGTGATTGATACTGCTCATGGTCATAGTAAAAATGTGATTGATGTTGTAAGAAATGTAAGACAGAAGTATAATAATGTAGATATTGTTGTAGGGAATATTGCAACAGCTGAGGCTGCCTTAGAGCTTGCTAATGCTGGTGCTGATGCAGTAAAGGTAGGCATTGGGCCTGGTAGCATTTGTACAACAAGGATTATTGCAGGTATCGGTGTTCCTCAACTTAGTGCTGTTTACGATGTTGCAAAGGCATTAGAAGGTAGAAATATACCTATTATTGCTGATGGTGGCATTCGTTATTCGGGAGATATTGTTAAGGCTTTGGCCGGTGGTGCAAGTTCTATTATGGCTGGTTCTTTGTTGGCTGGTGTTGAAGAAAGCCCTGGTGAAACAATTATTTTTGAAGGTAGAAAATACAAGTCATATAGGGGAATGGGGTCTTTGGAAGCTATGCAACAAGGTTCAAAGGATAGGTATTTCCAAGATATGGAAGATGATATTAGTAAATTAGTTCCAGAAGGTATAGTTGGAAGAGTGCCATATAAGGGAACTGTTTCAGAGGTTATTCATCAATTGACAGGTGGCTTGAAGGCAGGTATGGGCTATACAGGTAGTAAAAATATTTCAGAATTACAAAAGGCTAAGTTTATTAGAATTACAGCTGCCGGCTACGCTGAAAGTCATCCTCACGATATAACTATTACAAGAGAAGCTCCAAACTATTCACGTTAATAATTAAATAAGCACTAATATTAGGAATTAATAATGAAAAGATTGATTAGAATGAAAAAATTAGTTAGTTTAGTATCATTAATATTATTTAGCAATATTGCTATGTTTAGCTTTGCACAATCGGATAATGATATTGTTCTGGAAGTTGCAAATGAAAAAATAACTAAAAAGGAGTTTATTGATATGTATCAAAGAAACAATACAAATCCTCAGAAGAAGATTATTAAGAAAGACCTTCAAGATTATTTGGAGCTTTTTATTAATTATAAATTAAAGATTGCTGAGGCTAAACATTTGGGACTTGATACCATGCCAGCATATATTGAGGAAGTGAATTCATATAGGAAACAACTTGTTGAGCCATATCTAAACGATAAGACCGTTACCGAAGATTTAATAAATGAGGCTTACCAGCGTTCAAAAGAAATTATTAGGGCTTCACATATTTTAATAAGTATTCCAACTAATGCTACTCCAAATGATACCTTAGAGGCATATAATAAGGCTTTAAGTATTAGGAATAGGATTTTAAAAGGAGAGGATTTTAGTAAATTAGCTATTTCATATTCTGACGATCCTTCTGCAAAAGACCAAGAAAGGAAAGATGGGCAAAATGCAATTAAGGGGAATGGGGGAGACTTGGGATACTTTACTTCATTCAGTATGATATATCCTTTTGAAACCGCTTGTTATAATATGAAGGTTGGAGAGCTTTCAATGCCTGTTCGTTCCCAAAGAGGTTATCATATAATTAAGGTTTCTGACCGTAAACCTGCTCCATTTGCAACTTGTAGTTTGGCACATATTTGGGTTAATTTCAATGAACATAATTCTGCTGAGGAATGCAAAAGATTGATTGACCAAGCTTATGAAATGTTAAAAAATAATGTTCGTTTTGATTCTGTTGCCTTAAAATATTCTGACGACAAATACTCTGCTCAAAATCAAGGAATACTAACCTCTCAAAAGGTTGTAACAATGCCTTTGGAATACACTGATATGATAATGAAAACGCCTATTAATCAATTATCTGAACCTTTCTCTTCACGTTATGGCTGGCATATTATAAAACCTTTGTCATTGGTTCCAGTTGGTAGTTTGGAACAGCAAAGACAATCAATTGAACAACGAATTGCAAGAGATGTTAGGAGTTATAGAACTATTGAAGAGTTTGTAAGAAAAAGTAAGATTGAATATGGTTTTAAAGAAGACTTATCAAAGATTAATGTTGTTACCGATTTAGTTACGGACTCTGTTTTTGTTGGATCTTGGGAAGTGCCAAATAACTTTATTGGTAATGATATAATATTCTCAATAGGCGATTATTCTTTCACTCAAAAAGACTTAGCAAAAGAAATAGAGAAAGCTCAACGCACTCAAACTCCTGAATATATTCCAACCTATGTAGATAATATTTATAAAAGGACTGCTGATAGAAAAATTAAAGACTATGCCGATTCAAAACTTGAAAGCAAGCACCCTGATTTAAAGATTACTGTTGATGAGTTTAGAGATGGAATTTTAATATTTTCTATTACTGATAGATTTGTTTGGAATAAATCTATTACTGACTCTATTGGAGCTGAAGAGTTTTATCAAAAGAACAAAAATAGATACCAATGGAAAGAAAGAGCTGATGCAACTATATTTGGTTTCTATAAAGACTTAGATCTCAATAAGGCTAAAAAGGTTATTGAAAAAGGAATAAAAAAGAATAAGTCTAACGATGAAATTATTATTAATTTAACTAAAAAGCTTAAGATCAAAGATGAGCCTTCAAAATATTTTGACTATAAATGGGGTAAATATGAAAAGGGAGATAATAAGGTGGTTGATAGTTCTGAGTGGAAGCATGGAATAAGTAATGTTATTGAAGATGGAAATAGAAAATGTTTTGTAGTTATTCATTCAATAATTCCCCCAACTACTAAATTATTAAATGAGGCAAAAGGTATCGTTACTTCCGAGTATCAAGAGTATTTAGAAGCTCAATGGATAAAAAAATTAAGAGATACCTATACTTACAAAGTGCATACTGACGTTTTTAATTCCATAACATCGTATTAAAAATAATTAAATGAAGAAAATAATTCTAATAAGTATAGTTTGTTTGCTCAATACTAATCTTTTTGCTCAAACAAATGTAATAGATAAGGTTATTGCTGTTGTTGGAAAGAATATGATTAAGCTCTCTGAACTTGAAGCAACATACTTAGAACAAAGACGAGCAACAGGCATAATTGATGACTCTTATACTCAAAAATGCGATATATTTGAAGGCTTGTTAATTAACAAACTTCTTTTGCATCAAGCAAATATTGATTCTACTATCGCATCAGATGAAGAGATAAATAGAATTTTAGATCAACGCATTGCTCAAATGATTACAGCTTATGGTTCACAAGACAATCTTGAAAAGCAGATGAATAAATCTATTGCAATCTTAAAGGAAGAGAATAAAGAATATATAAAAGAGTATATACTTATACAAAAGGCACAAAGTAAAATTGTTGAGAATGTTAAGATAACTCCACAAGAAGTAACGGAGTTTTACAATAGTATAGATAAAGATAGTCTTCCAACAGTTGAGCAAGAGTATGAGTTTATTCAGATAGTTAAGATACCTAAGATATCTTCAGAAGAGAAAGAAATTGTTAAAGATAGATTAAATGGTTATAGAGAAAGAATTCTGAATGGAGATAAGTTTTCTACCCTTGCAACTCTTTATTCAGAAGACCCTGCTTCTGCCAAAAAAGGAGGAGAATTAGGTTTCTTTTCAAGAGGGACAATGGTTTCAGAGTTTGAAAACATTGCATTTACACTAAGAGAAGGTGAGATATCACCTGTTTTTGAAACAACATATGGTTTTCATATCATTCAACTAATAGCACGAAGAGGCGAACAAATTAATTGTAGGCATATACTTCTTCAAGCCAAAGTATCTCCTTCAGAATTATTAAAAAGTAAAGCTCTATTAGATAGTATTCATAATTTAATCAAAGAAAACAAAATCAGTTTTGAAGATGCTGTTAAGCAATTCTCTGACGATGCTTCAAAACTTACAGGAGGAACAATAATTATGACTACACCTTCTGGCGAAACAACAGCTCGTTTCCCTCAAGAATATACTAATCAATTGATGCGAAATGTTGAATCGGTTGATTTTAATAAGTATGAACAAGGGGATATAATCCCTCCTATACTTTTCCAAGCAGAACAAACAAATGCTTATCGCTTAATGAAGATGAAAACAAAAATACCTGCTCACAAGGTTAATTTGACTGATGATTACGATAAGATATATAACACTGCACTTGGTAACGCCAAGACCGATGCTATATTTGATTGGGCAGACAAAAGAGTTCAAAGAACATATATTAAGATTGACGATGAATTTAAAGATTGTGATTATAAAATTGATTGGATAAAAAAATAAGATTAATTTATGGAAGGCTCTACTATTAATAATAATTCTTCAGATGTTGAGAAGCTAAACCAACTTGTTGAAAAAACTCAGTTACTTAAAAAAGAAATAGCAAAAGTAATTATTGGACAAGAAGAGATTGTTGAACAAGTTCTTATTTCAATCTTTTCAAGAGGGCACTCTCTTCTGGTGGGAGTTCCTGGACTTGCAAAGACCCTACTTGTAAACACCATTTCTGCTGCCTTAGGTCTTAATTATAATAGAATACAATTTACTCCTGACCTTATGCCTTCTGATATTGTAGGCAGTGAAGTGTTGGACGAGAATAGGAAGTTTAAATTTATCCAAGGTCCTATATTTGCAAATATTATTTTAGCTGATGAGATTAATCGTACTCCACCAAAAACACAAGCAGCTCTTTTAGAAGCAATGCAAGAACATTCGGTAACAATTTCGGGTAACACTTATAAATTAGATCAGCCATTCTTTGTTCTTGCAACACAAAACCCTATTGAACAAGAAGGAACTTATCCATTGCCAGAGGCACAACTTGATAGATTTATGTTTATGCTTTGGTTAAATTATCCAAGTTTTGACGAGGAAATAAACATACTAAAAAGCACAACAACAGGAAAAACAATTCAAGTAAATAAAGTGTTTTCTGCACAAGATATTCTTGAAATGCAGGATTTGATTAGAAGAATTCCTGTTGCTGATAATGTGTATGAATATGCCGTTAGCTTAGTTGAAAAGACAAGGGTTGGAACAAAAACCGCTCACAAAATGGCACAAGAGTATTTATCGTGGGGAGCAGGACCAAGAGCTTCTCAGTACTTAATTATTGGAGCAAAATGCTATGCAGCACTTAAAGGAAAGTATTCTCCTGATATTGAAGACATAAAAGCCGTTGCGGTTTCTGTTCTTCGTCATCGTATTGTTCAGAACTACTCTGCACAAGCACAAGGCTATACAACAGAAAAAATTATTCTTGATCTAATAAATACATAAGCCAAATGAAAAAAGTATTATTATTCTATTTATTCTTAATGTTATTTGCAGGTATTGCTTTTTCACAACCAACACCTGCAAGTTCTAACGTAAAACCCACAACAAACAAGTCGCAACAATCAAATTGTAATCAAATAATTTTTCAAAAGGTTCAAAGAACATCAGTCAAAAGAGGCGAAAAGGTGTTTCCTGAGAAATTTGAAGCATTTGTTTGTTTCAGTAAAGGACAATCTACTTACACAGAAGAATCCTTAGACATATTAGATAGCGTGTATAAGATTGCCTTTGACAAGGAAAATAATAAATTCTATAAGATTACAATAATAGGATACGACGATGCCGAAGACTTGAAAGAATCAAATACAAATTTAGCAAGGGAGAGGGCAGTTACTATATTTAATTATTTTGCTGGCAGAGAGGGAACAGAATATATAATTCGCCGTACTCCAAGCAAATCTTTTCATTCTTGTGATGGAGAAACAGAATACATTATTAAATATAAGATGCCTTTTGACTTTAAATGGGAAAACCTCAACCAGAAACCTCAATCTGAAAGGAGTATATATGGAGTTGATTTGACAAGCAAAGCTTATATACTTATTGAAAATAATCCAGAAGAATGCTTAGGTAAATTTAACGACTATTACTATCCTTCACAAGATACAACCTTAGTATCAAAAAGTCTTTCGATGCTAAAAATGCCAAAGGGAGCATTGGAAAGCCTTACTCATACAAAAGAAGAACTGAACGATGTTATGACCCTACAATTTGAAGAGAAGTTATCGTTTGAAGAAGTTACAAAAAACTATAATCTTGTGCCTCATAGAAGACAATATATAATTAGCTCAGGCTATTTTGTTGTAAAGTCTAATCACCAACCTTCTTATGAAACCTGCAAGCTCAAAGACAAATTCTCTCAAAACATAACCATAAGACTTCCTCTTGAAGAACAACAAATACAAGCAAGACTTAGATTTTATGCTCGCACATATAATCCTAACGGCACTTGGGACTATAAAGCAGTTACCACAACCAAAGAAAGAGATAGAGAAACAAAGATGGAAGCAATCACCGGTAGCTTTTCAGCATTCCAATTAGATACAATATATGTTGGGAAAAAGATTGACGAGAAAGAGATGAGAGATTATTTCTACCCTGCAAAAGAAGGAGAACCAGGGGCATTTCAAGCAATGGGTGGTTGGTTAAAACCATATAAACTTGACAAAAGAGGCTCAATTGTTATGAAGAAACAAATGCAATTAATCCTTCGCCGACCAGTTGGAGATGCTATAACGGAATAGAAACTACTCGAATAAAAATAATAAAAGAGGCTGTCTCGGGAATTGAGACAGCCTCTTTTTTATTGAAAAATTAGTATTAACTATTGTTTATAACATTGCTTCAATGTCGGTTTCTAATTCCGATGGAGTAACAGAAGATTCAAATCTCTTAATTGTTTTACCATCTTTTGAAACTAAAAACTTAGTAAAATTCCATTTTATTTCATTTCCATCCAAAAATGAAGGCGAATGTTCTTGTAATATTCCTGTGAGTTTGTCTCCTATTTCCTTATTTGGAAAACCTTTAAAAGGAGCTTCTTGCTTTAAATACTTGTATAACTCAGGAGCATTCTCTCCATTTACATCAATTTTTGAAAACATCTTAAAGCTAACTCCATAGTTAAGATTGCAAAACTCTGATATTTCCCCATCAAGAGCAGGTTCTTGTGCAAGGAATTGATTGCAAGGAAAGCCTAAAACAACTAAACCTTTGCTTGCATATTTCTTATTCAAAGCCTCCAAGCCTTCGTATTGACCAGTGAAACCACATTTGCTTGCAGTATTAACTATTAAAAGTACTTTATCGTTATAGTCAGCAAAGTCTATCATCTGACCATTAATTGCTTTGAGCTTAAATTCGTGTATCTTACTCATAATATTTTTTGTTTTTATTAGTGTTTGAATTTTATTTTTGATTTACTATACATAATAAACATTTTATTTCATTTTTTATTGTCTTATGGAAATAAAATAGTATGAATAAAATTATAAAATCAATTTTTTGGAATTGGTATTTTATAATGGATAAAAAAGGATATTTCTTTAAGGCAAAAAATATAAGGATTTTAGGTTATGGTTTTAGGAGTAAAATATAATTATATAGAAAAATAAGATTTGATTATAATTTACTGAAACTTGATTCTAATTAATTATCTCTTGATTCTAATTTATTGAAACTTGATTCTAATTTATTGAAACTTGATTTGAAAAAATTTTTACTTAGCCCCCTACTTTCTTCACTTTATAACCTTCTGCGATAAGTAAATTCATAACCTTTTCTCTGTGGTCGCCTTGAATTAAAATCTCACCATCTTTCACATTTCCTCCAACGCCACATTTTGTTTTAAGTTTCTTGCCTAATGCTTGAAGGTCTTCCTCTGTCCCTACAAAACCTGTTATTAAGGTTACTTGCTTGCCTGCTCTTTGCTTACGGTCAAGCTGCACTTTAAGGTTTTGTTGTTCAGAAGGAAGTGTTTGCTCTTCTAATGGCTCATTGGTTTCGTAATGGAATGAGGGGTTGGTTGAATAAACTATACCAATTCGGTTCTTTTCTTTCTTGGACATTGCTGTTGGGTATTATAATATTTAACGATTGTGGATTAACTGAGAATATTAATTCCTTATCCATTATCACCGATTCTCCATCAAGGTTCACTAATCTTGAATCGTTATTGATTACTTTAACTTGTTTTGCTTTTGTAGAGGTTACGTACATTGACTTATCAAACTGGCGGAAGAATAATAGTTGTGCTGTCCAAGGAAGCATTATCATTGGAACTTTCTTTACTATTATAACTTGTATGAATCCATCATCAACCTTTGCCGAAGGTGCAATTATGGTATTGAATCCAAACTGATTGGAATTGGCAAAGCAGACAAACAAAGCATTTACTTCTGTTTTTACTCCGTCAATCTCTAATTGATAGTTCTGAGTTTCGTAGAAAGGATAATGTTGTAGAATTAATGAGAAATAGCTATTAAATCCTCTTACTTTTGTTTCACGGAACTCTCTTGCTATTAAGGCATCAAAACCTATTCCTGCAATGGAGGCATATATCTTATTATTAACTTTAATAGTATCTATGGATGCCCTTTTATTTTGGTTTAGAACTTCAATTGCATCTTCAATATTGAGCGGAATTTTAAGTGTTCTGGCTAATCCATTTCCACTACCTGCTGGAATAATTCCAAGAGTAACATTTGTGCCTATTAATCCTCTTACGCAGTCATTTATTGAGCCATCTCCTCCAACAGAAACAACTATATCTATATTATTCAGTGCTGCTCGAAGGCTAAGTAAGGTCCCATGATGTGCATATTCGGTGTAGGCTATTTCGTAGTCAAATAAGTTTTTATCTAATACTTTTTCAATGGCTTGTTCAACTAATTTCTGTTTGCCAACTCCTGATATAGGATTTATTATAAATAATATTTTATCTTTTTTCATCCTCAAACAGCATTTTATTTTCTATTAGCCTTGTGTTGTATTCTTGTACTATTGCTTGTGTTTTTAAGATATAATTATCTAATAGCGTTTTATTTTTATTTCCTATATCTTCTTTGGTGCTTTGGTCTTTTGGTAAGAAAAACAATTTGGCTCCTATGCCTTGATTATACTTACAAACATAATCGCCTTGCATTAGAAGGTATTCTCCATTTAAGAGTAATATATAGAATTTCTCCTTTGAATTAAATTGGTTTTGTCCGAAGGCAACAATTGGTTTGGGATAGTGTAAAAGGTTCATTGCTGTTGGCAATATGTCTGATTGCTGCATTACTTGGTCTATATGTAAACCTTGTTTGAGGCTTGGATGGTAGAATATCATTGGAATTCGGAATTGTCCTAATTGGGTCCTATATTTTGGTTCTTGGGTTGCTGCTGAGTGGTCTGCTGTTATTATGAATAAGGTATTTTTAAACCAAGGTTTAGTTTGAGCCTGTTCAAAGAAACGTTTGAGAGCATAGTCTGTATATCCCACAGTTTCGTGCACTATCATAGTTCCCTTAGGAAAGCGACCCTTGTGTTTAGAAGGGATAGTGTAGGGATGATGTGAACTAAGAGTAAAGACAACAGAAGTAAAAGGTTGAGTATGTTTATCTAACTCTTTGACCATATATTGAAGGAATGGCTCATCAAATATTCCCCAATTACCATCATAGTCTTTATCATTATTATATTCTTTTCTGCCATAGTAGTTGTCATATCCAACATTTTTTGAGTAGCCATCAAATCCCATTGAACCATTATAGCCTCCATGGAAAAAAGAAGTTTGATAGTTATATGGCTTTAACAAAGAGGCAAAAGAAGATAAGTTATTTGAACTATATTGTGAGGTTATAAACGATTCGTCTGTTAAGATAGGGAGTGCTGAAAGAATTGCAGGGATTCCGTCAATGCTTCGTTTCCCATTTGCATATCCATTAAAAACTATTGACTTTTTGGCTAATGAAGATAAGAAAGGTGCATAACCATTTAGGTATTCTTCCGAGAAACTCTCTAAGATAATAACAACAACATTTGTTTTGCCAATTTCTAATGGTTCTGTAAATAAGGTATCTGTATTATTATTTTCAGGATAAATAATTGGACCAAAATATGAGTTCATTTTGGTTTTGTCCTTAAAATATATTACTGGTTCTATACCTTCTTTTCCCCATGTTCTGTAAAGAGTGAATGGAGTATTTAGAACTAATGTGGAGTTTTGGCTGCTTGTGTATAAGTTAGAATGAATAATACTTAGCGGCCGAAGTTGTATCCCTCCTCTTTGTCCTAAGAAGAATAATCCTCCAAGAACTAAGAACATTAAGCTACTTGTTAAATACCATTTCTTATTTGCAACTATGAGTTGTGCAGTATATTTCTTATCAATTTGATGTTTTAATATCCCAAATATTATGTTTAAAACAATAAATAAAACTACTATATGCCAATAGTCTCTTGCAAATTGTGGGATAAGTTCTTTAAAATCGCCACCTACTCCAAGATAATTGAAGAAGTCATAGGTTATCCTTTTGTATGTAAATTTGTAATAACCTATATCAATACAATTAAGAATTAGTATTAGATTAGTGCCTAATGCATAAAAGAACTCTTTAATTATTCTATAATATTTATATTCTCTTTGTTTTATTGGTAAAATACTTAGGAAAAGAAAAGGGGAAAGGAAAACAACAGTTGATGAAATACCAAAACGAGTAGCTCCTAAGGCAATAGAAAACATATCTTTTACTCCATCAATTGAAAAGATTGAAGGATTAAAGACATACATTGCTATTTGAGTTAATAGCAATAGAAAAAGAGTTAGTAGGAATTTTAATATTATAGATATATATTGCTTCATCGGTATTTATTAACTCCTTTTTGGTTTATAGGCTGATTTATTCATTATTTCTTTTGAGTCTTTTGTTAGGATGAGCTCTTTAATTGTTTTTCTGTTTTCTTTCATATACTTCTCAACAATTCTATAACCTATATAGTCTCCAAGTCGTGAAGGAGAGTTATTAATTCCTTTTGTTGTGGGAGCTTCATTTATTAGGTGCATATATTTTGGTCTGTCCTTTGAATATAATAATCCATTTTGCACAATTAAGCCCCATATATTATATTCATTATCTTCTACCCACTTCATTTGTGCTTCATTATAACGAAAGAAAGAATTAAGAGAATAGTCTGGCAATATCTTGGTTAGGACATAAATATACTTACCTCTCTCAATAATTATATCGCATAAGGTTGCCTCTAAACTTTGTTGCATAATAGGAATGTCTGTTGGAGTAATAACGTTTTGCAAATAGAGGTTGAGCATATCAGGAGCAATATATGTTGAATCTAACATTTGAATAATGTATTTTGGGAAATGGTTATAGTATTTGTTGTCTTGTAGTGAATTGATGGAGTATAGGTCTATTGCAAAGGTCATAAAGTCTTTTTGAGCAATAACTCTTTGTGAGTAAGAATAAGAGAACTCTGCTGGACCAAGCATTAAGGAATATATCTTTGGAATTTTAGTTTCAGGAAACTCCTTCAAAAGAATAGAGAAGGCTTTTGTTATATCATTAGATAGCCAATCTAAATTAGGATAGCGTTTTTTGACTTGTTTATATGCCTCAATCATATTAGGGTCTGTTGCAAACTGCTCTATCATTGCAAAGTATTCAACATTATCTAATGTTGTGTTGAAAAGAGGTTTATAGTTTTCATAATTAGCTTGAAGATGCGTTTTTAGATTTTGTTGATTTGAACCAAACAATATGTCTTCAAATCTATTTATCTCCATTCTTATTTCCTTACCTGTTGCGGGTTCAATAATAGTTTTCTTGCCTCTTTCTTTTTTGCAAGAGGTAAAAAGTATTGAGAAAAGAAATATAGAAATGATAAATGCGAAGGAAATAGTTATTAATATTAGTAGTTTTTTCATAGCTCTAATCTTAAATAATAATTAAAAAGTTACTTACTTGGTAGGTGTAAAATGCCTTTTCTTAAAGTCGTCTGTAAAGTAATTCATTACTTGACTTATCTGCAACTTAATTTCAGGAGCTCCATAAGCATAGGCTCTAACATCATATTGTGCATAAGCAAAAACAATATCTAAACTATCAAAGTAAACCATTTGAGACACCTTAAAGTCTTTTGGAGTTACTACATCAAATAAATTCAAATCGGATATTGTTTGTGCTTTCTCTTGTTTTTTCAACTGGTTTATTAGCATTTCTTTTAGAGTGAGGTCAGTTTGAGTTGATGGAATAAATATGTCTTCAAAATTCAGCTTTTTCTTTTCAAGAAGATCATAATTCATGTAAAACACCTCTTGATAAGGATGAGCTCCTGCGGTATAATTATCTTCATGAATTTTATAACTACAAAGATTATCTTTGGCATAAATAAACTTACAATTAAGTTTTGACCATAATTCGTATTGATTATCTTCGCTCATAAACCTTTGAACTCCGGGCTCACCAAAAGCATCTGTCTTTTCTGCTATATACTGATTGATAGCTTGGTTTATGGTTGTGGTATCTATGTTTACATTAAAAATATTTTCAATAATTGTCTTGCGTAAATCTTTAAATAATGTATCGGGAGTGATTTTAGGCAACTGAATATTTATATCAAAACTATAACTTGCATATTTAGGATTATTCAGGTAATGTTTTACTTGTGTTACCTTTATATCTTCGTATTCTATCTTGCTTGAAAGACTCTTGTCCGACTTTTTGCACCCAAAAAAAAGAAATAGTGCACAAACCAATAATAACGTTTTAATCTTCATACTGTATATTATGTTTTATTTTAATTACTCTTCATCAGAAACAAATTGTGTTCCTCTTGGATTTCTAATCTTCAAACTATCCATCTGCTCATTGCTCTGAAACCCATCTCCATAAGCAATACCTGATGCACTTTGACGCCTTACTGGCTTATCAGAACTTATTGTTTTTTGAGTCCTGTCCCAAACTAATTCTTGACAATAAAGTGTATCTTGGTTGTTATAATTAATTATTTCAATGCTATCTCTTAAATAAACATAGTTACTTTTATTGTAATTAATAGCATAATTAGCTGTTAAAAACGATTTTACTGTTAAATCATTATTATAAAACCACACCTTTACTCCATTAGGAAATATCATTTTCGCACTATCTCCATCGTAATTATAAACTAATGGAGTTTCTATCCTTACTTCAACTTGCCCATTCTGACTCCTATAAATATCTGCATATTTTAATATTTGCGTAGGCTTACCAATTATTCCCTTCTTTCCAGATGGACTTTTACCTGTGCAGCCGACTAAGAACAAAATCATCAATAAGCTTATTATTATGCATTTAGTAAATATTCTTCTGATATTATTCATTTCTATAAGTTCAAATTATAATGCAATCTTAACAAGGCTTTATTTCTTTTTTTATCTCTTAATACTTGTCTAATAGAACTTGATTCTAAATTTTCAGAATTTGATTCTAAATTCCTATAATCAAGTTTTAAACTAATAATGGCATTACCCTATTGGTTTAATGCCATTATTAAAAAATTAAAAATAAGTCAAATTATCTTAATCTTACTGTTGTTGTTTCTCCTATCCAACATCCAACAGTGTATGATTGTCCATTAGTTATTTCATAGAAGAAAGCATTATCGGTTGTTGGCCATTGACCTACTGCCGAACGCATCAAAGCATCACATTTATCAGCAATTGAAGGGTCTAATGCTTTTGCTCTTGCTGCCTTATCGTAAGCTGCCCAAGCTGCTCCTCTAATTTTTCCTTCATGAGTTGCACAAGCTGCTGCTGAACTAAGATACATTGAAGCAACAAAATACAAACATTCTCCTTCTTTGGATTTATCATAGTTAGAAACTTGATAGAATGCTGAACGAGCTGCTGCATATTGGTCGGAGGCCATAAGTGTTTGAGCCCAAAAATAACAAGCCTTAGCTTTTGAGTCATTGTCTTCTGCCTTGTCTAAGGATTCTTTAAAGTAGTTCGCTGCTGCTCTATTTTCTCCCTTAACTGCGAGCATTTGTCCCATCATAAAAGCAGAGCGTGAGTTTGGTTCAAGTTTATGTAAACTTTCAGTTGCTTTAAAGAAAAGGTCAGATTTGGTACAACCTTTTCTTTCAAGATTTGTAGTAATCTTTCTAAGAAGGTCTATATTACTGGATTCTTTATCATATTTTGGTTGATAAATTGAAACTATTTTATCGCAAGATGCAAATGGTTCAATTATTTGCTCTGTTGCTGCGATATACTCTTTTATCTTTGCTTCTGCTTTTTCATCTTGGCTTTCCTTAGCTTGTTTAAGCGAAGCATCTAATGCATCAGCTGCAAAATCATAAGCGTCAAATAGTGGAGTCATTTGCTCTTCATTAGCTTTAATTGAATGAAGATAATCAAAACATGCTTTCAAATAAAGAGGCTTGTATTGGTCATCAAGGTCTATTCCATTTACTCCACTTTTTTCTGCTGCTTCTTTATAAAAATTATATGCTCTTTCTTTTTCATTTGGTCTCAAATCTGATATATCTTTTGCCTTACGTGCAATATTGTTTGCTTCTTGACCAAAAGCCTCAGTTCTTTTATCGTAAAGAGCCATCAATTCATCTAAATACTTATCTTGCTCTTGTACTGTTTTGGCTTGAACAAAAAGGTTCTTTAAGATAACTGCTCCACGAATATAAAGGTTTACATGGTTTTTTGGACAAGCTGCTACTGCATGCTTCCAAGGTTCATAAGCATCCTTATAATTCTTCTGATTATAGAATTCTTGATACAAAGAATTATTCATAATACAATCCACACTGTCTTTTGGAGTATTACCATACTTTTGTGCATAACCTGTTGTTACAATAGTAAACAACATTAGTAGTGATACAATCTTTTTCATTTTTATTATTTTTCTATTTTAAAGTTATTATATTATTTCTTATTGATATTTACGTTTAAAGAACCATACATCTTTTGCTGAGAACGACAATCCTAATCTAAAATAGTCTTCATTAATTAGATTATTATTTGTTGTTCCTCTTTTTAAGTATTCAAAGCTTAAATTTATAATAGTATTTGATTTCTTTATTGGAAGACCTATTCCTAAGCTAACTCCTAATTGTTGTATTCTGGTATTGTTTAATTCCAACATTCCATTATCAAAAGAAAATCCAAAACGATAGATTGACTTTTGGAAATAATTACCATACTCATCAGGCTTCCATTCTCCTCCAAATGAAATCTTTAAATTATCAACCAAATTAGTATTTATATAATCAGATTGGAATTTAAAGTTAGACCAGTTTGTATATTTACCATCTATTCCAACAAAAAACTTATTGGGTCTTTCATAAGAAACACCTCCTCCAATTGTTGAAGGGTATTTAATTTCTCCTTCTGAATTCTCTTTAAATATAGAGTCTTGTAAATATTCTAATCCTGCTCTTGTGGTAAATGTGTAGCGAGATAAAATATTGTCTGTTGGAAAGGATGAAGGAAGGTCGTAAACAACCCCTATCCCAATCCTATCTCCATTGTTAAGAGGTTGGAAATATTGAACTCCTAAATTGAAATTAAATGCTCTAATATGGTAATTGTTTTCTACTCTTGAAGAGTACATGTATGCTGAATCAGGGAACGAAACTGTTGATGATTTATAATAGTTTCCAAAGATGTATTCAAAATTTGCACCTATTGATAAGTTTTTGATTGGAACATAAGCAAGCCCAAGAGCAATTTTATTTATTCCTCCATCTGCTAAATAACTTTCTCTATATTTTCCTATTGTTGAAATAGAATCTTTACTGGTATTGAAATTAATTGACGACATAGGCATAAGTCCAAATGCGACCTTAAATTTATGTCCAATAGGGAAAGCTAATAATATGTGTGAAAGGTTTGTATTATTGCCTCTTGAACTATACGTTTTATTTGAGAGATTAACCCATTCTGAATAAAATCCTATATCAAATACCAATGAAGCTGTATCTACTCCTGCATAAGAGGCAGGATTCATATAATTTACAGAGTTATTCCTTTGATATGTATAACCTAATCCTCCCATTGCGTTTTGTATGGCATTATTAAATAGGTTATCAGTATTCCCTATTCCATACCTTGAATAAGGAGAGCTAATTGAAGTTTGAGCTTCAGAAAAATTAGGTAATGTTGTAATGATTACAACTAAAATCACCAAAGACTTAATTCTTTTTATCATTAGTTTCAAGTATAATATTTAACCCATAAAGAACCAAATGTTCTTTAATTTGTGTATTTTCTTTAAAATAGTTTTGAAGGATTTTTGCATCTCCTCCTGTAAATATAATTTTTAAACCAGAGTATCTATTAGTATAATAATCTATAAAGCCTTTCAGTTCCATAACCGTTCCATTTAAAACCCCTGAACAAATTGAACTTTTAGTATCATATCCAATAATATCTTTATTATTACATTTATCATCTATTAACGGCAAAGATTGCGTAAAAGTATGTAAGGCATTATATTTCATATTTATTCCCAAACTAATTGAACCTCCTAAATAGTTCTTATCTTTATCAATAAAATCAATTGTTATACAAGTTCCTGCGTCAATAACTAAGCAGTTATTATTAGGGAACAAATTGTATGCCGCAACAACTGCTGCTAACCTATCTTTACCCAAAGTTTTTGGAGATTTATACTGATTATTTATTGGAAGGATTAGCTCGTTACTCATTTCAATAAAGAAATAGCTGCTCTTCAAAAAATCTTTTATCTCATCTTTCTTCTTAACAATAAATCCAACTGAAGAATAAATAACCTTTGAGATTAGAGGATAATTAGAAATTATCTTTTTAATATCCAAAATACAAATATCATTGTAAGAATCCATAAATAACATATTATGTTTTTCAAAGACAGCAACCTTTGTTCTTGTATTTCCAATATCAATAGTCAATCTCATATATTCTTACTCTTGTTCTTGTTCTATCTCCTCTATCTTTGTCTCTTTATTTTCTTTATTTTCTTCTGATATATTACTTCGTTTAATATCTTCTAAAGAAAAATTGTATCTGGAATTTAGTTCTGAGAATGATTTCTCCTTAACGTAATCTTCTCTATCCATCCAACAATTATCTATATTTAAAGGATTATGTTCTCCATCAAATATCTCATAAGTTTTTTTAATTACTTCTCCTGATTCATCAAAAAAATACTCAGAGAGTTCAAAAGCCACTGCAGCACATGCGGAATTAAAAGTACTATAATGACGTATAAACATCCTTGTTAAGCCATTTTCGTCAAAAATCCTTTCATAAATATAGTCCCATGCTTGATTTTCATTCAAAATCATCTCTCTTACATACATAATTATATCTGTATTTGGATGAAAAATTAAATCAAACTTTCTATCTAATTCTATTAAAGAACCTGTTTCTATTAATGGAACTACTTTATTATCGCCCTTTAATACACATAAATTATAGACCAAACTATCCTTATCTCTTAATATATTAACATAGCTCAACATATCTTCTGTAATATTTATATAAGATTTCAAAGACTCATTTTGAAGTTCTATAATTAAAGATTCCTCATCTATATAATTTTCTGTATTTATTTCTTCATTTAAAGAGCCTACCGTATCAATTTCTTGAGAGAACACATTAAACGAAATAAATAATAATATAAGTAAAGAGGTGTTTTTAATAAAATTCATTAGAATAACTCAGATTTTATAAAGTAATATTCTTAGAGAATAGTTTAATATTACACATATTAATTCTCCATTCTTTTTGATATAGAATTATCATATTTATTCTTATAATCTTTAATGTTACCGAAGTTTTCATCGTCAATCAAGACTTTACCCTTAGTAACCGAACCTATTGTGCAACAAGGAATACCTGTAAGGGTTATCATATCTAAAAACTCCTCTTCTTTTTCTGGGTCAATAGTTACAACAACTCTACCCTGAGACTCTCCAAAAAGATAAGCATCAAGACGAATTTCACTATCAGTTAAAATATCAAACCCTAAGTTATTAGGCATTGCTGACTCAATGAGAGTTGTGAATAGTCCTCCATCACTTACATCATGAGCCGATGCTATCAACCCTTCAAGAATTAATCCGCTCAAAGTATGATGCAGATTATATTCTTCTTCCAAATTAAAATAAGGAGCAGGAGAAAGTTTTATTCCCTTATATGAATACAGATATTCAGAACAATTAATATCATTAACAACCTTTCCTAACAAATAGATGGTTTGTCCTGCTTTCTTAAAATCTAATGTTGTCTGCAAATTTTTCTCAACAAGACCTATCATTCCTATAACAGGCGTTGGGAAAACAGCTTCTACTTTTCCATTAATTGAGGCTTGATTGTAGAAACTTACATTTCCTCCGGTTACAGGAGTATTAAACTTCTTACAAGCTTCACTCATCCCTTTAATTACATTTACGAATTGCCAGTAAGTTTCAGGCACATAAGGATTACCAAAATTTAAGCAATTAGTTATAGCTAATGGCTCTGCTCCAGAGCAAACAAGGTTTCTTGCCGCTTCTGCAACTGCAATCTGAGCTCCAACTTCTGGATTAGAATAAACATAACGGCCATTGCAATCTGTTGTCATTGCGATAGCATTAGGGGTTTCTTTTATATTAACAATTGCAGCATCAGAAGGACTATTGGTGGACATATTGCGAGTACCAACCATAGAATCGTATTGATTATAAACCCAACTCTTTGATGCAATATTAGGATGCTGAATAATATAGTCTGCAATTTGTTTACATTCTTTTAGAGTTGGCTCTTGAATATCATCAATATTAAACTTAAATGTTTCTTTGAAATAAGCTGGTTCTTTAAATTCTCGTTCATATTGAGGAGCACCTCCTCCTAAAACTAATGTTGAAGCTGGAACATCTGCTACTAAATCACCATTCCAATAAAAATGTAGTCTATCTCCCTCTGTAACATGACCTATATTCGCACAATTTAAATCCCATTTTTTGAATATGTCTTCAACCACTTTTTCTTTCCCCTTTTGAACAACCACAAGCATTCTTTCTTGACTTTCGGAAAGGAGTATTTCCCATGGTTCAATATTTTTTTGTCTTAATGGGACTTTGTCAAGGTAAATATCCATACCCGAGCCTCCTTTTTCTGACATCTCGGAAGTAGAACAAATAATTCCTGCTGCTCCCATATCTTGCATACCAATTACTGCTCCACTTTTGCCTAACTCTAAGGTTGCTTCTAAAAGTAGTTTTTCTTGGAATGGGTCTCCTACCTGAATGGAAGGAATATCATCTGCAGAATTTTCGGTAACATCTGCCGAAGCAAAGGTTGTTCCATGTATACCATCCTTACCCGTTGAAGAACCAACAATATAAACAAGATTACCTTTTCCCTTAGCAGTTGCAGAAATCAAATCCTCTTTCTTCATTATTCCAACACTCATAGCATTTACCAAAGGATTGTTTTCGTAGCAAGGGTCAAAGAAAACCTCTCCCCCAACAACAGGAACTCCAAAAGCATTTCCATAACTCCCTATTCCTTTTGTAACATTCTTTAATAGCCATTGAGTATGTTTGTCGTCAATATCACCAAAACGCAACGAATTTAACTGAGCAATTGGACGGGCTCCCATAGTAAAGATATCTCTATTTATTCCTCCAACACCAGTAGCTGCACCCTGGAAAGGCTCAACAGCAGAAGGATGATTATGCGACTCTATCTTAAAAACACAAGCAATACCATTACCAACATCAACCATTCCTGCGTTTTCCTCTCCTGCTTTGACCATTAATTGATCGCCTTCTCGTGGAAGTTTCTTTATTTGTTTTATAGAATTTTTGTATGAGGCGTGCTCACTCCACATAACAGAGTAAATACTTAACTCGGTAAAGTTTGGTTCTCGCCCTAAAATATCGCAGATTTGCTTAAATTCCTCAGGCAGTAAGCCTAATTCTTTTGCTGTTTCAACATTGACAACACTATTCTTCATTATAAGAAAATTATTATTTTTAAAGTGCAAAGTTAGTAAATTCAGCTCAAAAGTCTAACAAAAAGTTATCTATTTTTCATTATTTAAGAAAACAATAATACTTTTGCATAATATAAACAAAGAGACAAAAATGCCTAAATCATAATCAAAGCATAATACAAATATGATATTTAGAACAGAAATCACTCCTGAAAAGTTCTCACACTCCATACAACATAACGACCAAATAGTTCTAATTGGGTCGTGCTTTACAGAAAACATTGGAGTAAAACTAATAGAAAATGGTTTTCAAACCGATATAAACCCATTTGGAATTATATATAATCCAATTACTATTTCAGAATGTTTGAGACATATTTGCGATAACAAACCTCTTACCAAAGATGATATCTTAGAATCAAATGGTTGGTTTTCTTATTATCATCATGGTATTTATAAAGGGAAGACTCCCGAAGAACTATTAAAGAAAATAAATAATAGGATAAACGAAAGTAATCTCTTTATAAAAAAAAGCAAGTATTTAATCCTTACCCTTGGCACTTCTTGGATATACACGCATAATCAAAGCAATAAGATAATGGGTAATTGTCATAAACTACCCTCAAAGCATTTAACAAAAAGCCTATTAAGTATAGAGAAAATAGTTGAAGATCTTTCCATAGGTATAGATAAATACATTCAAAGCTCGGAAGTATTAGATGCAAAAGTATTAATAACCATATCACCCATACGCCATTTCAGAGACGGATATAGAGAAAACCAAGTAAGCAAATCTTTACTACATATTGCAACAGAGCAGCTTTTAAAGAAAAATCCAAGAATAGAATACTTCCCCTCATATGAAATAATGATGGATGATTTAAGGGATTACAGATATTATAATGCTGATATGCAACATCCCAATTCAGTTGCCATAGATTATATATGGGAGAAATTTCAACACACTTACTTTAATCAAGATACAATATCAAGATGTAAAGACTATGAAAAGCTAAAAAAGATGAAAGAACATCGTCCTTTTGAACCTGAAAGCCAAGAATACCAAACCCATTTGCAAAAGATAAAAGAATTAGAAAAAGAATTAAACAACCCTATAAAATAATGAAATCCCATTTTGAAATAGAGGTCTGTGTGGACTCAATAGAGGCAGCCATAGAAGCAGAAAGAGGCAAAGCCGATAGAATAGAACTATGTTCAGCCCTAATAGAAGGAGGAATTACTCCCTCAATGGCATTAATTAGTATGGCTAAACAAAAATTAAATATTCCAATAATGGTGATGATACGCCCAAGAGCAGGAGATTTTTGCTATTCAGATTTAGAGTTTGAACTAATGAAAAAAGACATATCCTACTGCAAAGACATTGGAATTGATGGAGTAGTATTTGGTATTTTGACCCCAGAGGGAGAAATAGACAAAGAAAGAACCAAAGAATTAGTTCTAATTGCCTATCCTATGAAAGTATGCTTCCACAGAGCAATAGATATGACACGGGACTATTTTCAAGCCTTTGTAGACATTATGCAGTGCAAAGTAGATAGAGTTCTAACCTCAGGAGGAGAAAATAAAGCAATAGATGGAGCCTTCCGCATAGCTAAAATTATAGAGATAGCAAAATTAGAAAAAGAGAGAAAATCTTCTAACAAAGACAAAACCAATCCAATAGAAATTATGGTAGGCTCAGGCGTAAACCCAGATAATGCAGAAGAGATTTACAATAAAACCAAAGCCACTCACTACCATTTTAGTGCAAAAACAGAAAAAGAAAGCCTTATGCGCTACCGCAATAATGCCGTTTCAATGGGAGGATTGCAACCAGAATTAGAATATAAAATAGCTTCCGTTTGTGCAGAAAAGGTTTTAAAACTAAGAGAAACACTAAATAAATTATTTCTCTAAAATATAGCTTTTTCCAAAAAAGCTTTGATAAATTATTAGGTTAATTTTAGTTCAGTATCTCTAATTCATAGTGATATACTCTCCATTTTTATCTTTGAAATGCCCTACAATAATAATAATTAAGTCAATAATATACCAAATACCAAAGCCTCCGAAGGTAATTAACTGCAATATGGCAGTACCATATTTTTCATTATAGAAGCGGTGAGCCCCAAAATAACCTAAGAATGCACACAAAAGTAAAGTAATTAACCATTTAGAACTAAGATCTAACCTTACTGTTTCTGGGTGATTATTAGATAATCTTGCCTGTCTAACTCCGCATTTAGGACATATTTCTGCTGCTTTATCAATTACTGCTCCGCAGTTATGACAATACTTTTCATATTCTTTTTGCATAAATTTATTAGTTTTGTTAATTCTGCAAAGTTAAAATATTTATTTATTCTTATTGAATATTTCCACAAACATTTTTAACCCTCCTTTCTTTTAATTAATATAAATGTAGTGCTTATATACTACTATAAAGTTTCTTCACTAAAACCTTAACATAGATTTCTTTGAAAATTAATCTCAAATAGCTCATAATTAGAATTAAGTTAGGCTTGCATTACAAAAAATTCATCCTTCTTTATCTATGAAAATTAGAACTAAGACTGAGAAAAAATGAAATCAAGTTTCAGTAAATTAGAATCAAGAGTTAATAAATTAGAATCAAGAGTTATTAAATTATAATCAAGTTATAATTGGATAAGATGTAAAAAGAAATTTTTTATCCGAAGATTGTCTTAAAGATGATTTTGATATCTGAACAAAAGGTTCTTGTTTTGAGGTATTCAATACTTAAAGAAAGTTTCTGAGGCATTATTTCATTTATATAATACTCTTCTGAGTTTGGATTTTTTGCAAGTAGGTCATTTTCGTTGCGAAATTTAATGGAAGCAATGTCTGTTATGCCGGGGCGAACTCTTAGAATCTCACTTTGCTCTTGGGTGTATAAATCAACATATTTCCTTACCTCTGGACGTGGTCCTACTAAGGACATATCACCTTTTACAACATTTATTAGCTGAGCAAGCTCGTCTATTTTATATTTTCTAAGCAAGTAGCCAAAAGGTGTTACACGTGGGTCTTTACCTTTTATCCCAACAGAGAGTAGTCCTTTGGTGTCGGCATTTGCAACCATAGTCCTAAATTTATAAAGAATGAAGTCTTTACCTCCTTTTCCCACTCTTTTTTGTTTGTAAAACACACCTCCCTTGCTGCTTAGTGCTATAATGAAAGCAATTAGCAAAAACAAAGGACTAAAAAAAAATAGTCCAAGTAGTGAACTTGTAAAATCAAATAGTCTTTTCATCAATTGACTATAATGTTATTGAATAGTATCCTTCTATAAGATTCTTTACAATATAATCTATCTCATTATTGGTTAGCTGAGGATAGATTGGGAGAGAGATTTCTCTTGTGTAGGTGTCGTATGCAATGGGATAGTCTTCTATTTTATAGCCCATATTTTTAAAGAGTGTTAGCATAGGCATTGGTATGTAGTGAACATTTGTTGCTATGTCTAAATTGGCTAAGTATTGTATTAGTTTATCTCTTTGCTCTTCTGTTATGGGATTTATTCTTAGGGGGTATAAATGGTAAGAGGTTGTTAATTCTTCTGTGTCTTGTTGTGGTAGAATAGCCCAATGGTATTCCTTTAATAAATTGGAGTAGCGTTGATATACTCTTTTGCGTTCTGAAAGCAGGTATTCGTATTTGCGTAATTGAGCAAGAGCAAGGGCAGCATTGATGTCGGGCATATTAAACTTCATTCCGTGAGCCACAATATCATATCGCCAAGCTCCTGCTTGTGTTTTGGTGAATGCATCCTTGGTTTGTCCATTCAAAGAAAGTATTCTAATTTCTTTATATAACTCTTCATTATCAAAAGGCTTAGGCATATTCAAGCAAATTGCACCTCCTTCGGCTGAGGTTAGGTTTTTCACTGCATGAAGTGAGAGAATGGAGACATCAACCAATTCTGCAATTGTCTTATTTTTAAGAGTTGCTCCCAAGGAATGGGCAGAGTCGGAAATAATCATTATTCTGCCTAATTTCTTTTGATTATCGGAGGTAGGGTTAAACCTTTCTTTGATTTTATCTGAGCATACTAATTTTATAATCCTTTCATAGTCGCAAGGAACTCCTCCTAAATCAACAGGGATTATTGCTTTGGTTTTAGTGGTTATGGCTTCTTCTATTTTATCAACATCAATAGTTAAATCACTTTTGATATCAACCATTATAGGTTTTGCTCCTGCGTCCATAACTGCCATTGCCGTGGCGCAGTAAGTATAAGAAGGTACAATTACTTCATCGCCTGCTTTCACTCCAAGCCAACGCAACATCAGTATAGCTCCACTTGTCCACGAGTTCACGCAATTTACCCTTTTGGCTTTGCAATAATGTTGCAAGCCTTCTTCTAATGCAGCAACCTTTGGTCCTGTTGTAATCCAGCCCGAAAGCAAACTATCATTTACTTCATTAATTATGTCTTGGTCAATGTAGGGAGGAGAAAAAGGAATCTTCATCTTAAATTGACATTATTTCTTTTTCTTTAATTGCTAAGACTTCTTCTGATGCTTTAATTTCTTTTTCGGTAATTGCTTCTATTTCTTTTTCAACTACCTTTATTTCATCTTCAGATACTCCTTGGTCTTTGGATTTTTTAACCTTGTCAATTATGTTGCGTCTTACATTTCTGATGCTTATTTTCGCCTCTTCAACCTCTGCTTTTGCTCTTTTAACAAGTTCTTTTCTTCGTTCCTCTGTAACAGCAGGAAGAGTAATTCTTAGGATATCGCCTTCAAACTTTGGGGTAAAGCCGAGATTGGCTGCTAATATAGCTTTATCAATTGGAGAAAGCATAGTCTTTTCCCAAGGTTGAATAATTATTTGTTTCGGATCAGGAGTTGAGATATTAGCAACTTGTTCTATTGGGGTTGGATTACCATAATAATCAACTTTAATGCCTTCTAACATAGATGGGGAGGCTTTCCCTGCTCTAATCTTGTTCATTGAGACTTCAAGGAACTTAACTGCTCCTTGCATATTGCTTCTACATTCCTCAATTAATTGTTTTGATAAATCTGTCATAATAATGTATTTTTTTATAATTAAATTCTAATTGCTATTCTTGAAAAACTTGCTGCGTTATTATTTTCTGTTGTAATTTTTATTTGAAACTTGATTTGGTCTTTTCCACTTAATGTTGCAGTGCCTTCTAATGTATAAATTCCAACCTTTTGATTGAAACTTGCTGAACTTGACGTTGCCGAAGCAGAAATAGATTCCGATGAACTCAATCCAAAGAGTTCCCCACTTATAATTATCTTTCTTTCATCGTTGGGGTCAATTCTAATTGTTCCAGAAGAAGACTTTGCGGATTTTATATTGGTTTTGGTTTGTGGGAATATTATTTCTTCGTTTAACTTCCAATTTCCATTCCAATCAGAAGAAGCAAGAGTGTTGTCGGGTTCGCATGCCGAAAAAGTTAATAAAGCTAATAAAACACTGAATATAGCGATGAATTTATTTCTCATTTGATAACAAATTATTATGTTTTTAATGTGCAAATATAGAAAAATAACTACGAATTCCACATAAAAAGTATTGAAATAATTCTATAATATGTAATAAATGAGTAATTTTGAAGCCTGAAAATATATCTTAGTGATGATAAAAAAACATATACCAAACACCATAACCCTTCTAAATCTGCTCTGTGGGATATTATCTATTTACACTTTATACACAACAGAAAGTTTAATTCTTCCATCACTATTTATTATTATTGGAGCTTTGCTGGATTTTTGCGATGGATTAGTTGCAAGGCTTTTGAACGCATATTCAAATATTGGCAAAGAATTAGACTCTCTTGCAGATGTAGTAACCTTTGGAGTTGCTCCAAGTTTGATTGCTGTTGATTTGCTACAAGAGTTTTACCATTATAGTCAAGTATTATCAAATTATTCCTTCGTGGTTTATATACCTCTTTTAATGGCTTTAATGAGTGCTTACCGATTAGCAAAGTTTAATATTGACGAGCGTCAAACAATGGGATTTATTGGCTTACCTACTCCTGCGAATGCTTTAATTTGGCTTTCTTTACCAGTAATTTATTACCTTGAAACAACAAAAACACATCTCTGGGGCTTAAATATTCCTGAATTTTACTATACCCTAACAGCCTTATTACTTAATCCAATCCTAATGATATTAGGTTCAATTCTGATGTCTTTCCTTTTAGTTGCAGAGCTTCCACTCTTTGCAATGAAGTTTAAAAACCTGAAATGGAAAGATAATAAGGAGAAATTTATTTTCTTGATAATAACAATATTACTTATATTTGCACTCAATTTATATGCAATACCACTAATCATATTTGTTTATATAATAGAATCAATAATAATTAACACAATAAAGAAATGAAATTTAATGCAGAGATAGATGTAATGCCTCAAAAGGCTTTATTAGATCCACAAGGCAAAGCAGTAACCGGTGCAATGGCTAATATAGGCTTAGAGCAGATAACTAATGTTAGAATAGGTAAACATATAACATTGGAAGTTGAAGCAAAATCGGAACAAGAAGCAACAAAATTGGTTGATAAAGCCTGCAAAGACCTGCTTCATAATCCAATAATGGAGCATTACGAATTTAGATTAACCCGTCTATAAAATGAATGGCAAGTCATTGGACATTGCTATAAAAGACTTCAATTACAATTTACCTGAGAATAGAATAGCCAAATATCCCTTAGAAGAAAGGGATAAAGCAAAGTTATTAGTTCTAAAAAATGGAGAGATTAAAGAAAGAGTATTCTTTGAATTGCCTCAAATTTTAGACAAAGACTATTTGCTTATTTACAACGATACAAAGGTTGTTCACGCAAGGCTATTCTTCAAGAAAGAAACAGGTTCCGTAATAGAAGTATTTTGTCTTGAACCCTTCTTTCCAAATGAAATTCAAATTGCCTTTGCGCAAAAAGAACAAGGGCAGTGGAAATGTTTTATTGGAAACAACAAAAAGTGGAAAGAGGGCTTGTTAAGCCAAAGCATAGAGCATAATGGACAAAAAATTACCCTTAATGCACAAAGAAAAGAGCAGATAGACAATGCTTGGATAGTTAATTTCACTTGGACAAAGGGCTATTCGTTTGCAGAGGTTCTGTCTTTGATGGGTATAATCCCTCTTCCACCATATATTAATAGAGAGGTAAGAGAACAAGATAACGATGACTATCAAACCATTTATGCTTTTGAACAAGGCTCTGTTGCAGCTCCAACCGCAGGATTGCATTTTACAGAAAAGACATTTACAGAACTCAAAGCCAAACAAATTAAATCAAATTTTGTTACCCTACACGTTGGAGCCGGAACATTTAAACCTGTCAGCACTAATTCTATTGCTGACCACATTATGCATACCGAAAAGATAACCATTCCAAAACAAGTAATAAAAGACCTGATTGCTTACTCTCAAAAGAAGATTCTTTGTGTTGGTACAACCTCCGTGCGTACCATAGAAAGCCTTTATTGGCATGGTGTTAAGTTAATTGAAAACAAGAATGCTTCCCTTGAAATAGACATTTGGCAATGGGAACCTTATCAGAAAACACAAACTATTAGTTCTCAAGATGCCTTAGAGGCCATTTTAAATGCAATGGAGAAAGAAGGCACAGAGCTGCTTTGTGGACAAACCCAAATAATTATAGCCCCAACTTATAAGTATCACATAGTAAACTCAATGATAACTAACTTTCATCAGCCAAAGAGCACTCTTTTGTTGTTAGTTGCAGCTATGATTGGGGAAAAATGGGAAGAGTGTTACGACTTTGCCTTAGAGAATAATTTCCGTTTCCTCTCCTTTGGGGATGCCTGCTATTTTGAAGTATAAACCTCTCTATTACTAATAATTAACCATCTCTTTTTATCCTTAAATTAGAACTTGATTTCATTTTCTTAGAATCAAGTTCTAAATTATTAACTCTTGATTCTAATTTTCTAAAACTAAGAGTTAGTTTGACAAAAGATAAACTTAGATTTTATAAAATAAAGTCTTTTTAGAATAATACCATAAAAAAGTAAAACATTACAAATTATTTATGTATTTTTGTTGATTAATAATTTTATGTGAGTGGTTCACAATTGTTATTACATTTTATTATAGTAAAATAAAGATTTAATTAGATATTATGAAGTACAAAAGAATTTT
The DNA here is from genome assembly GCA_002407855.1 of Bacteroidales bacterium UBA5371. Taxonomy (GTDB): domain Bacteria; phylum Bacteroidota; class Bacteroidia; order Bacteroidales; family P3; genus UBA10566. Next base: position 224,113 of record DHPF01000007.1, read on the forward strand.
ATTAAAACTTAGTGGTGAAAGCCTGATGGGAGAACAAGATTATGGCATATCTCCTGATATGCTTTCCCAATATGCAAAGGAAATAAAACAAGCCAAAGATAAGGGTTGCGAAATTGCAATTGTGATTGGAGGAGGTAATATATTTCGTGGCTTACAAGGAGCTTCTAAGGGTATGGATAGGGTTCAGGGCGACTATATGGGAATGTTGGCAACTTTAATCAATTCTATGGCTTTGCAAGGTGAATTAGAAAAGCAAGGAGTTAAAACAGAACTTCTTTCTGGCTTAGCAATAGAGCCTATATGTAAGGAACATTCAAGGGCTCGTAGCAAGGAGGCTCTTCAAGAAGGGAAGGTGGTTATAATTGGTGGCGGAACAGGAAACCCTTACTTTACAACCGATACCGCTTCTGCACTGAGGGCAATTGAAATTGAAGCTGACTTAATTCTGAAAGGGACAAGGGTAGATGGAATTTATAGCTCAGACCCTGAAAAAGATAAGACAGCAACTAAATACTCTGAATTGAGTTTTAAGGAAGCCCTTGATAAACGATTAAAGATAATGGATTTAACAGCCTTTGCTCTTTGTCAAGAGAATAATTTACCAATTTACGTTTTTGATATGAACAAAGAGGGTAATTTACAAAAGGTAATAATGGGAGAGCATATCGGAACAATAGTTAAATAATTGGAAGTTATTATTATTTTATCTACCTTTGCCAATTCTTTTAACAATTAGAGACAGATAATTAAAGAAACAAAATTAATAATACATAAAAAACAAACAAAGATGAAGAGATTTAAAGGATTATTTTCAACGATGTTGGCTACTGTTTTAGTAGCTTCAACCATATCATCTTTTGCGTGTACGAGTTTTCTTGTAACCAAAGGTGCATCAAAGGACGGCTCAACAATGATTACTTATGCAGCCGATTCACACACACTTTATGGCGAACTTTATTATAGAGCTGCCGCAAAGTATCCAGCAGGAACAATGATACAAATTGTAGATTGGGACTCTGGAAAGAAACTTATTAAGATTCCTCAGGTTGCAGAGACCTATACAATGGTAGGAAATTCAAATCAATGGGGCTTATCAATCACCGAAACAACTTATGGAGGACGACCAGAGCTTGAAGACTCAACAGGAGGAATTGATTATGGGACTTTGATTTATATGACACTTCAAAGAGCAAAAAATGCGAGAGAAGCTATAAAACAAATCACAGAGTTAATGGATACTTATGGTTATTTCTCATCAGGAGAGTCTTTCTCAATTGCTGACCCTAACGAAGTTTGGATATTAGAACTTATTGGGAAAGGAAACAATCCTCAAGTTAAAACCGATGCTAACGGCAATGTTGTTAAGGATAAGAAGGGAAATCCTGTAATAAATAAGAATATAAGAAAAGGAGCTGTTTGGGTTGCTATGAGAATACCAGATGGATACATTAGTGGTCATGCTAATCACGCACGTATTACAACCTTTCCACAAGAAGTGAAAAAGAGTTTTAAATCTATTTCTTCTAAAAACTTAAAAGAGATATTCCGTCCTGAGGTTGAAGTAGTGTATTCTTACGATGTAATTGAATTTGCTCGTCATAAAGGATATTTCAATGGGGAAGATAAAGATTTTTCTTTCTCAGATACCTATGCACCAGTAGATTTTAGTGCAGCAAGAGGCTGCGAAGCCAGGGTATATGCAGGCTTTCTTCGTTGCAATAAATCAATGATTCAATACGAAGACTATGCTATGGGGCATAATCTAAAAAACCGTATGCCACTATGGATTAAACCGGAGAACAAACTATCTCTTAAAGATGTTATGGAGCTAATGCGTGATCATTATCAAGGAACCCCTATGGATATGACAAAAGATATTGGAGCAGGACCATTTGCTTGTCCTTATCGTTGGAGACCTATGGGCTTTGAATTAAATGGTAAAAACTACGTTCATGAAAGAGCAACCTCAACACAGCAGACTGGATTCTCTTTGGTAGCACAATCAAGAAGTTGGATGCCTGAGGGAGCAAAAGGGATACTTTGGTTCGGAGTTGATGATAGTTATTCAACAGTTTATATGCCTCTTTATACAAATATACTAAGAGCTCCTGAACAAGTTAGAGAAGGAAACGGAAATATGGTAACATATTCTGAAACCTCATTATTTTGGTTATTTAATCAAGTAACTAATTTTGTTTATTCCAGATACGTAGATATGATAGTTGATGTAAGAGCAAAGCAAAGCGAATTAGAGAAACAATTCATAGAAGATGTTGAAGAATTTGACAATAAATTAAAAGGACTTTCTGCTGATCAGATGCGAAATGATATTACTAAGTTCTCAACAGAGAGAGTAACCAAGACTTTCAACACATGGAAAACTCTTAATCAATATCTCTTAGTTAAATACATGGACGGTAATGTAAAGAAGGAAAAAGATGGCAAGTTCTTAGAAAGCCCATACCGTCAAGGACAAAATGTCTTCCCTGAACAAAGACTTTATCCTAAGAAATGGTACCAAACTATTGTAGAAGACCATGGAAAGACAATAGAAGTGCCTCAAACACAAAAATAAAATTAAACTAAACTAACAAGAATATGAATAAAAAGGACAAAAAACAACATAAACTAAGTTGAATTTTGTCCTTTTTCTTTTTAAAATTAGAGCGTTTTTGTATTCAAACTCCAAGATAATATCATTGAGAAAAAATAGAAAGATAATAAGTCTGTTGCTTATTATTATCTATATCTTCTTTTTTGCAAGTGCAAACCTACAACAGCACGTGCATATAGTTAATGGAATAACAATATCACACTCTCACTTTTCAAAAGACATATTTCCTTTTTCCTCTAACACACCAACCCACTCACACAATTCAATAGAAATAAATCTAATCCACGATTTAAATATTGCTCTATTTTTTATTCTCTTTATATCAATAATAATAGGAATAGTCTCTCAAAAGCCTATTAAGATTCTTCCTCAAAGAGAAATATTAATTCCGTTAAAAACCTGTCTGTATAACCCTTCTTTAAGGGCTCCCCCATTTTGTTAGCTTATTAATGTCAAACCTAATTATAAGTTTGACTCCTTTTTTAAAGAAACACAAAGCAATTTTTTTTCATTTGATTCTTATTTGATTTTATCAAATTGAAACTTGAAGATAAATTATTGTCTTTTGAAGATAATTTTTTAGAATCAAATAAGAATAAATCGGCAAAATTTAACCGCAAAAGTTTTCTTTAATTTATGATATGTAATCTGTTATTGTATTCAGTAGCAGAATATATAATTTATAGAAATAATAATAAGAAAATAAAATAATAAAAATATGAATAAAATAATATTATTTGCAGTTCTGTTTGCAAATATAACAATGTGTGCTTTTTCAATGCCATTAAGAGATGACGATAAAGCAAGTATAGAAGGGCACGTATTTGATGCCAAAACCAAGAAACCATTAGAATATGTTTCTATTGGAATAAAAGCAACCTCACTTGGAACAGTAAGTGATTTGCAAGGAAACTTTATGTTTAGAGGATTAAAACCAGGGAAATACACCTTAGTATTTACATCTATTGGTTATGAGAAATTAGAAGAAGAGGTTCTTGTAACGATAGAACAAACTGCCCACGTCCATGTTGAAATGAAAGAATTAAAAAAAATAATGGACGAGGTTGTTATTTCTGCCAATAGGGTAGAAACATCTCGTAAGGAAGCTCCAATAATTGTTAATGTATTATCTGATAAAGCCTTCCAACAATCTAATGCACAAGATATATCACAAGCTCTTCCTTTCCAAAGCGGAGTAAGAGTTGAATATAATTGTCAAAACTGTGGTTTTCCGCAAGTAAGAATAAATGGAATGGAAGGGCCATATTCACAAATTCTTATTGATTCAAGAGCCATTATGTCTTCCTTGGGAGGTGTTTATGGTTTGGAACAAATGCCTATTAATATGGTGGACAGGATTGAAGTTGTGAAGGGAGGAGCCTCAGCACTATTTGGCTCCAATGCAATTGCAGGAACAATAAATATAATAACAAAAGAGCCAACACATCCTTCTTTTTCTATTGGAACAGATATAAGTTCAATTGGGATGAAATCCTTTGCTCAAAACTTTAACTCAAATGCGGTAGTCTTAAGTAAGGACGGAAAAGCAGGAGCTTCGTTCTACCAGACTTATAGAAAAAGAAATCCTTATGACCATGATAATGACGGATTTTCAGAAATAGGGAAATTAGATGCTTTTTCTTTTGGGACAAAGAGTTTCTTTAAGATAAACAATACTAATAAACTAACCTTAGAATATCACACTACACAAGAAACAAGAAGAGGTGGAGATAGATTTGACTTTCAGCCACATCTTGCAAATATATGTGAGATGACAGATCATAAAATTCATTCAGGAGGACTTAGTTATGATTATATAAGTCTTGATGCAAAGAATCGCTATTCCGTTTATGCTTCAGGACAATATATAGATAGAGATTCTTACTACGGATCGCATCAAGACCCTGATGCCTATGGGAAAAGCAAAGACCTTACACTTTTGCTTGGAACACAAGGTTCAAATAAAATAGACAAACTATTTTTCCTTCCAGCTTCATTAGTTTATGGATTAGAGTATAATACAAATAATCTCAATGATGAAGTAAAAGGGCATAATATTATAACAAAACAACAAACCAATATTTTTGGAGGATTTGGACAAGTTGAATGGAATGCAAAGAAGATTAACTTTCTATTGGGAGGACGTTTAGATAAACATAATCTGATAAAGAATGTGATTTTCTCTCCAAGACTAAACTTTATGTACAAGTCAAATGACAATTTTCAAGCAAGAATATCTTATGCCTCAGGTTATAGAGCACCTCAAGCCTACGAAGAAGATTTTCACATAACACAAGTAGGAGGATTGTCTTTAAGAACTTTTTTGGCAGAAAATCTAAAACCAGAATATTCCAATAGCCTTAGCGTTTCAGCAGATTACTATCTTCAAATAGGAGAAAACTATCAAGCTAATTTCCTTCTTGAGGGTTTTTATACCGACCTTAAAGATGTATTTGCTCTTAGAGTAGTAGGGCATGACACTTTAACTAATACCATGATTCAAGAAAGATATAATGCCAAAGGTGCAATAGTAAAGGGATTAAGTTTTACTGGGAAGATATCATACAAAGATAGATACTCATTCACACTTGGTTATACCCTCCAAGATAGCAAATATAAAGAAATGGAATTTTGGTCAGAAGATAGCGATGTTAAAGGCACAGAAGAAATGCTTAGAACCCCTAATGATTATGGATATACCACATTAAGTATTAAACCAATGGAATCAATGGATATTTCATTAACAGGTATCTATACAGGTAAAATGAAAGTACCTCACTTTTCTGGTTATATTGTAAAAGATAAGATAGAAGCTACACCAAATTTCTTTGATTTGAATTTTACTTTTGCTTATAGCTTTACTCTATCAAAAGCCTTAGGATTAAAACTAAGTATTGGGATAAAAAATATATTCAATTCATATCAAAACGATTTTGATAAAGGAATAAATAGAGATGCAGGTTATATCTATGGTCCAATGCTTCCAAGGACTCTTCATTTTGGAGTGAAATTATTTAGCATTTAGTCTGTTTTGAAGTATTAGGGTGTAATACTCCAAGCGTTACGCCCTAATACTTATCCTCCCAATTTTTTATATTACAATTATTTTCCAAGTTATTTATAAACATATTATCATCAAAATCGGGGAAGAAATTAAAGCCAGTGATCCTTTCAAGTTCACTTACGCTCACACTATAATAAAATAACTCCTCCTTTAACTTCTCATTTTCCATAATAAATCCTATTGCTTTATAACTAGGAAAAGAAACATCTACAATAACCTTATAAAATCTGTATGGAACTGAAACCTTATTTTTCTTACCTATTGTTTGAATAATTGAATCAAATAAAGCTCCTGCAATTACTATAATGCTATCATTTTCTACCGCCCATTCTCTAACCTTTTTCTCCAACTCATGCCATTTCCCAGCATTAAAGGAATGGAGTTGTGGAGAGATATTGCTCATTAGGAAGGTTAAATCCTGAGCTTCCTGAGAAAAACTCATATCAGCACTTGGACAAATATGTCCCTTGTCATAGCCTGAATTACGATAATCTTTGGGTAAGGAAGATTTAGTTGAGACCTTATAATCTTCCCTAAACTTATTGGAACGCTTTGCATTATGCTCCAAAACCATTTCTTTTGTGAGCAAGTGAATTACCCATGCAGGTTGTTCATGTTTTTCAGAATAACCCAATTTAAAGAACTTATGATCTACCACCTCTAAGTAATTAGAATAAAATTTAGGCTTTGTTTTACCTTTTGTATTCTTTGTTTTGCAACTAATAGTGTAGGTCTGAGCTTGTAAAGGCTTTACATTAAAATAAGGAATTGCATTATTAATAGTAAGAATATCTTTTACCTCTTGCCCAAAAGCAAAGGAAGATAAGGTTAAAAACGCAATTATCAGAGTAAACAAAAGCCTAATCCTTTTCATTGTTATGAGCTTATTTAGCAAGTATTATCTTTCTTTCCAGAAGCCATCTTCCTTTATCATCCCAATTAGTTTTTCTAATGCTTCCTCTTCATTTACGTTTTGGTAAACAACATTATTGCCTCTATAAAGGCTTACCTTACCTTGTCCTGAACCAACATAACCATAATCTGCATCAGCCATTTCTCCTGGGCCATTAACAATACAGCCCATAACTCCTATTTTAATGCCAATAAGATGGCTACACTCCTCCTTTACCTTAGCTAAAACATACTGAATATCGTACTTTGTTCTACCGCAACTTGGGCAGGAGATAAACTCAGCCTTATAGATTCTATCGCCAGAGGCTTGAAGTATATCCTTTGCAACAGGGATTTCAGCCTCTGGCTTTTCGGTTAGGGAAACTCTTATGGTGTCTCCTATTCCCAAAGACAATAGGGTTCCAATACCAACAGCCGACTTAATCTTGCCATCCTCTCCGCTTCCTGCCTCTGTTACTCCAAGATGAATGGGATAAAGCAGTCCTTCATTGTCCAACATCTCTTTCATAAGCCTTACAGCAGACACCATTACCTTAACATTTGACGCCTTTTGGGAAAGCACCAAGAGGTTAAAATCCATTGAGTGTATTATCCTTGCAAATTCCAACGCCGACACAGCCATAGCAAATGGAGTGTTTCCATAACGAGCCACAATCCTTTGGGAAAGTGAGCCGTGATTGGTTCCAACCCTTATTGCAGTATTATGTTTCTTGCAAATCTCAATAAGAGGGAAAAGCCTCTCCTTAATCTTATCCAACTCCTCATTATACTCCTTTTCGCTAAGAGAAAGTGAGCTTTTGTTTCTTTCAAAATAGTTTCCTGGGTTTATCCTTACCTTATCAACAATTTCTGCAGCAACCAAAGCTACATTAGGATTGAAATGAATATCAGCAATTAAGGGTATAGAGGAGTTTCGTTTGGCAAGTTCATTTTTAATATTGTAGAGATTTTGAGCAGCTTTTATGTCCGTAGCCGTTATTCTTACAAGTTCGCATCCCACTTCCTCCAATCGTAAAACCTGATTCACAGTGGCCATAGTGTCCATTGTATCAGTATTAGTCATTGATTGTATGCGAATAGGGTTATTTCCTCCAATCCCAATATTCCCAACCATAACCTCTTTTGTTTTTCTTTTATTATAGAGTAAGGTTAAATAGTCCTGACTCAAAAAGTCCATTTCTTTATTCATTATTGCTCTCTATTTGTTTCTTAGTTGAAAGTAATCCACAGGCAGCAAGTATGTCTTCGCCTTTGGAAGTGCGGATTGTGGTGGGAATATGAAACCTCTCTTCTAAATAGCTCTGAAATTCAAGCATATTTTCTTCATCTGCTTTTAATAGTTTGGAATAGGCATCTTGATGATAACGTATTAAGTTCACCCTACACTCTATCCCACGAAGTAAGTAAGAAATCTCTTTGGCATGAGAATAAGTGTCATTGAAGTCTTTCCAAAGTATATACTCAAAGGTTACTCTTCTTTGTCCATACCAATTATGTTTTCTTATCTCATCGCATACCTCCTCTATGGGATAAGCCTTTTCTATTGGCATTATCTTTAATCGCTCATTATGGAAAGGGTTGTGCATTGAAATAGCCAAATGACACTCTGTTTCATTAATAAATCTTATCATCTTAGGAATTATTCCTGCGGTGGAAACGGTAATTCTTCTCGGACTCATAGCCAAAGCCCATTCTTGAGTAAGTATTTTTATACTTTTTACAACATCATCATAGTTATCTAACGGCTCTCCCATTCCCATATATACAATATTACTAATATCCTCACATTCAGAAATAGAAAGAACAAAATTCACTATCTCTGCTGCACTTAGGTTTCTTTTAAACCCTTGCTTGCCTGTTGCACAGAAATCACAATTCATCTTGCAGCCTACTTGTGTGGATACACAAAGAGTTAGTCGGTCTTTGTCAGGGATTATTACCGACTCCACAAAAGACTCACCAGTATAATGATAAAGATATTTAATAGTCCCATCAATAGATTGCTGCTCTTTTATGGGTTCTATTATTCCTACTTCAAATCTTTCAGAAAGAGCTTCCCTTGCCTTAATTGAAAGATTGCTCATCTGGTTAATATCACTTACTCGTTTCTTATATATCCAATCGGCAATCTGTTTGGCGGTAAACTTCGGAAGATTTAAGCCTAAACAAATCTCTTGCAACTCATCTAATGTCTTTCCTAATAACTTTTCTTTCATATTTTAATTTCCTCTAATCTCTTGTTTGTATAATCGTCCTTGAAAAGTATTCCTTTCCATCATTCTTTTCTCTATTAAAGACACAACCTCTTCATTTCGTATATCTCCCCAGCCTTTATTTGCTCTAAATCGTGGAGGAACTTCGCCTGCAAAACGTTCTATTACTATCTCTGGGCTAAGCCTTTCTAAGAAATCTATTATAAATTCTTGGTATTCTGAAAATGGGAAGAGATAAAAGTCTTGCGAATTGGCTTCATAGTCTTTTAGTATAGCAGTATTTTTAAAGAGTTGGAGCTGATGAAATTTAAGGCTATTGAGTCCAAGTTCTGAAAGCAAAGAAGCCTCATTTAACATCTCTTCTTTGGTTTCTGAGGGTAAGCCAAAGATTATATGTCCACCTGTTTTTATATTTCTTGTCTTGCTTTGAGAAATAGCCCATTTGGTTTGTGAGAATGTATGACCACGATTTATTCTTTGTAGGGTTCTATCGTAACAACTCTCTATTCCGAACTCTAACATAATGTAATGTTTCTCTGATAGCTCGGCAATATAGTCAAGCTTTTGCTTATCAACACAATCGGGGCGAGTGCCAATTACAAGTCCTATTATGTTTTTATGTGAAAGAGCTTCGGAATATCTTGCTTTGAGCGTATCAATATCTGCATAAGTATTGGAGAAAGGCTGAAAATAGGCTAAGTATTGCGTAGCCTTTTGGTAGCGCCATTGATGGAACTCTATGCCTTCTTCTATCTGTTGAGTAATTGACTTATTGGATTGGCAGTAAGAGGGATTGAAAGCACTATTATCGCAAAATGTGCAGCCACCAAAAGCTAATGTCCCATCCCTATTGGGACAGGTGAAGCCTGCATCAATAGAAAGTTTCTGAACTCTTTGTCCAAATACTTTTTTGAAGTAGTTTGAGTAAGCATTATAGGGACGTGATGTCCCCCAATCATACATTTTGCTTTCTTTATCCACGAATTATTTTCTTGATATAAATATTTCTTAATGCTCTCTAATCAATAATTATCTAATCTTTCCTTTGGCTTAATAAATCCACCAAATGAATTGTTTTAAGGTCTATTTTATTCTTATTAATATAGGATTCCAAATGAAGCAAACACGATTGGTCGGAACTAACAATATATTCTGCCCCTTCTGAAAGCACTTGTTCTATCTTTTTTTGAGCAAGAGCCATTGACACAGGCTCATTAAATAACGTGAACATCCCACCATAACCACAGCAGAAATTATTTGTATTGGCACTAACTATCTCTAAACCCTTAACGTTTTGAAGTAAGAGTTTAGTCTCCTCAACTACGTTATATTCATTTAAAGAATGACAATTATAATGAATAGAAACCTTATGTGGAAAATAAGCCCCAACATCTAAGGTCTGGGTGGTGCATACCAAAAACTCTGTAATATCTAAAATCTTATCACTTACGCTTTTGTAGATATTATGATTTGAGGTATTGAAAAAGAGCTTGCTCATATTGTTTTTAACATAACTAATGCAGGAAGTGGAACAGCCAACAATATAGTTTCTTATTCCAAAATCATTAATAAATTTCTCCCCTATTTCCTTAGCCTCTTCCCAATTTCCATTATCGTAAAGCAGTCTTCCACAGCAAGTTTGGCTGGTGTTATAAACAACCTTGTGCCCGAGTTGTTCAAGAAGTTTAATCAGATTAACGCCTGTTTGAGGAGTGAATTGATCAACGCAACAAGGAATAAAAACTTCAACATTCATACATTTAGATTTTGTACAAAAATACTAAAAACTAAGTTACAAATTATTATTGTCTCTATTTTTATATCAAGAGATAGTTTATTAGAATCAAGTTCTAAAAAAATAGAATCAAATTCTAATAAAATAGAATCAAGAGTTAATAGATTAAAATAAAGTTCTAATTTTTCTTTTTGCTTAATCTATTGATTAAAGCGATAAGATAGCCAAGTGTTATGAAGGCTCCCGGAGCTAAAACAAAAATAAGTATTCCGTCATTATCACCTATGAATTTCATATCAAATAATGAACCCGAGCCTAACATCTCTCTAACTCCTCCCAATATGGTTAGGGCTAAGGTAAATCCTAATCCCATCCCAATTCCATCAAACATAGAATTCATTATTGTATTTTTGTTTGCAAAGGCCTCAGCTCTTGCAAGAATTAAACAGTTTACAACAATTAGAGGAATATAAATACCTAAGCTTGCATACAATGCGGGAACATAAGCCTCCATAGATAGCTGAACAATGGTTACAAACGACGCAATTACAACAACAAAGGCTGGAATACGTACTTTATCGGGGATAACATTCTTCAAGGCCGAAATAACTACGTTGGAACAAATCAAAACAAATGTTGTGGATAATCCCATCCCTAATCCATTTATTGCAGAGGTTGTTGTTGCAAGGGTTGGACACATTCCTATTAAAAGAACAAATATTGGATTTTCTTTTAATATACCGTTAGATAATATTTTAAATTTATTCATGTCAAGTATTGGATTTTAATTTTGTTGTTGATATTTTTTAAATGCTTCAAATGCGGAATTGATAGAGGAAAGAAAAGCTCTTGAAGAAATGGTTGAGGCAGTAATTGCATCAATTTCGCCTCCATCTTTCTTTACAGCAAGCTTTGTCTGAGATAAATTTTTCCCTCTTATGTCTTGATTTGCTTTACTGGTCTTAAACCAGTCTGTAATCTTAGAGCCTAAGCCTGGGGTTTCGGAAGCTGCTAATATTGTATAATTGGAAACAATTCCTTCATTATCCAAACCTACCATTACTTCTATTTTTCCAGCATAACCATCATATGAGTAGGTTTGAATGGCTGCTCCAACGAGTTTGCCATCTTTTTCCGCAGGATAAATAAAAAACGCATCGGTTTTTCCATCAAGTTTAATTTCAACCTTTTCTCCTACTTTTGCATCCTTAATAGGTAATACTTCTTCAATAGCGTCTTGTTGTTTTTTCATTTGTGCTTTCTGTATTGGCTCTTTTGTTAAGGTGTAACCGCCAGCCAACACTGCCGATGCTATCAAAGAAATAATGCCTAATGATAACACCATATTTTTTAATGAAGAATCTAACTTTGCCATATTTAATTATTTTTTCGTTTATTCTTATTTAATACTAATATCCAAAAGCTTTTGGCTTAAATGCTTTATCAATAAGTGGAGTTACTGCATTCATAATTAGAATTGCAAAAGAAACACCTTCGGGCATTGGCCCAAAACTTCTAAATATTATGGTTAGAACTCCACAACCAAAGCCAAAAATTAACTGACCTTTGTATGTTATTGGAGAAGTTACCATATCTGTTGCCATAAATATTGCTCCCAAAAGCAGTCCTCCTGCTAAAAGTTGGTACAAAGGATGAATAAATTCACTTGGATTTACAAGCCAAAGAATAAGAGCAAATATACCGGCTGTGCCTATAAAAGATACCGGGGTATGCCAAGAAATAACTTTTCTAAAAAGCATTATCAAACCTCCAATTATTAGAGTAATAGCAGATATTTCTCCTAAACTTCCACCAGTAAAGCCAATAAACATATTCCATAAATCAACGGCTTGACCATCTTTTAAAGCAAGTAAAGGCGTTGGGCCAGTTACTGTATCGGTTAATGAAGAGCCAAAAAGAGGTTTTGGTAAAGGCCACTCACTCATTGCAACCTTACTTGGGAATGAAATAAAAAGAAATACTCTACCAACAAGTGCAGGATTGAAAGGGTTTTTACCTAATCCTCCATAAGACATCTTCGCAACACCTATTGCAACCAACGCTCCTATTGCAACAATCCACAAAGGAACATTTGAAGGAAGATTAAACGCAAGTAAAATTCCGGTTATTACGGCAGAACCATCTTTAATTGTTGGTTGAACTTTTAGGATATACTTTTGAATTAACCACTCAAAGCCTACGCAAAACACAACAGAAGTAAGGGTTACCAATAAGGCATCAAGGCCAAAAAAGTAAATACTTACCAATAATGCTGGCAAAAGAGCAATAACTACCGTCCACATTATTTTCTTTGTGGTCTGATTGCTTTGAACATGAGGTGAACCTGAAATAGTTAGTAATGACATTTTCTATAATTTTATTTTTATTATTTATTATCTTTTCTCATTCATTGAGTCTAAATAAGACTTAGTTGAACGAATAATTTCTAAGTATTTTATTTTATAATTCAATTCAAAACCTTCTTCCTTACAAAAAGACACAATGGCAATAATCCTATTAAACATTTTAATGAAATAGAAATAACTTATAGCCTTTTCTTCTCCAACATTAAATGTTGCAACATACCAAAGAGCATTTTTTCCATTTATCTTTTCGTTTCCTTCTTTAATAATTGTAAATCCATCAAAAAATTCGGAAAAATCAACTGAAAGAAAGTTTTTATCAACAAATTCTTCTAAATCTCCTTCATCCCAACGGCTTGGAGTAAATTGAATCTTCTCTTCAAGCATTTGTGAAGGATTGTTTTCATCTGAATCTGCGTCCAAATCTCCTTGAGCATATTCCTGTTCAAAAGCATCCTTAGCAAAAGGAGGATAAAGTACAATTTCTCCTTCCTGCCCTTGCTCCAAATCCCACTCATCAGGATAAGAAATCATAAAATCATTTACCTTATCAACATATATTTCCTTTCCATCCTGCTGAGCAAAAATACTTACAGAGCAAAAAACAAATATAATTAATAATACTCTTTTCATTCAGGTTATGCGTTTTATTATCTTGATATTATAATTTTTACTTTTGTGCTCTTTGACGACGAATTTCGCCTATATGGTTTTTGGAAATACGAACTAAATCAAGCAATGGCCTACCAGCTGGACAGGTAAATAAGCAGCATCCACATTCTATGCAATCCATTGCAAGGGTTTTCTCAGCCTCTTCCCACAAACGATTTTCTGCAAATTGGGCAATCTGAATGGGTTCTAATCCCATTGGACAAACGCTAACGCATTTACCACATCGCAAACAATTAGTTACTTCTTTTCTTGAGGATTCTTTATTAGACATTAGAAGAATAGCAGAAGTTGTTTTGACAGTTGGAGCTGAAAGTTCTGAAATTGCTTTACCCATCATTGGTCCTCCACTAATAACCTTTCCTGTGCCTTCTGGTAATCCACCACAATAATCTATTACAGATTGAATAGGAGTTCCAACCCTTACCAATAAGTTTTTCTTTTGTTTAACATTCTTCCCTGTTAGGGTTAGTATGTTTTGAATTAAAGGCATATTCTTTTGTACTGCGTAATAAACAGCTTGGGCTGTTCCAATATTATTTACCACACAACCAACCTCAATGGGAAGTTTACCACTTGGAACTTCTCGTTTGGTAAGGGCATAAATAAGTTGCTTTTCTGCTCCTTGTGGATATTTTGTTTTTAAAGGAATTATTTCTATGCCTTCAAATCGCTTTGCTGTATTGGTTAAATGTTCTATAGCATCTGGTTTATTACTTTCAACTCCTACTAATGCTTTCTCTACATTTAGTGCTTTTTTAAGGATTTCAACTCCTATCAAACATTCCTCAGCTCTTTCATTCATTATTCTGTAATCAGAAGTCAAATAAGGCTCACATTCAACAGCATTAATTATTAAATAGTCGGCCTTCTTGCCTTGAGGTATCATATATTTTATATGTGTTGGGAAAGCTGCACCTCCTAAGCCCACAATACCCATTTCTTTTATCTTTTCAATAATTTGATTGGAGTCAAGTTTTATTTCTCTAACAATTTCTGTTGAACTATCTATTCCTTCTAACCATTCATCTTCTTCTACATCAATATAAATAGCAGGTTTCTTATAACCGGTAAAATCAGTAGCAACATCTATTTTGGTAATAGTTCCTGTGTAAGGAGAATGAGTATTGGCACAAATAAACTGCTCTGCTTTTGCAATCAATTGCCCCGTCTTTACTTTATCTCCTTTTTGAACAATCAAGGTTGAGGGAGCTCCCAAATGCTGTGAAACAAAAACAACTGCTTGCTTAGGCAATGGGAAAACCTCTATTGTAGAATCATTAGTTAATTTGTTTTCTTGAGGGTGAACACCTCCTCTATTGAATGTTTTCATGGTTATTTTATGTTTCTAAATTAATTTTGAATTGCTTCTGCTTGTTCAACTGCTATTTTTTCTTTCTTTGGAGGGAAATTGATTTCAAGGATTGCACCTGTTGGGCATTCTGTTACACATTTACGACAAAGTTTGCACTTTGTAAAGTCAATATAAGCCAAATTGTTCTCAATCTTTATTGCATCAAACTCACAAACCTTTTCACACTTACCACAGCCTATACATGCAACATTACAATTCTTCTTTGCAAGTCCTCCCTTTTCAGTATTGACACAACTAACAAATACTCTTCTATTCTTAATTCCTTTATTCCTAAGCTCTATTATTTTTCTTGGACAAGCCTTTACACAAGCACCACAAGAAACACATTTTTCCTCATCTACAATTGGCAAACCACTTTCCTTGTCTATAATTATTGCGTCAAAAGCACAAACTCCAACACAATTGCCTAAGCCTAAGCAACCATTCGGACAGCCTCCCTCCGAAGACATATTTAAATGTGCATAAAGACAATCCTGTACTCCATCGTATTGCACCTTAGCCGTTGTGTTTAGTTTTCCTCCGTTGCAACGCACAACAGCAATCTGAGGCGTTGAAGCACTTACCTCTAAACCCAATATTTCTGCAATATCATTAATTGTTTTATCGCCTCCAACCGGACAGCGTAATCCTTCCAAAGAAGAGGCATTAACAATTGTCTCAGCCAAAGCCCTGCATCCCGTATAGCCACAACCACCGCAGTTTGCTCCTGGTAGTTTCTCAGCAATTAAATCAATTCTGGGGTCTTCAATAACCTTAAATTTCTGTGCAACAAAATACAGAATAACAGCAGCAATCCCTGCGGTTAAAACCAATACTAAAATAGAGTAAATAATGATTGACATAATTTTTTTGTACTTTAATTTCAATAAAATTCCAAGCAACAAAAATACGATAAAAATTCTAAACCCCTAAAATTTGAGTTAAATTTGGAATTAATCCATATTGCATTTTTGTAAAGGCATAAAAATAATATCCAATTAGGATGATATATAAGTTTGATAATCGTATATTTAAGCTATTGATATTAAAAACCTAATGAAATCAAGTTTTAATTTATCAGAATCAAGTTTCAGTTTAATGAAATCAAGTTTCAGTTTATTCAAATCAAATTTCAGTGAAAAGCTATCTTAATCCCATATCAGATTTCAATTTTTGAATCCGAGCATAAGAGTTATTTATGGATTTCTCCTTTACTTTACCTTGCTTTACTAACCGAAAGATAGTATCAATTGCTTTATAGCCTATTTCTTTATCGTATTTCTCTCCATTATTAGAAAAAATAAACATATCCACTCCTGCATTTATGGCTTTTTCTAAGCAGGTCGTAAGGTCGTATTCTTTGGCTATTGCCCCCATTGCCATATCATCCGAAATTATAATCCCATCATAATTCATTTGTACTCTCAATTTATTGGTAAGGGTATTATATGACATTGTTGCAGGATAATTCTCATCAAAATTAGAGTTAAAGACATGCGAGCTCATAACCATATCAACCATGCCTTCTTCAATTAAGACTTTGAATGGAATTAATTCTTCTTCGGAATAGGTATTGGTAACATCTGCTATACCTTTATGAGTGTCGGAAGCAGAAGAGCCATGCCCTGGAAAATGTTTAATAGAGGTTAGAATACCTTTCTTTCTGTGTTCTTCTATAACTATTTTAGCATTATCTATAACTACTTGTGGTTTGTCGGAAAAACTCCTTTCCAATTTGCCTATTATAGGGCAATCTGGGTTAATGTTTAAATCTACTGATGGAGTAAAATTTAGATTAATTCCTAAGGATTTAAGAGTAGTAGCTGTTCTTGAAGCCCATTCTCTGCTAATTGATTTCTTATTATTATCGCCCAAATATTGCTGTGAAACACTTGGAGCAAAACCATATTGTTCTTTTAACCTGCTTACCTTTCCTCCTTCCTGGTCAATGGATATAAAAAGACTATTATTCCCTGCCTTTTGCAATTCTGTGCATAGCTTACGTAGTTGGTCGGGATTTTCTATATTGCGTTTGGCTTTCTTAGATGGAACATCATAATCAAAGAGAATTACTCCACCTATCTTTTCTTTTGTTATAAGGTTGTAGATAGGACTTTTTGTGGTTAGTTCTGCTTCTCTAAATCCTATAATTAACATTTGTGCTATCTTCTTTCTAAGCTCTAAATCTTCCTTTGAATAGTCTTGTGCTTTTATTTGATGGCCTGAAAGAAAGATAAGCAAAGATACTATTACTAAACTAATTCGCTTCATTGCTTTATTGAGGTTTTTTGTTTTAATTTCCTTATTTTAAGTATGCAATTTGAGAGCAAAAGTAAGAAAATTATTATTGTCAGAATTGTTTTTCTTATCTTTGTGGCTTGAAAAAACTTCATTAATTATGAAAGAAAGAAAAAACAATCTAATTTTTAGCTTATCTATTATTGGTATTCTATACTTTATTTTTGGTTTTATTACTTGGCTAAATAGTGTTTTAATCCCATTTCTAAGAGAAGCTTGTGAGCTAACAGATTCTCAGGCTTATTTAGTTACATTTGCTTTCTATATTTCCTATTTTGTTATGGCCATTCCTTCTTCGTGGGTTTTGAAAAAAACAGGCTTTGCCAAAGGTATGGCATTAGGCTTAATTGTTATGGCTATTGGTTCTTTGGTTTTTATTCCTGCGGCAAATCAAAGGAGTTATCCTATTTTCTTAGTGGGGTTATTTCTTCAAGGAACAGGATTAGCTCTTTTGCAAACGGCAGTTAATCCTTACGTAACTATTTTAGGACCTATTGAATCGGCAGCAAAAAGAATGAGCATTATGGGTCTATTCAATAAGATTGCTGGAATGATTGGTATATTTTGGCTTTCAAAGGTTCTTTTCGCAGATATGAATGCCATCAGCCAACACATACAAACTCTTTCTGGAGATGCAAGACTAATGGAACTTAATTTACTTACTCAAAGAATTATTCCTCCTTATATTTGGATTTCTATTGGATTAGTTTTGCTTGCAGTTATGGTTCTTTTAGCTAAATTGCCTGAGGTAGAGAACAAAGAAGATAATGATAATACTAAATCGGAAAGAAATATTTTTAGTTTTACTTATCTTTGGCTTGGAGTTTTAGCTTTATTCCTTTATGTAGGAGTTGAAGTTATTGCCATAGATACTTTAGGGCTTTATGCAGAAAGTCAAGGGATTTCAAAAAATATTGCTCCAATGTTGGGAACTTTTAGTTTGATTGCTTTAACCTGTGGTTATATATTGGGGATTATTCTTGTTCCTAAATATATTTCTCAAAGCAAAGCACTAACAATTTGTGCTGCCTTAGGATTGGGTTTTGCTACTTTGGCAATTACAACTTACGGAGTGGTGTCAATAGTGTTTATTGTGCTTCTAAGCTTTGCCCATGCACTAATGTGGCCAGGCATTTGGCCTCTTGCAATAGATAAACTCGGAAAACATACTGCTTTTGCTTCGGCTCTTTTAATTATGGCAATTGCAGGAGGAGCTGTTATGCCTTTAATTTATGGAGGATGGGCAACAGCAATTGACAATAGGCAAATTCCTTATTTAATTCTTATACCTTCTTATTTGTATATTGCTTATTATTCAATTAAAGGACATAAGATAGGTAAGAAAATTTAACAATGAAATACATTATTTAATAATGACTAAGGAGAAGAACAATTGTTCATTTTGTGGAAAGAATGAAAAGGAAGTTAATTTTATGGTATTTGGATATGGCACAAATATATGTGAAAGCTGTATTGACAAAGTATATGAAATGAAGCTTGAAGATAAAAGAATTAAAGACTCTCAGTTTCTTAAACGACTTGAAATAAGTCGCCCAAAGGAGATAAAAGAATATCTTGACCAATATGTTATAGGACAAAATGAGGCAAAGAAAGTTCTTTCGGTGGCGGTTTATAACCATTATAAGAGATTAAACTACGATTATGATAATAAGAGAAATGCTCATTCAGACAATATTGAAATAGATAAGTCTAATATTATCATTGTTGGTGAAACTGGAACAGGGAAAACTCTATTGGCAAGAACCATAGCCAAAATGCTAAACGTTCCTTTTGCAATTGCAGATGCAACTGTTTTGACAGAAGCGGGTTATGTTGGAGAAGATGTTGAGACAATCATTACTCGTCTTTTACAAGTAGCCGACTATAATGTTGATAAAGCAGAAAGAGGCATTGTATTTATTGATGAGATTGATAAGATTGCAAGAAAAAGTGATAATCCTTCCATCACAAGAGATGTTAGCGGAGAGGGTGTTCAGCAAGCCCTTCTAAAACTTTTGGAAGGAAGCATTGTTAATGTTCCACCACAAGGAGGAAGAAAACATCCCGAACAAAAACTAATCCCAGTAAACACAAAAAACATACTATTTATTTCAGCAGGTGCATTTAATAATATAGATAAGATTATTGCAAGACGCCTTAAATCAAACGCTATTGGCTATGCCGAAGCAAACAAACGGGAAGAAATTGATAGGAATAATATTTTGCAATACATACAACCACAAGATATAAAAACCTTTGGGCTAATTCCCGAATTGGTAGGGCGATTTCCTGTACTAACTCACTTAGACCCTCTGGGAAAAGACGCCTTAAAAAGAATACTGACAGAACCTAAGAATGCAATA
This sequence comes from Bacteroidales bacterium UBA5371, assembly GCA_002407855.1. Classification (GTDB taxonomy): domain Bacteria; phylum Bacteroidota; class Bacteroidia; order Bacteroidales; family P3; genus UBA10566. The sequence continues at coordinate 243,698 of DHPF01000007.1, forward strand.
GTAAAGCAATATAAGAAACTCTTTGAAATAGATGATGTAAGACTTAAATTTAATGATGATGCACTTGACTATTTTGTTGAGAAAGCAATTGAATATAAACTTGGGGCAAGAGGATTAAGAGGTATGATAGAAACTGTTATGACAGATATAATGTATGAAACTCCCGAGACCAACAAAAAAGATATAATCATAACAAAAAAGATTGCTTCAGAAGAATTTGAGAAATTTGGAAACAAGTTCAGTAATTCAGAAAAATAGGTTTGGCATAATTATTGTTAAGATGTTCAATGATAAAATTTAAAAGACATAAACTATGAAAAAACTTGGCTTAATAATATTATTGTTTGCAATGCCTCTAATTGCAAGTGCACAATTTCCTTCTTCCAATAGAATAGTTACTTTTGCAACAATTCTTAATGGAGATACTATTCCAATGAGTTATATTAAGGAAGTTACCATCGAAGGCTTTATTGCTCCACTTACAGCCGCAGAACAACAAAAATATGCTAAACTTATACGCAACGTAAAGAAGACTTATCCTTATGCCAAGCAAGCAGGGAAATTGCTTGAATCATATAACTTAGCCATGAAAGATATGGACAAAAAATCACAGAAGAAACTTATGAAGCAAGCCGAAGATGAAATAGAAAGAAGGTTTGGAACAGAGATAAAAAAACTATCCAGAAGCCAAGGTACAGTTTTAATAAGACTAATTGATAGAGAAACCGGTAGCGACTCTTATTCTTTGGTTAAAGAACTAAGAGGTAGTTTCAGAGCCTTTTTCTATCAATCCATCGGGAAACTCTTTGGTTATAACCTACGTTCAAAATACAATCCACAAGCAAACGAAGAAGATAGGATAATAGAAAAAATCATCTACGGCATAGAAACTAATCGTATCTAAGAAATGGAATATGGATTTTGTCATCTTGGAATTATTCCTCTAAGAAAAGAAAGTAAAGAACAATCAGAACAAGTTAGCCAACTCTTGTTTGGAGATAGTTTCATTGTTTTGGATAAAAATGATAATTGGCTTTTGATTGAGAATTTTGATGATAAATATATTGGTTGGGTTGATAAAAAGCAAGTAATAGGACTAAACCAATCAGAATTTGAAACCTATACCCAAGCCTCTAAACAATTCGTCAGAGAAGCCATTGCCTATGTTTTTCAAACCAATACCATAACCAAAGAGAAGATTATCTACCCTATATACTTAGGTTCACAAATAGTTTCTGCAAAATTCCAATTAAATAATATTCTTTTTGAAATATCTCAAAGCTCTTTAACACAAAATATCGTTACAAGCTCACTTCATCTTATTACAATAGCCTTAAAATATCTCTCTACTGCATATCTTTGGGGAGGGAAAAGCCTTTTTGGAATAGATTGTTCAGCTCTAACACAGATGTGCTACAAACAAATTGGCGTAAACCTACTTAGAGATGCCTCACAGCAAATAACACAAGGCGAACAGGTTAAAGACATAGCCTCAGCCCAAAAAGCCGACCTTTGTTTCTTTACTAATGACCAAGGAAAGGTTGTTCACGTTGGAATATATATGGGTAATGGAGAAATAATTCATTCTTCGGGGCAGGTAAGAATAGATAAGATTGACCAAAAAGGGATATTCCGCCAAGACACTCAAACATATTCACATTCCCTTTACATGATAAAACGTATTTTGTAGATTCTAATTTCTCTTCTCATTATTTTAATTTACTGAATCTTGATTCTAATCTACTGAATCTTGATTCTAATTTTTTCTTTCTTGATTTTATTTTTCCTCAACTCTTTAAAAAAAATTGGTGGATTATTTCTTTTACTCTATTTTTAAATTCAAAGCCAAGAAGTAAAAGAAAAGGAATATAGAAAAGATTACTTAATGCTGTTTGGTTTAAATCTTCTTTGATTGAATAGCCAATAGAGTTGAAAGCCTATCTCTTGCTTTTTATTGTTATTAATCATATCGTTGCCAGAGTGAATGGTGGTTTTGTTTGTATAGAATGTTATGCTGTAACGAGCGGTTAAATAAATATCTCTTGTAAAATTGTATCGTAAAATTATGTAAGAACGAATCCCTTTGTCGTAAAGCTGAGAGGAGGAATAGGTAAGCGGGAGAGAATATTCATAAATATAAAAAGCATTATCGTAATTATCGGTATTAAATACGGCAAAACGAAGATTTGCACTTAAAGGAAATTTTTGAGGATTTAATATAAAGTCAAAAGAAGCAAAGGTTCCATTATTCTTTTCGGAAGGAAAACTAAGTGTTTGAGAGTAGCCAAAGCGTATTTTTAGCATTAACCAATCTTTTATAGACAAGCTATGGCGTAATTGTATTTGTTGGAGGGTATTGTCTTCGGGATAGGTTTGGTTATTGGTGTGTCTGTAATTGGAAGGACGGTTATTGTTCTTGTAAAGAAGGGTTATTTGATTGGAGGTGTTGGGGTTATAATTTAGTTCACCTTTAAATTTATAGCCGCTTATAGATTGGTTGGCTCTATATGTTTCATCGGGAAAGTTGAAATAGTCGGCTGCAATAAAGAAATTAAGATATTTGTTTATCAGCATTGAAAAAGCTGTGTATATCCCTCTTTCATTAGCATTTCTTGACTGCACTCCAATGGCAGAGGAATAGTAGTTTTGAAATTGATTTTGATAGTTGCGGTAATTAATTGTAAAATTAGTTTTGTAACCTAAGTTTATGTCCATTCCAACTAATCCTGCATAGCCTTTATTCTTACTCATAGCAATTTCGGAAAAGAGTCTGAATCTTCTAAACAAAGGCACTGAAAAGTTGGTACTATATATATTATTGTCATTGCCTTCAAAATAGTATTGCATATAGGATTGGTTACGATGAGTTATTGGGTATTTGTATTGATAGCGAAATACGGTTGTACCTATTTCTATACCTTTTCTTTTCCAATTTATATGTGTTCCATAAAATAACTCTTGATTGCTGTCTTTTTTGCTTAACTCACTTAGGGTTCTGTGCTGTCCGGTTTCAAGTATGCTTCCGGAGTAGTCAATATTATTATAGGAACCAAAAAGAAAGATAGAGAAATCTTTAAGTTTTATTTTTGTTGCCAAGCCTCTCATATAATTATACTCTGTTATGGAGCGATTGGGTTTAATGCCTGTATAATTCTTTTTGCTTTTGGCATCAGAGGAAAAGTATCCAAAGTTGAGGTTTTGATTTATTGCTAATCCTTCTCCGAAGCCCAAACGATAATCCCCTATTGTTATTTGTTCAAAAACAGAAATATCTTTTATGGTTGCTTGCATTGAAAGATAGTCGTATCCATAAGGTTGATTTTTTGTAAAAAATGGTTCTCCTGCATCGTTATCGGCAACAAGAGAAAAGGAAATCCTATCATAGTAATTGAAGTTATATCTGAGGTTGGTTGAAAAGTTATTCCCAACAAAGCCTTTACCCTCTTCTTCTATTAGGTATCCTTTTGCTTTTTCGAGAACTTGCTTGTATTGAAGTCTTATGTCATGAATGGATTTGGAAAAGATAGAATCAAATCTTAATGATGCTTTCCATTTTATTGGAGCAATATAAATATATGGTAAGATTTGTTGTAGGGTTTGCTCAGAAAAGCCATTGATAAGAGGGATTTCATAGATGCTTAAAAGAGGATGAGTTTCTTTGATGTATCGTTTAAGGGAAAGAATTTGAAACTCATCTAAACCAATTAGACGAAGGGTATTTTCATCTGCCGAATTAATATTTATAGGATTTAGGCTTAGATAATATAAATCCTCTATTAAAGTTTGCTTTTCTCTTTCCGATATTTCGCTTTCTTCAATAGAGGATACTTGTTGGTTAGATTGAATATCTACTTGTGAAAATAGTGTAGTGCAAGAAGAGAATAGTATTATGAATAATAATATCTCTTTTCCTGCTCTCATGTTCTTGGTTATATGTTAGCTACATTTACTCCAACCACATGATGAGCAATTCTTACATCCACCTGAAAATATTATGGTTTCTTGTCCGCAAGAAGGGCAGGTTTCTCCTTGTGCTTTGGTGCCGTCTTGTATGTATTTCTTTAAGGCTCTTGCTACTCCGTTTTTCCAAGTGTTGATGGTGTCGGTGTCTAAGGTGAGTTTGGAGACTAAGTCTATTACATTATTTAATGGCATTCCGTGACGCAAAATTCCCGAAATAAGTTTGGCGTAGTTCCAATACTCTTTGTTGAATAGGCGAGAAAGTCCTGAAATAATAATTTCGTAACCATCTTTATCCAAACAAACAAAGTCGTATCTTGATTTTGCATCGGCTTTTTCCTTTACCTTTACAACCCAACCCTTTGTTACACTCTCAGGAAGGAAGAACCTATCAGCTTTACCAGTAAATATTTCGTATGGACGCCCTTCATAAATACCTACAACCGCTACCCATTTCTCTTTGTCATTTTGAAAACGAATTACGTCTGCTTCAAGTCGCTTTGGTCGCTTTGGAGCTTGTGTTTCTGTAAATATTAATTCTTTTTGAGCGTTGTTTGAAACCAACACTCCCTCTCTTGAACCTTCTCTATATATTGTCATTCCCTTGCAACCGCTTTCCCATGCTGTTTGATATATCTTGCTAACAATTTCTTCGGAAGTTTCTTTTGGAATATTTACTGTTACACTTATTGAATGATCAACCCATTTCTGTACAGCTCCTTGCATTTTAACTTTCTGCACCCAATCAATATCGTTAGCAGTTGCTTTATAATAAGGAGATTTTGTTATAAGAGCATCTAATTGTTCTTGTGTATAGTGTTGTTTTATTTCTTTGACATCGTATCCATTTACTTCTGCCCAAGTTGCAAATTTATGGTGAAGCACATTATATTCTTCCCATTGTTGTCCTTCTTGATCAACAAAGGTTGTATTATCTGTTTTATCGTTGTGATTAACCTTTCGCCTTCTCTTATAGGCAACTTGGAAAGCTGGTTCTATTCCTGATGAGGTTTGAGTGCAAATGCTTACACTTCCTGTTGGAGCAATGGTTAATAGGGCTATGTTTCTTCTTCCATTTTTAACCATATCAGAATAAAGCTCTGGATTTACTTCTTTTATTCTATTAATTAATGGGTTCTTTTCTTCTAACTTTGCATCATATATAGGGAAAGAGCCTCTTTCCTTTGCCATTTCAACACTTGAAGCATAGGCTGAACAAGCTAATTCTTGTTGAACCTTTGTTGCAAACTCTGTTGCTTGGTCTGTTCCATAACGAAGTCCAAGTGCTGCCAACATATCTCCTTCTGCTGTTATGCCAAAGCCTGTTCTTCTGCCTTCCATGCATTTTAGCTTAATGTTTAACCAAAGATTCTTTTCTACTCGTTTGATTTCTTCTTCTTCCGGATCTCTTTCTATCTTTTTTAATACTTTTTCTATCTTTTCAAGTTCCAAATCAATCAAATCGTCCATCATTCTTTGTCCCTTACGAACATGCGTTTTAAACAATTCAAAGTTAAACTTAGCTTTTTCAGTAAATGGATTTTCAACATAAGAATAAAGATTAATTGCTAATAATCTGCAACTATCATAAGGACAAAGAGGAATTTCACCACAAGGATTGGTTGAAACAGTTTTAAATCCAAAATTATCATAACAATCGGGCACAGACTCTTTTATTATTGTATCCCAAAACAAAACACCAGGCTCGGCACTCTGCCAAGCATTATGAATTATCTTATTCCATAAGGCTCTTGCATCAACCTCTTTTACTACTTTTGGATTAGAACTACTTATTGGGAATTGCTGTTTATAGGGTTTTCCACTTGCAACACAACGCATAAACTCATCATCAATCTTAACCGAAACATTTGCTCCTGTTATCTTACCCTGCTCCATTTTAGCATCAATAAAATCCTCAACATCTGGATGCTTCACAGAGATAGAAAGCATTAATGCACCACGACGCCCCCCTTGTGCAACCTCACGTGTTGTGTTGGAGTAACGTTCCATAAAGGGAACAATTCCTGTTGAAGTAAGGGCAGAATTCTTAACAGCAGATGATTTAGGACGAATATGAGAAAGGTCGTGTCCAACTCCTCCTCTACGTTTCATTAGTTGTACTTGTTCTTCATCAATCTTTAAAATCCCTCCATAAGAATCCGATTCTCCTGAATTACCAATAACAAAACAATTAGAAAGAGAAACTATCTGAAAATTATTACCTATTCCACTCATTGGGCTACCCTGAGGAATAATGTACTTAAAGTCTTTCATTAGCTCAAATATCTCTTCCTTAGACATTGGATTTGGATACTTACTTTCAATACGTGCGAACTCCGAAGCCAAACGCAAATGCATATCATTTGGGTTTAGTTCAAAGATATCTGCTCCATCACGTAGGGCATATTTATTCATCCATACATCAGCCGCTAAGGTGTCTCCATCAAAATATTCTGTTGATGATTTTAATATTTCTTCTGTTTTATATGCTTGGGGTAATGATGGTTTCATTGGTGATTCTATTTTATTTATACTTTGATTATTAATTTCTAATTGCGACATATTTAGTTCTTGCATCTTCTTATTTCTTTGAGCAATAAACTCATCAGAAAGTACTTTTTCAGCTACTTGTGTTTGATTTTCAACAATAGAGAATAAATCTATGTTCATATTACTTAAATTTTTATGTCCTGCGAAATTACAAAAACAATCCTTATCCGAAAGTTAAATATCAGACAAAAATAATTAAGTTTTCAACATCTTAATGTTATTAAGCTGATAAGACTCTTATATTGAAAGGCTTTATCTCAACTTAATATTTTTAAGTCTAAGTTTTTGATTGAATGCTACTTTTTATTGCTAAAACATATGATGAATCCTATACTTACGTATGGAATAGTGTCAAAAAAAGGATACCGAATTACTCTCTTGGATTAAAAAATTCGGGGATATGAGTAATTCTTTACAATGAAAAAGAAAATGAGATTTTGGCAGATGCAAAGAAAGATTTTATCTTTGCAAAATAAAACTATCAAAAAGGATTATGATGAAAATAGAAATGGTTGACCTCAAAACTCAATACAAACATATTCAATCTGAAATTGATTCCGCAATAAGGAATGTTATTGAAAACACTGCCTTTATTAATGGTCCACAGGTCAAGACCTTCTCTGATAATCTTGCAAAATATATGGGAGTAAAGCATGCAATTACCTGTGGCAACGGAACCGATGCCCTACAAATTGCTCTTATGTCCTTAGATCTCAAACCAAATGACGAAGTAATTGTACCTGCATTTACTTTTATAGCATCAGCAGAAGTAATAGGACTCTTAGGCTTTCGCCCTGTTATGGTTGATGTAGATTATAATAGTTATAACGCAACAGCAAAGAATATTGAAAAAGCAATCACCGTAAACACTAAGGCAATAATCCCTGTTCACCTCTTCGGACAAGGAGCACAGATGGAAGCAATTATGGATATTGCTAATAAATATGACTTATATGTTGTGGAAGATAACGCACAAGCCCTGGGTGCAGATTATATATTTGATAGTGGTAAAAGGCAGAAATTAGGGACAATAGGACAAATAGGTTGTACCTCTTTCTTCCCTTCTAAGAACCTGGGTTGCTACGGAGATGGAGGGGCAATATTCACTAATGACGATACATTGGCTCAGAAGATAAGAATGATCTGTAACCACGGAATGAAGGAACGTTATCATCATGAACTCTTAGGAGTAAACTCACGTTTAGACACAATACAAGCTGCTATTTTAGATGTAAAATTAAAATATCTGGATGAGTATTCCAAACTTCGATACGAGGCAGCACAAAGATATTCATACGCCTTTAAGGACATTGAAGATATAATAACTCCTAAGGAATCAACCTTCTCAACTCATGTTTACCATCAATATACTTTAAAAGTCTTGAACAAAAAACGCGATTTACTTAAAGATTATCTTCAAGAAAATGGCATCGCATCTATGATATATTACCCTATACCTTTGCATAAACAAGAAGCCTTTATACAAATAGCACACCAGAATGGACAAATGAATGTTTCAGACCAATTGAGCCAAGAGGTGCTATCATTACCTATGCATACAGAGTTAGATTTGGGGAAAATTGCATACATAATCAGTAAAGTATTGAGCTTCTTTAATAAATAGAATAGGTAGAAAACAGAGGAAAATATGAAGAAAATATTAGTTACAGGAGGGGCAGGTTTTATAGGAACACACACCGTTGTTGCCCTACAAGAAAGAGGATATAAGGTAGTAATTGCCGACAATCTTTCAAACTCAAGCATAGAATCTATTGAGAGAATTAAGCGAATAACAGGAATAAAAGCAGAGTTTATGAAGATAGATTTAAGCAATGAAATAGAATGTAATTTACTATTTAATCTTCATAGCGACATTGAAGGAATAATCAACTTTGCAGCCTTTAAAGCCGTAGGTGAGAGCTGCGAAAAGCCAATTAAGTACTATCAAAACAATATTGGGATACTCCTAAATGTACTTTCCAATATGCAAAAACATAACATTAAATATATAGTTCATTCCTCTTCCTGCACTGTTTATGGGGAACCTCAAAGCCTTCCAGTCAAAGAAACCACCCCAACCAAATTTGCAGAATCTCCCTATGGCAACACCAAACAAATGGCAGAAGATATACTATATTTTACCTCCAAAACAAAAGATATAAAGGCCATAGCACTGAGATATTTCAATCCAATAGGCTCACATCAGAGTGCAATAATAGGCGAATTGCCCCTTGGCGTTCCTAATAATCTTATGCCTTTCATTACCCAAACGGCAATAGGCAAAAGGAAAGAACTAACAGTTTTTGGTAACGATTATCCCACACCCGATGGCACTTGCATAAGAGATTATATCCATGTAATGGACCTTGCAGAAGCTCATGTGATTGCAATTCAGAGGTGCTTTGCGAGCAAGAATAAGTCCGATTTTGAGGTCTTTAATATAGGAACCGGCAATGGTTTTTCGGTATTAGAAGTTATCCAAAGTTTTGAAAGAACCTCAGGCACAAAGCTCAACTACGTAATTGGGAAAAGGCGTCAAGGCGATATCATTAAGATATGGGCCGACACAAGTTATGCCGAAAAAGAGCTGGGTTGGAAAGCCAAACGAACCCTTGATCAAATGACTCTTAGTGCATGGAATTGGGAAAAAGAATTGGCAAAATCTTAATTTTACCCATAATAAAATATAATTTAGCTCACAACCATAAGGAGCTCTTACCCAATCAATATTAGTGGCGCCTCTTTGATTTTAAGGGGTTATTTTAAAGGATTTTCTGTGGTTGATTTTAATATATTAACCCTTGATTTAATTATATTTAGTTCTTGCTTTTTTCCAATGTTACGCTTACGCCAAATAGTTTTCCGCCAAGGGGAGGATTAAGTTTGGTTACCTTAACCTTACAATAATCAATCTGAGAAAAGTTATTAAAGAGAGTGTCTAATATTCTTTTGCTAAGGTGTTCTAAAAGATGTGATGGGGTTTCAAATACTTGTTTGATGGCTTGGTAAACGCTTAAATAATTTACTGTATCGGTAATATTATCGGTGATTTCTGCCTTAGATGTATTGGTTTGAAAGAGTAGATCTACCCTAAAATGAGTTCCTATTGATTGCTCTTCCTTAAAGCAACCATGATAGCCATAAAAGCTCATATTCTCTAATTCTATTATTGCCATAAGAAGAAAAATTAACTTTATTATGTGTTAAGAGGCCGATTTTTGTTAATAGGCAGAGGTAAATTGTTTGAGGAAACGAAGGTCATTTTCAAAGTAAAGTCTTAGATCTTTAACCTCATATTTGAGCATTGCTATACGTTCTATCCCCATTCCAAAGGCAAAGCCTGAATAGATTTGAGGGTCAATATTTGAGGCTTTCAGAACATTCGGATCAACCATTCCGCAGCCCATTATCTCCAACCAGCCGGTTCCTTTACAAACATTACATCCCTCTCCTTTACATAGATTGCAGGATATATCCATTTCTGCTGAGGGTTCTGTAAATGGGAAATATGAGGGTCGTAATCTAATTTGTGTTGTGTTGCCAAACATCTCTTTTGCAAAGTATAAAAGGTTTTGTTTTAGGTCGGCAAATGATACATTTTTATCTATATAAAGCCCTTCTATTTGATGGAATATGCAGTGTGCTCTTGCCGAAATTGCTTCGTTTCGAAACACTCTTCCTGGTGCTATTATCCTAATGGGTGGCTTTTCTCTCTCCATTGTTCTTACCTGAACGGAGGATGTATGTGTTCTAAGTATTGTATTGTTTTTGTCTTCTCTGTTCTCAACAAAGAAAGTATCTTGCATATCTCTTGCAGGGTGTTCTTGGGGAAAATTTAGGGCAGAAAAGACATGCCAATCGTCTTCTATCTCTGGTCCTTCTTCTACAATATAACCTATTTTTGAGAATATTTCTATTATCTCATTCCTTACTATTGAGAGGGGATGTCGTGAACCTAACTGGTATAGATTTGAGGGTTTTGATAAGTCTTCTTGGGCTAAATTATCTTGCGGATTGCTTTGTAAGTTGTCTTTTAAAGTATCTATTTTAGATTGGATTGTGTTCTTTAAGTCATTTAATAAAAGCCCTATTTCCTTCTTATTTTCAGGAGAAACATCTTTAAATTCTGCAAATAAGTTGTTCAAAATACCTTTCTTTCCTAAATAATGTATTCGGATATTTTCCAGCTCATCTACTGATGATGCTGTCAGGTTATTAATCTTACTTATCTGTTCTAAGATTTTGTTTTTCATCTGCTTTTTATCTATTTCTCTTCTATTTTTCTATTATAGAAACAGTCATTTTTATATCTTCTACTGGTCTATCAAAGCGGTCTTTTTGAGCTTTGGCTATCTTATCTATTACATCAAATCCTTCAATAACTTCTCCAAAAACTGTGTATTCATAGTCTAAGAAAGGTACTCCGCCCACTGTTGTATAGGCTTTTGTTTGTGTCTGATTGAACTTTTTTCCAATACGCATTTCAAAGTTTTGCAGCTCAGAAATAGAATAAACCTTACCCTGTGCTATGTAGAATTGAGACCCGGAAGAAGCCTTTTGAGGATTGACATTATCGCCCATTCTTGCTGCGGCTAATGCTCCTTTCTTGTGTATAAGTTCTTGTTTGAATTCCGCAGGGATAGTATAAGAGGGGCCTCCTTGTCCTAATTGTTGTCCCTTCTGTGCAGTTTTAGAGTTAGGGTCGCCTCCTTGAATCATAAACTCGTTTATAACGCGATGGAATAGGGTTCCATTAAAATAACCTTCCTTGGCAAGTTTAATGAAATTATCTCTATGTAAAGGTGTTTCATTATATAAAACAGCTTTCATATCTCCATAATTTGTGCTAATTAGTACCATAGTTTGTTTTTCTTTTGATTGTTGTTTTTGATTGTCTTGGGTTTGAATTACATCTTTTTGAGATGGTTTACTTGTGCAGCCCATTGCCGAAATAGCAGAGAAAAGGACTAAAATTGACATTAATTGTAGTTTCATATTAATTATTTTATTACATTTGCACTTTGAAATTAAACCGCAATATTACAAAAATTCAGCCGTATGAAAAAGAATATCGTTAAATTTTTATCTTTAATTCTACTTCTTGTAGGTACAACTGCTTTATTCTATGGATGTAAAGAAGATAAGTCGTGTAAGTTAGTTGTCGTTGTAAAAGATGTTAAAGATCCATCAATACTTATTCCAAAAGCAAAGATACTTATCAAAAAAGACCAGGGTAATATAACAAGAGAAGGTATTTCCGATAGTAATGGTGAAGCATATTTTACCTTTGATAACGAGGCAATATTTGATATATTTGTTGAGAAGACAGACCAAACAGGATACACTCGCTATGGCAAATCAACCGTAAGGCTTATCCCAGGAGAGACCGTAACAAGAGAAGTCTTGCTGCAACTCTAACCAACAAACTTATCTATTAAGTTGCCTAAAACTTACTTAGTAAGACACTTATTTCTATATTCTCTTAAACTGAAATCCCTTAGCAGAAAAGAAGAATAATGTATTCTTCAAAGCATAGAGCATATTCTCTTTTGCCTTTATATTGTCGTGGAAAAGGACTATATCGTTATTGGTAATTGAATTGCGAACATTCTTCCACACTCTTCTTTTGCTTAACAATTTATTGTAGTCATAGCTCAAAACACTCCAAAGAATTATCCTATATTTCTTTTTTAAGTGATAGTGCTGTTTTGGCGTTATACGACCATAAGGAGGACGAAAAAGATTTGAGCAAATAAGTTTATTTGCCTCTTCTATATCGGAATAGTAATCTTCATTGTTCTTTACATTCCAACCCTTAATATGATGAAAAGTATGATTGCCAACGCTATGTCCTCTTTTTAAAATCTCTTGAAATATGCTTGGATACTTCTTCACATTCTCTCCAACACAGAAGAAAGTTGCCTTTGCATTATACTCATCTAAAATATCCAAGACTTCAAGTGTAACCTCTGGAACTGGCCCATCGTCAAAGGTTAAATAGATATTCTTACCCTTTGAATTTATACTAAATTCACATTGTTTGAAAAAAGAGAACTGCAAGAAAGGATGGATTTTTGTTAGCATTTATTCGTTTAGTATTTCTTCTAATATATTATTTATGACTTCAAATTCAAAACCTTTGGAGTTCAGAAAAGCTATTGTTTTTTGCTTTTTAGAAAGTATCTTCTCTGCTCTTAGTGAGTTTAGTTTCTTTAAAGCAAGAGCCTTACAAAGTTTATTATAATCTTTTTGGTCTATTTCCTTTAAGCCTGTCTCTATACAATTATCGGATATACCCTTTTGTTTAAGGGAATATCTTATTTTAATTCTTCCCCATTTGTTTTGGTTGAACTTACTCTTAGCATATATCTTAGCATATCTTTGTTCATTAATAAATCCTTCTGAAATCAGACTTGCAATTACTTGGTCTGCCTCATCGAAATTCATTCCCCATGAAATCAACTTAGAGAAAACTTCTTTTTGACATCTTTCTTGCTCAACGCAATATTGCTTTGCCAAAGCCTCTCCCTGCTTAATTGTATATGCTTGCTTATTTGCCATTGGCCTTATTTAAGTTTATCTTTTTAGGTACAAATTCCTTAAAAATAGATTTGCAAAAGTAAAAAGAAAATACAAATTAAACACTAATAAGACAATATCTTATTAAATGATTTAACCCAGATTACGCAATAGTAATCTGAGTTGAAACCACCAAACTTTCTGAACAATAAAGGCAAAAAACAATCTTGTCATATAGTATTTACACCTCAAATACAAGAGCTATACTCCATAAAATTAAATCTAAAAGATAGTTTATTAGAATCAAGTTCCAATTTCTTAGAACTTGATTCTAAATTTTTGAAATCAAATTCTAAGGACTCTCAAATCAAATTCTAAAAACCAAAATTCTGATTATTGTTTTACCTTATGTTTTATTATAATGTAAAAATAAAGTATTTTTGCACTTGAAAAAGGTTTAATTCTTTTTGTGTATGCGAAGATACAGGGCACTTATTATTATATTAATGTCTATTCTTGTTGGAGTTGGCTGCAACAAAAATAACAAGGAAAATTCCTATGGAGTGTCTATTTCTGCCCCTAAGATGGTGGGGTCAGCAGCAGAAGTATTTTCCAATGAAGATATTAACACTCTAAGATTTTCAAATTCGCTCACTTTCTTATTGCTCAATCAGTCTGTTAAGGTTGATGAAAAGGGAATTATGCCCTCTTTCTCGTTTTCTTCTTTGCAGCTTATACATTATATATATAGCATTGAGGATACAAATTATTTGAAATCATTTGATACACATTTTGCAATTGAGGATAGGAAGGCTTTGTTTGAGAATATTACACGTATTGATAGTTTGATAAAAGGCATAGACTCTTCAATTAAAGCATATAATTCTCTTACTGAACTCTCTCCAAAAAAGATTGCCTTTTCACAGAGTTTTGCAATTCCTCTCATTTACGAAGGGGCTTTAAATCAAGAGAAACTGCCTTTTATGATTGACGATAAGGAAATACCCATTGAGTATTTTACTTTAACCGAAAGATTGGGATTAATTGATAATAAAGATGTTTTAGGAATTGATATACCAATTGGAAATGGGAATTATTCTTTATTGATTATTCAACCAAAAGAAATTTCTATCAAAGATTTCATTTCTAATTTCTCGGAAAAGGATTATAAAGACATAGTAGATAACTTGTCTTTGCAAACTCTTAGGGTTAGGTTTCCTAATCTTTCAAATTCTTGTGATTATGCTTTATTTCTTCCTAATATCCCTTCTGAGCAAAGCCCAAATCCAACATTTATTCAAATCAATTCGGAAGTAAAAATCCTTAAACCCACTTCTGCTGAGCTTCAATTAATGAAAAAAGATTTAGACAGCGAATTGAAGGCTTCCACAAAGACAGAAACCTATCTATTTAATAAGCCTTTCCTATATATTATCAGAGGTAAGAACTCTAATTCCATCTTATTAATTGGGGGTTTTATCGGTAGTGAAAGCCGATAAAATTATATATTTTATATATTTATAAAGATTTTTCTTTGCAGCTTAAAAGCAATTTTATATCTTTGCTCCTTAATTTTGCGTAAACTTTTTAGTAATTATTTAATATATAGCAATAGATATGAAAGTATATCAAACATCAGAAATTAAAAACATAGCCTTAGTTGGAGGTGCTAAATCAGGAAAAACGACCTTAGCCGAAGCAATGGCTTTTGAATCAGGAGTAATCTCAAGACGCGGAAGTGTTGATGAAAAGAACTCTGTCTCCGATTACCGAGACATTGAAATTGACAGAAAGAACTCAGTTGTTTCAAGCGTAATGTATGCAGAACACAGCGATAAGAAAATCAATATTATTGACGTTCCTGGCTTTGCAGACTTTCAAGGGGAATTAGTTGCTGCATTAAATGTTGTTGAAACAGCAGTTGTGGTAATAAATGCTCAAATAGGCATTGAAGTTGGAACAGAACTTGCCTTTAAACATACCGATAAACTTGGCATTCCTCTTATGTTTGCAATGAACCAACTTGATACGGAGAAAGCAAACTTTGACGAACAAATTCGTGAGATGAAAGATTTCTTTGGGGAAAAGATAACAATTATTCAATATCCTGTTAATGCAGGTGTGGACTTTGATTCTTTCGTTGATCTTGTTACTAAAAAGATGTATAAATATCCAAAGGCAGGAGGCAAACCTGAAATATTGGATATCCCAGAAACAGAAAAAGCAAAGGCAGAGGAATTACACCTAACCTTAGTTGAAAATGCAGCAGCAGGAGCTGACGATTTAATGGAGAAATACTTTGACCAAGGCGATTTAACAATAGAAGAAGTTAGAAAAGGCTTGAAACTTGGATTAGCTTCAAGGAGTGTGTTCCCTGTTTTATGTTGTTCTGCAAAAGATAATAAGGGAGTAGGAAGAATGCTTGAATTTATCTCAAATAATGTTCCAAGTCCAGATGAAGCAATTGCAGTAAAAACCCTAACTAATGGCAATAAGGTTACTTATAACCCTAAATCTGCTCCAACCCTCTTCGTGTTCAAAACTTCCAATGAACAACATTTAGGCGAAATTGCTTACATGAAGATTATGGAAGGAGAAGTTACAGAAGGAATGGACGTTCTAAACTCTAAGAGTCAATCAAAAGAAAGATTATCTCAAATATTTGCTAACTCAGGTAAAACCAGGACAAAATTAGATAAAGCTGTTGCAGGAGATATTATTAGTACAATCAAACTAAAAGATGCTAAAACCAACTCAACCCTAACTTCCCCAAAAAATGCAACAGATACGGTTACTCCAATTGTGTTTCCAGACCCAATTTACACAACAGGTGTTAGAGCAATTGAAACAACCGATGAAGAGAAAGTAGGAGCATTGATAAATGAATTTTGTCAGCATGACCGCTCAATGAGAGTAGAACTTTCAAGAGAATTGAAACAAACCATTATAAAAGGAATGGGCGAATTGCATATCAATACTCTAAAATGGTATTTTGATAATCAACATAAGATAGGAATAGAATTTGTTACTCCAAAAATACCTTATCGTGAAACCATTACTAAGAGTGCCGAAGCATCGTATCGTCATAAAAAACAATCAGGAGGAGCTGGACAATTTGGAGAAGTTTATCTAATGATTGAACCATACTACGAAGGAATGTCTAACCAATCCAAATACCCAATTAGAGGAAGTGAAACCCACGAATTATCATGGGGAGGTAAGCTTGTATTTAATAATTGTATTGTTGGAGGAGCTATTGACGCACGTTTTTTACCCGCCATTTTAAAAGGAATAATGGAGAAAATGGAAGAAGGTCCTCTTACAGGCTCTTATGCAAGAGATATAGTGGTTAATGTTTTTGATGGTAAGATGCACCCTGTTGATTCAAACGAATTAGCATTTAAACTTGCAGGAAGAAATGCCTTTAAGGAGGCTTTCAAAAATGCAGGAGCAAAAATATTAGAGCCAATCTATGATATTGAAGTGGAAGTTCCAGCAGATATGATGGGTGGAGCAATGACAGACCTCCAAGGACGAAGAGCAATTGTTATGGGAATGGATTCCGAAGGAAGAAATCAAATAATTAAAGCTCAGGTACCTTTGGCAGAAATGTATCGTTATTCAACTGCACTTTCGTCTTTGACCTCAGGCAGAGGATGGTATTCAATGAAGTATAAAGAATATCAACAAGTGCCAACAGATGTTCAAAATGCATTATTGAAAGCATACGAAGAAGAAACAAAGGACGAGGATTAATCATAAAGGAAATAACTCTTTGTTTAAAAAAAATAACTCTTTATTCCAAGAAATTAGAATAAAGAGTTATTTTTTTATCTTTTGATTTCAGTAGAAGGGATTTTACTTATTTTCCCAGCCGTTCCAATGAATATTTTCTTGGGTATATTTTTCTTTGGGTTTTTCTTTACCCGTTTGCCAACCAATTGGGATAACATTCAAAGGGATAATATGTTCAGGGAGTTTTAATGCTTCTTGAATTGTCTTTATAATCTCTTCCCTTGGGTAAGCTCCTGTCCAGACTGCTCCTAATCCCATACTCTCAGCGGCCAAAAGAATATTTTGAGTTGCAGCACTACAATCTTGAACCCAAAATTCTCTACCCTCTCCTTCCAATGCTTTTTCCATATTCCCGCAAACAATTATTGCAGCTTGTGCCTCAGAAAGCATTTTGGCATTTGGTAATAGAGAAGATAAATTGTTTAAAATCTCTCTCTTGTTTATCACAACAAATGCCCAAGGTTGTGAATTCCTTGCCGAAGGAGCTGCCATTGCAGCTTTTAGAAGTTGGTTTAATTGGTCTTCTGACACTTCTCTTTTGGCGTAAGTCCTAACGCTTTTGCGTTCTAATATGTTTTTCATAACCATTTCTTCTCTTTCTTGTGATAAAACAGACGTGCAGCTTAATAATAAAGCCATCAATAATAATGTTTTTAAATTTTTCATTTTTTCTATTTACAAAGTTAAGTTCCTATATTAATTAGTGGCAAATTTAAAAATTATTTCTTGTTTTGCAAACAAATCATCTAAGAAAAATTATAAGGATTTGAAGGTATGAAAATAAATATGTATTTTTGTAAGTTATAATTTTGCAATGAAAAAGTTTAAAATCTTAGTCTTAATTCTTTGTTTTTGTCAGGTTCTTTCTGCACAAACCAGTGTTATTAAGGATGTTTACAAAATTATTTCTGAAAAGGGAGAGGCTAAAATCCTTATTCCAAAGAAAGAGGTTAAAGACTTAAATCTTTTAGCAAAAACAATTAGCTTAGATTATCCTAAAAACGATTCGTGGCTTGGCTATGTTAATCAAAAACAATATAATAAGTTTCTTTTGCTCAATATAAAACATAGTCTTTATATTGAAGATAACTCTACAAAAGCTCTAACTATGGCAACAACAATGGCTCAAATGAGCTCTTGGGATAGGTATCCTACATATAGGGTTTATGATTCTTTGATGCGAAGCTTTGCTTTGAATTATCCTAATATTTGCAAGTTAGATACTATTGGCTTTTCAGTTAATAATAGATTAATTCTTGCTTTAAGAATTTCATCTAATCCTTATTCAGATATTGATAAACCGAAATTTTGCTATTCTTCCACTATGCATGGTGATGAACTCACGGGATATGTGCTTTTATTGCGTTTGGCAGATTGGTTATTGTCTAATTATTCTTCAAATCAAAGGGTAATGGATATAATCAATAACACTCAAATATTTATTAATCCTTTGGCGAATCCTGATGGGACTTATGGTTTTAATAATAATAATGTTTCTTATGCTACTCGCTATAATGCCAATTTTGTAGATTTAAATCGTAATTTCCCTTCTCTAACCTCTGGTTCTAATGCCGATGGAGAAAGTTTGCAAAAAGAGACTCTTGCCTTTATGTCTTATGCCGATAGTAATGAATTTTCTATTTCTGCTAACCTACATGGCGGTGCTGAGGTTTTAAACTATCCTTACGACTCTTATAAATCTTCATCGGTCTCGCATTCTGACGAGAATTGGTTTATTAATGTTTGCACAGGGTTTATTAATTCTATTCCCTCTTCTGCTCCTTCATCATTTTTCAGAGACATTACGCATTCAGGATATACTAATGGTGGGAATTGGTATATGATTGATGGTTCACGACAAGATTATCATACTTATTTTAAATATGGTAGAGAAATAACCTTTGAGGTTTCATCCCAAAAGAGCTTATCTACAACGGAACTAAATAATTATTGGAACTATCTTAACTTAGGCTTGATTGCTTTTATTGAGAATTGCCAAAAGGGATTGCAGGGTTATGTAAGAGATAGTGCAACAAATGAACCTTTAAGAGCAAAGATTTGGGTTGAAAATCACGATTCATTTCACTCCGAAGTCTATTCTAAGGCTTCTTCTGGTTATTATTATCGTCCAATATTGGATGGGAATTACTCTATTACATATAGTGCAAATGGATATTTTCCTAAGACAATAGATAATCTAAGTATTAGTTCTATGACTAACCAAGATGTTTATCTTGTGAAGAGTGGCATTGGAATAAATGATGTTGGCAATGCGAATGAAGGGTTATTAATTTATCCTAATCCTGCAAAAGATATTATAAGTGTTCGCTTGAACAAATCTAATCTTAAAGACGATAAGTCTTACAAGATATATAACTCGTTAGGCATTTGTTTGCTTAGCGATTTTGTGGATAATAACATTATGAATATAGATATTTCTAATTTGAATAAGGGATTATATTTTATTGAGATTGGAAATAAGGTTTTAAAATTTATTAAAGACTAATCAAATAAAGATATGCAATATGAAAAGACTTCTTTTAGTTCTCTTGCTTTTTAGTTATGCAACAACATTATTAGCTCAAACAGAGAATAGCTCTCACTCTGAAGAAGAAGTTCCTACTTCTACTCCTTTTTGTTCTGCTGTTATGGGTTGGACATTCCCAAAAGGGGATATGGGGAATAAATATGAGTCGTTTATGAATTTGAATGCTAATATTGGTTGGAAGACTAATGATAATTGGGTTTGGATGATTGAATTTGGATTTGCTTTTGGAAGTGATAATATTAAGATAAAGAATGACATTCTTTCAGAAATAATGACTAATGAGGGCTATCCTTTTGTTATTTCAAGGGAAGGTTCGGATGCAGGTGTAGTAGCTTATAATCGCAATTTGAGTTTGGTTGGAAAGGTTGGAAAGGTTATACCTTTGTTTAAGAAAAGACCAAATTCGGGCATATTGTTAAAGCTTGGAGGCGGCTTATTGCAACATCAGATTATTTATCAATCAACATTAGAGATAGCAAATCAATTGGAAGGTGATTATCAATATCTGTACGATAGGCAGATGAGAGGAATTATGCTTTCAGGCTTTGTAGGCTATTTGCATATGGGTAAGAGTAACTTTGCTAATTTCTATATCGGATTAGAGTTTAATCAAGCCTTCACAAAAATGACAAGAAAGTATCAAGTTAATTTTGATGGAGATTATAATAAGATAAACTTAGATCAAATGTGGACATTGAAAATAGGCTGGATGTTCCCTTTTTATGGTAAAAATACTGATAAGGAATACTATTATTAATATGAGATATATTTATTGTTTTTTTGTTTTTTTGTTTAACACTTCTATGGTCTTGGTTTCCCCTTTCAATAGAAAGGCGAAATTAATTATTGAAGGGCGTAAATCAACATTTAAAACTTTAAAACATAGTTTCTCACCTGATGATTTAGTGGCATGGTTTCACGCAGCTTCTTTAGGAGAATTTGAACAAGGAAGACCATTAATGGAAGCATTCAAAGAGAAGTATCCTAAGTATAAAATCCTTCTTACTTTCTTTTCTTCTTCGGGTTATGAAATACAGAAAAACTATAAAGGAGCAGATGTAGTTGTTTATTTACCTTCTGATAGTAATAATAACGCAAAACGTTTTGTTCAATTGGCTAATCCAAAGTATGTTTTTTTCATTAAGTATGAGTTTTGGTATAATTTTATTCGCAAAGCTAAGCTTAATGGAGCAAGAGTTTTTCAAGTCTCATTAATTCTTAGAGAGAGTCAGTATTTCTTTTCGAGATACGGTTCTTGGTACAGAAAGCAGTTAAAGAACTTTGATTATTTCTTTGTTCAAAACGAAAAGACAAAACAACTATTAAGTTCAATAGGGTTAAATAATGCAAAAGTTACGGGTGATACTCGGTTTGATAGGGTTTTACAGATTGCTAATAATAAAAGAGTTTTTCCAAAGATAAAAGAGTTTTGTGGAAATCTTCCTGTTATTATTATGGGTAGTAGTTGGGAAAAAGATGAAGAGTTGATGAAAGAAATATTTCAAAAGACTAATTTAAAGTTTAAGTTAATTATTGCTCCTCATCAAATTCACAACTCTCATATTGAACAAATACAAACTCTTTTCCCAAATGCAATTAAGTATTCAGAAATAGAAACTAATTCAAGTATTGATTTATCACAAATAAATGTATTAATAATTAACTCTATTGGGATTTTATCTTCTCTTTATCAATATGCAACAATTGCATATATTGGTGGAGGATTTGGAGTTGGGATACATAATATATTGGAAGCAGCAACATTTGGAAAACCTATCTGTTTTGGAATAAACTATCATAAGTTTAAAGAAGCTATTGATTTGGTTGAATTGTCAGGAGCTTTCTCAATAAATAATGCCGATCAACTAAAAGAATTGATTGAGAGACTACTATTGGATAAGGCTTTTTATAATAGAAGTTCTGATGTTTGTATTAAGTATATTGAAGATAATGTGGGAGCGTGCAAAAAGATACTATCCGAAATTCATATGTTTGAGCAAAAAGAATTAGATGAAAAGTAAGAAATTCTTAAATATAAAGACCTTTTTATTGATATCTACACTTATGTTTGTTGGTTGTAGCCCTTATAAACATATTTCTAAGGACGGATATTTACTTTCTAAGAATAAGGTTATTCTTGATTCAAAGGCTCTCAACAAATCAGACTTTGTGAACCTAATTAAACAAGACCCTAATACTTCTTTCCTTGGAGTTAAATGGGGAATGTATATTTATTCTCTTTCACCTGCGGGAGAAGATTCAACCGTTAGCTTTATTTCAAGGAATGTTTTTAGGAAGTTGGGACAAAAGCCTGTTGAGTATGACAGCGATTTAACCTTTCGCTCTACTCAAGAGATGGAAAACTTCTTAAAGCATAAGGGTTGTTTTGATGGGAAAGTCTCTGATAGTACTAAGTTCAAGAAAAGAAAAGCCAAAGAATACTATTATATTCATATTGGAGAAAGGTATAAGATAGATACTTTCTTTGTTAGTTCAGAAGATAAAGATATACTATCCTCTGCCAATACAATAATGTTAAACACTCCTATTAAGAAAGGAATGTTTTACGATGAGGAAGTATTTGCGGAAGAAAGAAAAAGACTTGCTTTGGAACTAAGAAATCATGGTTATTATGATTTCGGACAAGAGTATATACAATTTAATATTGATACAAATAATAATAATTACACTGCTAAAATTAACTTAGATATAAAAACAAAAACTCCAATCAAAACAAAACAAGACGAAGATTCTATTACTAAAATAGTGCCTCCACACATAATAAATTCAGATAATTATTTCAAAAAATTCAAGCTTCGTAACATATATATATATCCTGATTATACCCCTCAATTGAATTCCTTAACTCCTATAATAATTGACACTACTATTCTTTTTCATCGTCAGAAAGAAAAACATGGGTTAAATAGATACATAGTTATTTCTCCCAATCCAAAGAGAATGAAAATAAAGCCTATCCTTAGAAGTATTATGTTCCAAAGAGACAGTTTGTTTTCAACAGAATATTTGAATAGAACCTATAATGCCTTAAACCAACTTAAAAACTTTAAGTTTATAGAAATTACATATTCTCCAATAACAACTGATTTAAACCAAAATGTATTAGATACTGCTTTGCTTGATTGTATGATTAAACTCTCTCTCGCTAAACCTATTCTTTTCTCTACTTCACTAGAAGCTAACTTTTCAGCAGTTACAAATTCCCTTTTGGCAGATAATAGTTCCAATTTAGGAATGGAATGGAATATGAACATTCAACATAAGAATATTTTCAAATCAGCAGAGATATTCTTTGCAAATCTGAAAGCTGCTGTTGAAATAAGAAGCGATATATTTGGAAAAGGAGATTCTATTAATAAATGGTCATTAGTAAATGCTTTGGAAACAGGAATTGATGTTGGATTAGAGCTTCCTCGCTTCCTTGTCCCTTTTGGAACAAGATTTTATTCAATGCAGTTTCTTCCACATACAACAATAAAAGCAGGATATAATTATCAAAAAAGAGCATACTTTGAACGCTCAATTCTAAACTTCAATTACGGATATAGCTGGAACTATACAACCAAATATAATCATTTAATTATACCTCTTGAAGTTAATTTAGTAAAGATAAAAATTACTAATGATGCCTATACAGAATATATAAATAATTTAGATAGAAGGATAAGATATCAATATTCTGACCATTTAGTTATAAATGCTCGTTATAGTTATATTTATAATCAACAAGACATAAAAAAGAAAAGTGATTTTAATTACTTTCGTTTTAATATAGAATCTGCTGGCAATCTCCCATACCTAATAAATAACCTTGCCAAATCTCCTAAAAACGAATTAAACGAATATACAATATTTGATATCCCCTATTCTCAATACTTACGTTCTGATGCCGACTTTAAGAGATATATATACTTAGACGAAAAAGAGATCGTAGTATTAAGAGTTTTCGGAGGAGTAGGTATCCCTTATGGGAATGCAAAAGGTTTACCTTATGAAAAAAGCTTCTTCTCCGGAGGAGCAAACAACCATAGAGCTTGGCAGTTGAGAGAATTAGGACCAGGAGGTTCTAAGATAGAGGGTTCAGAAGTTAGATTTGACCGTTCAGGAGATATTGCCTTTGGTGCAAACTTTGAATACCGTTTTCCTATTGCAGGAGCTTTTGAAGGAGCATCATTTATTGATGTGGGTAATATTTGGACTCTATACGACCAAAAAGGTTTAGAAAATGGACAATTCAACTTCAATAGTTTCTATAAAGAGCTGGCAACAGGAGCAGGACTTGGAATACGATTAAATATACAATTTATAATTATACGATTAGATTTTGCTATAAAACTATGGAATCCTTCAAAAGATTTAGCAGATAGATGGGTTTTGCCTAACACAAAATTTAGTGATATTAACGTTCAATTTGGAATAGGTTATCCATTCTAAAACATAAGCATAGAAAACGCATAGCGTTGCATTTGTTTTGCTTTCTGAGGATATTCTTTTATATAATTTGTTTTATCGTTACCCACATATTTATACAAAAATTCTCCTTTATCTTTACTCCATATATAAAAGAACTCATCATCAATAACTCCCAACTTATCATCATATGAAAAGTATCCATAAGAGCGAGGATAAATCTCAAAGTCTATCCCTAAGGTTTCCTTGTTTTCAACTCCCAAATATGAATAAATTAAAGCAGGGACATCAATTTGAAGCCCAATATTCTCCACTTTCTTAGGCTCTAACTTAGAAGGGAAATAAAAAATCAAAGGAGTATGGTGATATGACAAAGGCAACTCGTAATTAACCTCTCCCTTATAAGCACCATGGTCGGCAATAAAAACAAATAAAGTATTTGAAAACCAATTACAAGAACTTGCTCTTTGAATAAAATTGCCTATTGCCCAATCAGAGTATTCAATCATTTTATCCTTAATGTCCTTTGATTTTGTCTTTAAATCTATATCTTCAGGTAATATGTATGGACCATGATTACTTGCAGTTAATAAGGTTGCAAAGAAAGGCTTTGAAGAATCTAATTTATCTATCTCTCTTATTGCCTTCTCAAACATAATGTGGTCAGGAACACCCAAAGTGCTTTTAATCTCTCTCTTAGGGTAATCCTTCTCAGAAATAATTCTTTCAAAACCATTAGCCGATAAGAACCCACCAACATTATCAAACTGGTCATCGTGAGTAGTAAAATATAGAGTTCTATAATTATTTTGTCTAAGAACATTTGGTAAGCCTCCACTCATATTAGGGATAATGGTTAGATTCATAGAGTGCTTGTCCATAAGTGCAGGTCTTCCAAAAAGAGTTGAATAGACTCCATTATAAGTATGAATACCTGCAGTATAAACCCTTTGATAAGAAACAGAAGCTCTTAAAAGACTATCCAAATAAGGAGTAAGGTTATCCTTATTACCAAAATACCCAATATTACACGTTCCCATACTCTCCATAATAACTAATACGACATTAGTTTTGGGACCCAAAACAACTCCTCTTTTTGCTATAGGATTACTCCTCATTCGTTCAAATTCAGCTTCAACAAAAGCCTTAGCTTCATTCTTATCCATTAAATTTAAATCCTTATTAGATGTTTTCGCCCTCTGCTCAACGCTTTTTACAAAAGTAAAGACGGGATTTAGTCCCATTTGATTAATTAAGGCATTATTGGAAAAATAGGCTGTGCCAACCTTTATAGGAGATTTCTTTTCAATTCGGCCTCGCATAGCCAAAAAACAAACCATAATTAATAGGACAAAGATTAAGCTATTAATAAAATATGAATATAAAGAGTACGTTTTTTTGGTTTGAGAGCTTAACGGTTTGAGCCAAGACTTATAAACTCTTAACATCAACCAAGCGTAGATAAGAATAATTGTAAGAAAAACAAAGAAGAAAGCTACGTAAGAAGGCTCTTGAATAATCATTTTTACAACAAACATAGGACTATCTAACCAAGTTAAAGCCTGAACATTAAAACGGGAAAAGAAATATTTAAAGTAAGGAATATCAACAGAAGAAATCAAAAAACAAATAGAAAAAACAATAACAAGAAAATAATGATTAACCTTATAGAATATTCTGTTTCTAATATTAAAAAAATAGGCAATCAAGAAACTAATAAGTACAGGCGAAATCACATAAGAAGCAATTACTGAATCAAACCTAAAACCCATAAAAAAAGCCTTTGCTATCATAGAAAAGCCATTTTCTTGGGTTGCAATAGAAGAAAATTGCTCATAGTTTAGAGGTAAAATAGCCAACCGAAATACAAAAAACAACAAAATAGCTATCAAATATGTCCAAAATAAATAAATAATCTGCTTAGGGAAGCTGTAATTTGTGTTCATAAGATTTGTACTTAATAGCTAATAATAAAAAATTCTATTTACGTTTACCTTGCTTTATTATTATAAAGATAATGTTTGAAGTTCTATTAGTTTTGAATAAATGCCATTTTGGGAAAGAAGTGATTGGTGATTACCTTCTTCCACTATTTTTCCCTTATCCATAACTATTATTTTGTCTGCATTAATTATAGTTGAAAGGCGATGTGCTATAACCAAGGTTGTGCGTCCTTTGGTTACTTTTTCTAAGGACTCTTGCACTAATCTTTCACTTTGAGTATCTAATGATGAGGTTGCTTCGTCTAAAATTAGTATGGAAGGGTTTTTAAGAACGGCTCTTGCAATACATATTCTTTGACGCTCTCCTCCCGAAAGACTTAATCCCCTATCTCCAATATTTGTATAATAGCCTTTAGGGAGTTTAATTATAAACTCGTGAGCATTGGCTATTTTGGCTGCTTCTTCCATTTCTTCTTCTTGAACTTCTTGCCCAAAGGCTATATTGCCAAAGATTGTATCGTTGAAGAGAATACTTTCTTGAGTAACTATACCTATTTGTTTGCGTAATGAGTTAATGTTAAAGTCTTTTATTGAAGTCCCATCTATTAGGATATCACCTCGTCCCACTTCTTGAAAACGTGATAAAAGGTCTAATAATGTGCTTTTGCCTGAGCCAGATTTACCCACTATGGCTATAGTTTCACCTTTATGAATTGTAAGGTTAATATTATCAAGTATTATATTTGCCTCTTCTTTTTCTTCCATATAGGAAAAAGAAACACCTTGGTATTCTATTTTCTCTTTGAAGCCTTCCATTTGAATGGCATCAGGTTTTTCAATTATCTTTTCCTTTGCATCTAATATATCGTAGATTCTTTCTGCTGCGGCTGAGGCTTTCTTAAAATTATAGTAAGCATTAGTAACACTTTGCATAGGAGCTATTATTCGTGCAAACAAAAGAACAAAGCCTATAAGAATACTTGGATGAATCTCTCCTTTAATTACCATAAGCCCACCGAAAATAACAATTACAACCAATGCTAATATCCCAAAAATTTCTGTTAAAGGAATAGCAAGTTCTTTTCTACGGAGTATCTTTGTCATTAGTTTAGAATAGATATTGTTTTGCTGTTGAAATTTTGTTTTGATTATGGCTTCTGCGTTATAGGAGTCTATTACCCTCGTTGCCCCAAGAGTTTCTTCTGCTGTTGAAAGAAGAGCACCTATTTGTTTTTGTCCTTTTACAGAGTTACGATTAAGACTCTTGCCTATCTTTCTAATTAGAAATCCAACAAGTGGCATTATGAGTGCAATAAATACTACAAGTTTTGGACTTGCTATTGTTAAGGTAATAAGGAAAACTATAACCATTAAAGGGTCTTTAATCATCATTTGCAAGCTACTTATTACCGATATTTCTATATCCAAAAGGTCAGAAGTCATTCTTGAAATTAAGTCTCCTTTCTTTTGGTTTGAGAAAAATGATAGAGGGAGTATGGTTATTTTGTGATAAATGTCGTTTCTGAGGTCTTTTATTACTCCATTGCGAATAGGAGCCAAGAAATACATCCCTAAATACCGAAACAATGCCGAAAGAAATGCAAAGAATATATATACAATACTAATAATTGCTAAGCATTGAAAAACACCATAAATTTGACTATAATTGTTTAAGTGCCAAGAAAAATAGTCTATTATTATATCTTTATTGAAGGATAATTCAGGACAAAATTCTGGTGGTTTGATAATTCCAAAAAGCACAGAGACAAATGGAATTACCATAACAAAAGAAAATAAGGATGCAAAAACATATAGTAAATTAAATACTATATTTAGGATTACCTCTTTTTTATATCCTTTAAGATAATGAAATATTCTAAATATTTTTTTCACTAATATCTATAATGATCTGCCTTATAAGGACCATTCTTATCAACTCCAATATACTGGGCTTGCTCATCGGTTAGTATGGTTAGCTTTACACCAATGCGGTTAAGATGTAATCTTGCAACCTCTTCATCAAGATGCTTTGGCAAACGATAAACACCAACTTCATAGTTATTCTTCCAAAGGTCAATTTGAGCAAGAGTTTGATTGGTAAATGAATTGCTCATCACAAATGAAGGATGACCTGTTGCACAACCCAAATTAACCAAACGACCCTCTGCTAAAAGATAAATACAATGACCATCAGCATAAACATATTTATCAACCTGAGGTTTAATATTAATTTTCTTTATACCCTGCCATTTTTCCAATCGCTCAACCTGAATTTCGTTATCAAAGTGTCCTATGTTACAAACAATAGCTTCATCATTCATCTTAGCCATATCCTCAGCAGTAATAACATCTCTGTTTCCTGTTGTAGTAACATAAATATTTCCTTCCTTTAAAGCATCTTGCAAAGTAGTAACTTCAAAACCTTCCATTGCGGCTTGCAAAGCACAAATTGGGTCAATTTCAGTTACAATAACTCTTGCACCATAGCTCCTCATGGAATGAGCACAACCCTTTCCAACATCCCCATAACCGCAAACAACACATACCTTACCAGCAATCATAACATCAGTTGCTCTCTTTATTCCATCAGCCAATGATTCCCTACAACCATATAAGTTATCAAACTTTGACTTGGTTACCGAGTCATTAACATTTATTGCAGGAATAAGAAGTTCTCCCTTTTCCATCATTTGATAGAGCCTGTGAACACCTGTTGTTGTTTCCTCACTAACACCCTTTAATTCTTCTAATGTTCTATGCCATTTAGTAGAATCTTCTTTTAAGATTTCTTTTAATGTTTCCAAAATAACAGCTTCCTCAGCAGAAGAAGGGGTAACATCTAATATTGAAGCATTGTTTTCTGCCGCATAACCCTTATGAACTAAAAGTGTTGCATCTCCTCCATCATCTACAATTAATTGAGGACCCTTACCATTGGGAAAAGAAAGTGCTTGATTAGTACACCACCAATATTCTTCAAGAGTTTCACCCTTCCATGCAAAAACAGGAATACCCGCCTTAGCTATTGCAGCCGCTGCGTGGTCTTGTGTAGAAAATATATTACAAGAAGCCCAGCGAACATCAGCACCCAAACATACCAAAGTTTCAATAAGTACGGCCGTTTGGATAGTCATATGTAGCGAACCCATAATCCTAACATTATTCAAAGGTTTTTCTTTTCCAAACTTTTCTCTCAAAGCCATTAAGCCCGGCATTTCCTTTTCAGCAATTTCAATTTCTTTTCTTCCAAAGTCTGCCAAATTTATATCAGCCACTTTATAGTTTAATGTGTAATCTGTCATTTTTATATTAAATTTTATCTTTATTATCTTAAATTATCTCTTAGTTTTAATTTTTTATCTTTTGATTCTAATAAATTATCTTTTGATTCTAATAAATTATCTTTTGATTCTAATTTTTTATCTCTTAGTTTCATTTTCTACAAACAAAAAAGACTAATAATTAATCTTATTTTTGCAAGAACTTAATTTGCAAAGTTACAATTATAATTCTAAAAGAGTCTTGATTTTCTTAAAAACATCGGTGTTGTCCATTACTCCGCTAAAATTTTCTGCCCCCACACCAAAGGCATATACTGGAACCATAACACCTGTGTGATTAAGCGAAGCCCATTTGCCCGAAGCCTCTCCCTTTGAAATATTTCCATCTTTAATGGTTAGCCCTCCGGTTTCATGGTCAGCGATAACGATTACCAAAGTATTAGAATCCCTCTTTGCAAACTCCAAAGCTAATCCTACTGCCTTATCAAAATCTAAAACTTCTTCCACCATATTGTCAAAATTATGCAAATGTGATTCAAAGTCAATTTGAGAACCCTCAAGCATAAGGAAAAAGCCTTTTTCGTTTTCCGATAATAAGTTAAGTGTTGTTGATAAACTCTTGCAAAGCATATCGTTTCTCTTTGAGGCAATTGGAGGATGCTTATCGTAAAGTAGTCCTGCAACTCTGTTTATCTTATTTTTATCTGCCTTAAATGAAACAACCTCATCAATAGAATAAAGTATATTATATCCTTTTTTCATTAAGCTATCTATAAGAGAGAGTTTGTCTTTTCGCTTCTTTGAAACAAAATTATCTTTCCCTCCTCCAATAAACACATCTACATTTTCTTCCAAATAGGATAAAGCTATCTCCTGCTGCATTTTTCTATGCTTTACATTAGCAACAAAAGCTGCTGGTGTGGCATGAGTAAGGTCGCAAGTGGAGATAATTCCTGTTGATAGCCCTTTAAGTTTTGCCAATTTAATAAGGCTTGGGTGTTCTTTCCAAAGAGAATCTAAGCCAATGGATTCATAATTGGCTTTCTCACCTATTGCTAAGGCTGTGGCACCTGCACCAGAGTCGGTGATGTATCTATCTGCACAATGAGTCTTTGAAAATCCTGTTATAGGCATTTTAAACATATTCAAACTGCCTTTATTTGTGGTGTAGGCAGCATAAGATTGCGAAAGCCCCATCCCGTCTCCAATCATAAGGATTACATTCTTTGGTTGAGAGAATGCAAATAATGGAATAAGAAATAGAAGAAATATTATTTGAATAATTAGTTTTCTCATAAAAGGATTTTATCTAAAAAATTTCTTCAAGCATTTTGGAATATAGGTCTTTTGTTGTTAGTCCCATCTTTCTTACTTGTTGAGGAACTATGCTTTGTTCGGATTGACCAGGTATTATGTTTATCTCTAAGAAGAAAAGTTCTTTCTTGTCGGTATCATAAATAAAGTCTGCCCTACAAACTCCCTTACAATTTAATCCTTTATAGATTTTCTTAGCTTTGTTTTGCACATCATCTCTAATTGCATCGCTAACATCAGCAGGAGTTATTTCAGCAGTGGAACCATTATATTTGGCTTCGTAATCAAAAAACTCTTTCTTAGGAATTATTTCTGTGATGGGGAAAGCTACAACTTCGCCTTTGGTTTCAATAACTCCACAAGTAAGTTCTCTTCCCTTAATAAATTCTTCAATAATTATTCTATCATGTACTTCAAAGGCTGTTTCAATAGCTTTTTTTAATTCCTCCTTCTTTTTTATCTTGCTCATACCTATGCTTGAACCTCCTTCGGAAGGCTTTACAAATAAAGGAAGACTTAGTTTGGAGAGGATTTCTTCTACACTCATAGGGTTATTCTTGTAAAAACTTATATTCTTTGCAACACTCACAACATTCAATTCTCTAACAACTGCATTACATACAACCTTGTCAAAAGTAATTGCAGAGACTAATGAACTGCAAGAGGCAAAAGGTATATTCATCATCTCTAAATATCCTTGCAAAAGTCCATTCTCTCCTGGTGTTCCGTGAATAATTATAAATACTCCATCAAAACAAATTTTTCTATTGTCTATGCTTAGTGAGAAATCGTTCTTATCAATAAAGAATTTCTTATCTTCTTTTTCATAAAACCAATCCCTGCCCTGAACGATTATCTTATAGACATTATATAATGAAGAATCAATATTTTTTTCTACCTCTATGGCAGAACGAAGCGAAACAACAGCCTCTCCACTATTGCCTCCCGCCATCAGTGCTATATTCTTTTTCATATTTCTTTTGATTATTTTTATTTCCAATTTAACTTGATTAGCATAGTTTCTAATCCTATTTTAAAATTTTGGGCAATCGGTCTTATTACATATGACATTATCTTGTCCAAACACTTTTTCGCTTAAGAAGAAAAAGATATGGTTAATTTCTAAACTAATTCTTTGAAACTCTTTCCAAATAAACTCTTGGCTACCTACTGCTTTGGAAGGGTCTTCAAAAGAGTAGTGAAGTCTGTTTTTGGTTTTGCCTAAAAACAATGGGCAACTCTCCTTTGCATCATCACAAACGGTAATAACATAATCCCAATCCATTTCTAAATATTCCTCAACACTTGTGGGCTTATGAGAAGAAATATCTACGCCTGATGCTTTCATAACTTCAATTGCCAAAGGGTTTACTTCCATTGCTGGAATTGTTCCTGCGGAATAGACATTTAAAGAAGGGTTAATTTGTTTTAACCAACCATGAGCCATTTGCGAACGGCACGAATTACCCGTACAAAGTATTAGTATATTCATAAGGTCTCTTTCAATTCTAATAAAAACTCTTTGATTTCTTTTAACGAACGTACAATCTCTACATTAGGACTGCTATTTTCACTAATGGATTGCGTAATTGCTTTATTTTTTAGATAGTTTTTTGTTCCATCAATGGTATATCCGCAAGTCTTGGTGAGGTAATGTATTTGTTTTAGGAGTTCTATATCTTCCTTCTTATAGAAACGAACACCTCTTTTATTCTTATGAGGTTTGATTTGGTTAAATTCAGTTTCCCAAAATCTAAGAGTTGGAATACTGACACCTAACTCCAAAGCCACCTCTCCAATACTATAATATATTCTTTCTTTATTTTCCATTATTTAATAAGGCATTGGTGTAAAGGCACGTTCAATATGATTTATTTTTATACCTTCGCTTTTCGTAACTATGGCAATTATATCAAACCGAGCCTCTTCATTAACATTATTTCTTAAAATATAACTATTTGCAACCTTAATTATTGCCCTTTGTTTATTCTTTTTTACTGCTGATTCGGGCTCACAAAACACATTATTGCTTCTGGTCTTAACCTCAATAAAAACAATTTCTCCCTTATCCTTTGCAATAATATCCACTTCGTTTTTCCCACTTCTATAATTCGTTTCAAGAATAAGATATTTCTTTTCAAGCAAATATTCCAACGCTATCTTCTCCCCCTTTTGTCCAAAATTAACTGACGTATCCATAACTCTTAATCTATTGTTTTATAATAACGTTTTCTTTATCAATAATAAGAGATGTTTTTCTTCCAACCACAAAAGCAATATTTTTTTCTTCAATATGCCCAATTGGGATCTTGAAAGCAATAGGGTAATCGTACTCTTTAACAGCCTCAAAAATAATTTCGTTGGCTGTTTTGCCAAAAGGAATTGTATTATCGTGCATATCTGAAAACGCCCCAACAATCAACCCTTTCAAGTTTTTTAACTTGCCTGCTCTTTTCAAGGCCTGCATCATCCTATCAATATGATAAAGATACTCATCTAAGTCTTCAATAAAAAGTATCTTGTCTTTGGTATTTCCAAAACTTGAAGAGCCAAGCAAACTATACAAAACTGATAAATTACCTCCAATCAAATCTCCTTTAACCTCTCCTTCTCTATTTTGTTTGTTTGATGGAAATTCTCTATGGGTTTGTTCTTGGAATAGGGTTTCTTTTAAACTTGTTATGGCTGGGGATTGGAAATTATTTTTATTTATATTGAAAGGCATAATTGCATGAATTGATTCAATATTATACTTAAAATAAATATGCGAAAGCAAGACGGTTGGGTCAGAATAGCCGATTATCCATTTTGGATGTTTTACAAATATTGAGAAATCCAATTTCTCAACAATCCTTACCGAGCCATAGCCTCCACGAGCTAAGAAAATGGCTTTAATTTCTTTATTGTCCAAAAAGCTCTGCAAATCTTCTGCCCTTTGGTTGTCGTTGCCCGCAAATTGGTCATTATCCAGCCCTATTGTTTTGCCAATAACAATTTCTAAGTCCCACCTTTCCAGCAACTCTATTGTATCCTTAATTTCTTCAAGGCTTATTTTCCTTGCTGTTGCAACTATTGCTATCTTGTCTTTCTTTGATAATGGTTGTGGGCTAATACTCATTGTACTTTTAGTTTCTTTGACAAGCAAAGATAATTAAATATCGCAGATTATTAGATGAAATATTAATTATTTTATCCTTTGATTCGAGTTTTTTGTCTTTTGATTATAAAAAAATGGATTCAAAAGATATTTTCTTGTCTTTTGAATCCATTTTACCAAATCTTTATTTTAATTCTTTTCTATACTCTCTTAAAAGAAGAAAGAGAAATTGTTCTTGATTTTTGCTTTTTCTTGAAGCACTTGAAGTGGAAGACGCAATTGTGCTGCTTTTTGCATATTTCGCATACCAAAGCTTTGTTGTATCATTTGAGGGTCTTCTTTGGTTTCTCTTTGACCTATTGCATCTATTTCTACAATATAAATTCCATTATATCCCTTTATTGGTTTTTGAATTCCTGTTTTATTGGCTGCTGAAAGGGTTCCGATAACTCGCATTTCTGGTCCTGCTTGAACAAAATAAGGATCTCCAAAACTGATATTGGCTGCTGAATCAACCTCTGTATTAGCTTTTAGAGCTATTGCATCTATGGTTTTGTCAGTTGCAATTAATCCTTCGGCTTTTTTCATTAATATTTCAGCTTTCTTTTCCATTCTTACCATATTTTCTATGTATGGTTTAACTTGTTCAAGTGTAAGGACACCTTTTTCTTTGATGTCTTTTAATCCTACCACAAGAAACATATCCGATAGTTCAAATACTTCTGGTGCAACATCGCCTTTCTTGGTTTCTTTATTGTATATCCAACGTACTATTTCTCTTGCATAAGGAGTTCCGTTGAGTTGGTAGTCCATATCTCTTACTTGTGAGGTTAGAATATTGAGGTTTTGTTTTTGGGCTGCTTGTGTGAAGCCTGACATATTTGATGCTGACCCAAGGAAAGAGTTTGCCTTGTCTCTGATTTCATTTATGGTTTGTTCACTTGGGCGTATTTCCATTATAATTGTTGCTAATTGGAGTTTGTGTACAGGTTCTGTTTTACCAGTTACTTTTATTATCATGTAACCCATATTATTGGGAATTTCATATACAAATATCCCTCCTATTGGAGTTGTGTTGATGGAATTATATATATCTGCTTGTAGTTGCCCGTCTAACATCCAATCGGAATCTCCCATATTTTGTTTAGCTTCTGGGTCATCTGAGAATGTAGCTACATTATTCTCAAATCCTAATGCATCTGCCACAACAATAGAATAAACACTATCTTTTAGTTTTGTTGCTGCCTCTTGGGTTCTTTTTATATCGCCACCTGCATTACTATTTAATATTAGTATTCTTGAAAATCTAACTGAATCGGGTCTTGCTTGTGTGGACATTAGCTTTGCCATTACCCAATTGGTTCCGTTTTGGAATGGAGCAATAAAGCCTCCTAAGGATACTTTTGAAAGGATTGAATCAGGTATAGTTTGAGCAAAGGCTTCTTTTTTATAGTAGTTTGAGTCAAAATACTTGTCTGAAACTATTGAAACAAAACTTGGTATTTCTGAAGATGGAACTTGTTGGAAAGCAATAAAGGTATTTGCTACTGTATCGTTGATATATTGAATGTCTTGTGGAGATGGAACAATTGGGAACTTAACAAACTCAACGTCTCTCATTTCTTCAATTAGTTTGAATTCATTTTTATGTTCATCGTAGTATTTTTTGTAGTCTGCTTCTTCTATCTTAATGGTGTTGTCTGCAACTGAGGAAAAAGGAAGTAAGGTATAGCGTGAAGTGGTTGTTTTATTGTAAACATTACTTAGGTGTGTTGCTAATGCCTTTGGCATATACATACTCTTTGAAATAAGTCTTTCATATTTTTCTTGTAAACGGCTTCTCTTTATGTATTGTTCAAAATTTCTCCAAGAGGCTTGTTCTTCCACTGGAAGTTTGTCAAATTGTGCTATGTATTGAGAAACTGCTTGTTTGTTATATGTCCCTGTTTTTGGGTCGGAGAAGTTTTGGATTACCATTGGATGTATAAAGTCTCCAAAGAACATATCGTTCATTTCATCTTTACCAACATTTATTCCCAATTTATCGTACTCACTTGTTAGAAGCTTCTCACTTAAAAGCTCTTGGTATGCTTGCTGACGAACCATATAACTTTGTTCTGAATTTAAAACATCAGTTTGGTTTTGTTGTTTTGTGTTGGTTTCAATTGTTTGAGACATCTGCTCAAACTCGTTTCTGGTTATTTCAACTCCATCTATGGTTGCAATATTATTTGGAACATTGCTTGATCTTGTAAATATGTCGCTGAAAACAAATGATAGGATAGCTATTGCTATAACTGCAACTGCAATGCCTGCTCTTTTTCTAATCTTGCCAATAATAGCCATTTTGATTGTTATTTATTATTAATTACTTTCTTCCTTAATTTTATAGCCTGCAAAAATAGTAAGAAAATCACGATTTAGAAACTTTTTATTTAAAAAAGTGTATTTTATACAATAAAAAGGTAATTAGATTTGTTTGTTTGGAGTATCTTTGCCCACAAATTTAATATGTAATTTTATGCTACACAAAAGAATTAGCTTACTTATTATTGCTCTTATCGTATTATCATTTAATCTAAATGCACAAGAAGAAGATAAGGGCTTTGAATTATCAAAAAATCTTGAGATATTTTCTTCAGTTTATAAGAATCTTCATTTGAATTATGTTGATGATATTAATCCTGGAGAGTTAATGAAAACAGCTATTGATGCTATGCTGGCTAAACTTGACCCCTATACTAATTATATTCCTGAATCGGATATTGAAGATGTTAAACTGCAACTTATGGGTCAGTATGGAGGGATTGGTGCTTTAATTCATCAACAAGACGGCAAGGTGGTTATATCCGAGCCTTATGAAGGACTACCTGCATATAAGGCAGGTTTGAGAGCAGGGGATATTATATTAGAAGTAAATGGACAAAATGCTATTAATAAAAATTCTGATCAAGTAAGAGAGTTTTTAAGAGGACAGGCAGGTTCTGATATTAAAATAAAAGTTAATAGGAATGGGAAAGAAATTGAAAAGAGTTTTAAAAGAGAAGAAATAACTCTTCAAAATCTTCCTTATTATGGTATGTTGAAAAACGACATTGGCTATATTAAACTAACCGAATTTACAAAAGATGCTGCTAATAATGTATTGAACGCTTTTAGAGATTTAAAGAAAACAAGTAATAATAGTATTAAGGGATTAATCCTTGATTTAAGAGGCAATGGAGGTGGACTTCTGACCGATGCTGTTGGGATTGTAAATATTTTTGTTGATAAGGGGCAAAATATAGTTTCAACAAAAGGCAAGATAACCGAAAAGAACCAAACCTTTAAAACAATGTACCCTGCTACAGATTTAGATATACCTATTGTTGTATTGGTTGATAATTTTTCTGCTTCTGCTTCTGAAATTGTGGCAGGCAGTCTTCAAGATTTGGATAGGGCAATTGTTATGGGGCAAAGAACTTTTGGGAAAGGGTTAGTTCAAAATATTATTCCTTTAACTTATAATGCTCAAATGAAGGTAACTGTTTCCAAGTATTATATTCCAAGTGGTCGTTGCATTCAGGCAATAGATTATTCGCATAGAGATGCTGATGGTAAGGCATCAAAAGTTCCAGACTCTTTAAAAACAGCTTTCAAAACAAAAGGAGGAAGAATTGTTTATGATGGTTTTGGTATTGAGCCCGATATTGAGATTAAACCAGAATATGCAAGCCCTCTTACAATAGCAATTATAACAAAATTCCATGCCTTTAACTTTGCTTCTGAGTTTGTAAGAAATAACCCTACTATACCTTCTGCAAAAGACTTTAAGATAACAGATCAGATATATAATCAGTTTATTGATTATTTGAAAGACAAAGACTATTCCTATTCAACAATAACCGAGAGAATGTTAAAGGAATTAGAAGAAACATCTAATAAAGAAAAGTATAGTGATGACATTGCTAAGACAATAGAAGAATTAAAGGCAAAGATTGAAAAGGATAAGAAAAATGATTTAATCAAATTTAAAGATGATATAAAAGAAATTCTATTGTCGGAGATTGTTGTTAGATACTATAATCAAAAAGGACGAATAGAATCTCTTTTACAAATAGACAAAGAGGTTGATAAAGCAATTAATCTTTTGTCAAATCCAACTGAATACAATAAAATCTTAGGGAAATAGCTATGAAAAGAATATTATTATTATTTGTTATTGTGCTTTCTTTATTTACTCCTATAACAAATGCACAAGTAAGTAAAACCTCATTACCAAATGAACAAGAAGAAGCATTAAACTTCTTAAAGGCATATATGCCATTGAGTGATATAGCAGACTATGATGAATCCTTTTTTATTCAACAAGTAGAGTATGCTTTTAAGGCAAGAGATTACTTTTCTTGGGGAAAAACAATACCAGAAGACATATTCCAACATTTTGTTTTAGTATATAGAGTTAATAATGAAAACTTAGATAGTGCAAGGGTTGTGTTCTTTAATGAATTAAAAGATAGAATTAAAGGAATGTCAATGTATGATGCAGCATTAGAAGTAAACCATTGGTGTCATGAGTATGTTAATTATAAGGCAGCCGATGGCAGAACATCAGCTCCTTTATCCACAGTAAGAACTTCGCATGGAAGATGTGGAGAAGAGTCAACCTTTACCGTAACTGCTCTTCGCTCTGTTTCTATTCCTGCTCGCCAATGCTACACTCCTCGTTGGGCTCATACCGATGATAATCATGCTTGGGTGGAGGTTTGGATTGATGGCAAATGGTATTATCTGGGAGCTTGTGAACCCGAAGCCGAACTCAACTTTGCATGGTTTGACGCCCCTGTAAAAAGAGCTATGATGGTTCATACAACAGTTTTTGGTGCAGGCTACAAAGGGGAGGAAGAAATAAACTATCAGACTGACCTATATTCAAGAATTAATCTACTATCAAACTACGCCCCAACAAAGAAAATTTATGTTAAGGTTACAGATAAGAATAATGCAGTTGTGGATGCAAGTGTTGATTTTGGACTATATAATTATGCAGAGTATTATCCTTTGGTAGAAAAAAAGACAGATGAAAATGGATTGACATTTCTTACAACCGGTCTTGGAGATTTAATGATTTGGGCAAATAAAGGCAATAACTACGCATATAAAAAGATAAGTGTTAAAGAAACAGATACAATTTATCTTACCTTAATGCCTAATATGAATAGAGAATATGAAGAATTGCTTGAAATTGTTCCTCCTATTCCACGAGCAATTGAAACTATTTCAGAACAGAAAGCTCAACAAAATGCCAAGCGTTTACTATACGAAGACTCAATCCGAAATGTATATATCTCAACCTTCCCTAATGATAAACGAATAAAAGGACTTATTTCTGAACTTGTTAATTTTGATTCATTAGATATTGCAAATGCCATAAAGAATAGCTGGGGAAATTATAAGGCAATTGAAGATTTTTTAAGAGAAAATAAAAACATTCCAGAGGCAATAACTATTCTCAAACTAATATATGAAAAAGACCTCAGAGATACCCCAAAAGAAATATTGCAAAGCCACCTCAACACGTTCCTAAAAAATAAGAATCCAAAGAATTACTCAAAAGAAATATTGGAAAACTATGTTCTTAATCCAAGAATACAGTTGGAACTAATAACCCCTTGGAGAGAATACATTTATAATAATAAGGAAGAAATATTTGGTGAAACTGAAATAACCTCTGCTTCTCAAATTGCAACATGGGTAAAAGAAAACATAGAACTAAACCAAACCGAGAATTATTATAATTGTCAGATTTCCCCACAAGGAGTATTGAGTATGAAACAAGCTGATAAGGTTTCAAGAGAAATACTTTTCGTTGCCTTAGCAAGAACATTAGGCTTTGCAGCAAAGTATGATTGGGCAACAGCTAATAGTCAGTATTACGAGGATGGAGAATGGAAAACAGCCCTACAAAGTAAAGAAACCAACCAACAAAACAATAAAGCAGTTTTAAATGTTCATAACTACGCAGCAACAAATAAAATCAAACCAGAATACTATTCCCATTTTACAATTGCAAAGTTTATTGATGGTAAATTTGTAACCTTAGATTACGAATACGACCCTAAATTTAAGGAATTCCCAGAGAAACTAATATTAGATGCAGGCTATTATCGTTTACTAACAGGCAATAGAGCCAATGATGGAACAGTTTACGTTAAAACAAATTACTTTGAACTCAAACCCAATACAAGCTCCGATATATTTGTTCAGCTAAGAGAGATACCGCAAACTCTGAAAGTGGAAGGACAAATGAATATGAAGACTTCTGTAAAAATAGAAAATAAAACCTCAACCTCTCTTTCTCAACTTACAAATTCTAAGGGTTTAGTGCTTGCAATTTTAGACCCACAAAAAGAACCAACCCGTCATGTTATGGCTGACATACCTCTTTTAAAGAAAGAATTTGAACAATGGCAAGGAGGACTATTGTTTTTAGTTCCTGATGACAAACTAACCTCTGATTTCTCCCAGAAAAATTATAAGAACCTTCCAGAGCAATCAATATTTGCAATTGACAAAAACAGAAAGATATTAAAGAGAGTTGAAAAAGCCCTAAACAAAGACTTTAAAGATAATTTCCCTATTCTTCTTTTAATAACAACAAAAGGAGAAATAGTATTTCTTTCGGAAGGCTATCGCATTGGAGCAGGAGAAAATCTTATTAAAACAATTTACCAATTAGAAAATCCTAAATAAAAATGAACAAGTTTCAAATAAAAACACGTTGGTTTTTAACTATTTGTTTTTCTATCTTTTTATTTATTAGCACCTTACTTAATGCTCAACCCGTAAAAAGCAAAGTAAAATCTTCTAATCAGCCTTGGCAGTTTGGATTACGCATTGGCGGAAGCTTTGATAACGCTGGCAGCGGGGACTATAAATTTGGCTGGAAAGCAGGGTTTGTTGGAGAAAAGAGATTAGTGTATAATATGTATTTCCAGCCCTCTTTATCGTTTCAGAACAAAGGCTATAAATACGAAATCCCTTTTCACACCAAAGGAGATGTTAATGCTTACTTGCTGGAAGGAGTTTTAGGAATATTGATTAAGTTTGGAGATGATAGGCTATCAAGAGGTATGTATATTGCAGTTTCTCCCTTTTTCACCATTGGGCTTGGTGGCAAATCAGAAATTGAAGACCTTAGAGACACCACAGCAATCAACCCTGACTATTATGGGAAAGTAACAGAGAATACCTTCTCCGACTATGCCCTTCGCACCTTGGACTTAGGCTTTCATTTAGGCGTTGGTTACGATTTTAATAGAAATGTTTCATTAGGAGGAGTTTATTATTTTGGACTTCAAAAAATGAGCTACTATTCAAATGCCAGATGGAAAGGATTTCAAATACATTTAAGCTATTTCTTCTAAACAAAGCTCTTTGTTAGTACTATTATTCTCCATATAAATAATACTGACATTAAATAAAATAGTACCAAACATAAATCAATTAAGGTAAAATTCATTCCTTTCTACCATTAAACTGATATTTGATTATAAAAAATTAGAATCAAAAGCTATAAAATTATCTTTTGATTCTAATTTATTGAAACTTGATTCTA
This sequence comes from Bacteroidales bacterium UBA5371, assembly GCA_002407855.1. GTDB lineage: Bacteria > Bacteroidota > Bacteroidia > Bacteroidales > P3 > UBA10566. Next base: position 284,733 of record DHPF01000007.1, read on the forward strand.
TTTCTCTAAGTTCTTATTTGAATTTTTCTATTCCTTTTAAGATGCAAATTCCATAAGGTATTGCTTTATAAAGTCGTCTATATCACCATCCAATACAGCTTGAGTGTTGGAGGTTTCGGTATTTGTGCGAAGGTCTTTTACTAATTTGTATGGGTGAAGCACATAGTTTCTTATCTGTGAGCCCCATTCTATTCTCTTCTTTGAGCCTTCAATTTGGGCTATTTTATCTTTCTTTTTTCTTAGTTCTATTTCGTAAAGTTGAGACTTTAACATCTGCATAGCCTTTTCTCTATTTTGCAATTGGGAACGGGTTTGCTGGCATTCTATTATTATATTCTCAGGCTTATAGTGTAAACGTACGGCTGTCTCTACCTTATTCACGTTTTGTCCTCCTGGTCCCCCTGAGCGGAAAGTATCCCACTCTATATCGGAAGGGTTAATGTTTATTTCTATATTCTCATCTATAACAGGGTAAGCATAAACCGAAGCAAAGGAAGTGTGTCGTTTGTTGGCAGAATCAAAGGGCGAAAGTCTTACCAAGCGATGCACTCCGCTTTCTCCTTTAAGATAGCCGAACACAAATTCACCCTCAATTTCCAGAGTAACACTCTTTATTCCTGCAACGTCTCCTTCTTGATAATCTACTTCACTTACTTTATAGTTATGCCTTTCTGCCCAACGTATATACATTCTCATAAGCATTGAAGCCCAATCGCAGCTTTCTGTTCCACCAGCTCCAGCATTTATGGTTATGATTGCCGATAGCTTATCCTCTTGATTGCTTAGCATTCTTTTAAACTCTAAGTCTTCTAATTGTTTCTGGAAATTGATTAAGTGTTCTTCTAATTCTTCTTCTGAGACTTCCCCCGCTATATAGAACTCTTGCCAAACTTTGATTTCTTGATAGGCTTTTTCAACTATATCAAAGGCGTTTGTCCATATTTTCTTTTCGTTTATTTTCTTTAAAAAGGTTTCTGCTTTTGAGGCATCATCCCAAAAATTTGGTAAAAGCGATACTTGGGTTTCTTCTTCTATTTGTTTCTTCTTCTTATCAATGTCAAAGAAACCTCCTTAGAGTAGATACTCTTTCAAAATAATCCTTAATTCTTTCCTCTATTGTCATATTCTTTCTTTTTAGTAGTGTTACATTTGAAAATTACCCACTCCGCATTGCTTAAACCTCTCGTTTAATTCTATATCTATTTTATATGATTTAGCAAAAGCCTTTAATAGCTTTTCAAACCTCTTTTTATTCTTCTTCTCTAAAAGAGCGGAATCTTTTTTCAGTGGATTATAAAACAAGTATTCTATTTTACCATCATTAGAAAAAAACACTCGAAAGAAGAGTTTCTCATTTAGAATAAGGTTATTGGCACGAAAGTATTTACTCATATCACTCAAAAACAAAACCCAAATGTTGTAGAACTTCTCTGTATCTTTATCTTTATAGAAAATAGCACTTGTGGAGTCTACTCCAATGGCATCTTTGTATTTTGCTTCAATCTCTCTCATTTTTTCAGCATATTCATTAGAATAAATCTTAGGTTGAGCAAAAGTATTTACAACAAGAAACATAATAACGGAAAGAAAGAATAGTTTTTTCATATCGTTGTTTTAAAATTAGTATCTTGTAAAATTAATAAGAAATTGCCCTTTTCTTTATTTTGAAAATGGTATTTCTATATTTTATTATCGTATTAATATGCTCTTGCAAAGACAACTCTTTTTGCGGAAGGTTTTCCTGAAAAGATACATCTTCCTTCTTCTTCTAAGGCGTCTAATGGAATACAACGAATGGTTGCCTTGCTGAGTTCTTTTATCTTCTCTTCTGTTTCGGGGGTTCCGTCCCAATGACATAAAAGAAATCCTCCCTTTTCAATTTCAACTAAAAACTCTTCCCAAGTATCAACCTTTCTTGTGCCCATTTCTCTAAACGAAAGGGCTTTTGTAAATAGATTATCCTGTATATCATCTAATAGTTTTACTATCTTTTGACTTATTCCCTCTATTGGAAGAGTTTCTTTGGTGAGATTATCTCTTCTTGCGATTTCAACAACCCCTTGTTCAAGGTCTCTTGCTCCTATGGTTACTCTTACAGGTACTCCTTTAAACTCGTATTCATTAAATTTCCAACCTGGTTTATATTCTTCTCTTGCATCATATTGCACAGAAATACCGGATTGTTTAAGTTCCTGCATTATGATTTGAGCTTCTTGATTTACCTTTTCCTTTTGCTCCTGGGTCTTATAAATTGGTATGATTACAACTTGTGTTGGGGCAAGTTTTGGAGGAAGAACTAATCCATTATCATCGGAATGACACATTATTAAAGCTCCCATTAAACGTGTGGAAACTCCCCATGAAGTTGCCCAAACGTATTCTAATTTATTTTCTTTTGAAAGGAATTTAACGTCAAATGCTTTTGCGAAGTTTTGTCCTAAGAAATGTGATGTGCCTGCTTGAAGAGCTTTCCCGTCTTGCATCATTGCTTCAATGCAATAGGTATCTAAGGCTCCTGCAAAGCGTTCGTTGGGCGATTTTGTTCCTTTTAGAACAGGCATAGCCATAAAGTTCTCTGCAAAGAAAGCATATACATTAAGCATTTTTGCTGTTTCTTCAATGGCTTCTTCTTTTGTTGCGTGAGCTGTGTGCCCTTCTTGCCAAAGGAATTCTGCCGTACGAAGAAACATTCTTGTTCGCATTTCCCAGCGAACAACATTTGCCCACTGATTACAAAGAATTGGAAGGTCTCTATAAGATTGTATCCATCCTCTATAAGTATCCCAGATAATTGTTTCACTTGTTGGGCGAACAATTAGTTCTTCTTCAAGCTTTGCTTCTGGGTCTGGCTCCAATCCAATTGAACCATCGCTCTTGGGTTTAAGTCTGTGATGAGTTACAATAGCACATTCTTTTGCAAAACCCTCAACATGTTCAGCTTCTTTCTCAAAATACGATTTTGGAATAAAGAGAGGAAAATACGCATTTTGATGTCCTGTTTCCTTAAACATATCATCTAATGCTCTTTGTATTTTCTCCCAAATTGCATAGCCATAAGGCTTAATTACCATACATCCTCTTACTGCTGAATTTTCAGCTAAACCTGCTCTTACGACCAATTCGTTATACCATTCTGAATAGTTTTCTTTGCGTGTTACAAAATCTTTTGCCATTTTCTTCTGGTTTTTCTGTTTATTTTTAGATTTGCAAAGATACAAATAAAAATAAATGCCTCTTAATTTTAGTATTATTTGGGTATAGCCTTATCAATATGATTGGGGGTTTGGTATAATATTTGTGATATGCTATTCTAAGAAATTAAAACTTGATTCCAAAAAATTATATCTTGATTCCAAAAAATTAGAATCAAGTTTCAGTAAAATGGAATCAAGTTTCATTTGGGCTTAAATAAAACCTTATAAACTTGGCATTTAGAAATTGAAATTAGAGATTTAAGAAGTTTAAGAATAATATTAAATATTAACAATTCTGTATTATAAATCAATTTTATTATTATTTAAGACTACTTTGGCATAAGTTTTGCTATGTTTTAGTTGAGTAAAGTTTATAGTTAGATAATTAAACAATAAAATATTATAGATATGAAAACATTGAGATTCAACTTAGGAGTAATTGCAATAGCGGCTATTTCCCTTTTAAGCAGTTGTTCTTTGCAATCTGGATTGATGGGTTACGATGACGTTTATTATAATCCAAGCGACCCACAACAGTATCAAGAAGTTGAGAAAAGAACATCTCTTTCTTCAATGGATAAAGATACTAAGAGTTATGCTAAAAGTTCAAGAGAGTATAATGAGAGATTGAAAAGAGCTTCCTCTTCACAAGATCAAGCATTGGACTCCAATAATTACGCATCGCAAGATAGTAATTATTACTCTGACCAAGAGAAATCATATAGTAGTTCTTATCAAGAATATGATGAAGATGACTATTACGATTATGCTTATTCAGCTCGTATTCGTAGGTTTCATCGTCCTTATGTTTGGGTGAACTACTACGATGACTATTATACTAATTTGTATTGGTACACTTACGACCCTTATTATTGGGGAACAAGTATATATTTAGGATATAGCTGGTGGTATCCTTCTTATTACAGATATTATAGCCCATACTATAATCCTTATTATTATAATCCTTATTGGGGATATAGTTATTGGGGTTGGGGATATTATAACCCATATTATTATGGTTATTATTACCATCATCATAATATTTGTTACTATAACCAAAGAGACTATAACTCAAACTTTAATCGCCCAAGGCCTTTCGATCCTAATTATGGACGTAGAAGCTTAGCAAGTACAACAAAAGATTTAACTGAAAACACAAGAGAAAGAACCTTTGGAGATAAATATAATTCAAGATATGGTACAGAGCGTGCAAATCCGAGAGCAGAAAGTTCAATTAGTAGAGCTGCAAGTTCAAGAGCAGGAAATAATTCTTCTGCAATTACAAGTAGCAGAACTCTTCCTACGGAAAGAACATTAAGTCGTACAAGTGATTTAGACCAAAACAGAAACCCAAACAATAGAACAAATACAAGGTTTAACAAACCAGAAAGACTTGAAAGCAGAACTATTAATACCCAACGCAGAGAAACAAATCCTAACATTAACAGACAAACCACTACTCGTAATAATTCAAATGAACGTATAAACACTAACACCCGTACAACTAACAACGAGCGTTTAAACAATAATAACAGACAAAATACAAGAACATATAGTCCTCCTGCAACTCGTCAGCCAAGAACAAATAATGAGTTTAGAAGTACTAATAACAATCGTAATACTTATAATAGCAGTAGGTCAAATAATCAACCTACAAGAACATATAATAATAGTAGTTCTTCAAGGTCTCGCTCAACATTCTCTTCTCCTTCTTCAAGCTCTTCACGTTCCTCTGGCACATCTTCAAGTAGCAGAAGCTCTTCTTCAAGTTCCTCTTCAAGTCGTTCCAGAAGATAACTAACTAATAAAGATTAAACAATAATTAATAACAAAATAAAACATAGAAATAAAATGAAAAAGATACTTTTATTGATAACAAGCCTTTTATTTGTAGGCAGTTTATCAGCACAGGTAGCCACAGATGCTTTAAGATTATCACAATATGGACTTAATGGAACATCTAATTACCTTTCAAGAGCAGGAGCTATTGGTGCATTAGGTGGCGATTTAACAGCAGCAAGTTTTAACCCAGCAGGACTTGGAATGTTCAATTCAAGTGAAATATCCTTTTCAACAGGATTAAATTGGACATTTACAGAAGCTAATGCCAATGGATTAAAGTCAATGGACGATAGAGCTAACTTAAATTTCGGACATATTGCAGCTCTTTTCTACTTCAAACCATCAAACGAAACATTTAAAGGAGTTCAATTGAGCTTTGGAATAAATAGATTAAAATCTTATGGAAATAGAACCATATTCCAAAGAGATAATGTTACAAACTCTTTTGCTTCTCACATTATTGATAATGGTTTTGATGAAGCCTTTATGGAGGAATTCTTCCAAGCATATGTTGTTGATTACGACACAGTTTTAAATGCCTACACTTCCATATTTAAAGGCAATAATGTTAATCAAATTCGTGCCTTTAAAGAATTTGGATCCATAAATGAGATGACCTTTTCTCTATCTACAAATATTAATAATTTCATCTATTTAGGAGGAACAATAGGTGTTCCAATGGCAAACTACAATAACGAAGCTTCATTTACAGAGCAGCTTGCAAGCGATCCTTCAAAAGAATATGTTTATAACGAGAACTACTATTTGAATGCAACAGGAATTAACTTTAAGTTTGGAGCAATTGTTAGACCTATCAATTGGTTCCGTTTGGGAGCGGCAATCCACTCTCCAACCTTCTATTCCATTGAAGATAACTTCACATCAGAGGTTTCGTTTTTGAAGACCCGAAGATCAGAATGGGCACCTATTGTTTACGATTTGCAATCTCCATTTAAGTTCTTAGGCTCTTTAGCTTTTGTTTTGGGAGATAATAAATCAAAGGTTGCAGGCTCCATTTCCGCAGACTACGAATACACTAACTATAATGGAATGAAGTATCGTTTAAGTAATAATATAGGAAAAGAAAACACTATAAATAATAGAATACAGGAGTATTACAGACCAGCAAACACTCTAAGAATTGGTGCAGAAGTTAAGTTGGGAGTCTTTGCCCTAAGAGCAGGATACTGCATAATGGATAACCCTTACGATAAAGACCAGAATAATATTGATATAAATAATGCCGGAGCTACATCTACAACTTTTGGAGTAGGATACAAGAACAAGAACTTCTTTATGGACTTTGCCTATGCTTACACCAAAGGAAATTCAAGTTTCTTTGAATATGATGGAGAAGAAATTAAGCTAAACTCCGTTAATCATTTAGCTCAAATGACTGTTGGAATAAGATTCTAAAACACATAATTTAAGATATAAAAGAGCTTTTCAATCAAAACGAAAAGCTCTTTTTTTTCGCAAAAACAAACCTTGTTGAGCATTAATTAATGTTTGGAGTAATAAGGTTTGTTTATTGTTTGAATAACTCTTGATTATAAAAATTTATCTTTTGATTTTGATAAATTGTCTTTTGATTCCAATTTTCTATCTTTTGATTTGAATAGAGTATATTATTTTTATAATTTTGCAAGCTCAAATCAAGATTTAACAGATAAAACAAAATAGCTATGGAAGACAATGGATACACCAAAATAGAGAGATATAACCCTGAAACTCTTAAAAAACTTGCATCTCATTATAAGGAAATCTTAAATTTGTTGGGAGAAGACGCCTCACGTGAGGGACTTTTAGACACTCCTATGCGAGTTGCAAAGGCAATGCAGTTCTTTACTCATGGCTACGATGAAGACCCTGTGCAAATACTTCGCTCTGCAATGTTTCATGAAGACTATAAACAAATGGTAATTGTGAAAGAGATTGAAATTTACTCACTTTGCGAACATCACATGGTGCCTATGGTTGGCAAGGCTCACGTTGCCTATATCCCAAATGGAACAATTGTTGGAATAAGTAAAATACCTCGTGTTGTGGAATGCTTTGCAAGGCGATTACAAGTGCAAGAACGTTTGACAAAACAAATAAAAGAATGCATACAAGAAACCTTAAACCCTTTGGGAGTTGCTGTGGTTATTGAGGCTCAACATCTTTGTATGAGCATGCGAGGAGTGCAAAAACAAAATTCTGTTACAACTACTTCCGATTTTACTGGTGCTTTCCTAAGAAAAGAAACAAGAGAAGAGTTCTTACACTTAATTAGTGTGAAACTTTCGTAGCTGCTAAATAATTAAAGATTAGATATTATTTATTCTCTAAGAGTTTGATTTTCTTTTCAAGTGCATCTATTTTTTCCAAAAGAGCTGGGAGTTTTCTAAAAGCAGAATAGCTTTTCATATAGGAACGAGCCTCCCAAGCTGGGTATCCAAACAAAGAACTATCATCTTTCACGTTGGACATTATACCTGATTGAGCCCCAATCTTAACATTATTGCCAATTGTTATATGTCCTGAAAATCCAACCTGACCTCCAATAAAGCAATTCTTACCTATTTTTGTGCTTCCTGCAAGCCCTGTTTGTGCTGCAATAACAGTGTTTTCATCTATAATAACATTATGAGCCACCTGTATTAAATTATCCAACTTAACTCCCTTTTTAATTAGAGTGCTTCCCATAGTTGCTCTATCAATTGTAGTATTTGCTCCAATTTCAACATTATCCTCCAAAACAACATTACCTATTTGAGCAATCTTCTTAAATGAACCATCTTCCAAAGGAGCATAACCAAAGCCATCAGCACCAATAATTGCTCCGGAATTAATTACACAACCATTGCCAATTACACACAAATGATAAATTCTTGCTCCCGAAAACAAAGTTACATTATCCCCAATCACAACATTATCTCCAACGTAAGCGTGAGGATAAATCTTTACATTCTTGCCCATTTTTACTCCCTCACCAATAAAAGCAAACTCACCAACATAAGCATCTTGCCCCATAGTTGCAGTTTTAGAGATAAAGGAAAGGGAAGAAATTCCTGTTTTATTTAGAAGGAACTCATTGTATAAATCCAATACCTTTGCAAAACAAGCATATGCATCATCAACCTTAATCATAGTTGTTTTGACTTCTTTCTCTGGCACAAAATCCTTATTTACTATTACCACAGAAGCCTGAGTGTCGTAAATATAATGTTCATATTTTGGATTGGAAAGAAAGGACATAGCATTTTGAGTTCCTTGCTCAATTTTGCAAAGAGAACTAACAACAACATTCTTATCTCCAACTATTTCTCCACCTAACAAAGAGGCAATTTGTTCTGCTGTAAATTTCATTTTGGGTAGTTTTTATTTAGTGCAAAGATATAAAAAAGCTTGGTGGCAGGCTATAAAATAACCAATAATAAAACAATTTTCTTCAAATCCTAATCTTATACCCTAAAAAACGAAGTTTGGAACTATTAAAGCCCTACTCAAAACCAATCAAATAGTGATTAGAAAAATTCAAACTTGCTTTTAATCTAAAAACAATGCGGTTGTTTCCTCTAAACAATGCCATTGTTTTAGTCAAACAATGCGGTTGTTTTGCCAAAACAATGGCATTGTTTTGGGTTCTAAACGAAGTTTAATTATTTTTAAGCTTTGTTTTGGCTGCTATAAATAGGATTCTATTAGTTTTTTATAGGATTTATTTTCACCAGAATCATTCTAAATAAGCTTTTATGCGTCTTTAAATCTTATCTTTTTAGGTAAAAAACATTTGTGTTTTTGGTAATATGAAAAATTATTGTATTTTTGCAAACTCAATTAAGGTCTCTTGGCCGAGTGGTTAGGCACCGGTCTGCAAAACCGTCTACTCCAGTTCGAATCTGGAAGAGACCTCAACTTTAACAAATAAAGCCATCTACCAAAAAGATGGCTTTATTTGTTAGAAGATAAAGTTTATGAAAAAAGTATTTAATATTATTTTCTTTTACGCTTTTCTTATTCCCCTTTCGCTTTTGCCTTTGTGGATTTTGTATTCTATTGCAGATTTTATTGCTTTTTTGCTTAAAGAGGTAATAAAATACCGCAAACAAACCATTGAACAAAATCTTAAAAACTCTTTTCCTGAAAGCTCTAACGAAGAATTAAAGACCTATAAAAATATATTCTATAAACATTTAGCGGATATTTTTATTGAGGCTTTCAAGGCTTTGACAATTTCTAAAAGGAATGTTTTGAAAAGGTATAAATGCAATAATCCCGAACTTATTGAGCCATATTTTAAAGACGGAAAGAGCATCCTGCTTCTTTCTTCTCACTATAATAATTGGGAATATATGGTTTTGTCTTTGGGGATGCAGTTTTCTTTTCATGGGATTGGGGTTGGGAAAAGAATGAGTAATAAGAGCTTCGAGTACCTTATGCATAAGAGAAGAACCCGTTTTGGAACAGAGGTTTGTTATAATGATAATGTAAAAGAGGTTTTCAAAAAATATGAAAAGGAACATAAGTCTTGTGCATATATGTTGCTTTCCGACCAAAGTCCTAACGATACCTTCAAATCCTATTGGACAAACTTTCTTAATCAAGATACTCCGGTTATCTTTGGTGGGGAGTATTTTGCCAAGAAATACAACTATCCCGTCTTTTATTATAAGGTAAATAAAGAGAGAAGAGGTTATTATAGTTTTGATATAGTCCCATTAAGTATTAATCCGCAAGAAGAAGAATATTCACAAATAACCCTTAAATATGTTTCCTTGTTAGAGAAAACCATAGAAAAGAACCCTCCATTTTGGCTTTGGTCGCATAAGCGTTGGAAACATAAACGCCCAGAGAAGATTTATCAGGATACAATTAAGAAGGAAAAGATTTAAGAAGGAAATGATTTAGTGTGCTTCAAGCCAGTTATTTCCGGTGTTGCTCTCAACCTCTATTGGAACATTTTCCAATGGTAAGGCTTCTTTCATTTCTCTTTCTACAATTACTTTTACCTTCTCAAGCTCTGGACGATAAACATCAAATACTAATTCATCATGAACTTGAAGGATAAGTTTGGATTTTAATCCCTCTTGTATGAACTTTGAATGTATTTCAATCATTGCTTTCTTTATCATATCGGCAGATGTTCCTTGAATTGGCATATTGACAGCATTTCTTTGTGCAAAATTACGTAAGCCTGCGTTTCTGGAATTGATTTCATAGAGATAGCGTCTTCGTTTCCAAATAGTTTGTGCAAAGCCTCTTTCTTGTGCAATTGCTATGCTTGAATCAATAAAGGCTCTTATTGTTGGGTATTGTGAGAAGTATTGGTCTATTAAGTCTTGTGCTTCTTTGCGTGGAATTGAAAGCTGTTCTGAAAGTCCAAAAGCAGATATACCATATATTATTCCAAAATTCACACTTTTTGCATAACGTCTTTGGTCTTTGGTTACTTCGTTTATTGGAATATGAAATATCTTACTGGCTGTGGAAGTATGAATATCTATACCTTCTTTAAAGGCTTGACAAATGTTTTCATCCTTACTTAACGATGCAATTATTCTTAGTTCTATTTGAGAATAGTCGGCAGATAGTAAAATAAAATCTTCGTTTCTTGGAACAAAGGCTTTGCGTATTTCTCTACCAAGTTCTGTTCTGATTGGTATGTTTTGTAAATTGGGATTAGTGGAAGAAAGCCTTCCTGTTGCGGCAACTGACTGGTTATAGTTGGTGTGTATATGATTAGTTTTGGGATTAACTAACAAAGGTAAGGCATCAACATAGGTGTTTTTTAGTTTGGTTATGGAACGATAGTCTAAAATAAGAGGTATTATGGGGTGTTTATTAACTAATTTCAAAAGGACATCTTCCGAAGTTGAGAATTGTTTAGTTGCAGAAGTTGTTTTGGCTTTTTCCACAATTTGAAGTTTCTTAAATAAAATATCGCCCAATTGTTTCGGAGAAGAAATATTAAAGGTTTCGTTTGCTAAGGCATAAATCTTTTCTTCAAGTTCAAGTTTTACTGCGTTTAATTCCTTGGAAAATGCATTTAACTCCTCCGTATTTATCTTTACTCCTTCTCTTTCCATTGACAAAAGAACATCTACTAATGGCATTTCAATGTTTTGAAACAAATCCCAAAGCTCATCTTCTTTTAATTTCTTTTCAAATAATGGTTTTAACTGAAAAGCAATATCGGCATCTTCCACTGCATATTCTTTTAAGGCTGTTTTATCCAAAGAGTTAATATTAATGCTGCCTGATTTTACTTTTCCAAAGACTTTCTCAAAGGGAATCATCTCATAATTGAGGTAAGAGTTGGCAAGATAATCTATCTTGTGCCTTGCTTCGGAGTCAATAAGGTAGTGAGCTAAAATAGTATCAAAACACTTGCCCTTTACTTCAATTCCATAATTTAGCAAAACATTCTTGTCAAACTTAATATTATGAGCAATCTTCTCTACTTTGATATCTTCCATTATTTCTTTAATCAAAGCTAAGAATAAGGTTTTTTCTTTCTCGTTTTGTGGGAGTAAAACAAAATAACCCTTATGCTCTTTTATGCAAAAAGCAATTCCTAATAGTTCAGAGTCTATTTCCAATCCTGTTGTTTCGCAATCAAAACTAAGAAGGTTATGAGCCTTTATTTCTAACACTATTTCTTTTAAATCATCAATCTTTTCTATTAAGGTATAGTTATGCTCTATGGTTTCTATTGTAGAGAAAATAGATTGGGAAAATAAATCATTAGTATCTGGATTTAATTTATTGCCAAACAAATCTAATTGCTGCTCTGTTTCAGATGGCTTAGGTTCTGTTTTTTCTGACTCTTTATGATAGGCTTTTTCGGAATAATCAGCAAAACCCTCCATTTGTGAATACTCATTAAAGAATCTTTTTTCAAAGGTCTTAAATTCTAATTCAGCAAACAATCTTTTGCAATGTTCAAAGTCTGGCTGTACAAAAGAAAGTGCATTTTCATCAAATTCAATAGGCACATCTAAAATTATAGTTGCAAGTTGCTTTGAAAGAATTGCCTTATCCTTATTTTCTTCTATTGCTTTACGAATGGAAGCGTTCTCTATTTTGTCGGTATTGGCTAAAATATCTTCAATAGAGTCGAATTGCTTCATAAGTAGCTTGGCTTTCTTTTCTCCAATTGAAGGAACACCAGGAATATTATCGGAACTATCTCCCCAAAGTCCAAGAATATCTATTACTTGCTTTGGATTTTTTATTTCAAACTTTTCAATAATTTCTTTTACTCCTAATATCTCTTCTCCATAACCCATGCGAGGAAGTTTAAGAATATAAACATTATCACTTACTAATTGTCCATAGTCTTTATCGGGAGTTACCATATAAACTTCAAAACCTTGCTTTGCTGCCTTATGCGAAAGAGTTCCAATTACATCATCTGCCTCATATCCTTCCTTGCAAAGCATCGGAATATTCATTGCATCAATTAGCTCCATTACATAAGGAATTGAAGAAATAATATCTTCGGGACATTCTTGCCTATTAGCCTTATAGCTTTCGAACTGCTCATGACGAACAGTTGGACCATATAAATCAAAAGCTACTCCTAAGTGTGAAGGCTTATGCTTTTTAATTAAATCAAGCAGAGAATTAGCAAAACCAAGAATTGCAGAAGTGTTTAATCCTTTGGAATTAATACGAGGATTCTTATTTAGGGCATAATAAGAGCGGTAAATTAATGCCATAGCATCAATTAAATATAGTGTTTTTTCTTTCATCTTTCTTTAAATTAACTTATGTTGAAAATTGATTTCTACTCGGTATAGAAGTCTATCATTTTATTTATGACCCGTCCTGAATAAGGTTGAC